>JAZKES010000008.1:39270-67272 GCA_040386995.1 Pseudomonadota bacterium | reverse complement strand
AAAAAACGAAAGTAGCCAGTGGAAATTCTGGTCGTAGGGGTAAGAGAAAAAGTTAGCAAACGTCCGAGAGCTTTCTGTTTGAAGTCGTGGAGAACGACCGAAATGCCAGGCAGTTGTCTGTTAGAAGAATTGGAGCACAACCAGCTAAAACTTCTCAGGACCTTGGATAACCGGAACATCACGATCAATTTTTCACGAGAGACAGCCGCATGACAAACGACGACGAAACCAAAGGCCGGATTATTGCTTCGCACAAACGCCGCGAGTTACTCGGTATGATCAGTGGCACCGCGGCAATGACGTTTGTTAGCAACGTGTATGCACAAGCGAGTGAGCAATCTTCTGCACCATTCTGTATCGCGAAACCCGAGCAAACGGAAGGTCCGTATTTCGTCGATGCAAAATTGCTGCGGTCCGATTTGCGACTCGATCCCACTGACAATTCAGTTCGCACCGGTTTACCTTTGCGCCTTACCCTTAAACTCTCTGCGCTGAATGAAAATAGCTGCGAGCCACTTGCTGGTGTGGTGGTTGATGTCTGGCATAACGATGCGATGGGTGAATATTCGGATGTGAAGGACAGGAAATACGACAATCGTGGCAAAAAATTTCTGCGCGGTTATCAGCTCACGGACGCAAACGGCGTAGTGGTGTTCGATACCATCTATCCGGGCTGGTATCCGGGACGCACAGTGCATATACATTTCAAGATACGCACTGATCCATCCGCAGAACGCGGCGCGGAGTTTACCTCGCAGCTTTATTTCGATGACACTACTACGGACGAGGTTCACACATCAGCACTCTATGCGGCTAATGGTCAACGCAGCACACGTAACCGCAATGACAGGATCTTTCGTAAGGGTGGTGAGGAGTTGTTGCTACAGTTGAACCGAAGTGCCGACGGATATGCAGCAAGTTTTGAGTTGGGGTTGTTAACAGCTTGAACCGGGTCAGCCCGGCGAGTTCTTCGGACATTGGGATGGGCTTCCAGTGAATCGCCTGGGTTGCGGGCAAACCCGTTAGCCCTATTTACTCCCATTCCTGCCGTGCGGGGAAATCAGAATTCATTGTTACAGGCAATTAGCCCATCCGCCCGTAGTTTCGCCTCGTGTTACAGCACCGAATGGCTGAGTTATCACATTCGCCCAATGCCTCCAGCAAAGCCCCAATCAATGGGCACATTTAACTGCCACGTTCCAGATTAAGTGCCTTGGGCATTGTTCCTCTGCAAAAATCGCTAAACCCATCACGAATTTACCAGGAATTAATATTGGCATGCCACTAAAGGTTTGGCTGGAAGTGTCGTAGTGACTAAAGGGAAACCTGTTCAAACAAGCGTGGTTATGCAAACGAAGTTACTGGAATCAATAATCGTCCTTACTGCACAACGGGACATCGATGCTCTGGAGCACACACTTTTGTCGTGCCTGGGTGAGATGTTTCCGTGTGTGTCGCTGGCGCTTATCAAACCGGTCTCCGAGCACGGGCCGGGGCTTGTGCGGGAAACCTTGCGCCTCTGGCAGAACAAATCAGGTGGTAGCTATTACGAAAGCAGGGAAGGGGAATTAACGCTTCCTGATGAAAAGCTGTTGGCCGTTATTACGAGCAGAAGATGGTCTGAATATAGCAATCAGGGCGGGCAGACCGTACTGAATTTTCCCGTCATAGATAATGAAGGAACGCTTGCTGTAGTTGAACTGACTGGCGTCGTGCAAGACGCACTATTGATAAGTGCGCTGCAGAGTCTCGGCAGCATTTATCGCAATTACCATAATCTGCTTTGCGAAAACGCGCACGATTCCCTGACTGGACTTCTCAACCGTAAAACCATCGACAGGAATTTCAGCCAGTTGATGGCTTCCCAGCGCAAATGCCAGAAAGTGCTGATTGAAAAGAATCAACGGCAGAAGCAGCGCTCATTCAGAGACTGCGATCAAGTGTTTCTGGCCATCGCCGATATTGACCACTTCAAGAGAGTCAACGATGACTATGGGCATCTCTATGGTGATGAAATTCTACTTCTGCTGACGAAGGTCATGAAGGAATGTTTTCGTAGCAACGACTTGCTGTTTCGTTTTGGTGGCGAAGAGTTTGTTGTGCTGCTGGAACCAACTGATCAGGACCAGGCTTATGTCGTGCTCGAGAAATTTCGCAAGCGCGTGGCAGACTTCAATTTCCCGCGTGTCGCGCACGTCACTGTCAGTATAGGTTTCACTGCTGTTGCAGATTTTGATCACCTCACACAAGTAGTGGATCGCGCCGACAAGGCGCTGTATTTCGCGAAGGCAAATGGGCGTAACGCAACGCACTATTACGACCATCTTCTGGAAAAGGGCTTGTTAATCGAATCGGAATTCCGCGGTTCGGTCGAATTGTTTTGATCGCGCCGCTCTGGAATTTTATACACGGCTAGTGTGAAGAGGGCTTCGGCCGGGCTCGCATATATCCCTGACGAAAACTGATCATTTGCACGAGACGTCGTACCGCAAGCGAGTGCTGCGGTGTTTCATTCACCACTTATGCTGATTGATCCCAATGCCTGAATTTCCGCTTCTTCAAACGGTGTAGTGCTGAGCGTAAAGGTCACCTTGCGGCTCGAATCCTCGGTATACCATTCGTAACCAATATTATGCGCAGTGCCATTCTTGGGAGTTTCTTCGAAATTTTCGCCAAGCTTTCTTACGAGGAAAGGTGGCGGTGGGGAGGAAACGAGTTCAACAAACAGTGCATCTGTCTTCTCTGCTCCCGCGCGACGGCCAAAAATGACGCACAGGTTTTCATTTGTCGGTAAGGCCAGAACATACGTGCCTTCCGCATCGGGTACGGCCCACACACTGCCAGGCATGCCGTTCAGAAATATTTCGGCGCTGCGTTCTGCAAGTGGCGTGACGGATTCCAGCTGCCCTTTCAAGGCATCAAGATCATCGATGTGTTCCATACAGAACGCCTTGAAGATTCGCGCAAATGACTGCGCTTGCGCCTCAGGATTTTCCGCCGCGAGGCAGGGTTGGGCCAGGGCAATACACATGAGGGTGGGGGCAAGGAGACGCATTTTTACGGCGACGCAAGTTAGAATCCGGCGGCCATTGTAACTGTGTTCTTATGGCGCAATACGTGAAACTCTTCCCACAATAGATGTTTTCTCAATCCATCGCGTTACTCAGGTCAACATGCCGTACATTGCCGCTCGCTCGCCCCAACGCAACGACTCGACTCAATAGCTGCAGCCTTCAGAGCCGCAACTGTTTTGGTAAATAAAAAGAACCGCTTAAAAATTTCGATCCAGCGTAATTTTTCTAGACGTATTTTCTCATGGCTATCTGATATCGCATCGCTGGAAATTCTGGCGAGTCGATCATTCGCATTAAAGTTGCGGATACAAGTGCGGGTTGCGTTGTCTTATTCATTGAGGTATTAAGAAGGCTGACGAACGAGAGCGTCAATTCAATTTCAACTACAGTGCTCACCATAGCTCACACAGAGGGGTATTTGATGACCAGAGCTAAACGATTGCCAGAATTCAAAACCGAAGCAGAAGAGCGGGACTTCTGGAAAAGTCGAGATGCCAGTGAATATGTTGACTGGCGACATTCCAGATCCCAACCAGCACCAATACATAAGCCTGCCAACACCACCATAGCCATACGCTTGCCTGAAACCCTACTCGAACGTATCAAGCTGGAAGCAACCAAACGCGACATTCCGTATCAGTCGTTGATCAAGGATTGGCTTGCGGAAGACGTGGAGCAAAGCCGGGAAAAATAGTCGATCAAGCCGGTGATGTTTGTGCGGACGAAGCCTGCCCCATGGCGTCGCATCAAACATCCCGTTATTGGTGCGCGAAAAACTCCATCATAACTTTGGAATATGAAATCTGCTGATCATCAACGAGCCAGAGATGGCGTAGAGGATGACCAGTGGATGCAACACGAAACCTGCGAGTCTCATTTCGCCAAACCACAAATTCTCATTCACTGCGCCTTGCGAGGCCGCAATCACTAGGACCAGTACCAGCACGATCGAAGTTGGTATTGGTGTGCCTTCAAAATATTTCACTTTGCCTGTGCCTTCAGACAACGTGGCTGCAGTTACGTTGTAACGCGCCAATCGTGACACGCCACATGCTACAAAATAGAGCAGGATGATACGGTCGTACATGCCTTGCATGCCGCAGCCGTACGCGATGATTGCAGGTGCCACGCCAAACGAAATTACATCGGCAAGCGAGTCGAGCTCCTGGCCCATCAGCGAAGCTTTCTGCCGCCACCGCGCAATGCGGCCATCCAGCACGTCGAAAATCAGTGCGGCCAATACCAGTGCACCAGCGTAATAGATGTGCTCCACATCTTTGGTTTCGAGATAACTGAGCATCGCAAAAAGTGAGCCGCCACCACTGACGGCATTGGCGAGGGTGAACCAATCGGCCATCTGGAATTCGCGAATCATCGCGAAGCGTTTGTTTGGGGTATTAGTCGCCATTGATACAACTCCCTTGTGGTGATAAATCTGAAAATTTAGAGCCCGCCCGACTAACAGCGCTAGCTCAGCTGCGTCCTATGCAATTCCATTGTACAAGCCACAGCCATTAATAACGAAGCCCCATCAAGCGTTTGGACTCGACGCAGTGACTGATATTCCGAAACAAGCGCGGGCTTCACGCCTCGTGATTACCAATGACTTTCTCAATACGCCGGTCGGGAATCAGCCACATGATTGCGACTACTACGTATAGCGCAAGAGCGAGCCACTCAACCCAGAACGCAAGCACGATACCTGTCGCATAAAGCACAGGAGATATTTTTCCTTTCCAGTCGCCGCCAACGGCTTTCAGCAGAATCGAATCGGGACCTTGCGAGTTGATGATGATTTTCTGAAGCAGCCAATACGCAATTGCGGCCATCAGAAGCACAAAACCATAAAGAGCAGCCGGCGCAGCAGCGAAATGGTTTTCGCCCATCCAGCCGGTTGCAAAAGGAATCAGCGACAGCCAGAACAGCAGATGCAGATTCGCCCACAGCATTGAGCCAGACACCGTGCGCAGTGTGTGCAACATGTGATGGTGATTATTCCAGTAGATGCCGAGATAAACGAAGCTCAAGACATAACTGAAGAACACCGGCACCAGCGGCATGAGTATTGAGACGTCTTCGCCATGCGGAATTTTTAACTCCAGCACCATGATAGTGATGATGATTGCAATCACGCCGTCGCTGAATGCTTCAAGTCTGGTCTTGCCCATCGGTTGCTCCTGATTTGTGTTCGGCCGCGCTGTTGGCTATTGAAGGAATGGCTGAGAGAGTAGCTGAAAACTTTTAGAAAAGCAGGCGAGGAATGGTGAAAGGGTTTGCTAAATGGTTCGTGAAGGATTGGAGAAAAAGTTCATGGAAAAACACGGAGCGACAGCTGGTTTGTCACACCACCATAGTCAGGCGATGTGACAAGCACACCAAACAACACTCATCGAGCCAGTAATTATTTGATCGGCACGGGTCCCGACTTGACGGAGCTCGGCGCCACCAATCCGGGTTCCTGTTCGTAACCAAGGCCTGCCAATTCTTTGCCGACAAGTGCAATCAGTGAGTTGAAGGTAAGCTTCGGTTTTTTCAGGCGGCGGTCTGCGCGTACTGCCTTGACCAGGCAATACGTGAACGCGCCATGGGCAATTGCGCCATGCTGGTATTCATATGAAAACTGGTCCTCCCTGCTTGCATGAATAATTACCGGCAAATAGGGCCCGTGATGCCCTCGACTTTTTGCCTTGGCATTTAGCTTCGCTGGCGTATACGCGCGCAAGTCCATCGCCTGGCCGAGACGATGCGTAGCACTGGGTTTTTTCATCGTAGAGGAAGATGAGCGTTTGGCTGAGTTGAAATGTTTATCAAATTCTTTTTGTGGCGAAACCAGTTCACGTTCAACCCACATCTCGCGTTTTGCATCCCAGCGCAGCATTCTGTGGCGAATGTCATCAGGTGGATCGATGCCACGAATCTTGCGTCCGCCCGCTCTTGTCATGCCGCCTGAATGACAACAATCAAAAACCGCCAGAAATTGCACGCCGTAAGGGAGCTGGCTGTAGAGCGAATGGAAATCATCGTCTGTAAAAGAACGTTCGCGCGACCAGTCGAAATCATGCAGGACCAAGGTTTCATCAAGCCTGTCGACTTTGTCGCCCATGCCGTAGGCAGGCACCTGCGCGCCGTGTCCGCTGTAATACAAAAATCGGACATCACCGTCTTGTGCATCATCGAGCAACCACTTGAGGCGTTCGCATAAACCCTGGTGCGTCGCACGTTCATTAAGCACAACACGAATATCTTCTGCTTCGAAACCACTTTCCTGCAGCAGTGAACTCATGAGGAAAACATCGTTTACACATCCCTCAAGGTTTTGGGAAGGGTCAGCATATTCATTAATACCTACCAACAGTGCGCGTCGTTGTGGAGGCCGCGCAATTTTTTTGGCGTTCGCGCTGAGTCTCGCTTTTGGCGGCAGAACCCGACGCGGTAAATTGTTATGCAGATCCATGATCACATCGGTCCATACAGTTTCAACGGTACGCGCGTCGGACATGTATTGCGTGACGTCATGGTCGGCAACCCCGTCGATATCAAAGAACGTTTCGACCTGCGTAAAGTTGGGCGAGGACAGCCGTATTTGCGCCGTAAAAACCGCATCTTCGGAGTTGAACAGGTGATACCAGAACTTCGCTTGCGGCAATTCGGAGATCCTGCCGGCATCAAAGTTGCCGATCACAAACGGATTACCAATTTGCGAGCCACAGCTAACGAACCGCACACCTTGTAATAGATCTTTGCCGCTGCCAGTGAAGCAATCGTATGCCACCAGGGATCCCAGGCTGTGCGCGCAAACAATGTCAGGTTGGAACTCCGCCATCCGTTGCTCGAGGGCTTGACGTGTGCGCGTGCGAAGTTTGTCGTTCTCCACCCACTGCACAATCATACCCGCTGTCCATCGTACGATATCGCCAAGGCCTTTGGGTTGGCGGAATACATTTCCTGCGCCGCTGCTCCCAAGTTTGAATAACGCTTCGAGGACATCGACGGCGTTGATTTTGAAATCGATAAAAATACTATCCAGATAAACAAACTCAATGTTGGTTTCTATTTCCGGATCGACATTTCGAATCGAATCCTGAATGGAGGACTTCCACGCACCTTCCCACGGACCACCCACCGGATGATTACCAACGCCATGTACACATAAAATTTTTAGCTGCTTCATAAATATCCCTTTTGAGTTTGGTGTAGCCCTTGTTATTGGTTTACAGCGCAGAGACCTCCAGGGCGTAAAAGATCAATAGATATTCGACGGTTACTGATTCAAGTTTGATGCGGTACTAGCCGATTGCTCGTAGCGTTGCTGAAATTAATCTTTCGTTTTAGTGCAAGCAGGGTTCGCATTTTCTCGTTCCTGCTTTGTCACCAGCATCGATAACTTCAGAAGCAGAAAAGAGAATGCACTTTGACACTCGACCGCTGAGCTTTTAGTTAAAGAACGTCAAAGATTTTATGGGTCCGTATTCTTGATCCCGATAAAAAAATACATCCCTGATTCGGGCGATTGCGAGCGGGCCAGTCACCTGTGCTTCATCTTGATAATGCAATCGGTGGTGATGAGCCTGAATATTTTCTGCCATCCATCCTGCCGATGTCTCAAAACAGTTGTGTGATGAACGCCAGTGAATTTGGGTTGTGCCCGTGATGCCGTATGATTTAATGCATTGCCAATAGCCAGATGCAGGAAAGGAAAGTTTGCGATTTAGGTCTGCTTTTCCGAGTACTGACTACATGAATAAACTTTGAGGGGAACCCGATGCAATTTAATAAATGGATCAGCACTGCGCTGCTGCTATTAACGGTTAACGCCGGCGCACAAACACTCACACCCGAAGGTGAGGCCGCCATCGATCGTTATCTGCAGGAACAGCAGATGACTACCGGCATCCCAGGCATGGTCGCGCTGATCGTGAACAAGGACGGCGTAATCTTCGAGAAGGCTTACGGCAGAATGGACGTAACCAACAACAAGCCGATGACGCAGGACGCAATTTTTCGCATTGCATCGATGACCAAGCCCATTACTTCGACTGCCATCATGATGCTGGTGGAAGACGGCAAGATCGAACTCGATGCGCCGCTATCGCAATACGTGCCTGAGCTTGGCGATCGCCAGGTGTTTAGTTCCTTTAATCTCGACGACGGCACGTTCACCGCCGAGCCTGCCAAAAACGAAATCACGATCCGGCATCTGCTGACCAATACCTCGGGGCTTGGATATGCGTTTGTGAGTCCTGAACTTGCCAAACTGTCGGAAGGCAAACCCGGTGCGCGTGCGATTGATTTTCCATTGTTGTTCGAACCGGGTACGCAATGGGTGTACGGCGAAAGCACACGTGTGCTCGGCACGGTGATCGAACGAGTCACTGGCCAAGGGTTGTTCGAATTCATGCAGTCGCGAATTCTCGGACCTCTGCAAATGAACGACACGTCGTTTGATATTCCCGCCGATAAAAATGCGCGTACCGTTACGGTGTGGCGTAGCGATGGCAGCCAGTTGCTTGAATCGCCGAATCCAGCCGGCGTGATTTCATCGCCTGTGCAAGGTGATGGCGGCTTGTCGTCCACCGCACGCGATTATGCGCAGTTCATTCGTTTGTTTTTGAACGATGGCAGCTTGAATGGCCAGCAGCTGCTCAAGCCAGAAACGATTGCATTGATGGGCGAGAGCCACACGGGCGAGGTACGCGTGGGCCTGATGCCAACGACCAATCCGCTCACGAGCCAGCCATTTCCGCTCGGTGCAGGTGTAGACACCTATGGTCTCGGTTTCCAGCGTACCGAAGGGCGCGTGGCGAACATGCGTTCACCCGGTAGTCTGGCCTGGGCTGGCATTTTTAATACGGAATTCTGGATAGATCCGCAGCGTGAAGTGGGCGCGGTGCTGATGATGCAGTTTATGCCGTTCTACCACCAGGCAGCGATAAACGTGTTGCAGGGTTTTGAAGAACAGGTCTACACCAATCTGGAGAAGTGATTCGGTAGAAAAATTTTTCGGCCGAATGAGATTCGCCAAGGGTGCTTGATGCGGAAGTTGCAAGCGCCTTGGCGAGTTTTATCAAGTGCACGCCCGGAAACTCTGCACTGCTGCAACCTTACTGTTACAAACGTGGCGCCATGATTTATATCGCTGATGGATCGCTTGTTACGACGATGCCGCCAGGCGATTACGTGGCCAATTCATTACAAAGCAAACTCCCTTCGGTTCACAGTTGCTCACTTTGATTGTGCCTTGATGCCGCTGCAGGATACGTGCGGCTATCGCAAGGCCGAGCCCATAACCACCGATGTTTTTATCGCGGCTGGTTTCAAGGCGTGAAAACGGTTCGAAGATTTTTTCATGCATCTCTGCCGGAATACCTGGGCCATCATCACAAATGCGAATACATACTTTGTCTGTATTCAGATTGACGTGAACATTGATCGTGGAAAATGCGTAACGTAAACCGTTACGGATGATGTTGTGAATCGCACGCGCCATTAGCTCGGGATTAAATGCAGTACGGAAATCTCCGGCCGACGGTTGATTGGCAAAACTGCACGTAACAAGTGTGTCGAGGTTGGCATAGACCGCAAGTTCCTGTTGCAGCCACGTACGCAGATCGATGTCGACGAGATTGACGAGCAGGTTCTGTTCAGTCAGGCGCGCGTAGGTCAGCATTTCATCGATCAGCGTTTCGAGCTCCGCGACATCGATCTTCATGTTGTTTAAATAGTCCTGCTGTTTTGCGGCATCGTTTATACGCGTCAGAATTTCCAGACTGAATTTGAAGCGCGCGAGTGGTGTGCGCAATTCATGGGACACCGCGTTGGTCAACTCGCGGTGTGCCGACACGAGGTATTCAATTCGCGCGGCCATTGCGTTAAATGATTGCGCTACGGGCAAGATGCTGGACTTGGAGCTCAGCTCGACACGTGTGGAAAAATCCTGCTTGCCGAATTCGGCTGCCGCAGAGCGCAATAAACTTAAATCGCGATAGAAAGGTCGTATCCAGAGGAACACCAGCAACGCGACCAAGCCGTAGTAGGCAGAAATAACAACCGTTTCAAACAAGGTTTCCTGCTGATGTACTGGCAACGGCCCGAGCGCCAACACGAGTGCAGCGTGTGGCAGTAGTTGGTACAGCATCGGTTCGCTGTTGCTGTTGTAAAACAGATGTACGTCTTGAACACCGCTTTTGTCAGTAACCGTTTGCAGGCCTGCGAATTCATCGAGTGGCAACACTGATACGGGAATGTTCCAGTCGGCCGTTGTGTCTGCGATGCGGCTTGCAATCATCGATGGCTCCAAGCCCTTCGCGCTGCCTGCAAGCATGCTGAACATCGGTGAATACATTGTGGTCAGTTCGGCTTCGGTATTGTCTTCAGCGCGTGTGGCCAGCAGGCTGTCGAGCAGCAGAGCGAGCATCACGATCGCGAGCACAATCGCCACGTACGAACGCACAAAGAAAAATGTCGAAAATTTTTGCTTCATCAGTGATCTCAATCCCAGGCATCTGCGACAAAAAGGTAACCCTTGCCCCATACAGTTTTAATGCGCTGGGGTTGACTGGAATTGTCATGCAATTTTTTGCGCAGGCGTGAAACGCGTACGTCCACGGTGCGATCAAGGCCGTCGTATTCAATCCCGCGAATGTTGTTGAAAACATCATCGCGGCTCAACACTTTGCCGGCGTTGCGCGCGAACAGATACAGCAGTTCGAATTCCTGGGTAGTGAAGTCGATCACTTCGTCACCGAGTTTGACGAGATGAGCCTGGACACTGATCAGCAGTTTGCCGAAACGCATGGTCTCGTTGCTGGTGTCATGTGTTGGTGGCGTTTGTGGTTGCACGCGGCGCAGCAGTGCACGCAGCCGCGCAAGCAGCACGGGAGGTTCGATGGGCTTGTGTACAAAATCATCTGCGCCAAGCTCGAGCCCCATCACATGATCGATGTCGCTGTTCTTCGCAGTCAGAATCAGGATCGGGCCATTGAATACTTTTCGTAAACCGCTGCATACCTTGAGTCCGTCCATGCCGGGCAACATGAGGTCAAGTATCACGATGTCCACTTCGGATGGTTGAAAACCGCTCAGTGCGGTGTCGCCACGATGCTCTACGCTGATGATGAAGTTTTCGTGCGTCAGATAGTCGCGCACGAGTTGCGCAAGCCGCACATCATCCTCGATCAGCAACAGACGTACAGGTGGGTTGGGCGGGGTTTCGACATTGTTCACTACAGAATACTCCACACATGGCGACGACGTTTGCGTGATGAACGCAGGTCGCGGTTGATAACCTTGACCTCTGCTTCGGCGAGCAAACCCTGGGTTGCTTCTTCAACAAGCTGATACACCATGTCGGCAGTATTGGCATAGTCGAGCGTTATGTTGCCGTCGCGTGCATTTTTCCAACACGCAAGCATGGGCGAAATCATTACGCCGCGCAGGCAAACATCTGCCATGGCCTGGCCTTCCCAGGAAACTTCCATCGCCATGGTGCAGGGCTGGGTGCTGTCGTATGACACGCAAATCGAGGGACGTATACGCAGGCGGTGGGACTTCGGCAATTCTTCAGCCGCATGGCCTCGATCGCTTGCGAACACGAGAAATATAGAAAGCGTAGTCGTTACAAACGCGCGCATGGGATACAGCCAACGGAGTGTGTTGCGCGGGGAAAAAAGTAAATCATTGTTCAGAAACATTCGGGTCCAGGCAAAACTTAAAACTGATAAAACAGTCCGGTAAAAAACGTATCCACTTCATGGCTGCTGACGATCGGGCTCTCATAGATCGCGCTGCTCAAAAATTCGCGTTCGATCATCGCCACCAGATTCCAGTGGCGGGACAAACTGTGGCGTGCGGCGAGACGGATAAAACGATTTGTCCCAGCGCTGGCGGTATAGACATCGCGGCCGCGGAACGTTTCGTCAGCGCGCACGCCATAGTAATAACTCACGAGATCAGCGCTTTTCCATTCGAGCCCGAATGTCAGATTAAGTTCACTGTTAGCGGTGTACCAGGGATGTGACCACGACAACCAGGCTTCCTGTCCGTTATGCGTGGAACTGACATCGCTCAGAAGCTGCGCCTGAATATCACCCCAAGGGCTGATGTATAGAAATTCAATGCCGCTGTTCACGGCGAAATCACGATCGGGAAGATCGGTGTTTTGATTCAGGAAAGACGGGGAGACAGTTTCCGGGAGACCAGGGATGGCGGCCTGATCCTCCTGAGAGACAAACATGTTCTGGTCTTTGGGTTTTTCTTCACTTTCGGGTGGTGCGGGCATTAATGTTTTATTGAAATTGGCACCGACCACACTTTCGAGACCAAGTTGCCGGCCGGTCAGGTAGTTGTAGTAGTTACGTTCATTGTTAACGGTCGCAACGAGATTAAATGCATACGATTTGCGTTCGAGGAAGTAATACCCGAAGTCACCGTTATCAAAATAGAAATTATTTCCGGTCCAGCTGAAATCGATCACCGTATTGATGTCGATGTCTTCGCCAGTAACAAGCGGATTGCTGCGTTCACCGTATCCCACCGCGAGACCGAGATCCCAGTTGCGGTCGCTGTTGTCATCCTGTGCGAATGCGATGCCGTGGAAGCAACCGGTGATCAGTAACGTTGCGAGAAAGGTTGGTCTGGAGAATAAATAACATTGTGAACGCGGCCAGGAAAATGGCGGCGCTCTGAATGAAGTGCATGGATGGGAAAGAAAGTTTTTCATGGGCCTGGGCCGGTAAACTTTTTTTAGGTACTCCCATTATCCCTAACAGGCCTGCGCAGTGATGTTAGTAAATATGCAACAAATTGTAATCAATTGTAACTGCAGAAATTGCACGGGGCTGGTGATGTCGAGTAGACGAAAGCTGCTGTCAACTCGGTCTGTTGTGATTGACTGGATGATTGTTCGTCTGGCTTATCGACCGGTAGAAGACCTGGCCAATACCTTCGGTTCAGACGGAACCCTACAACTACCGAGTAATGATAGTGAAACGTGCTTGCTCACTTTTTGACTTTGCTGGAAAGCAGATCCGCTCTGGCCTGTAAACGATCAACGCGTAATGCGAGCTCGTTTATCGCCGAATAAAACGCGTCGAGTTCATGAACACGTGGCAGCAAGTTGCTTTCTTCTTGCAGATAATCCTGCAGGTTTTGCTTGAGTCGAGTGCCGCTGGTTTTAGCGAAATCGGCAACCTGATTGAAACCACTACTCACCAGCGATGTCGGCAGATTGCCAATGAGTCGGCTTAGCTGGAACTCCCAGTCGATATCGAGATCCAGCAGCAGGTGCTGAAGCTGTTGCACAAAACTCGTATTGCCGCGCAGCTCGACATTGGTCATGTGTAAATTAGTATGGGTTGCGCCCCTCGCTAACAGTTTTAGCAAAGCCGGTACCGAACCATGCAAGCTTGCGTCGGGCTGGCCTTCGAACACGGGGCTCAAACGCAAACCTGCTCCGGAGACGCAGACGTAAAGTACAAACGTGGGTTGAGAAAGATGAACGGCGAGTGTCTTGCCTTGTAACGACTGCAAGCGCGCAGCGGTGGCAGCATCGAGCGTCAGCAACTTGTTGAGCGCGAGTTCGGCGGGCATCAGCAGGGCAGTTTGCAGGAGCGCGAACGACATGTTCAGTCCTTGTAACCAATATGAATGGCGCAGATGCCGCCCATCACGTCGTGATAATTGCAGCGCGCAAAACCTGCGCTCAGCATCATCTGTTTGAGGGTTTCCTGATCGGGGTGCATACGAATCGATTCGACGAGGTATTGATAACTTGCGCTGTCGCCCATCACCACTTTGCCTGCCACTGGCCAGAGTTTCGAATACAGATCGTATGCTTTGCCGACGAGTGGATTACGAGGTTTGGAAAATTCCAGCACGAGCACTCGGCCACCTGGTTTACACGCGCGATACATCGAACGCAGCGCCGCGTCTTTGTCCGTAACATTGCGCAGACCATACGCGATGATGGTGCAGTCAAAACTGTTGTCGGCAAACGGCAGGCATTCGGCATTGGCGAGTGTGTAGGTGATGTTGCCGGGGTTACCCGCATCAATGATGCGATCGCGACCGACACTCACCATGGACGGATTGATGTCGGCGAGCACTACCTGGCCTTCGCGGCCCAGCAAGGGCGCAAACAGCAGACTGAAGTCGCCAGTGCCACCAGCGAGATCAAGCACTTGCTGGCCTGGGCGTATTGCACACAGTTCGAGTGCGAAACGTTTGATGATGCGGTGGGTGCCAAGCGACACGACGTCGTTCATCAGGTCATACTTTTGCGCGACCGAATGAAACACATTGCCGACCAGCGACGCTTTCTGCTCGACCGGCACTTCCTGATAACCAAAATGGGTGGTCTTGTTACCGGAAGGTGGTGGATTGGTGGATTCGTCACTCATGGGTGTTCTGCATGTTGGCCAATTTCGGTATGGCCGCATTGTACTGCGGTATTGCGGGTGAAACAGCAGGCACGCGTATTGAGTTGATGGATTTGAATCCGGGGTTTCTGAATGTATGCGTTATTCTTGGAAGGTGTACAGGGTGTATGACTACGGAGCGACCCCGCTACATCGCACGTTTCATTTCATTGAACGTTCATCGCACTTCTCGCAGATGTTATTTATCCGCGAGACTGCTGAACCTTGCGCGACTGCAGACTAGTGGGGTTTCAGCGGCATGATGTTGACGATCTGGACACCAGCTTCTTTGGGTTCGCGGCGCTCGCCGGCAGTCTTCAGGCGTTGAAGGTATTGATCCCAGAGTTTGGGCTGGTCCAAAGATAACTCACGCAGATATTCCCATGAATAAATACCGGTGTTGTGGTCGTCATCAAAGTGCAGGCGCACTGCGTAATTGCCGATAGGTTCGATGCGCGAAATTTTAACGTTGAGCTTGCCTGTCTGCAGCACTTCCTGACCCTGGCCATGGCCGCGAACTTCGGCAGAGGGTGAATACACGCGCAGGAATTCTGCGGGCAGTGTGTAGATGCCGCCGTCGGCATATTTGATCTCGAGGATTGCCGTGCGTTTATGCAAGCGGATGTCTGTGGGTTGCATGTGCAACAAATTCCTTAAAGTATGAAGCGGCTGAGATCTTCGTTGGCTGCGAGTTCACCAAGGTGACTGTCGACAAATTTGTCGTCAATCACAAAGTGCGAATTACCATTGGCGACCATCGCGTCGGCAGCAAATGAAATATCTTCGAGCAGTTTTTCCATCACGGTGTGCAAGCGACGCGCGCCGATATTTTCGGTGCGTTCATTTACCTGCCACGCAATTTCGGACAATCGTTCGATGCCTTGCGGCGTAAATTCCAGTTGTACGCCCTCGGTAGCCAACAGGGCTTGATACTGTTTGCACAGCGAAGCGTCAGGTTCGGTAAGAATACGTTTGAAGTCTTCGACGCTTAATGCAGAAAGCTCCACGCGTATTGGCAAACGACCCTGCAACTCGGGAATGAGGTCGGATGGCTTCGCAAGATGAAACGCGCCTGATGCGATGAACAAAATGTGGTCAGTTTTTACTGAGCCATATTTTGTGCTGATTGTTGAGCCTTCGATCAGCGGCAGCAAATCGCGCTGCACACCTTCGCGCGATACACCACCCGTGGAGTTTTCGTTACGACTGGCGACTTTGTCGATTTCGTCGATGAAAACAATGCCCGTCTGTTCGGTAAGTTCGATTGCGCGGGCTTTGAGTTCTTCTTCGTTGATGAGTTTGCCGGATTCTTCATCCTGCAAAACTTTCAGCGCGGATTTAACGGTCATGCGGCGCGACTTTTTGCGGCCGTTGCCAAGCGATGAAAACATCGTGCTTAACTGATTGGTCATGTCTTCCATGCCGGGCGGCGCGATGATTTCCATGCCGCTGACACGTTCACTCACTTTGACTTCGATTTCTTTTTCGTTGAGCTGACCTTCGCGCAGTTTCTTGCGAAAGATCTGACGGGTTTCATTATCAGTTGCTGTTGAGGTGCCTGGGACCAGAATGTCGAGTACTTGATCTTCTGCAGCATTGGCGGCCTGCACGCTGACTTTTTCGTATTCCTGTTCGCGCAGCATTTTGACGGCAACAAATACGAGATCACGAATGATCGAATCCACGTCGCGGCCGACGTAGCCCACTTCGGTAAACTTGGTTGCTTCCACTTTAATGAATGGAGAGCCCGCGAGCTTGGCCAGACGACGCGCGATTTCAGTTTTGCCGACACCTGTTGGACCAATCATCAGAATATTTTTTGGCGTAACTTCGTTGCGCAGGCCTTCAGGCAGCTGCATACGACGCCAGCGATTGCGCAGTGCAATTGCCACGGCACGTTTGGCGGCATCCTGGCCTACGATGTGTTTGTCGAGCTCGGCGGCAATTTCGCGGGGACTTAAAGTTGTTCGCATAGGGTTCTTCAAATTCAGAATGAGAGTTCTTCAATAGTTACGTTGTGGTTGGTATAGACACAGATGCTGCCAGCGATATGCAGGCTCTTTTCGACAATCGTGCGAGCATCGAGATCGGTGTTGTCGAGCAGGGCTTTGGCCGCTGATTGTGCGTAAGGGCCGCCTGATCCGATGGCCATCAGGCTGTCTTCTGGTTCGACCACATCGCCGTTGCCGGTGATGATCAACGAGGCGTCTTTGTCTGCTACGAGCAACATCGCTTCAAGGCGGCGCAGCGCGCGTTCGGTGCGCCAGAGTTTGGCAAGTTCAACTGCTGCGCGTGTGAGTTTGCCGTGGTGCTTCTCAAGTTGTTCTTCAAATTTTTCGAACAGCGTAAAAGCATCTGCCGTGCCGCCAGCAAATCCGGCGAGCACCTGGTTGTGATAAAGGCGGCGCACTTTGCGCGCATTGCCTTTCAGGATGGTCGCGCCCTGGCTAACCTGACCATCGCCACCAATGACCACTTTGCCGTTACGGCGTACCGAGACGATTGTGGTGCCGTGAAATTGTTCCATCGTTACTCCAGAGGAGAGCTTGCGCGTGTAAGGTTGAGTCAATCTATGTTGAGGCGGCGAAACTGATTTCAAGGACAAGACGGCGATTACCGCCGCGCAGGTTGGGGCTTTTACAGGTACTAAATGGCAGGGTTATCGGACAACCAGCAGGATCGACTCGATGTTGAGCGTTGATAACACTTCACGCGCGGATTCGGCTTTTTGCCGTTCTTCCATAGGGCCAACCTGTACCCTGAACAGGTTACGTCCGGACACTACTCCTGGTACGACGTTTACGATCATTCCCTGCAACATGATTTCGGCGCGACGATTTTCGGCATCTTCGCGATTCTGGAAAGAGCCGGCCTGCAAGAGGTAACTCACACGGTTTGGTTCTGCGACAGGTGATGTGGTGGCAACTGCGGAGTTAACTGCGGGTGACGACGCGCTGGCTGCTGGAGGTGTCGCTTCGGTGATGACTTCTGGCGCTGGGGCTGGCTGGGCTACCGAAATTTCTGCGTTCTTGAGATTTTCGTAGAAGCCGAAACTGAAAGCTGGCGGTTCGGCGTTGGCAGGATCAATTGCCTGGGCGGTCTGGGCAGCCTCAGCTTGTTGGGTTTCGATATGCAATATTCCGAAGTAACCGATGATCGCAACGATCACTCCCGAAAGCAGGCCGGAAAAATACCAGCTCCAGTAGTTGCGCTGTTCTTTCACGATAACGCGGGTCGCAGCGCGCGCTGGTTTGCGTCTTTCGACTTCAGGTCGTTTCTTGCTTTGTTTGGCAAAATCTTGCGCCATAGTGCTTCTGCTCGATCTGAAATGTGGCGGGTATTATCTGTAAATAACCCGCGGCTCACAATGATAAGAAATCAGGTGGTGGTGATCAGCGACAACTATTATTTGCGCCTGCTGAGCTAGCTGAAATCAAGCGGATCAACATCGACGTACCAACGCACGCTTTTGCTGCGCGGCAAGTTATCGAGTGCGGCAAGTAATTGCTGACCCATGCGTTGGAACGTCGTACGTTTATTTGCCTGAAGGATCAGCTGTGCGCGGAATTTGCCGGCTTTTTTTCCGAGCGGGCTCGTCATCGGTCCGAAATATTGCAAGTCATGGGTGCTGAGGTCCTGCGCGAGCTTGAGCGCTTCCTGCAGAAAATGGAGCGGTGCTTCACGCATCGTTGCCTCCGCACCAATCAGCAGAAAATAAACAAAAGGCGGCAGTCTGCCCGCGCGCCGCTGCTCGAGAAGAGTTCGCGCAAAAACGCCGTACCCAGATGTGATCAATTGTTGAAGTACCGGATGCTGCGGATGGTAACTCTGGATCAGGACTTTGCCGGGTTCTTCACTACGGCCCGCGCGACCCGCAACCTGGGTCAGCAGTTGGCCAAGATTTTCCTGCCCGCGAAAATCAGCGCTGAATAAACCGCTGTCAGCGTCAAGCACTGCAACGAGAGATACGCGCGGGAAATGGTGGCCTTTCGCCAACATCTGAGTACCGACAAGGATGCAGGGAATTCCGCTGTTAATAGTTTCGACAAATTGATCGAGACTGCCTTTGAGACGCGTGGTATCGCGATCGATGCGGATGATTGGATAGTCCGGAAACTCAGTCTGCAACAACGTTTCGGTGCGTTCGGTGCCAAGCCCGACTCCGGCAAGATTGGTGCTGCCGCAACCGGGACATGCGCGTGGCAATGGTTTCTGTGAATCACAGTGATGACAGCGCAGGCACGAGGGTTGCTGGTGTAGCGTATAACTGCGTTCGCAGCGAGGGCATTCGGCGATCCAGCCGCAATCACGACACAACAGCAACGGAGCAAAGCCGCGCCGATTAAGGAACACGAGGACTTGACGGTTATTGGCGAGCTGTTGACGGATCTGTTGCAACAGCGCGTGAGAGA
Organism: Pseudomonadota bacterium; assembly: GCA_040386995.1. Taxonomy (GTDB): domain Bacteria; phylum Pseudomonadota; class Gammaproteobacteria; order Pseudomonadales; family Pseudohongiellaceae; genus CAILUG01. The sequence continues at coordinate 48,372 of JAZKES010000008.1, read as the reverse complement.
GACCTTCATTATTATCCTGCAGGCGCATGTCGAGAATCTGCATGACAGGCAGGTTTGCGTCGCCCGCTCTTTCTGTCAGCTTGAGCAACTTATAACGTCCGCTCAATGCATTCTGCAGACTTTCCAGCGATGGCGTGGCTGAACCCAGCACAATCGGAAATTTGCCGGCGCTCGCGCGATAGATTGCGACATCACGCGCGGAATAACGGAAACCTTCCTGCTGCTTGTAAGACGAGTCGTGCTCTTCATCAATGATGATCAGGCCAAGGCGCGGTAGGGGCGTGAACACTGCCGAGCGGGTGCCGATGATGATTGACGCAGTACCATTTCGTGCCGCGAGCCAGCCATCAAGGCGCTGTTTGTTGCTCAAGCCAGAGTGGAAACTAACGATTGGTGCGCTGAACCGTTTGCGAAACCGTTCGACCGTTTGAGGGGTCAGGCTGATTTCCGGCACAAGCACCATGACCTGTTTGCCGCTCGCGATCACCTCACTAATCAGTTGCAGATACACTTCGGTCTTGCCACTGCCCGTGATGCCTTCGAGCAGGAAACATTGGTATGAATTCAGTGCCTGCCGCATCTCCTGAAGAGCGAAGGCTTGCTGATCATTGAGATGCAGGGCTGTCTGTTTGGCTTCGGGTTTGGGAGTGATGCTCCCGGTTGCCGGGACCTGCATGACGAGTTGTTTCGTCAGTAACGCCTTCAGAGCGGGGGTAGCTGTTTTGCCGAGCAGAGTTGAGAGTTCGGACGTATTCAGATTGGTGTAGGTTCGCAGGTAATCAACTATCTGTTTTTGCGCTTCGGACTTACCCATCTTCTCTGGATCAATCGCCAGGCCGGACGGACTTAGTTGCCAGGTCAGTTTCGTTGGTGCATGCAAGCTTTTACCTTCGCGTACTGCTTGGGGTAGCGATGTTTGCAGTGTCATTCCTAGCGGAAAGAGATAGTAAGTGCTCGCCCAACGATGTAGGTCAAGCATGGATTGATCGAGTAAGGGTTCGTCGTCCAGCACTTCCAGCACGGTTTTGATTTTTTCGGGAGCAAAGCTGGTGTCGCAGCTGGTACTGATCACTAAACCTGTGAGCGTTTGATTTCTGAATGGTACCCGGACACGTGTACCGGGCACCGGAAGCGGAACATTGGCAGGCGGCAGGTAATCAAAACACTGGCGCAGAGGCGAAGGTACGGCGACTTGCAGATAAAGCTGTGGAATTGCGGATTTTGCCAAAACAGGGGAGATACATTGTTGAGTGAAAACGCTATGCGCAATAGTATAGCTAAGCTGTTTTTAATACCACGATGGGACATTTACTTCCCTGTCGCGTCTACCCGGAGTATCCATTTTCATGCAAGCCGAAACCAAGTCCACCGTGCCGCAGGAACTGCTGCAGTTGCGTGACTCTATCGACAGCATAGATGAAGAAATTTTATCAGCGCTGGCACGTCGCTTTGAAATAACCAATAAAGTAGGGCAGCTGAAGGCTAGCCATGGACTCGAATCGGTAGATCCGGTTCGGGAGCAGGAAAAGCTGCAGCGATTGCGCGAGTCGGCGGAACAAAAGGGTTTGAGCAGCCGGTTTGTGCATGAAATCTTCCAGCAATTGTTCAATGAAGTGGTGAAAAACCACCGTAGTTTTCTGCAGAACCGGGATTCAAGTCATTAGTTGAAAGCCCGGCCGCCAGGCCCCATTAAGGAAACGCGGCTTGTCAGAAAGCGGTCTTCTGGTAGAATGCGCGCTCTTTTTCCCTGCCACAAAGGCAGGTCCGATGTTTCAAACATGGATATGGTGCTGGCGTCATGCGTGATACCAGTGGCGATGTCCGTCATGCGAGGTAGACCATGAAAGCAGATATCCATCCCAAGTACGAAGACATTACCGTGACCTGTGGCTGTGGCAACGTGTTTAAAACCCGTTCTACATTGTCTGAAGAGCTGCGTATTGACGTATGTTCACAGTGCCATCCGTTCTTTACCGGCAAACAGAAAGTGCTGGATACCGGTGGCCGTGTTGATAAATTCAACAAACGTTTTGGTCAGCGCAAGGTTTAAAGCCATTCTGGCTCTAGTGTCTTCCAACCGTAGCTCTTTGCTGCCGGTAGGAACGCGCGAGATGTAGGCGCCATACTTTTAAAACAAAAAACCGGGCATTTGCCCGGTTTTTTTTTGAGCAAATAAAAGCTAGAAAAGTGATTCAGCGCCTTGGGTGGAATTATTCAGTCCTGAGCCAGGCATCGCATCATTTCCGTACGATGGCACATCTTCTTCGCGGAAAACTTCAAAAATCGCGCCGGGTTCGTCGGGACGCGCCAGCAATCCGGTTTCACTGTTGATCCGCACGGTAACGAGGCCATCAGGTTGTTGCATGGTGACCTCGGGGGTGCCTTCCAACGCTTTCTTCATAAATTCAACCCAGATTGGGATTGATACTGTCGCCGCCTGTTCATTGTCACCCAGCCCCTGAGGCTGGTCATATCCAACATATACCGTTGTTGCGATATTGCCGTTGAAGCCGGAGAACCATAAATCGAAGGAATCATTGGTTGTACCTGTCTTGCCGGCAAGGTCCTGGCGATCAATTGCTCTTAGCACAGGCCTGCCACTGCCTTCGGTAAGTACTGAACGAAGGATGGTATTCATGATGTAGGTAATCCGTTCGTCAATTACGCGCGGGGCGACCGGAAGAGGTTGCGGTGTCTCAGTAATCCCGGCGCTGGCCTGGACTGGCAAATTCTGGGCGGTGCAATTTCTGCACACCGTTATCGGGGTAGCCCGATAGACCTCGCCGTCATTGAAGTTGACTATCCGGTCTATCACGTAAGGTTCAACCTTGTAGCCACCATTTGCAAAAACAGCGTAGCCAGTCACGACCTCAAGTGGCAGTACTGCGTGAGAGCCAATTGCGACGGTAAGGTCATTGCGCGGAAATTCTTCCTGATGAAACCCGAAACGGCCGATATAAGGCAACACGTAATCTTCGCCAAGCGCATCATAGAGGCGCAGGGAGACCAGGTTTTTAGACTGGGTTAACGCGTATTTGAGCCTGATTGGGCCAAGAAAGTCGCCGCCAAAATTTTCTGGACGATAGTCGCTGCGTGCCAATGGTGCGTCATTTATCAGAGACGCTGCGGTGTAGCCGTTGTCGAGTGCAGCGGTGTAGAGGAAAGGTTTGAAGTTTGAACCTGGCTGGCGCTTTGCCTGGGTGATGCGGTTGAAGCTGTTGGTATAAAAATCATAACCGCCTGACAAAGCCAAAATTGCACCATTATTCGGGTTAATCGATACCAGTCCCCCGTTGACGTCGGGAACCTGCCCCAGCACCCACTTGCCTTCAGGGTTGAGTTTCACTCTCACAAGATCCCCGGGTTCTGCTATTTCTGTTGCGGTACGCGGCGAAGATCCCCAAGCGCTTGGATTGATAAACCGTTTCGCCCATCGCAGTGCATCCCAATCCAGAGTAATCGATTCTCCTGTTTTTAAAAGCACTGTCATTGATTGTTCGGCGACTGATTGAACAAATGCAGGAACCTGTGAAGCAATTGTGGGTGTATTGCCAAGCACTTCGATCCAGGCCGTCGTGCTGCCATCGGCAGCAGGAACCATGTGATTTTCACGGCCACGAAACCCGTGAGTGCGGTCATAATTTTCGAGTCCGTTGACCAGTGCTTTGTCAGCGGCTATCTGCATCTGGCTGTCGACGGTCGTATAAACTTCAAAGCCATCGGTTAATGCAAGCTCGCCATAACGTTGCACCATTTCCAGCCTGACCATTTCTGCAATATACGCGGCATCGAGATCGGGTTGGCGACCGTAACGGTCCGCAGTCTCGGGGCTATTCAGGGCTGTTTCGTAGGCCAGTTGGTCGATCATGTCCTGATCGAGCATGCGGCGCAGTACTCGCGCGCGTTCGATTATGGCGCGCTCGGGAGACTGTAAGGGGTTGTAGGAATTCGGCCGCGGCATAATGCCAATAAGTGTCGCTATCTCAGCCAGTGAGAGGTCTTGCACTTCCTTGTCATAATATTGTCTTGAGGCGGCTGAGATACCGTAGGCAGAGATACCAAAAAAGGTTCTATTCAAATAAAGCTCGATGATTTCTTCCTTGGATAATTCTCTTTCCATCTTGATCGCAAGCAGGATTTCCTTGAATTTACGGGAATAGGGCGATTCTCCCTCGAAGAAAAAGTTTTTTGTCACCTGCATGGTGATCGTGCTGCCTCCACCCCAGTCGTGAAAGGTAAGAATGCCGACTACAGACCGCAGCAAACCAAAGAAATCCACCCCATTGTGTGTGTAAAAACGCTTGTCTTCGCTGGATATCAGCGCCTGTGTGACAAGTGGGGGAATATCGACGTATTGAAGAGGATTGCTGCGCCTGCTACCAAACTCAGCTAATAACTTGCCGTCACGGGTAAAAATCCGCAGAGGGTTTTCAAGGCGGATATTGGTATAGGATTCTTTGCTCGGGAGTTTGGGAGACAGGTATAAAAACAGGCTTGTCGAAAGCAAAATGCCCGAACAGAGGCCGAATAAAACAGACCAGACAAGAACTCGCGTAATTCGGGGTACCAGTTTCACAGTGTTGGCTTCGTGAAAAACAACAGAGTTCCATTGTACTTGGGAACATGCCCATCTTCCATGACGGGTAATAGCTACCACGGCGCTGGAATAGATTAAAAGTTCTAACCAGTTCAAGTTCCGTGTTTTCTAGTCGTAATACTATTGACGCAACTTGTAAGATTTATGTACAAGAGGTTTAGTTGCTTACCGTGTAAATTTTACAACTTATTAAAGTAGTTTGTGGAAAGCTTCACATAATTTCTTGAAATTAGTGATTAAATTGATTAACGTGCAGTTGTTTGAAATGCGGCACAAGATTGCATGGCGGGTGTGGTAGTTAACCCGATTAATCTCCCTTCGGCGGCTTTAGTTTGCCCTTGGAAGGTAGAAGACTGGCCTGAAGGTTGTCACTTGGGCAATTAATTGTGGAGTATGGCTTTGCTCGACTTTCTAAAAAAGAAATCAACGGCTCTCCTGGGCATTGATATCGGTTCCAGCTCTGTCAAATTACTTGAGCTATCCAGGCAAGGCGATGGATACAAAGTTGAACATTACGCAGTCCGCCCTCTCCCTGAGGGTGCTGTAGTTGAAAAGAACATAGCCAACCTGGATGCTGTAGGCGAAGAAATTTTAAAACTCGCGACGCTGACAAAAACCGGCTCAAAACAGGTCGCTGTTGCGGTACCTGGATCAGCGGTAATCACCAAAACAATCGAAATGAGCGCAGATTTAACTGATTCCGAAATGGAAAATCAGATTGCTGTCGAAGCCGACCAATATATCCCCTATCCGCTTGATGAAGTCGCCATTGATTTTGAAAGACAGCAACTATCCGTAAAAAATGACGGCATGGTTGAAGTGCTGCTCGCTGCCTGCAAAAAAGAGAATGTCGATATGCGTGTCGATGCCCTGGACATTGGCGGCTTTACTGCTGAAGTGGTCGATATTGAAGCGTATGCAATAGAAAGAGCCTTCAGTCTGCTTTGTGACCAGATGGATCTTTCTGATGAAGGTATTGTGGCTATTATGGACATAGGTTCCACAATGACGACCATATACGTTCTCAAAAATGGTGTTTCTATTTATACGAGGGAGCAGATTTTTGGTGGGGCCAGATTGTCAAACTCAATACAAAGCCATTATGGGCTGTCCGCTGCAGAAGCTGAGTCTGCCATCATTAGTGGAGAGCTACCGCCAAGTTATGAAGCTGATGTTCTTGACCCCTTCAAGCAAGAGCTTACAGAACAACTTAGCCGATCGTTGCAATTCTTCTTTTCCTCAAGCCAATACAATGATGTAGACATGATTGTTCTGGCTGGTGGAGCTGCTTCGACCAAAGGCCTTGCATCAACGATGCAGGAAGCGTTATCCACTCGAACAGTTGTAGCTAATCCTTTTGCCAAGATGAATATTGGCAGCAAGGTCAACAAAGCCCAGTTAAAAAATGATGCGGCTTCTCTCATGATGGCATGTGGTCTGGCCTTGGCACCACGAGGGTTTACCAATGGCTAATATAAACCTGCTGCCTTGGCGTGAACGCAGACGCGAAGTTCGCAAGAAAGACTTCCTCATTGCTCTTGCTGTAACGGTAGTCGCCGCAGCAGTAATTCTGCTGTTGGGCGATCGCGTCATGCGAAGCAACATAAGCAATCAAAATGCGCGTAACGAAATTTTGCGCGAGCAGATTGTTGTGTTGAACAAAGAGATTGAAGAGATTCGTCAATTGCGCGAACAGAAGGCTGCCCTTACTGAACGAATGACGGTAATTCAGAATTTGCAGGGAACGAGGCCGGTGATTGTTCGCCTTTTTGATGAACTTGTCAGGACGCTCCCCGAAGGTGTTTATTACAACACCGTCACAAGAGTAAATGATGTGGTGTCTATACAGGGTGTTGCCGAATCTAACAACCTGGTGTCCGCATTAATGCGCAGCCTTGATGACTCGGAATGGTTTGCGGATCCAAGCCTTCGACAGGTAAACGCTCTGCCCGGCGGTGTAAATGCTGCAGGTGCCCAGGAGTCAGGACAAAATCAATTTGACCTGACGGTTAAAGTTACCACACCAGCCCAGACGGCAGCGGCAGCCGCTGCACAAGGAGCTGCGCAATGAGTGCTTTCAAAACCAGACTTTCTGGCTCCATGAATGAGCTTAAGTCGTTCGACTGGAACAGCCTAAGTGATCCAGCTTCTATCGGAATGTGGCCTGCTCCGGTCAAGTTTCTGCTTGCGACGTTAATTTTTGTAGTTTGTCTTGGCGGCGGATACTGGTTTCATATAAGAGGTTTGCAGGCAGAATTCGCCAAAGTGGCAGCGGAAGAAGTAGGTCTCAGGACTGATTTTGAAACCAAAGCCCTGTTGGCCGCCAACCTTGAACCATATCGTGCTCAGATGGTTGAAATGGAAGAAATTTTTGGCGACCTATTAAGTCAGCTTCCAGGTAGAACGGAAGTTCCAGGATTGCTGGAAGACATTACTTTCACGGGCCTCGGAAGTGGTCTTGAGTTTTCTGTTATCCAGCTGCAAAACGAAGTGGCGCAGGAATTCTATATAGAGTTACCTATCAATATCTCCGTGGTTGGAAGTTTTCACGACTTCGGCGCTTTTGTGAGTGGCGTTGCGAGTTTGTCGCGCATAGTTACGTTGCATGACTTTACTATTACTGCAGGCCAGAACCGTACAGAGCTCAACATGCAGATTACTGCCAAAACCTATCGCTACAACGCAGGCGACGAAGCTGCAGCACAGGCTGGTAAATAACCATGAAAGTATCCAAGGCTACGTTCAAGATTGTTGCGGGTATCGGCCTGGTCCTGAGTTTATCCTCGTGCTCCAACAGATCCGAAATGCTTGAATTACAAAACTACGTGCAGGAGCAGCTAAACAGAGCGCCGGGTCCGATCGATCCGATACCGGTTTTTGTTGCTTACGAAGCTTTCACGTACAGCGCCGCAAACTTACGTGGACCTTTTGATATACCCGTAGAAATTTCCGAAGAATTCAGAAATCAGGAGACTAAAGAAGTAATGCCTGATGAGACGCGGCCCAAGGAATATCTGGAAAGTTTTGCAATCGGCAATCTGTTCATGGTTGGAGTAATCAAGCGCGAAGGAGAAGTTTGGGCGCTGATCAGAGATGAGACAAGCAACATCAACCGCGTCACAGTTGGTAATTATATGGGACGTAATCATGGCCGTATTTCCGCCGTAACTGACACTCAAATCGACATTGTCGAAATAGTTCCGACAGGAGATGGCGGCTGGTTGGAAAGACCTCAGAGCATTTTGCTGCAAGAGTAATTGATGACTTTTATTCAAGTTATCAGGCTAAAGAACCGCATATAGAACTTCTTGAACACGAAATGTAGCTATGATCAAAACAAAGAGTTGTATCAATGCAGAATATAATTTTGGTCGATATGACCTTTGCAGGAGTATTGCAATGATTTTTGCACGCATTAAGAGTATCGGGTTGTATCTCACGCTGATGCTTGGCGGGATTGCTACCGTAATTTCCACTCCTGCATTTGCTCAAGCGACGTTGCAGCAAATTGAATTCGTGTCGTTACCGGATTCCCGTTTCGATATCGAACTGACTTTCAGCTCTGCTCCACCGGTGCCTGAAGTGTTCGTGATTGACGACCCCGCTCGAATCACGATGGATTTCGTCGGCGTTACAAGCCAGCTAGTGGAACGACGTTATCCGCTTACTTACCCGTCTGCAGATAGTGTGATGATTCTCGAAGCACAGGGGCGCACTCGCATGGTGGTCAACTTGACCAATCCTGATACATACACGACCCGCGTGCAGGGCAATACGTTGATTGTGACGATAGGTGATGGGGCGGCTCCGAACGCCGCCGCAAATGTACTTTCAGCAGCGCAACCCGCACAAAATAGTTCTGCGGCAGGAAATTTCGTCACTCCACAAGCGACAGACAATGATATCTCGGGACTTGATTTCCGAAGAGGAGAAGACAACTCCGGACAGATAATTATTGATCTGGCGCGCGACGATCTAACTGGCAATGTTCGTCAGAATGGTACGCAGCTCGAAGTTGAATTTACCAATGCGCAAATTTCGGATGATCAACAGATGCGTCTGGACGTCATCGATTTCGCAACGCCGGTGCAGTCTGTATCTATGTATAACGAAGATGGCCGAGTGATGGTTGTTGCCGATGTGAGCGGTCAATATGAATATGTTGCCTCACAAAACCCAGGACAATATGTCATCAATGTTGTCCCGGTAGCAGCTGCAGTTTCCACCGCTCGCGATCCTGCTGCGGATTTTTCAGGTGAAAGAATTTCATTAAATTTCCAGGATATTGAAGTTCGGGCCTTGTTGCAGATATTGGCGGATTTTAACAATTTCAGCTTGGTGGTAGGCGACAACGTGTCAGGCAACATCACTATGCGTCTGGATAATGTGCCATGGGATCAAGCGCTAGATCTGGTGTTGCGCTCGCGCGGACTGGATCAGCGTCTCGTTGGAAATGTATTGTATGTTGCTCCGGCTGCTGAAATAGCTGCGGCAGAACTGCAATC
>JAZKES010000008.1:5635-39170 GCA_040386995.1 Pseudomonadota bacterium | reverse complement strand
GCAACCAACATCGTCACTACCAGGGTTTTGGTTAACGACGGCGACACGATTGTACTTGGCGGCGTGTTTAGAGATGAAGTGACAACAAGTGTGTCTAAAACCCCGGTATTGGGCGACCTGCCTTATCTCGGCAATCTTTTTAAACGTACAGAAAATACCAATTCCAAGACCGAGCTGCTGATTTTCATCACACCTTCCATAATGAACGATATTTTGTAAGCAATTTGCAGTTACACTTCTGTTCGTCCAGATCCATCGCGTTCTGGACGAGCTGTCTTGTTAGAAAAATCTGGTGTTCTTGGCAATGCAAAAACCTCTCAATAATATCTATTTGATCGGCCCAATGGGTGCGGGGAAAACCACCATTGGCAGATTGCTGGCGGAAGAGCTCAACAAACAGTTCCTTGATTCGGATCTGGTCATCGAAGAAAGAGCCGGTGCTGATATCTCCTGGATTTTCGACGTAGAAGGTGAGGCGGGATTCAGGGTCAGGGAACAAAATGTTATCAAAGAGCTTACTACCCTGGACAACATTGTGTTGGCTACGGGTGGCGGCGCAATTCTCGCTGAGGAAAATCGCAAACATCTTCGTCGTGGGGGCACAGTTGTCTATCTGATGGCGACAATTACCCAACAAGTTGAACGCACGCGACGCGACCAGAAACGTCCGTTGCTTCAAAATACCCCCGATCCCCGCGGTAAATTAACCGCCTTAATGGAGATTAGAGACCCACTTTATCGTGAAGTCGCGGACTACGTGGTGATGACAAGTCGTCGAAGCCCTAAAGCTGTGTGTACAGAAATCGTTCAAATGATCAGCAATTCTGCCAGTAGTAATTCGTCGAATGGCTGAGCAAATGGAAACGCTTACAGTAGATCTCGGGGAGCGAAGTTATCCGATCCACATCGGGTCTGATTTATTGTCCCGGCGCGATCTCATACTCCCACATTTCAAAAGCCGTCAGGTTTGTATCGTCACAAACGACACCGTTGCGCCTCTCTACCTGGAAAAACTGAAATCGATTCTTGGTGATTTTCAGGTCGAGGTTGTCATCCTGAAGGATGGCGAAAAATACAAAACGCTGGAAACGGTCACACAGGTTTATGACAGTTTGCTTAAACAGAACTTCTCACGCTCCAGCACACTTATTGCGCTCGGAGGAGGAGTAATCGGTGACATGACTGGCTTCGCTGCTGCCACTTATCAGCGAGGCGTCAACTTTATCCAGATTCCCACTACGTTGCTTGCCCAGGTCGATTCATCCGTTGGCGGTAAAACCGGCGTAAATCGCCCCTTGGGGAAGAACATGGTTGGAGCTTTCTACCAACCAAAATGTGTGTTGGCAGACATTTCAACACTCAACACGCTTGCTGAGCGAGAACTGAAAGCTGGGCTCGCTGAAGTGGTCAAATACGGGCTCATAAATAACCCGGAATTTTTCGCCTGGATAGAACAAAACCTCGCGCTATTACTGTCACGCGATGCAGATGCGCTCAAACACGCCATATTAGTCAGTTGCGCTGAGAAAGCCCGAATTGTTGCGAGTGATGAAAGGGAGGAAGGGATTAGGGCGATTCTAAATTTCGGCCATACTTTTGGTCACGCGATCGAAACTGCTACCGGTTACAGTGAATGGCTGCACGGTGAAGCGGTGGCTACCGGCATGGTCATGGCTTCGGATTTGTCGTGGCGCCTCGGTTTGTTGGAGCAGAAAGACGCTCAGCGAATTAAAAAAATAATTGCGGCTTCGGGGCTACCCGTCAAACCCCCTTCGATAGATGTTTCTACGTTTTTGAGCTTGATGGGCAAAGACAAAAAAGCTGATCAAGGTAACATCAAGTTTATTCTTCTGGACGCCATTGGTAAGGCCAGAGTGCAGGCAGGTGTTGACCCCAGCCTGCTAAACCACACGCTTATGGCAGGCTCAGAACTGGCCCAGTAAGTTCAAGCCGCTAGTCTAATATCATCTACTTTTCGCAAGAGTCTGGCGGCCGAAAACGCACCATCAGTTTCAATCCTTCACATCCTATTCTGCAATCATCATTATATTGAGCAATTTCTGGAACCGTCGGCGAGACGTTTTCATGTTGCTTATCACCCCAGTGAATTTTCCTAGATGAGTACAGAGTATCTACCCAGACGAAATAGCGTTGTTAAATAAATGCGCAAAGAATGTGTAAATATCTAGTAGACGCGCCCTCAGAGCCTGACTATCCTTGCACCATTAGTGGCCGCCATGCCCTCGACTTGTGCCTCTGCTTCTTAAAATACCCATGCGGGTTGCAGGGAAGTGCGAGTTGTGCACATCACGGCTGCTAATCCCTGAGAGGGTATTTAACTTCATTAAATATCTTGATCAGAAAAAAACAAAATAATAAGAAACAGGGGAATACAAAAATGAAAATCATCCCTCACAAAGATGCGTCGATCAGAAAAAATTCTGACTTTTCAGGCACATCCCCAAGACCGACCTCACCATATTGCACCTTGGATTCATCAAAAACCATTCCGTTAACGAGTCCGAAAGGCCACCTTCAGGCAATGCTTGAAACAGCCTACTTGGGCCAATTATTTATCCTAAAAAGGGGAGAGGTAAAAAATGAAATGCAATTCTATAAGGTCAATGCCGATACAAAAAAAACTCGCCTGGTCGATAGCCGCTGCTATCTCGCTGGGCACATTAACAACCGATATTGTGCTGGCCGCTGCTGACGAATCTGTTGATAGTCAGCTGGAAGAAGTCACGATTACAGGTTCACGCATCCGACGTGATGACTTTAGTAACCCACAGCCAACAACTGTCGTTGGAGGCGACATGTTGCTGGAGCTAGGTATCGTGAACCTTGGTGATGCCATGGCTAGCTTGCCTTCAAACGTTGGTAACAACACACCAACTGCGAATGCGGGCGGTAACTTTTTTAATGGCGCAAACATCGCAAACCTGCGCGGGCTGAATCCGTTCTTTGGATCCAGAACGTTGACACTGGTTGATTCGCGGCGTCATGTGCCCACCACTCAGGGCGACGGTGTCGACCTGAACTTTATTCCATCCATATTGATTGATCGCATGGAAGTTGTAACGGGTGGCGCGTCTGCCTCATACGGATCGGGTGCTATAGGTGGCGTTACAAACATCCTGCTTGATCGCGATCTCGATGGAGGAAAAGCCCAGGTTGACTATGGAACAACCTCAGATAGCGACGGTGATGATTTCCACTATGGCTTTGCATGGGGCACACCAGTTGGCGAAAACGGTCACTTCGTCGTTGGTATTGAAGGGCAGGACATGGATCCTATTCTGAATTGTTCCGAAGCGCGGAGATGGTGCGCAAAAGGCGCTTCAATCGCGACCAATGGGGACTATGCGTCGCCATCTAACATTTTGCCCCAGTATGTGTATGTTGAAGGCGCAACTTCCACCAACATGACCACCAACGGCATGTTCCCATTGCTCAACCTGCAGTTTGCAGACAATGGCACCAGTATTAATCCCTATGCGCCTGCAAATGCATTAAACGTGGGCGGAGACGGGCGTCATGTTTATAAATACACCTCGATACGCTCCAACATTGATCGACAGGTCGTATTTGCAACTTACAGTCACCAGTTCAGTGACTCGCTGGGTATGTTTGTCGAAGGTTCTGTCGGGGATGTCGAGACTTTCTCACCGCAGGGCTCTCTAGACCTCTTCTTTGGTGGGCTGGCTCCCGATAACTATTATCTGAACAAACTGGCGGTCAATCCGTGCGCGACGTTTCCTGGCCCATGTTTCATCAACAAGGACTTTAGCGATCAGGCCGCAACTGCCAATGAAACATCGACCGACCTTCAGCGTTACGCCATCGGGTTTAATGGCAGCTTTGGCGATACGTCGTGGACCTGGGATGCTTATTACCAGAACGGCGAATCCGATCGTAACCAGAATGTGCTTGATAACCGTCATGCAAGGCGTTTCGATTTTGCGCTGGATGCAGTGCCGTCGATCCCGGGTAATTACAACAGTGCTCCCGTTTGTCGTGTGACCAGGGATGGTGTGCCGGCTGACTCCATCGTCGATCCGCGTCTGGCCCAGGGTTGCGTTCCGATCAATATTTTTGGCAACAACAACATTACTCCCCAGGCATTTGATTATGCGTTCGGACAATTGCTTGAAAATACAGTTGTTGAGCAGGACATTATAGAAGCCGTGGCTTCGGGCGAATTGTTTGACGGTTTTGGTGCGGGACCCGTCCGGGCTGCTTTTGGTGCTTCGTGGCGCGACGAATCAATTGCGAACACCGCAGATACGTCACAACCAGACCATGTTCGCACCGACTACCTGATTCAATATGGTGAGTCGTTTGCGGGTGATGTAGAAGTGGTTGAATATTTCAGCGAGGTGGACGTTCCTCTGACGGAAACCGTCAGCGTGGTTGGTGCGATTCGTCGCTCCGAATACGAAAATACCGGCGGTGCTGGTACGGGTCGCGCCCAGGGTCAAACGTTTGATTACGGGATCACAACCTGGAAAGTGAATGCAAACTGGGATGCCACAGATTGGCTGACTCTGAGAGCTTCACAGTCCCGCGATATTCGCGCCCCTAACTTTCGTGAGCTCTATTACGGGCAGATCATACCTGCCGGACCTATCTTCGGATTTTGCACAAACCGGTGGACCAACGACATAAATGCTGGCTTCTTCACCAATACCGGTGACGAGTGTATTTACGATCTGCACGGTGGTTTGGCTCTACAACCCGAAGAGGCAGATACCACGACTGTTGGTTTTGTATTGACGCCCGACGCGTTTGATGTTCGTTTTGCCGCAGATTGGTACCAGATCGAGATCGCAGACGCCATTACGCCTGCCAGTATCGACCTCGTACTCGACGGTTGCTTCTACGGAAGGGATCCAGCCAGCTGCGGGTTAATTACAGGTACTTTGCTGAATCCAGCCGACCCGCTTGGTGGTTTCTCCGATATCACCAAAGTCAGCCCGGAAGCCTTTAACTATCGCAGTTATAAAACCAGTGGTGTCGATTTAACTGCAGATTGGGCGGGTGAGTTTGACTTTGGTACCGTGTCGACGCGAATCATTGCGTCACGCGTTCTGGAGCAGTTGATTCAGCCAAATACCACGTCAACCCTTACCCGGGATATAGCAGGCGTACTCGGTACCGGCACGGGATTTCTGGATGATTGGGCTTCCGCTCCAAGCTGGACTGCGCAGTTGATCACGTCGATAGCTAATGGACCGTACACCGCTACTTTACAGGGACGCTGGGTAAAAGACGGTGATATTTATGCTGACCGTTTCGGACCGACTGACAGCAACTACAACCCAAATGCAGCCAATAGCATCTCTGATAACGAATTGCCCGATTATGTAGTGTGGGCATTGAATGGTTCCTATGATTTCACTGTAGCTGATGTCCAGCTGCAGGTATTTGGTTCAATTCAGAACCTGTTTGACAAGGATCCACCTTTATCAGGTGTTGGCACAGGTGGCACTTCTCCTACGTTTTACGACACAGTCGGCAGAAACTATCGTGTAGGATTACGCGTAAATTTCTAGTTGCTTTAGTAGGCAAAGGAACAAAAAAAGGCCACATACAATGTGGCCTTTTTTTATTGGGAGGCATAGAGTTACCAAGAACTGGTGCCCGCCATTTGCTCAAAATACGGCAGTCTGAAAATATGGCAATTACATTGCCACATTTTTGGTGGTTGTGTAGAATGACCGGCCGTTTTGCGAAAAAATCAGCGAGTTTATTCGCCGATTTCTACATCTCCAGCTAGCTAGCTTGTACATTATTTTCACACATAGAGAAGGTATATGAGGACGGGTCTGTATCATCCAGATGAGTTCAGGGACAACTGTGGTTTTGGCCTGGTAGCGCATATTCAGGGCAAGCCAAGTCATTCTCTGTTGCTGTCTGCAATCAGCTCGCTGACCTGCATGACACACCGTGGCGGTATTGCTGCCGACGGTGTGACTGGCGATGGCTGCGGTTTGCTAATGCAAAAACCTGATACCTTCCTGCGTACTGTCGCTAAAAACCTGTTCCAACGCGAACTCGCCGAAAACTACGGCATCGGCATGATCTTTCTCAGCCACGATCAAGCTAAAGCGGCGCATTCAAAAAATGTTCTCGAAGCTGAGTTGCAATCACAAGGCCTGAAAATAGTCGGTTGGCGCATAGTGCCAGTTGATCCTTCGGTTTGCGGTCGGATGGCGCGTGAAAATATGCCCGCCATCGAGCAGATATTCGTCGATGCTCCCGGAATCGAGAAAAAAGATCTGGCAGTTAAACTCTACGTCGCACGACGCAAAACCGAAAATCGTCTCGCTGACGATACTGATTTCTACATATCGAGCCTGTCACACAGCGTATTGTCTTACAAAGGTTTGATGATGCCGGTGGATCTGCCCGCGTTTTATCTGGACTTAAGTGATCCCACGCTTGAAGTAGCGATGTGCACCTTCCATCAGCGCTTCTCTACCAACACCTTGCCGAAGTGGCCAATGGCCCAGCCGTTCCGCATGCTGGCGCATAACGGTGAAATCAACACGATCCAGGGCAATCGCAACTGGGCAGTGGCGCGTATCAATAAATTCCGCTCCAAAGCTATACCTAACATTGAAGAAATTGCACCGGTCGTAAACTTTACCGGATCGGATTCTTCATCCATGGATAACATGCTGGAACTGCTCGTCACGAGCGGTATGGACTTGTATCAGGCCATCCGCCTGATCATGCCGCCAAGCTGGCAGAACATGGAAGATATGGATTCCGACCTGCGTAGCTTCTACACCTATAACTCTCTGCATATGGAAGCGTGGGACGGTCCTGCCGGTGTTGTACTGACCGACGGTCGTTATGCTGTCTGTGTGCTCGATAAAAATGGTTTGCGGCCTTCGCGCTGGGTAATGACCAAAGACGGGTGCATCACTGCTGCTTCTGAAATCGGTGTTAATGCCTACAATCCCGAAGACGTTGTTGCCAAAGGTCGCGTTGGACCAGGCCAGATGCTGGTGATCGACACCCAGGAAGGCAAAATCCTGCATTCAGAAGATGTGGCCGATTATCTCAAAGGGCGCCAGCCGTACTCAAAATGGATCAAGGCCAAAGCCAGCTTCGTCGAATCCACGTTGGCAGAAGAAATGCCGACATTGCAGCCGCTCTCTACAGAAGAGTGCGAGATGCACATGAAGATGTTCCAGGTTAGTTATGAAGAAACCGACCAGGTATTTCGTCCTCTGGCAGAAAGTGGTGCGGAAGGTACTGGCTCTATGGGTGACGATACTCCGATGGCCGTACTGTCGCGCCATGTGCGCCCGCTATACGATTATTTCCGTCAGCAGTTTGCGCAAGTAACGAATCCACCTATCGATTCCTTGCGTGAAAGCATCGTGATGTCTCTTGAGACTCGCATGGGCCGCGAACTGAATATTTTTGAAGAAACACCTGAACATGCAGACCGCATCATTCTGCATTCTCCGCTGCTATCAGCTGACAAGTTTTATATTCTGCAGCACATGAATCGTCCTGGTTATGATTCTGCACACATCAGTCTTGAGTACGATCCTGCCGTTGGATTGAAACAGGCGATCATCGAAGTTGTTGCCAAAGCTGAAGCCGCTGCGCGCGATGGCAAACTATTGCTGTTTATTTCCGAACGTATGCCGGCCAAAGGCAAACTCGTCATTAATGCGCTTTTGGCAACCGCCGCAATTCATAAGAATTTAAGCTTGCGTGGTTTGCGTTGCGATACAAACCTTGTGATAGAAACTGCCAGCGCGCGTGATCCGCACCAGATCGCCTGTCTGGTTGCGTACGGCGCAACTGCGGTTTATCCCTATCTGAGCTATGACGTGATTGATCGCATGATCAAGACTGGCTTCTTGCACATGGGTGCGTTGGAAGCACACAAAAATTATCGCAAAGGCATCAACAAGGGCCTGCTGAAAATTCTGTCCAAGATGGGCATCAGTACCATCAGTTCCTATCGTGGCGCCCAGCTGTTTGAAATCGTCGGACTTTCTGAAGAAGTCACTGATCTGTGTTTCCCTGATTCACTCAGCCGCATCAGTGGGGCGACTTTCACGCATCTGCAAAACGATCAGGAAATTCTTGTACGTGACGCGTGGCTGCCGCGCAAAAAGATCTCGCAGGGTGGCTTGCTGAAATTTATTCACGGTGGCGAATACCACATGATCAATCCCGATGTGGTCGCAACCATTCAGGATGCAGTACGCAGTGGTGATTACGAAGCGTATCGACGTTTTGCGCATCTGGTCGATAACCGTCCCGTTTCTGCTATCCGCGATTTGTTAGGCTTACGCCAAGACACTACGCCGGTACAACTCAGTGAAGTCGAGCCAATTGAACTGATACTCAAACGTTTTGACTCTGCCGGCATGTCGTTGGGCGCTCTTTCACCAGAAGCACATGAAGCCTTGGCGCAGGGCATGAACCGACTTGGCGGACGTTCTAATTCCGGCGAAGGCGGCGAAGACCCCGCACGTTATGGCACGGATAAAGTATCCAAGATCAAGCAAATTGCATCAGGTCGTTTTGGTGTGACTCCACATTATCTGGTCAATGCTGAAGTGCTGCAGATCAAGATTGCGCAGGGCGCGAAACCCGGCGAAGGTGGGCAGCTGCCAGGTGGCAAGGTTAATGACCTTATCGCGCGGCTGCGTTATTCGGTGCCGGGAGTGACACTCATTTCTCCGCCGCCGCATCACGATATTTATTCAATCGAAGATCTTGCGCAGCTGATTTTTGACCTCAAGCAGGTCAATCCGCAGGCCATGGTGTCAGTGAAGCTGGTATCCGGCCCGGGCGTTGGAACTATCGCTGCAGGTGTCGCTAAAGCTTACGCAGATCTGATTACGATTTCCGGCCACGATGGTGGTACCGGTGCAAGTCCGCTCACATCCATTCGTTATGCTGGAACACCATGGGAGCTTGGTCTTTCTGAAGTGCAGCAAGCACTTCGCGCCAACGATCTGCGTGGACGTATCCGCTTGCAGACTGATGGTGGTTTGAAAACCGGACTCGATGTTATCAAGGCGGCAATTCTTGGCGCGGAAAGTTTTGGCTTCGGTACCATTCCGATGGTGGCGTTGGGCTGTAAATATCTGCGCATTTGCCATCTGAACAATTGTGCGACCGGTGTCGCTACCCAGAACAAAGAACTGCGTGATGACCATTTTATTGGTCAGGCAGAAATGGTCATGAACTATTTCCGTTTCGTCGCGCAGGATACCAGGCAGTGGTTGGCCAAGCTGGGTATCACCAAGCTGGTTGACCTGATTGGTCGTACTGATCTGTTGGTTACTTTGCCGGGTGAAACCGAGAAACAAGCCAATCTGGATTTATCTCGTCTGCTTGCGAATGACTACATTTCGAGCGACAAGGATCAATACTGCCATGTCGCGTCTAATCCGCCGCAAGACAAAGGTGAACTTGCAGAGCAAATGGTGAGTGAAATACTGCCAGCGATCGAACATAAAACCGGCGGCATATTCAACTACAAGGTTAAAAACTTTAACCGTTCGATTGGTGCGCGATTGTCAGGCGAGATTGCCCGACGTCATGGCAACCTTGGGATGGAAGATGCGCCTATCAATATTCGTCTGTCCGGTTCCATAGGCCAGAGCTGGGGCGTGTGGAACGCTGGCGGCTTGAACATGTATCTGGTTGGTGAAGCCAACGACTATGTGGGCAAAGGTATGGCAGGCGGAAAGCTTGTTGTAGTGCCGCCGCCTGGCAGCGGCTTCCTGACCCAGAATACCTCTATCATCGGCAATACCTGTCTCTATGGCGCAACCGGCGGAAAATTATTTGCCAGTGGTACTGCAGGCGAGCGTTTTGGCGTTCGTAATTCCGGCGCCCATGCTGTGGTTGAAGGCGCAGGTGATCATTGCTGCGAATATATGACGGGTGGCCTTATTACGGTGTTGGGTACCACAGGTTACAACTTTGGTGCCGGCATGACTGGTGGTTTCGCGTATGTACTCGATCTCAACAAGGATTTCGTCGACAAATACAACCACGAGCTTGTGGAGGTCCATCGTATTCGTAATGAAGGAATGGAAGAGTATCGCAATCATCTACGCAGCGTGATCGAAGAATTTGTTGAAGAAACGGGCAGTGCCTGGGGCAAGCAGATACTCGAGAACTATCTCGATTACTTGCGCAGTTTCTGGCTCGTAAAACCCAAGGCAGCCAGCTTGAAGATGTTGCTGAGTTACGTTTCCGTGAATGCCCAGTAACAAAGCCTGGTCACTGCAGGACGAATTTTTTTGGAAGTAATCCGTAAGCATTTAGTGGCGCTTGGCGCCATTTAGAGATCGAATGAAATGTCCGAAATAATTGCCAAATCCAAAGATACTTTCCGGTTTGTAAAAACCGAACGTATCGATCCGGACAAAAAGGACTTGTTGGTCCGGCAAACCGAGTTTGTCGAAATCTACAGTCCTTTCGAAACCAGCGAAGCTGAGGTTCAGGCTGACCGTTGTCTCGAATGCGGCAATCCGTATTGCGAGTGGAAGTGCCCCGTGCACAACTATATTCCGAACTGGCTGAAGCTGGTTGTGGAAGGCAACATCCTGCAAGCCGCAGAACTCTGTCATCAAACCAACACCTTGCCCGAAGTGTGTGGCCGCATCTGTCCGCAGGATCGTTTGTGCGAAGGCGCATGTACATTGAATGAAGGCTTTGGCGCAGTCACGATTGGCAACGTGGAAAAATATATTGTGGATACAGCCTTTGCTATGGGCTGGCGTCCGGACATGTCCAAAGTTGTTTCCACCGGGAAAAAAGTTGCCATCATCGGTGCAGGTCCCGCTGGCCTCGGCTGTGCGGATATTCTGGTTCGTGCAGGCGTGAAGCCAGTAGTGTTTGATCGTTATCCCGAAATCGGCGGCCTGCTGACGTTCGGCATCCCGATGTTCAAACTCGAAAAACAAGTGCTGTCATTGCGCCGCGAAA
This sequence comes from Pseudomonadota bacterium, assembly GCA_040386995.1. Taxonomy (GTDB): domain Bacteria; phylum Pseudomonadota; class Gammaproteobacteria; order Pseudomonadales; family Pseudohongiellaceae; genus CAILUG01. The sequence continues at coordinate 28,187 of JAZKES010000008.1, read as the reverse complement.
TTTTCACAAGCATGGGCATGGAATTCCGACTCAATACCGAAGTCGGCAAAGATGTAATGTTTGAAGATCTGCTTGCCGAATACGATGCGGTATTCCTCGGCATGGGCACTTACAAAGCAATGAAAGGCGGTTTCCCAGGCGAAAACCTGCTTGGTGTCCACGAAGCACTGCCATTCCTTATCGGCAATACCAACCATCACATGAAATACAAGGAAGGCATGGCTGAGTTCATCAGCCTGGAAGGCAAACGCGTAATTGTGCTTGGTGGTGGCGATACAGCGATGGATTGCAATCGTACGTCCATTCGCCAGGAAGCAACGTCAGTAACCTGTGTGTACCGTCGTGATGAAGACAACATGCCTGGCTCCAAACGCGAAGTTGAAAATGCGCGGCAGGAAGGCGTGAAATTTGTGTTCAATCAGCAGCCCGTTGAAATTGTCGGCACAGAAGGCAAGGTGACCGGCGTGAAATTTGTTGAAACACGAATGGGTGAGCCTGATGCAAAAGGCCGTCGTGTTGCCGAACAAGTACCAGGTAGCGAACACATCATGCCCGCGGACGCAGTGCTGATTGCGTTTGGCTTTCAACCAAGTCCTGCGCCATGGTTTGCTGACTTCAATATCAAACTTGATGCACGTGATCGCGTACTGGCTCCTGAAAATGCGCCACACCGTTTCCAGACGTCCAATCCCAAGATTTTTGCGGGTGGCGATATGGTCAGGGGCGCGGATCTCGTCGTAACAGCAATTTATGAAGGTCGCCAGGCTGGCGAAGGTATTCTGGATTTCCTGCAAGTCTGATTGTTTTCACACTTGCAGGTTATGCTTTAATCCGACTTTCGTGAAATTGTGTGGATCAATGACGCAGTAATGCGCCCAGCACCTATCTGATAAATATCAACACTTCCTGTTTCTTCTGTCTCTCCAGGACACCCCATGGCTGAATTAAAAAACGACCGATTTTTACGCGCCTTGCAACGGCAGCCGGTTGACGTTACTCCTGTATGGATGATGCGCCAGGCTGGTCGTTATTTGCCTGAGTACCGTGAACTACGTGCCAAAGCCGGCGACTTCATGAACCTGTGCCAGAACCCCGAGCTTGCATGTGAAGTTACCTTACAGCCACTGCGCCGGTTTGATCTCGATGCCGCGATTTTATTTTCCGACATTCTGACGGTGCCCGATGCGATGGGGCTCGGTCTTTATTTCGAAAAGGGTGAAGGTCCACGTTTTCGCAAACCAGTTCGTACCAGTGCGGACGTAGCAGCGTTGCCTGTGATCAAGGCTGATGATGATCTCGGCTATGTCATGAATGCTGTTAAATTGATCCGCCATGAATTGAACGGGCAAGTGCCGTTGATCGGTTTTTCCGGTAGCCCCTGGACCATCGCTACTTATATGGTTGAAGGTGGTGCGAGCAAGGATTTTTCAATTGTTAAGCGCATGATGATGGCAACACCAGAACTCATGCACGAACTGCTGGAGAAAGTCGCCGCTGCCGTTATTGATTATCTCAACGCGCAGATTCGCGCAGGTGTACAGGCAGTACAGATATTCGATACCTGGGGCGGATCGCTCAGCCCACATGCGTATCAGGAATTCTCGTTACAATACATGCAGAAAATTGTGCAGGGTTTGATTCGCGAACACGAAGGGCGCCGGGTTCCGGTCATTGTGTTTACCAAGAACGGCGGTCTATGGCTCGAAAAAATCGCCGATTGTGGTAGTGATTGCGTAGGCCTGGACTGGACTATCGATATCGCCGATGCACGTGCGCGTATCGGCAATAAAGTTTCACTGCAAGGCAACATGGATCCAGCGGTGCTTTATGCTTCGCCCGAAAAAATCAGGCAGGAAGTGTTGATGATATTGCAGCACTTCGGTCAAGGTAATGGGCACGTGTTTAATCTTGGACATGGTATTCATCAGCACGTGGATATCGCCAATGTCACTGCTTTCATCGATGCCGTTCACGAATTGTCGGTGCAGTTTCACCCATAACTAAAAAATAACCATGAGTAATGCGACTGAAAGAAACAGCGCCTTTGTGGCGCTTGGTGCGAATCTTTCGGGCATACATGGTGATCCGCGCTCAGCTCTTGAAGCTGCAATAAAAGAACTCGCTGCGTTATCAAGTGAACCTGTCGAAGTTTCACCTTTCTACAAATCTGACCCCAAGGATTGCCCACCAGGCTCGCCGGTTTATATCAACGCTGTTGTGAAGCTGGTGCCAATGTATGATGAAACTCCGCTCTCTCTTTTAAAAAAGCTGCAACGTATCGAAGGCGATTTTGGCAGAGTGCGTAGCGGCGTGCGTAATGAAGCTCGCACGCTGGATCTTGATCTGCTGGAGTTTGGTGACGAACAACTAGAGACTGACGTGCTTGTGCTTCCTCACCCCCGTGCGCATGAGCGGCGGTTTGTTCTCGAGCCATGGATAACGTTAGCTGGAGTAGAGTGGCCACTTAAGGGCAGCACTTTGGGAGCATGGTTGGACAGATGTTCCGATCCGCCGCTGCTCAAAATTGATTCGGCAAACGATTAACTCGCAATCCGTTCCGGTGGGTTCACAAAAATCAGCGCAAAAAAAACCCGGCCATGGCCGGGTTTAAAATTACTTCAAGCTTCGACATTACAATCAGAGGGAAACATCTGACATGGAGCTATTGTAGACATCAGCAAAAAGATTGCTGAGAAACAGCTCACATATTGCCGTTACAACTCGATCGTTAAATCAAAACCTTCGTCATTAAGTTTGAAATTGCCGTCTTTAACTGCATACAGCCATTTTGAAGATTTCGCGAGACCACCAAGCGGATAGAGGTGACACTGGGTAATGCCGCAGTTGGGATCTTCAGCCTGATAACGAGCAAGATCGCGCGTGATTTTGTCTGGCATACGCGTGGTCAACAGTTTGGCGATGTTTGCTGCCTGTTTGGTAATGATGCGCATTGATGGACCAATACCGCACGCTGTTGCATGTGCAAGCAGAGTCTTGATAGTGGCAAGGCCGGGAATACCGATGTGGATCGGAAGCTCGTTGCCTTCAGCGCGAATACGGCGATCCCACTCGATGATCGGTTCTGCTTCGAAGCAGAACTGTGTCGTGATGTACATTTCGATGCCGTGTTCTTTCGCGTAAGCATTTTTCTGAAGCAGCGCTTTGGTAACTTCTGCAGGAGCGATATCTGGCGAGCCTTCAGGATGTCCTGCGATGCCGAGTTTTTTGATGCCGTATTTCTGGAACATGTCGGTGCGCAAAATTTCAATAGAGCTTGAGAAATCACCAACCGGTTTATCAACGCCACCTCCAATCAACAATGCTTCATCAACTTTGGCTTCAGCTTGCAGGATTTTCAGGTTCTCTTCGAAAAACTTAAGGCTTGGAATGGAGCGTGCGGCAAAGTGTGGCACTGGCTTCATGCCTTCTTCAGCAAGACGTTTTACGGTTGCTACAGTGTCATTGAAATCGGAGCCAGGCAGAAAGGTCACATATACGCTTGTGCCTGGTTTGATCAAAGCACGGAAGTCTTCGATTTTTTTGGCGCCGCCAGGAGTAACTTCAAGTGAACAGTTATCAAGAAATTTAATTATGTTGTCGTGTTCAGTAGCCACTGCTTTTACCTTTGGTTGGATGAATTCAGGCGGGCATTCTACCGAACAGACTGGTCTCGGGTAAACTCAAGTATTTGTGAGAAATTTCGTCCGCAGGCTTAAATATGCGGCATTTCTGTTGGCTATGCAGGCTAGCTCAAACACGGCTTTAGCGGGTTGAAATACAAGCAGTTTCTACTGCCGAAGTGAATAACTGCAAAACCCTGCCGCGATCCCTGTGTTTTAAATCTGTGACGTCGAAAATTACTCAGGTCATCGTAAACGCAACAATAGCGCTGGTGAGCTGGCTTAGCTCAGCTGTTCCGATGATGTAGGGCGGCATCAAATATACGAGAGTTCCGAACGGTCTTATCCAGACGCCGTGGTCGACAAAAAAACGCTGTGCTTCGGCCATGTTGACTGGTTTGTTCATCTGCACAACCCCAATCGCTCCAAGCACACGCACATCCGCCACACTAGAGTGAGTGCGACAAGGGCTTAACTCGCGCAGCAATTGCGCTTCAATTTCTGCGATTCGTTGCTGCCAGGGAGACGCGCATAACAACTTTATACTGGCAGTCGCGACGGCACACGCGAGTGGATTGGCCATGAACGTCGGGCCATGCATGAACACGCCACCATTTCGCGAAATAGCGGCACTTACTTCCACCGTGCAGAGTGTTGCAGCAAGCGTCATGTAACCGCCTGTCAGTGCTTTGCCCAGACAGAGAATATCGGGCGAAATGCCGGCATGTTCGCATGCAAACATTCGCCCACTGCGACCAAAACCAGTCGCAATTTCATCGGCGATCAGCAGAACGTCGAACTCATCACACAGAGCTCGCACGCGCTGCAGATACTCAGCCGAATAAAAATACATCCGCCCTGCGCCTTGCACGATCGGCTCCAGTATCACCGCAGCAATTTCATGCCGATGTTTCGCAAGCATGCTGCGCATTACATCGAGCTCTTCAGCGGGGCAAGTCTCACCAAAGGCTGCTTGTGGCTCGGGCACAAAATATTGCGGGAGCAGCGCGTTGCTAAAAATGTGATGCATCCCGGTAACAGGATCGCAGACAGACATCGCTGCAAACGTATCACCGTGATAACCCTTGCTGATCGTAAGCAAGCGTGATTTGTTGTTTTGCCCTTTGCTTATCCAGTATTGCAGGGCCATCTTCATGGCAACTTCAACACTTACTGATCCTGAATCACAGAAGAACACCGTTTCGAGGCCCGCAGGCGTCAAGTCCACCAGCAGTTTGCCGAGTTCAACCGCAGGCTCATGTGTAATACCGCCGAACATCACGTGCGCTACACGATCCAGCTGAGCTCTGATGGCAGCATCAAGTACCGGATGGCGATAGCCATGAATGGCGCTCCACCAGGACGACATGCCATCGATGAGCCTCGTGCCGTTTTCGAGATATAGGTGCACTCCCTGTGCTTCGACTACGGGATAAACCGGCAGTGGTTTGTCGAGCGACGTGTAAGGATGCCAGAGGTGGTGTTTGTCGAACTCAAGATCGATCATGAAAGGGTTTGTCTATGCCGTGAAAATCAAAGGAATAATAGCGGCTTAATGTAGTTGTGGGTATCTAGGCTCTTGCCAGACACCACACATGAATTTCCGGGGCCGGATCGATCCGCTTTTTTATCAGTCGCGCCAATTCACTGACAGTGCTCATCGTCGTAACCACATCATCTATCAGCGCGATTGACGTTACGCGATCGAATGAATGTTGTGGTGCCAAAGCAAAGGCCCGGCGAAGATTCTGCTTACGTTCGCGTGCGCTCAAACCCTGTTGCGCTGCGGTGTTGAGTACACGTTTCAGGGCATCGTGGTTCACGGGGATCCGCAAAGTCTTGCCGAGCTGTTGAGCCATCAACAACGCCTGGTTGTAACCACGTTCGCGTAACCTCGCTGGATGTAGTGGCACAGGCAGCAACAGCTGCGGTAGTGATGCAACCGGGTAACCAAGCCTGATTTCTTCAAGTAGCAGGTCAGTCAGCACACGACCATGCTGCAATTTGCCCTTATATTTGAATTGGCCTATCAAACCTGCGACAGGTGCCCGATAGGCAAACCCAGCGATGGTTCTCTGGATCTGGCGCGTTGAGTCCAGGCATTTGCCGCAAAGCGTGGCACCAAGGTCATCCACAGGAAGGGGTAACGCGCATCCTGTACACGGATTCTCAGGCGCGGCGAAGCGCCCAAGACACGCCGAACACAAATCCACCGCTGAGTGACTGACTCTCTGGCAGGCAATACACGTACCGGGCATCAGCCAGAACTGTGCATTTTTTGCCCAAATGGAAACTTTATTGATCAAGCTGGTTGACATATCAGGGTGCCCCACTAACATTGCCCGCGTAAGCAAGCTGCGCTTTTCAAGCTCTGATAGTCAGATTTATAACGGGTTTTTGCCTCGCGAACGCGCGCTCAGTGCCGACGATAACGACGATGACAATGACCATGCCCCATCAGTCTAGATCAAATCTGCGAAGCTGCCTGGCCAAATTATTCAGCATCAAATGAAAGGAACCCTTATGTCTTCTCCCTTGCGCCACGACTGGCAGAACCATGAAATCGAAGCGCTGTTTGCGTTGCCCTTTAATGACTTGCTGTTTCAGGCTCACACTGCCCATCGACAACATTTCGATCCCAATGCCGTGCAAGTGAGTACTCTGCTGTCGATCAAGACCGGTGCGTGTCCGGAAGACTGCAAATACTGTTCGCAGAGTGGTCACTACAACACTGAGCTGAAAAAGGAAAAACTGCTCGAGGTCGAAAAGGTTCTACAGGAAGCAAAGCGAGCGAAAGATAACGGCGCTTCGCGATTCTGCATGGGTGCAGCCTGGAAACATCCGTCGCAGAAAGATTTTCCCGCGGTGCTTGCAATGGTTAAGGGGGTGCGAGAGCTCGGCCTCGAAACTTGCATGACACTGGGTCAGCTCAGCAAGGAACAGACCGAAGCATTGGCAACCGCAGGTCTCGATTACTACAACCACAACATCGATACCTCGCGAGAGTATTACGCGAAAATCATCACCACGCGTAAATTTGATGAACGCCTCGATACTCTCGACCACGTGCGCAGTGCGGGCATCAAGGTGTGCAGTGGCGGTATCGTGGGCATGGGCGAAAGCCAGAACGACCGAGTCGGATTTTTACGCGAACTGGCGAATCTCCCGCAGCATCCTGAAAGTGTGCCGATCAATCATCTCGTCAAAATCAAGGGCACACCGTTGCAGGATGTTGCTGATCTCGATCCGTTCGATTTTGTGCGCATAATCGCTGTCGCGCGTATTCTGATGCCAGCATCTCATGTGCGCTTGTCTGCCGGGCGCGAACAAATGAATGACCAGATGCAGGCGCTGTGTTTTTTTGCTGGCGCGAATTCCATCTTCTACGGTGACAAGTTGCTCACCACATCGAATCCACTTGCGAATGACGACATGGCCTTGTTCAAGCGCCTGGGTATTCATCCGGAAAGCAGAGCAGTCACCGAAGAAGAGTTTACTCATCAGGTTGCAAGCCACGATGCTCCAGCCTTCTACGACGCTGCTGCCACGCATTGAAGTGCCAGCACACGTGAACAGTTTCAGATCAGGTCTCGCCAAACGTTTGCAAGAGCGCAAGGACGAACATCTTTATCGCACTCGGCGTGTGTTGATGTCAGCGCAGGCGCCAGTTGTGATGACTGGGGATCAAACCTGTGTTTCATTTTGCAGCAACGATTATCTCGGACTCGCGACACATCCTGAAGTAGTCGCGGCATTCAAAAATGGTCTCGATTTGTATGGTGCTGGTAGTGGCGGCTCTCATCTCGTGACGGGACACAACACAGCCCATCATGCGCTGGAAGAAGAACTCGCGGCATTTACGGGCCGCAGCCGCGCGCTGGTGTTCTCGAGCGGATATATGGCAAATGTTGGCGTTATTTCGTGTTTGGTCGGCAAGCAGGATTATGTCTTTGAAGATCGGCTCAATCATGCCTCACTACTCGATGGAGGCCTCTTTTCGGGCGCACGTTTCAATCGTTATCCACATGGTGATATGAACAGGTTATCCGCGTTATTAAAAAATTCCTCAGGTGATCATCTACGGCTCATCGTCAGCGACGGTGTGTTCAGCATGGATGGCGATGTAGCGCCGCTCGCGAATTTGCTCGATTTGGCCGAACAACATGATGCGCTTGTGATGATCGATGATGCACATGGCTTCGGCACACTGGGTTCTCAGGGCGGCGGACTTGCAGAGGCGGTGCGTGAACAAGGTCATGTAGTTGATGAAAATCGCTTGCCGATTCTCATAGGTACATTCGGCAAAGCATTCGGCACAGCTGGAGCGTTTGTGGCTGGCAGTGACGAGTTGATAGAAACGCTGATTCAGTTCTGTCGTCCTTATATTTATACAACAGCGATGCCGCCCGCTGTTGCGGAAGCCACACGTTGCAGTCTGCGTCTGATTCAGAATGACAGCTGGCGACGTGAACATTTACAAAAACTCATCATGATGTTTCGCAAAAAATGCAGTGAGCTTGGACTCGCATTGACTGACTCTATAACTCCGGTGCAAGGCTTGTTGTTAGGTTCCGCAGATACTGCGCTGCAAATCAGCCGGCAGCTCGAAAGCCGGGGTTTGCTTGTAACCGCAATCCGCCCACCCACTGTGCCGCAAGGTACTGCACGGTTGCGCATTACGTTCAGCGCTACGCATACCATTGAACAATTGCAGCGCTTGCTGGATGCGCTTGAAGAACTCGCGCCGGATATTCGCGCTGGCAGGGAGCGACCATGATTTCGCGTGTACTGATTGCTCGCGCATTTGGCCGTGCTGCGCCGCACTACGATTTACACGCTGATCTACAACGGCAGGTCGCTGATCAGTTGCTTAATTTGATAGAGCCGGAATTTACCGCAAAGGACATGATTGATCTTGGCTGCGGTACTGGTTATTGCAGTGTTAAGTTGCGTGAGCAATTTCCTGACAGTCAGCTGCTTGTACTTGATATGGCTATGCCGATGTTGCAAACGACGCGGCAACATCGCATTGAAAATTGCATGCTGGTGTGTGCAGATGTACAGGCGATACCGCTACGCGACGCACAATTTGATCTTATGGTTTCAAACCTCACGATACAGTGGTGTGCGCGTACCGAAGCCTTGTTTACCGAGTTGTTTCGTATCGCGCGGCCGGGCGCGAAAATTCTGTTGAGTACCTTTGGTCCCTCAACATTGCATGAAATTAAAACCGCGTGGGCACGTGTCGATGATTACGTTCACGTGAATGAGTTTGCGCCTCTCGCTGATTTATTGTCTAAGGCTGAAGCTGCTGGTTTCGGGGTTGATGGTAAGGCGGTACTCGTGGAGCGTCGGTATACATCCCTGCAAGCTGTGGGCAAAGAACTCAAAGGTCTGGGGGCGTACAACATGAACAGCCAACAGGCGCAGGGCTTCACCAGTCGTAAAGCTCTCGCGGCAGCCGAGCAGGCATTTTCCGAGCAACGCACAGCAGAGGGAGTTCCTGTGACGTTTGAAATTTTCTACCTGCAGTTAACGAAACCTGGGTTGATGTCCGGTGGAAAACAGTAGATCCGATTTCCTCACAAAGTAGTTCCAGCAGTACTCGCGACGAAGAAACATGGCAGACAAGCGTAAAACTTTTTTCATTACCGGCACTGATACCGATGCAGGTAAAACACTGATCGCCTGTGGGCTGTTAAAAGCTGCATCAGCAGCCGGATACACAACTATTGGCTTCAAGCCTGTTGCTGCCGGTGCTGTTGATACCGGCCAGGGTTTGCGAAATTCGGATGCGCTGTTGCTGCAGGCTCACAGCACAATTCAGCTACCGTATGAACAGGTGAATCCTGTTTGTTTTCCGCAGGCCATCGCGCCGCACATTGCTGCAAAATTAAACGACAAACGCGTGAGGGTCGAAAGGCTTGCAGGATTTTGTCAGGGAGTACTTCTTAAACGCGCGAACCTCACGCTTATCGAAGGCGCTGGTGGTTGGCGAGTACCGCTCAACGAGCGCGAATTTTTATCGGATCTCGCCAAACAGTTAAAAGTACCGGTAATTCTCGTGGTGCCGATGCGGCTCGGTTGCCTCAACCACGCGCTGCTCACGGCTGAGGCGATAACACATGATGGTCTGGAGCTCGCTGGCTGGGTCGCTAACAGAATGGATCCAGACATGCAGTGTTATGAAGAAAATCGCGATACCTTGAATTTACTTCTCGATGTGCCGTTGCTCGCAGAAATTCCTTTCTTCGCATCAGCCCCGGATCCAGCACAAATTGCAGAATTTTTTGCGCTTGATCAACTCATGGAAATTTGAGTGAAGCTGAAGTGCTGACTACATCAATCACAGCGGTATAATACGCGTGCTCCGGACTTACGCTCCGACTCGCATCAGGAAAACGCATGAATACCACCACGCCGCGCATCGTTGTCTGTGCGCTTTATCATTTTGTCGCGCTTGATAACTTCAGGAACCTGCAGGCACCCTTGCTTGCTGTGATGCAATCACACTCTGTTAAAGGCACCATCCTCCTCGCACGCGAAGGCATCAACGGCACAGTCGCCGGCACCAGAGAAGGGATTGACGCAGTATTAGCCTGGCTCAAACAAGATCCGCGCTTGAAAGATCTCGATCACAAGGAATCCTTCGATGATGAAATTCCGTTCTATCGCAGCAAGGTCAAACTCAAAAATGAAATTGTGACGATGGGCGTCGAGGGTATAGATCCCAACCGCACAGTGGGAACACATGTCGATGCGAAGGACTGGAATACATTGATCTCCGATCCCGACGTACTTTTGATCGACACCCGCAATGAATACGAGATCGAGATCGGCACCTTCAAAGGCGCGCTCAATCCTCATACCGAGTCGTTCCGCGAATTGCCGGAATACGTTCGCCAGCATCTCGATCCTGCCAAACACACAAAAATTGCGATGTTTTGCACGGGTGGTATTCGCTGTGAAAAATCGACGGCCTATCTGAAGGAGCAAGGTTTCCCTGAGGTCTATCATCTGAAAGGTGGCATTCTCAAATATCTCGAAGAAGTGCCTGAGACTGAATCATTATGGCAGGGTGAATGTTTTGTGTTCGACAATCGTGTTGCAGTTAATCATCAGCTTGAAAAGGGTGGTTATGATCAGTGCCATGCGTGCCGCCTGCCTATTACAGATGTCGACAAACAACATTCCTCGTACGAGAAAGGTGTTAGTTGTCCGCGTTGTTTTGGCCGCAATTCTTCAGAACAACTGGGTAACTTACGCGAACGCCAACGACAAATAGAGCTCGCTGCGGCCAGAGGTGAAGCTCATCTTGGCTCAGAAGCACGCTTGAGCATTGAGCAGCGACGTGCGCAGAAGCTTGAACACAAGGCGCATCAGCATGCCCTGGCAGAAAAAGTCCAGGTTGATGATCTGGAGTAAATTATGTGTATAAGCAGTAAATACAAAAATATATTTGCCCATTACCTCCATATTTGCTTGTTAGAGTTTTAGAAAATCTGCAGGGCCTTTGTCGAAGTAAACTTGCAGCATACGCAAACGATTCACCCTGTTAAAATGCGGGCTCTGGTCTTTCGAAGGTCGGATATTGCAGAACAAATTCAGTAAGCGCAGACCATAGTCATTAATAAGGATCAACAAGGAACAACGTGATGAGTAAAAAGAATACAACGCTGCTGGTTGCAGCAGTAGTAGTGCTGGGGATTCTGTATTGGGCATTTGGTATGCCTTCAGTAGGCAATCCCGAAATTGCGACCGACGCAGCGTCCATCGAGCGCGGCGCTTATCTTTATCAGGCCGGAGGTTGTGGTGGTTGTCACGAGCTCGAGGGTGCTGAAGGACCAAGCGGCGGTTATGAAATCGAATCGCCTTTCGGCGGTACTTTCCATGTGCCCAACATCACTCCTGATGTCGAAACAGGTATTGGAGGATGGAGTGGCAAGGACTTCTTGCTGGCGATAAAACATGGTCGTAAGCCCAGTGGCGGCTTTTACTGGCCCGCGTTTCCTTTCCGATCCTACAAAGATATGTCTGATCAGGAAGTGCTCGATGTTGCAGCTTATCTTCAATCGATTCCCGCCATCAGCAATCAGGTTGTAGAGCATGATCTGCCCGCCTGGCAGTTCAGCTGGATGATGGCCGGCTGGAACATCATGGCTGGTTTCCTTGAAGGTACACCGCCAGCTATTACCTCCGATGATCCACAGATTCAACGCGGTGCTTATCTTGCGCGTGCCTTGGGCCATTGCGGCGAATGTCATACGCCGCGCAATGTATTCGGCATGATGCAGTTGGGCAACGAGTATGCTGGCGCGGACATGATCGCTCCAGAGATTACGCCTTCTAAACTGTCCAGCTGGTCACAGGAAGATTTCGTTGGTTTGCTACAACTTGGTATGACTGCCAATTTTGATTTCGTCGGTGGCGAGATGGAAGATGTGGTTAAACACACCAGTCAGCTCACAGAAGAAGATCAGGCCGCTTACGCTGCGTTCTTCACGAGAGATGACCCGAACAGTGGTGCTGAAGGCGCGGCTGAAAGCAGCGTCGAATAAGAGGCCTTATTACTGTCTGCACCTGTTTTGATTGAAGATGGGTGCAGAGAGAATCTCGCGGTAAAACACGAAGTGAACGAGCAAAAAAAACGCCCCAATCAGGGGCGTTTTTTTATGTCTTGCGGATTGTCTAAACGACTTATTCCAGACGGAAACGGTCGTGGCAAGCACCACATTTTGGACCGATTGCAGCAACTGCATCTTTCACACCGGCTTCACCCTGAGTGTTCAGGATTTCCAGTGCAGCCGCAGCGCCTGCGCCAAGATCAGCAGCCAGCATGTCGAAGTCTGCTTTGCTTGCCCAGATGGTGTCTGCAGCGCGTGTTTTTGCAGCAGCACTTACAGGACCAGTGGTGTCAGCAGCAAACAATTCAGGAATCATTGCAGCAAGCACTTGAATGCGTTCTGCAGCAGCTTTTGCAGCAGCGGCATCGTAAGGTGTAGTGCCACGCGCCATGCCACCCAGGGGAGCATTGGAGAATGACAACAGTTTAAATACAGCCTGACGGTTAGCGATGTCAGTTGCAGCCTTCTGTTCCGGAGTTGGAGCGTCAGCAGCAATAGCAGTGATTGATAACAGTGAGCTCAGTAAAAACGCTCCGGTGATTGCAAATCTTTTCATGGTATTTTTCCCCATCTACTAGAGTAGTCCGTTGGAACATCTATTTAAGGCAATTCAGTGTGGTTTACGAGTATCAGATACTCCTCGCCAGCCCCTGCATTCTGCCACGTTGTTTGACTCCTGTCTGCAAAATTGACCGTTTTTCTCCCGGGATTCTATTGCTACCCCAGCTCCCGAAATCGGGACTGCAAGGCTGGTAATCCTTTTCCAGTCAGGTGCCTAAAGTGTATGACTGAGCGACTTAATAAGGGCTTAATAACTCAATCATACCCGGGAAAATAGCGACTGCGTTGTGTCCTTCCCCGGATGGCTTTAGCATGTGCGTCCATCATTTTTGTAAGCCACCACCATATAGCGCTAGACCCGCTCTCCAAGAAAGAATTGCGCAATAAATTAAGGAAAATTGAGGGAAACATGACGCGTAAGACCAGCAAGTTTAATTTTGAAGAAGCGCTCGCCAATCTTGAAGCGCTGGTGGAAGCTATGGAAGAAGGCGACCTCAGTCTTGAAGAGTCACTCAAGGCATTTGAACAGGGCATTAAACTCACTCGTGAATGTCAGGCCGCAATTGAACAGGCCGAGCAAAAAGTAAACCTCTTGGTCAAAGACGGCCACCTGCCGGAATCTGTGCCGTTTGATGCTGAGAGTGAAGACTGAGTGAGTCCCGAATTTCTCAAGTGTATGAGTCAGTGGCAGCAGCGTGTTGATGCTCGGCTTGTGGCATGTCTTAAACAAAAAGGTGCGCCAGACATACTTCAGCAAGCCATGCGTTATTCGGTGCTGAATGGTGGCAAACGTTTACGCCCCATGCTCTCTTACGCTGCTGCTGAAGCTGTAAGTGGTGATCATACTTGTGCGGACATTGCCGGATGTGCCGTCGAATTTATCCATGCCTATTCCCTGATCCACGATGATCTTCCCGCAATGGATGATGATGTGCTGCGCAGAGGCAGGCCGACTTGTCACATCGCGTTCGACGAAGCCACCGCAATTCTTGCAGGTGATGCATTGCAGGCACTCGCGTTTGAATGTTTGGCAGCCTCGCCACACTTGGCAGTTGGTCATGCCATACGTCTGCAGATGGTGCTAGAACTCAGCAGGGCTTGTGGACCACAGGGCATGGTGGGTGGCCAAGCGATTGATATCGCGGCAACCGGAAAGCGTCTGAGCGAAACAGAGCTCAGTGATATGCACAGTCTAAAAACCGGTGCGTTGATTACTGCGAGTGTGGTGCTTGGAGCACTCAGCACTAATGTGGCGACGCCAACCCAGTTAACACAATTGCGACAATTTGCAGGCCTGCTTGGCCTGGCTTTCCAGATTCAGGATGACATTCTGGATGTGGAAGCTGAAAGTGAGGTGAGCGGTAAGCAGCAGGGCAAGGATGCGAAGCATAACAAGCCCACTTATCCCTCAATCCTGGGGCTTGAGGGCGCGCGGAGTCGCCTTGTCAAAACCTTTGAGGAAGCACTGCAGATATTGGCTAATTTTTCCGGCAATACGACTTCGCTGCAGCAGCTTGCCCACTACGTGATCAACCGTAAATCATGAGCCTATCAACAAAGACGAGCCATTTGCTTTGCGCTAGAATGCAGCCCGTTTGTGCAATTCTTTATGTAACTCTGTTCTATCTGAAACGCTGGTTCTGATGTTTGACGAAATTCCCGTAATCCGGCCCTCAACACCCCTCCTCGATACTATCGACAGCCCCCATGACTTGCGCGATCTCGAAGCCGCGCAACTAGCTGGTCTTGCCAAGGAACTGCGAGAATTCCTGCTGTATGCGGTAGGACAAACCGGTGGTCACTTTGGCGCGGGTCTGGGTGTCGTGGAGCTCACCATTGCACTGCATTATGTGTTCAATACGCCGGACGACCGGCTGGTCTGGGACGTCGGGCATCAAAGTTATCCGCATAAAATTTTGACAGGTCGCCGCGAGCGTATGCTCACGATTCGCCAGGCAGGTGGCCTCGCCGCATTCAACAGCCGCAAGGAAAGTGAATACGATACTTTTGGCGTCGGCCATTCGAGTACTTCTATCAGTGCGGCGCTCGGCATGATGGTCGCCGCAGAAAAACAGAAAAGTGATCGCAAAGTTGTGGCCGTGATTGGCGATGGCGCCATGACTGCCGGCATGGCATTCGAGGCGCTCAATCATGCGGGCGATCTCGGCAGTGACCTGTTGGTCGTGCTGAACGACAACAATATGTCGATTTCACGCAACGTTGGCGGACTGTCGAGTTACTTCGCGCGTATGTGGGCAAGCAAGCCGTACAATTTTATACGTGACGGCGGCAAACGTGTGTTGTCCGCACTACCGCCTGCAATGAAGGCTGCGCATCGCGCAGAAGAATATATGAAAGGTATGGTATCGCCGGCGACTATTTTCGAAGAGCTGGGATTCAATTATTTCGGCCTCGTTGATGGTCACGATCTCGGTCGTCTGATCGAGATACTGGATAACATCAAGGACATGAAAGGACCACGCCTGCTGCACATCGTCACACGCAAAGGAAAAGGTTATCGACCTTCCGAAGAAGATCCTTACGGCATGCACGCCCTCACCAAGATAGTGCCACGCGCTGAAAAAAAACGCTCAGTCGATAACATCCCGACTTACTCTAAAGTGTTTGGTGACTGGCTGTGCGAGATGGCGGCCTCGGACGAAGCTTTGATGGCCATCACACCCGCGATGGGTGAAGGTTCGGGCATGCGTGAATTTGAAGAAAAATTTCCCGATCGTTTTTTTGATGTAGCAATCGCAGAACAACACGCCGTCACATTCGCCGCTGGACTCGCATGCGAAGGTTTGAAGCCAGTAGTCGCGATCTACTCTACCTTTTTACAACGCGCCTACGATCAACTGATTCATGATGTTGCATTACAGAATCTCGACGTATTGTTTGCCATCGATAGAGCAGGGCTTGTTGGCGAAGACGGGCCAACTCACGCAGGGAGTTTCGATTTGAGCTACCTGCGTTGCCTGCCGAATATCGTGGTCATGACACCCAGCGATGAAAATGAAACTCGCGACATGTTGTACACGGGTTACCATTTTCCGGGCCCAGCTGCAGTGCGTTACCCACGCGGCAAAGCGACTGGCTGTGTGTTGAACAAGGTTTTGCAGCGCCTGGAAATAGGTAAGGCGCGCACGATACGCGAAGGCCACACCGTTGCCGTGCTGGTATTTGGTACTTTGCTAAAAGAAGCGCTAGTTGCAGCCGAGCAGCTCGATGCAACAGTTGTGGATATGCGTTTTGTAAAACCGCTCGACGTTGAATTGCTGCAACAGCTGGCACAAACTCACGCTCTGTTTGTCACTGTAGAAGAAAATGTAATCAAGGGCGGCGCGGGTTCAGGTGTGAACGAATTCCTGCAAGCCCATTCTCTGCAGTTGCCCGTGCTCAACCTCGGATTACCAGACAGTTTTCTCGAACATGGTCGTGCATCCGACATGCTTGCGGAATGTGGCCTCGATAGTAACGGTATCGAAGCCAGCATCAGGTCACGTCTCGAAGAATTTTGATCCAGTTTTTTTTCAACCTTGTTTATGCGATTGTCAGCCACGACATTGTGTAAGCAATAACGTTGAAACATTTCAAAGTGCAGGCCCCAAGAGGTTCCGCAATGCCCAAACCCCAAGCAACTGATATTTCCGGCATGGATATGAAATGGCATGTAGTACGCATGCTGTTGCCGTATCTGATGGAATATAAATTGCGCACCGCGCTCGCGTTTGGCTTTCTCGGACTAGCGAAACTTGCCACGATCAGTCTGCCATTTTTTCTCAAATACATCGTGGATGGTCTGGACAGCTCGAACGTTCAAACCGCGCTTGTTGCCGTGCCGGTTGGGTTGATACTTGCCTATGGCCTCGCACGTTTCATGAACGTGCTCTTCAACGAAATGCGCGACACCATGTTTGGTCGTGTCACCGAACGCACCATCCGCCACATCAGTCTGCAAACCTTCAATCACCTGCACGGTCTCGATCTCGATTTTCACCTGAACCGTCG
Organism: Pseudomonadota bacterium; assembly: GCA_040386995.1. GTDB lineage: Bacteria > Pseudomonadota > Gammaproteobacteria > Pseudomonadales > Pseudohongiellaceae > CAILUG01. The sequence continues at coordinate 11,371 of JAZKES010000008.1, read as the reverse complement.
TACGGGCGGATTGTCGCGCGATATCGAGCGTGGCACTTCGGGGATAAGCTTTTTATTGCGGTTTATGATTTTCAACATCATCCCCACGCTGTTTGAGTTGTTCGTCGTCATCATAATTTTTCTGTCCAACTACGGCTTGGCATTTGCCGGCATAATATTTCTGGCGCTTGTGGTTTACGTGGTGTTCTCGGTTATTGCTACCGAGCGTCGCACGCAATATGTGCGCGACATGAACAAAGCAGATTCTGCTACGAGCAATCGCGCGATCGACAGCTTGCTCAACTACGAGACCGTAAAATATTTCACGAACGAACAATACGAGGCGGAACACTACGATCGCGAGTTGGCTAACTGGGAAGAAGCAAAGCGCAACAGCCGCGTCAGCTTGTTCGCTCTTAATGGCGGACAGGCAGCAATTGTTGCAACGTCAATGACTGCAATGCTCTGGCTTGCTGCACGTGGTGTAGTCGCTGGTAGCATGTCGCTTGGTGACTTTGTGTTGATCAACACTTTTATGATGCAGCTGTTTATACCGCTGAACTTTCTGGGATTCGTCTATCGCGAAATCAAGGGAGCTCTTGCCAACATTGAAAAGATGTTCGACCTCTTGAACGAAAAGTCGCGGATCACTGAGGCAGAAGATGCGAAGACACTACATGCGAGCCTGCCGGAAGTTGTGTTCAGCAACGTCAGTTTTCATTACAACACTGAACGCGAGATCCTGAAGGACATCAGCTTCCGGGTGGCGCCCGGTGAAAAGGTTGCAGTGGTGGGTGCGAGTGGTTCCGGTAAGTCCACGCTTGTCAAACTGCTGTTTCGTTTTTATGACTGCAGTGGCGGCGCGATCAAGGTAGGTGGTGTTGATATTCGCGATCTGCAAATCCAGTCGCTACGTCGTGCGATTGGCATCGTGCCGCAGGATACGGTGCTGTTCAACGATACGATTTTTAACAACATCCAATATGGTCGACCTACCGCGACAGCAGATGAAATATGGGAAGCAATACAACATGCGCAACTCAGTGACTTCATCAAGCAACTCCCTGAGGGTGCGCAGACGATGGTTGGTGAACGTGGTTTGAAACTTTCCGGCGGCGAAAAACAGCGCGTAGCTATAGCCAGGACCATTCTGAAAAAGCCCGCGATACTGGTTTTTGATGAGGCCACGTCAGCACTCGATAGCAAAACCGAGCGTGGCATTCTCGAAGCCTTGCGTGAAGTTGCGCGTGGTCATACCAGCCTCGTGATTGCACACCGCCTTTCAACAGTCGTAGACGCTGATCGTATTCTCGTGCTCGATAAGGGCAGCATCGTAGAAAGTGGAACTCATCAGGGTTTGCTTGCGACAGGTGGACTCTATGCCAGCATGTGGCATGTCCAGCAGCAGGAGCGCAGCCTGGAGCTGCTTGACCAGAGTCTTGAACCGGAGACTGAGCTCGCAGTTTGAAACGTCGAACATAAAGCACAGACATAAAAAAGCCCGGTCGATGCCGGGCTTTTTTATGATTCTTGGTACAGTCGACTTTAGAGTGCTAAGGATTAGAGTCCCGAAGATTTCTCGAAGAACGGCAGGCCAAGATCATCATGCATGTCGAGCAGGAACTTGTTGTTTTCCTGGCAAACGTAATCTGCCAATTCCTGTCCATCGGACCAGTTGATGTCCCACGCTACATCCCAGGTTTTGCTGTAGGCGCCTGGATCATCAATCGTTGCTTCGTAATGCAACACTTCTTTAAACGGACGTGAGAAACGTTCAACAGTGTGGAGTTGGTCGGTATGCATGTAGCCACCAAAATCCAGCCAGGTTTTTTCGTTGAAGCCCACGGTATCAACAACCAGGGTATCGCCTTCCCATTTGCCGGTGGAGTGCCCGAAATAGGTCAGGTTGAGTGCGTCGCCTTCTGGATGTGGACGGCCGTCCATATGGATTTCGCGCCATACGTGTCCGCCGCCTTCAAAAATGATCACGATACGATCACGATCCTGGATGATTTCTGCAGGATACGGTGTGCCCATGGAACGTGGACCACCCGGTGGAAGGCAAAAACCTTCTGGATCGTATTTAACGCTGTTGCCCTTGTTGTAATCGAACATCGCCTTGGTCCAGGCCAGCATTGGTGGTTGATCGCCTTCTTTGTAGCCGGGCATTCTTACGGAGAAGTCGGTTACCCAAGGCAGGTTCCAGACGCCGTTGCCACCAAAATCAATGGTGCCGTCGGCCAGTCGTGGTGCTTCAGTACGTGGTTGGTCTTTGGTTTCTGGCTGCGCCATTACACCGGTAGTAGATTGCAGCGCGACAAGTGTCGCCACTGCGAGCAGAGATTTTTTAAAAGTCATTTGCACAGGATATTCCCCCGAAATTTGCACGTTAGTTTGTTTTGCGTTCAGTTACTTCGTGCAAATTATTGCGCGCATTCTTCCGCTGCAGGTGCGGCTTCGTCTTCAACGAAATCGCGCTGGCTGGTGCCCGCAAACAAACGCTGGCAGCCTTCAGCCAGAATTACTGCCTGTGCATTACCTTTGAAGCTGCCATCGCGAGCCTGGGTGCCTTTAACAAATACTTCAGTGCCGATTTCCAGCGTGTTGCGAGTCCAGCCGCGACGCATCAGGCCGTTTGGGCTGCCCATTTCAAGAGCCCATTCTTCGATGTCACCCTTGTCGTTTTCAACTTCGAGGTAGAAATAAGTGTGTGGGTTGGTCCAGTCAACTTTAACAACAGTGCCGTGCAGGTCGATTGGTTTGTCTGAATCAAATTCTGCTGCGAAAGAGTGGTGAGCCAGCACCTGGGCTGATGCAAAGGCGCCCAGTACAAAAGCTGCTAATGCGAAAAGTTTGGTTTTCATGTGGTTTCTCCGTGGTACTTGAGGGCTAGCTCAAGCTGGTTAAGTGTGTGGTAAACCTACGTAGATCAGTCTATCACGGCCTAAATTGGTACGATTTAAATTTCCTGCGTGAACTCGCTTAACTATTCCTGATAGGTATTAATCAGTTGATAGTAAATTCGAAATTGCCGCTTTTGCTGCCTTGGGTATATGTTCCTATGTACTTGCGGTTAGTCCAGGAACCAAGGTTGCTGAGTGTACCGGTAAGAACGAGTTCGCCTTCGGGCATGGGGGCACGAATGGTCAGGTTCCAGGTAGGCGCATCAAGCTCAACGGAGGATATTTCTACTGCATTGCGACCGGGGTTGATATCACCAGACAGATCGCCGTTCAACGCATCGATCAACAAACGCAGGCGGGTTGTTTCGGCACCTGCGCTCAATTCACCTGACCAGGATCCTTTAGCAGGGTGACCGGTTTGGGCAAACAATATTGCTGACAAACCAAGGCAAGCTATGAACATTAAGAAACGCGATAACATATTTGACTCCTCTGATATAAAAATAGTGCGTCTTGGTTTTATTTTTGTTTTAACAAAAGTTTTTAACAGCCGTTAACGCCTTTAAACAATGCATTAACCGGTAAAGCGGCGCCGATTGTCTGTGGTTTACTATGCTATTAGCAAGCTTAACAATCAGTGAACAGTGGTGAGGCAGAGCGCAATTCTATTAGATTAGCCTGTCCACATCACAGGCGACGTCATAAGGCCAACCAAGTTCCATATTCTTTGCACACAAATTTTTGTAAATGAGCGGGTTAACGACGAGTCACACAAGATCACCAACGATTTGATTTGAGGTAACCGTGAATCGAATCAAGCCGGCAGACCAGGCCGTCGGTGACTGTTTAGCTCAATAACTCAAGGCGGCTAAAAACGTGATTCAATAGCGAACGCCTTTATAAAGATCAAAGTCCAAACAGCGAAAGCGTCATTCAGGAGCGGTAGATGTCAGCCAAGAAAGAAGAACAGCGCAAACATCGGGAAGAACTGCAGGCAGCAGCAGTCAAAAAACAAAAATGGCGCGGGATGGCATGGAAGGCTGGACTCGTGCTGTTCATTCCTCTGGTGTTGTATGTGTTTCTGCAGGGCTTGTTCACAGGTTCGCCCGCTTTGCCACCGGATGTCGTTAGTGAAGCTGACCACGTGCGTGGTAATCCCGATGCCAAACTAACTCTTACTGTTTATGCCGATTTCCAATGTCCGGCATGTCTTACTGAAACTGAGGTTATTTCGCGCGCGTGGATCCAGATCAGCGACAAGGTGAAACTGGTGTTTCGGCACTACCCACTCGACGTACACAACCACGCCTTTCTCGCCGCGCGTTATGCCGAAGCGGCCGGACGCCAGGGCAAGTTCTGGGAAATGCATGATGTGTTGTACGGCAACCAGGAGTTGTGGACCGTAATGGAGGACCCCACCGAAACGTTCGTTGGTTATGCCAAGGATCTGGAGCTGAATCTGGAGCAACTCAAAGCTGACGCAGACCTGGTAGAAGTGAGAAACAAGATTCTTGCCGATCAACGTGGCGGCACGCGTAACGGTGTACGCGGCACCCCAAGCCTGTTTTTTAATGGTCGCCTGGTGAACAATCCTCAATCAGCGAGTGAACTCGTACAAAGGGTGAATGCTGCGCTGGAAGATGAGTGAGCCCGTTCTGGGCGCAGCAGCAAACGCGAGCTAAACGAGCGAAACGCAGTTGGCCAGCAAGAGTTCCTACTGACTGGATGGTGGTGTCCGCAGCAACGACAACATCTCATAAGACACATACCCGTCCGCCACCAGATTGTTCCGCAGCTGATATGTCCGCACCGCTTCACGCGTGCGCGAACCCGCAACGCCATCGGGAGTGCCTGTGTCAAAGCCGAGGCTGTTGAGCAGATTCTGCATTTCCAGCACTTCCTCGCGCGTTAGCGCACGTTCTTCCACTGCCGGCATGTGCTGGATAGGGCCTTCACCCGCAAATCGATCGGCCAGATGGCCAACAGCAATGCCGTAGAAGGTGGAACGGTTCCACTCGAGAATCGTGTTGAAATTATTGTAGGCGAGGAAGGCAGGGCCTTTCGCTCCAGCCGGCACAATGATCGAACCCGGAATATCAGCAGTGCCGAGTGCCGAACCATCAGCACGCATAACGCCGAGTGTGTTCCATTCCGTTACTGTTTTGCGAACACCAGTTCCTGATAACGCAAAATCAAAATTCGTTGGCAGCACAACTTCGCGACCCCAGCGTTCGTCAGCTTTCCAGCCGAGGTTTGAAAGATAATTGCCGGCAGATGCAAACACATCCGGCAACGATGCCCAGATATTGATCTTGCCATCACCATCGCCATCCACTGCATAGGCCATGAACGTTGACGGCATGAACTGGCATTGCCCCATCGCACCTGCCCATGAGCCCGTCATATCGGCTGCGGGAATGTGGCCCTCATCGATTATGCGCAGTGCTTTGAGCAATTCATCGCGGAAAAACTGCGAGCGGCGTGGATCATAAGCAAGCGTGGCCAACGCATTGATGACCGAAAAGCCGCCTGTCTCGTCGCCAAAGTTGCTTTCGAGCGCCCAGAACGCCGCCAGATAATGAGGCTGCACACCGTATTTGCGCTGAATTTCGGCGAACAGCTCTCCGTGTTCCTCCAGCAGGCGACGACCACGTTCGATACGCCGGTCGCTCATGCGATTACGCATGTAGCCCGTGAAGGTCTGGACAAGTTCAGGTTGGCTGCGATCAAGTTCGATGATGCGTGGTATGGGTTCGACCACCGCGTCCAACGCAGTGGTGAGGGTGGGATCACTGATGCCAAGGCTGCTGGCTTCGCTACGCAAATCGGCGAGCCAATCGGTAAACGACTGCGT
>JAZKES010000008.1:0-5535 GCA_040386995.1 Pseudomonadota bacterium | reverse complement strand
GGCTGCAGTTCTTCCGCAGACATGCAGCCTTGTGAGCAGATCACCATCAGCGCCAGGATGCCCTTGCGAACACCCTCACGAAGCAAATCTATTTTGTCGGGCTGCTCACTGCTTATTGGCATTGATACTTCCTGGATTGTGTCGAATTTCCTTTCAATCTGTCTTCCATCTGCAAACCACCTTCCATTTCAGAGCCACTTCGATCCTGGAACCACTTTCCTTCTTGAAACTATTTTCTTTCCTGAAGCCGTTCCCGTTTCAAATCAGCTACCACTCGAACTTATAACCTACGGCGTACAGCGAATGAATCAGTTCCACATCAGGGACCTGCGCGTTGATTTTCTTACGCAGTTTTTTGATGTGGCTATCGATGGTGCGATCACTGACCACGCGACCATCCGAATAGATTTTATCGACCAGCACACTGCGCGAAAAAATCCGGCCGGGCTGATCTGACAATACTTTGAGTAACTGGAATTCCACCGCGGTCAAATGCAGGTCGATGCCATTGATGGTGGCTTTATATGTGTCGATATCAAGATTCAAACCACGCGATGCCGGATTTTCGCTCGAATCAGTACGGCGCAACACGGCTCGTGCACGCGCCACAACTTCACGCGGGCTAAAGGGTTTGCAGATGTAGTCGTCGGCGCCGAGTTCGAGGCCGAGCAGGCGATCGATTTCATCAACCTTCGCGGTGATCATGATGACCGGGAGCTGCGAATGTTTACGGATATCCTTGCAGATCTCCACGCCACCCTTGCCGGGCAACATCAAGTCGAGCAGAACGAGGTTGGTTTGATGGCTGCCAAGCCAGGCTTCTACCAATGAACCATCATGAATAACATCGACTTCAAAACCGCTTTGCACCAGATAATCCTGCAACAGCGCGGCTAGTTTTACTTCGTCTTCAACAATCAATATATGTTGTGTCATGTTGCCCCTTATTATTGATCTGGTTCGATATCCAGCAGCACTGCAAATACTGCTGACAGTCTACTGACTACAGCTGGTTCCAGCAAATTCAGTTTGCCTGGGAAACAGCAGTCCCCTCGTTTACGTGTCAAACAATCAAGTTCGGTCTGCGTGGGAATATCATCGTGAGCATGAGCCCGCCAAGTGGCGAAGGACTCGCAGTAATTGTGCCTTCATGCGCATGCACGATGTTCTGGCAGATGGTAAGTCCCAATCCCGAGCCACCCTTGGCCCGATTGCGCGACGCTTCCACGCGATACAGACGATCGAATAAATGTTGCAGGTCGGCTTCGGGCACGCCCGGCGCAGAGTCAAACCATTCGATACGAACGTGTTCGGCATTTTCTTTTACGATGACATTGAGCACTCCGCCCGCATCGGTATAACGAAAGGTGTTCTGCAAGAGATTATCGAACAGCTGCATCAAACGGTCTTCGTCGCCGAACATCAGGATTTCCTGATCCGGATGGGAGCTTTCAATTTTAAGATCGACGCTGATGTTATGTTTTATGGCAAGTGCGCGGTGTGAATCGACACTTTGCTCGACAATTTCCGCAATATTGATCGGCTCTTTTTCATATACCAGTGCACCGAGATCCGACATCGACAATTCATGCAAATCGTTCACGAGTGTATTGAGGTGAATCACTTCGTTGTGCAATGAATCGAGTGTGTCGGTATTCAGGGGGCGGATGCCATCCTGCACGGCTTCAAGTTCACCCTGAAGAATCGCGAGCGGTGTGCGCAGCTCATGCGAAATATCAGCGATCCACTGCTGGCGCGCACTGCGGTTTTGTTCGAGTGTGAGCGCAAGGGTGTTGAAGTCTTCGGCAAGCTGGCTGATTTCATCACTGCCACGTACCTTGATGCGCGAGTTGTAGTCGCCGCTTGCTAACGCTCGTGTACCCGAAACGAGTTCGCGAACCGGTCTGGTTAAAAAGGTCGCGGCAGGAAATGCAATCAACGCAGAGACAAAAACAAGCACGATCGCAAGTGCGAGAAAGTTATTCTTTTGATCTTCAGCAAACAACACGTCCGCCTGTTCAGATAACTGTTGGCGACTTGTAACGGCCAGATAACCCACAGCTCTGCCGTTGACTATTATCGGATTCAGGTTGGCTGCAGCAGAGAACGCTTCAGGGTTGCCGAAGAGGATGGACTGATCTGCATCAAGTAAATGTAGATAGGGGCGAGCAGGGCTGTATTCGGAGGTGTAGTACCAGTCATTTTGCGAAAAACCCGACATCGGTCGTAAACGGCTTGCAGCCAACGGATCGGGATCACTCGAGCTCTCGATACTTTCGCGCAACAAGCCTATCCATCTGCTCGAATTGTTCGCGCGTAAAGGATCCCACGAACCGTTTTCTGCGTAATAGTTGACGAGGCCTTCAACAAGCGCGGGCACCTGCCGCTCTTCGATTCGGCTGATGTAATCCAGAAAGCCACTCGTGAAATTGTAATAACCGGCACTATACATAGCCAGGTATACAAAAAAATGCGCCGACAGGATCGCAAGGAACAGCTTGTATTTGATGTTTAAACGCATGCTAAAGTTGCTGCCTGACCCTTTAAGTTGGGTCTAATATACCCCAAATGATCTAGTGAACGCCCGGGCCTTCTGGATTCCTCAATATTTTCACATTACCCACGAATTAGTGGTAAAAACCTGCAGATGACGAGTAAAAAACGACCACAGCAAGATGTGCTGCAAGCTTTCCATCCTGCTACCCGTAGCTGGTTTGAAACTACGCTCGGCACGCCGACGGAACCACAAGCGGCCGCGTGGCCCGCGATCATGGCTGGCAGGCACACACTCATCGCGGCGCCAACCGGTAGTGGTAAAACACTCGCCGCGTTTTATGTCGCGATCAACACTCTCGTGGAAGAGGGACTTCGTAATGGCCACCTCGAATCAGCAACAACAGTGCTTTATGTGTCGCCGTTAAAAGCACTCGGCAACGACATTCAGCGCAACCTCGAAGTACCGCTATTGGGTATTGCCGAGCAACTCCATCTGCATGGCCTTCCACCCGTCGACATTCACGTAGCGGTGCGCACGGGAGATACACCGCAGAACGAACGCTCGAAGATGCTCAAAAAACCGCCCAACATTCTCGTTACTACACCCGAATCACTTTATCTGCTGTTGACCAGCAAAGGTGGCCGCAAGCTGCTCAGTACAGTGCGCACATTAATCATCGATGAAATTCACGCAATGCTCGGCAGCAAACGTGGCTCACATTTGTCGCTGTCGATCGAGCGCCTGCAAAATCTCGTCGAGCAACCACTACAACGCATCGGACTGTCCGCTACACAAAAACCCGTCGATTGGGTTGCGCGGTTTCTGGTCGGTAATCCAAATATCAAGGACGGTGTTGCCGACTGCGTGATCGTCGATAGTGGCCATCGCAAAAAACTCGACCTCAGCATCGAAGTGCCGCAATCACCTCTCACCGCAATCATGAGTAATGAAGTCTGGGATGAGTTGTATCAGCGTCTTGTGCAACTCATCGACGAACATCGCACCACGCTGATCTTCGTCAACACTCGCCGGCTTGCTGAACGCCTCGCATTGTCACTTGGTGAACGCATCGGTGTTGAACTCGTGAGTTCGCACCACGGCAGCATGAGCAAGGAGCATCGCCACTCAGCAGAACAGAAACTCAAACATGGTCAGTTGCGCGTGCTGGTCGCGACAGCATCGATGGAATTGGGTATCGATGTCGGCGCTATCGAGCTTGTTGTGCAATTTGCTTCCCCGAAAAGTATCGCTGCGTTTTTGCAACGCGTAGGTCGTAGTGGTCACCATGTGGGTGGCTTGCCCAAAGGCATCCTGTTTCCACTTTCGCGTGATGACCTCGTCGAATGTACAGCGCTGTTCGACAGTATCAGTCGCGGCGAACTCGACAAATTAGTCATACCTGAAAAACCGCTCGATGTTCTTTCCCAACAGATCATCGCTGAACTCGGCAGCCTCGACGATGACGAAGCGGGTTGCACGCTTGATGAGCTTTGGAGCTGGATCAGCCGTTCATGGGTTTATCGCGATCTGACACGTGCCGAATTCGACGGCATCATCCAGATGGTTGCGGAAGGTTACACAAGTCGCCGTGGTCGCAGAGGCGCGTGGCTGCATCTCGATCAGATCAATGGTGTTGTGCGCCCGCGTAAAGGTGCGCGCCTGACTGCGCTGACGAACGGCGGCGCAATTCCCGATATGTTCGACTATCAGGTAGTGCTCGATCCGGACGACATCGTGGTTGGTACAATCAACGAAGACTTTGCGCTCGAATCTATTCCTGGTGACATCTTCATTCTCGGTTCACACAGCTGGCGTTTGTTAAAGATCGATGGCCTCAAGGTGCGTGTTGCTGATGCGAGTGGCCAGCCGCCCTCGCTGCCGTTCTGGCTTGGCGAAGCGCCCGGTCGCACGCGCGAATTGTCCGAAGCGGTGTCGCGTTTGCGCGCGGACGTTTATCAGTTACAAGCCGAATCACCCCAGGCAGCCATCCAGCATTTGCAGCAACTCGGTCTCAAAGGTTCAGCTGCCGAACAGCTCGCTGAATATTTGCATACGGGCAGCACCGCACTCGGCGTAATGCCCACGCGCGAATGTATCGTGATGGAAAGATTCTTCGATGAAGTGGGCGACATGCATCTGGTCGTGCATTCACCATTTGGCAGTCGCGTGAATCGTGCGTGGGGCCTCGCACTGCGCAAACGTTTCTGTCGCACGTTCAATTTCGAGCTGCAAGCTGCGGCGAACGAAGACAGCATCGTTATATCACTCGGCTCCGTACACAGTTTCGAACTGGCCGATGTGTTCAACTTTCTGCAGAGTGCAACCGTGAAGGATGTTCTTGTGCAGGCACTCCTTGACGCACCGATGTTCGAAGTGCGCTGGCGGTGGAACACGACATGTGCCCTCGCCGTGCAGCGCAATAACAGTGGCAAACGTGTGCCACCACAGTTCCAGCGTATGGCCGCAGAAGATTTTGTCGCACAGGTGTTTCCTGATCAGATTGCGTGTCAGGAAAATCTGAGTGGTCCACGCGAAGTGCCTCAGCATCCGCTCGTGCAGCAAACCATCAACGACTGTCTCACCGAAGCGATGGATGCCAACGAATTACTCGAGATCATAAAAGCGATTGAAACCCACAGCGTCGAACTCGTCGCACGCGACCTGCGCGAACCTTCGCCGTTCGCGCAGGAAATCATCAACGCGCGCCCTTACGCGTTCCTTGATGATGCACCGTTTGAAGAACGCCGCACGAATGCAATTCGTAATCGCAGCTGGATTGATCCCGCCGAAGAAAGCGACTACAGCGTTCTGGATATCGCAGCGATCGATCGCGTGCGCGAAGAAGCCTGGCCCTGGATTCGCAGCAGCGATGAACTTCATGATGCACTCATGCTGCTTGGCTATATGACCGATCAGGAAATGCATAACGAAGAGCAGGCCGACAATTCCATATTTCTGGAATCACTGGTGCAAAGTGGCAGGGCGACTCTTGCCAAACGCGGACAAACGCGCGTGTGGATCGCAAGTGAGCGGCAGCC
>JAZKES010000007.1:90841-93972 GCA_040386995.1 Pseudomonadota bacterium | reverse complement strand
CGACCTGAGGGCTTTTGCCGGTAACCATACATACTCTTGACATGGGATTGCCTCGAAATACAAACAGCAGAAATTTGCCGTAAAAAAAGAGGCGCGATTTATACCAGAAAGGTCCGCGCAAAGGCAAGAAAAAGACTGGAAAATAAGTCCGAGGCGGCTACTTTTGCAGTATTTTTCCTCAGAATCAGGCTGTCATTTCAAATAAGTTCAGCGGATTTTAATAGGATTCACATCATAACAATCCTCTTTCCGCGAGCGACGTTACCTCACTATCACCTACCACCAAATGATCGAGAGTCCGGATATCGAGCAGTGCCAGGGCGTTTTTCAACCTGCGCGTGATGCTGATGTCTGCCTGGCTCGGCTCCGCGACACCGGATGGATGGTTATGCGCAAAAATCAGCGCTGCTGCATTGTGATGTAACGACCGCCTGACCACTTCCCGCGGGTGCACCATGGACCCATCGATCGTTCCATAGAACAACTCTTCCTGGGCGATGACACGATGCTGGTTATCCAGAAACAGGCACAGGAAAACCTCTCTCTGGTAGGACCGCATTCGGCTTCTGATGTAGTTGCGCGTCAGGGCGGAACTCGTCAGGCAGTCAGAACGTTGCAAGGTTTCCATCATATGCCGCTGGGACAATTCCACCACCGCCTGAAGCTGTGCGTATTTGCTGTTTCCCATGCCGGGCTGCGCTGTGAAGTCCTCCACTTTGGCATCCAGAATACCCCGCACACCACCGAAGACAGAGAGCAGATTGCGCGCGAGGTCCAGCGCGGTATGTCCCACGGTTCCTGTGCGCAGAAAAATTGCGAGGAGTTCTGCGTCGGACAGGCTTTGCGCGCCCTGCAGCAATAATTTTTCCCTCGGCCTTTCCTGCTCAGGCCAGTCACTGATCGCCATGTTTCCTCCTTGAATGCAGCATCCTGGCAGTCTAGTAGTGATCAGAATTTCCTGCCGGACTATCCCTGGTTTAAGCCACACTTAATTCTTGCTGCTGGAATCCGGTTTTGCTTTATATTGTGAACACCACGCCAGAGTGACGGCCGCCAAGAGCTGACGAATCGTGTATGGAATTTTTCGCCTGGATTGAGCAAACATCGATAGCCCTTTGGGTGCGCGAGTCCGTTTGGGGTTTCCCGATTGCACTGACCTTGCACGCGATCGGGATGGGTTTTCTTGCGGGTTTCAATTGTGCTTTTGCTTTGCGAGTGCTGGGTGTTGCACCGGGTGTAAGCCTGCAAAATCTCGTGAAGTTTTTCCCATTGTTATGGAGCAGTGCTGCGATGAGCTTGTTCTCTGGCTTGCTGCTGCTGTCAGCCTATCCCGCAAAATCACTGACCAACCCAATCTTCTATCTAAAGATCAGCCTGATCATCTTCGGCCTCATATTGATTGTAAAACTTGCGTCAGTCCTGACAGTGAAAAGCCCGGGCGAACCTAGCACGCTGCGCGGCCGTGAAAAACCAACAGCGGCAATCATGTTGCTCATATGGGCAGCGGCTATCACCTGCGGTCGCTTCCTGGCTTATACCTATAGCGTTTTGACCGTGAGCTAGCTGACGGGTTTTTAGTTGCTGTTGAAACTGGTTGCTGTTGAAGATTGGCATTTTTCGCTGAGGACAATTCATGGAGGCACAACTACTCGAGTTTTCTCACAGCATGGGAATTTACGGCTTCATGAATTCGCCGTGGGGCTGGCCGGTCATCGAGTCGCTGCATTTCATTGGCTTGTCTCTATTGCTTGGTACTGTTGGTTTGTTCGATTTGCGCATGCTCGGCTTCGGCAAAAGTATTTCGTTAGTTGCGCTGCACAAACTGGTGCCGTTTGGTGTGATGGGTTTCTTGCTGAATGTCGTCACCGGCATCATGTTCGTAACAACTGTGCCGGATCAGTACATATACAACCCTGCGGTGCAGAGCAAAATGCTGTTTATTGCGCTTGCCGGCGTCAACATGTTGCTGTTTTATCAATTGAGCTACAGGCTCGTGACCCACGAAAATCCTGAAGCGAAGGAACTGGCAAGAGCAAAAGTTTTTGCTCTTGTGTCCTTGTTATGTTGGCTGGGCGTGATCACGTGTGGACGACTCATCACCTTTTTCAGACCACCGGCTTACTGGTGTTTCTGGTGTGGATGAACAGACGACGCGGAACTTTTCGGCGAATCTACGGGTTTGAATGTTCATGTTCATGTTGATAGGCTTCGCCCCACTTCGGTCATCCCCGACCGAACATTTGAAGTAACTTCTTCTTAATGTCCAGCCTTAACAATAAACACATCATTCTTGGCATAACGGGCGGCATTGCTGCTTATAAAAGTGCCGAGTTATGCCGTTTGCTAATCAAGGCGGGTGCGCAAGTGAAGGTTGTGATGACCAAAGGGGCGCAGGAATTCATCACCCCGCTGACGATGCAATCCTTATCGGGCAATCGAGTTCACACGCAGTTGCTCGATACCGAAGCGGAAGCGGCAATGGGTCATATTGAACTTGCGCGTTGGGCCGACCTGATTCTTGTTGCGCCTGCGAGCGCAAACTTCATGGCGCGATTGGCGCATGGCGAAGCTCAGGACCTGTTGGCCACGTTATGTCTTGCAAGCAAAAGTCCGGTCGCGATTGCGCCTGCGATGAATCAGGCAATGTGGGGCAACACAACCACTCAGCAGAATCTTTCTACGATCAAACAAAATGGCATTCACGTGTTCGGCCCTGATGCCGGCGCGCAAGCTTGTGGTGACGTAGGACTTGGCCGCATGCAGGAACCCCAGCAACTTCTGGAGCAAGCTGCAGGTTTGTTCGAGACAGGAGTACTTGCCGGATTAAACGTTGTCATCACTGCAGGACCAACTCGTGAAGCAGTGGATCCTGTGAGGTTCATCAGTAATCACAGCTCCGGCAAAATGGGTTATGCACTCGCGAGAGCTGCGATTGAGGCCGGTGCATCGGTAACTCTGGTGAGTGGTCCGACAAGTCTAACGCCGCCAGCCGGCGTTTCTTTCATCGCGGTTGAAAGTGCCGAGCAGATGCTTGCCGCCTGCCAAAACAATCCGGGCGATATTTTTATCGGCGTTGCTGCTGTTGCTGATTATCGACCCGCCAAACCGGCACAGCAGAAGATCAAAAAATC
>JAZKES010000007.1:69935-90741 GCA_040386995.1 Pseudomonadota bacterium | reverse complement strand
ACTTCCACAGCAGAGCAAAGAACAACTCGCGCGCTACATCATCAAACTGATAGCCGTGCGGATGCAGGCCAGCCGATGAACGAAAAACCCGCAATTCGCCGGGACATTTTCCGCGCGTACGATATCCGTGGCATCGTTGGTCAAGGTCTCGATGCTTATAGTGTTCGTCTTATAGGGCAAGCAATTGGTAGCGAAGCACTCGATGCCGGCGAACGTAAACTCATCGTTGGTGCCGATGCGCGTCTCTCAAGTCCGGAGCTGTTTGCAGCACTCAAGACAGGCATATTGAGCTCAGGATGCAGCATCATTGATCTGGGTGTGGTGCCGACGCCGCTCATGTATTTTGCGACGCATACCTTGATTGCTGACTCGGGCGTAATGCTGACTGGCAGCCACAATCCGCGCGATTACAACGGTATCAAGATTGTGTTGAAGCGACAGGCACTGGCCGACAACCAGATCTCGCATTTGTACGATCGCATCATGACGAACACGTTGCATAGCGGCAAAGGTTCAACCATCAGCTTCGACATCAAACAACCTTATATCAATGCGATCACATCCACTATTACGTTGCAGAAACCATTCAAGGTTGTGATCGATTGTGGGAACGGTGTCGCGGGCCTTGTCGCTCCGCAGCTCTTTGCATCGCTTGGTTGTACGGTGATTCCGCTTTATTGCGATATCGATGGCAACTTCCCCAACCATCATCCCGATCCGACGCGTTACGAAAATCTGAAGGACCTGATTGCACGTGTCGCACTCGAGCAAGCCGACCTGGGTATTGCACTCGATGGTGATGCCGACAGACTTGGTCTGGTCACGAGCACAGGATCAGTGCTGGATGCTGATCACATGTTGCTCGCGTTCGCGATGGACATTCTGCCCGATAACCCGGCCGCCAAAATTGTGTTTGATGTGAAGAGCAGTCATCACCTCGCACGAGTAATCACCGCCGCGCAAGGCGTACCTGTGATGTGCAAAAGTGGCCACTCGTACGTGAAGCAAAAATTGCGGGAAACCGACGCTCTGCTTGGCGGTGAATATTCGGCGCACATATTTTTCAAACATCGCTGGTACGGGTTTGATGACGGCATGTACGCGGCCGCCCGGTTCCTGGAGCTAATGGACAAATATCAGGCGACTGCCCAGCAGTTGCTCAACAAGTTGCCCCCAAGCGTCAGTACGCCCGAACTTTTTATCCAGGTCGACGAGCAGGATAAATTCCAGCTCGTGGAAATGTTTCGCGAGCAACTGCACTTCGAACACGCCAACATGAATTACCTTGATGGCATCCGCGCCGATTTTGATTTTGGCTGGGGTTTGATCCGCGCCTCGAACACTACCCCGTGTCTTGTGCTGCGGTTCGAAGCCGATAACGCGACTGAACTGGAATTCGTAAAGAGTCTGTTCAGGACCGCGATAAGTGCATTGGCGCCCGAGCTGAAACTTCCGTTCTAGACGACTGGCCCAATCGCCATCCTCGCGTATAATCCTGCCTGTGTTGCAAGTAAGTAATCGCTAGCGTGGATTAATCACATGACCTTAGACCTCTCTACTGCCCAAAACATCGCCAGTGTACTGACGGAAGCGCTGCCTTATATCCAGCGTTTCACCGGTAAAACCATCGTCGTTAAATATGGCGGCAACGCGATGATCGACGAACACCTCAAGAACAGTTTTGCGCGCGATATTGTGTTGATGAAACTCGTTGGCATGCATCCAATTGTGGTGCACGGCGGCGGACCGCAGATTGGTTCGTTGCTGCAGAAGCTCGACATCAAATCCAGTTTTGTCGATGGCATGCGCGTAACCGACAGCGCGACCATGGACGTGGTCGAAATGGTTCTCGGTGGGCTCGTGAACAAACAGATCGTCAGCCTGCTGAACAAAAATGGTGGCAAAGCGATTGGCATAACCGGCAAGGATGGCGATTTTATTCGCGCGAAAAAAATGACGTTGACGCGTCAGACGCCTGAAATGCTGGAGCCGGAAATCATCGACATTGGCCAGGTCGGCGAAGTGGAATCCATCAATCCTGAAATCATCAACATGCTCAAGAAGAGCGACTTCATCCCTGTCATTGCCCCGATCGGAGCGGACGCGCAAGGCGCTTCGTACAACATCAATGCCGATATCGTTGCTGGCAAGGTTGCAGCTCTTGTTGGCGCCGAGAAACTCATCCTGCTGACCAACATCTCTGGCGTAATGAACAAGGCCGGCGATGTGGTGACGGGCCTCACGACCGCACAGGTAAACGAGATGATTGCCGACGGTACGATCTACGGTGGCATGTTGCCGAAGATCCATTGTGCGCTTGATGCAGTCAATTCAGGCGTGGTTAGCGCGCAGATTATCGATGGTCGCATTCCACATGCCGTGCTGCTGGAAGTATTCACCGACAAAGGCATCGGCACACAGATAACCAACAAACACCTGAGCAAATAAGCGGAGCTCACATGGCCAATGAACGTGGAAAACGTCGTGAGCAAATCCTGCAGGTGCTTGCCAGCATGCTCGCGAATAATCCTGGTGGCCGCATAACTACCGCGGCACTCGCGGCCGAAGTGGGTGTGTCTGAAGCTGCGCTGTATCGCCATTTTCCAAGCAAGGCCCGGATGTTCGAAGGATTGATCTCCTTTATCGAAGAGACGCTGTTTACGCGTATTTCGCGCATCATTGCAGAAACCGATTCGGCACTGGTGCAGTGTGAAAAGATTATTTTCCTGGTGCTCGGGTTTGCCGAAAAAAATCCGGGCATTACGCGAATTCTGAATGGCGACGCACTGGCTGGCGAAACCGAAAGACTGCGTGCAAGGGTTTGTCAGATCATGGACCGGCTGGAAACCCAGTTGCGTCAACTGCTGCGCGAAGCGGAATTGAAAGAAGGTTTGCGCACGACCGTTACAACAACCAGCACAGCGGGAGTGTTATTAGCATTTATGGAGGGAAGGATCAGTCAGTACGTGCGAACTGATTTTCGTCAGCTGCCGACAAACAATTGGCTGGAGCACTGGCAGCTAATTAGCAGCGGTATTTTCCGTGAGCCCCTGCAAGTATCGTAGGCGTTCGATATCTTCCTGAAAACCAAACGCTTCGTTGTCGCGTTTTGCGCCAAGCGTAAGCAGCTCGGTATCCAGCTTGTCCCTTTCAGATTGTTTTCTTGCTAGTTCACTACTTTCGGGTTGTTGCTCAAGTTCGCTGATCACTGCATCAAGTTCAGCGAGTTCGGCTGTTCTGTCCGCAATCTGCATATCCAGCTCGGCAAGATGAAAATCACGTTTGCGTTCGAGATCCGCGGGTGTGTGGTATAGGCGTAGCAGAGCACGATCAGCCTCTTTTCTGGCAAGGCGAGCTTCTGCTTCCTGGCGTTGCTGCTCCTGGTCCGCCGAGAGAACAGTCAGCTCCGCGTTGGTCGACGTGGGAGGAACAACTTCCAGCACATCACCTTTGGTATTAAGAATCGTATAGCCGTTTTTGGCACTGTCGGCAGGAATGGATGAATTAAATGCAGTCTGGCCGTTGTTATCTACATAACGATAGATACGGAGGGAGTCTGCATACAGCTCATTTGTCGCGAGCAGCAGAATTCCCAACAGCTGGATGTGTTTGCAATATCCCATAACGATCCTGGTAAACCTTTAACTGTGGCAAATATTTTTCCAGTTCAGGGTTTCCGGCAACTTCAAGATACTGAATGATCTGACTCAGGCTGATGATGCTTATAACGGGTATGCCGTATTGCTGGCGGATTTCCCCGATAGCGGAGAGTTCGCCCTGGCCACGTTCTTCCCGGTCGAGCGCCACGATAACGCCGGCGGCCGTTGCATCATGCTGGTGAATCAGACCCATTACTTCGCGAATTGCGGTCCCTGCTGTAATTACGTCATCTATCACCAAAACTTTACCTGAAAGTGCAGCGCCCACAATTGTGCCGCCTTCGCCGTGGTCTTTAGCCTCCTTTCTATTGAAACAATAGGGCACATCTTTGGAAAAATGCTCAGACATCGCGATAGTTGCTGCCGATGCCAGCGGGATACCTTTGTAGGCTGGGCCAAAGATCACATCGTAGGAAATGCCGGACGCCTCAATGGCAGCGGCATAACAACGACCGATGAACGCCAACGCCTGGCCAGTATTAAACAGGCCAGCGTTAAAGAAATACGGGCTTTGCCGGCCCGATTTCAGTGTGAATTCACCAAAACGCAAGATCTTGCGCTCGATAACATAGGCCAGAAACTCTTTCTGATAGTCCTGCATGGCTTCAGCTCGCTAACTAAATTTGTGGTGTTCGGAGAGGTTAAGGGATGTTCAGCGCCTGTTTTTGCACGGCCATCAGGTCAATGATGCCCACACGTGCGAGTTCGACCATGGCGTTGAGCTCTGCAAGCTGGAAGTCCCCGGCTTCGCCGGTGCCCTGCAGCTCGATAAACCCGCCAGCGCTGGTCATGACGATGTTCATGTCCGTTTCAGCATTGGAATCTTCAATGTAATCAAGGTCCAGCACCGGCACACCTTTGTAAATACCGACTGAAACCGACGCGATCATTTTCTGCAACGGATCTACCGTGATCGTGCCTTTGCGGAGCATATGACTCAAGGCATCAACCAATGCCACACAGCCGCCGGTGATGCTGGCGGTACGGGTTCCGCCATCGGCCTGGATCACGTCGCAGTCGATCTTGATGGTGTTCTCCCCGAGTTTTTTCATATCTACGGCAGCTCGGAGCGAACGACCTATCAATCGCTGGATTTCCTGAGTACGGCCACTCTGTCGACCTTGCGCAGATTCACGGTCCATACGCGAGCCGGTTGAACGCGGCAACATGCCATATTCCGCCGTTACCCAGCCTTGGCCGGTACCTTTGAGGAAGCGCGGCACATTGGCCTCAACACTTGCCGTGCAGATAACTTTGGTATCGCCAAACTCCACGAGGACGGAGCCCTCTGCATGTTTGGTATAGTTGCGCGTCAATCGAATATCGCGCAATTGGTTCGGTGCTCTGCCGCTAGGCCTTGGGGTGCTCACTACGTTACTTACCTCTGTGTATTAAATCCGTTATAGTCGAAAGTCATCCGGATAAAGCATCACCGGACTTGTTAAATGAATCAGGAATTACCATGACCAGCAGCATGACCGCCTTCGCCCGCCAACAGTCCGAACATGAGTGGGGCACGCTGGTCTGGGAAATCCGCTCGGTGAACCACCGTTACCTCGAACCCAGTTTTCGCATGCCTGACAGCCTGCGTCATCTGGAAGGCCCGCTGCGTGAGCAGCTACGCGCGAGTGTGCAGCGTGGCAAGGTTGATGCCCAGCTAAGATTTCATCCGAATACCGCTATTACCAATTCCATCACGATCAATGAAGAAGTGCTTGAGCAGCTCCAGACAACCACTGCGCAGATCATCTCCCGTTTTCCCGGCAGTGCGCCGCTCAATCCGCTGGATATTCTGCGCTGGCCCGGTCTGGTTGTAGAAAACGAGCAGAATACCAAAATAATCGAAGAAAAAACCCAACAGCTGTTCGCAACTGCAGTGCAGAGTCTTCTGCAACAACGCATACGCGAAGGAGCCCAGCTGAAGATTCTGATTGAGGATCGTTTGCAAGCGATCAGCGCCACCGTGGCTACGATTCGCAATGAACTGCCGCGCATTATCAACGCCCAGAGCGAACGTATACGCAACCAGTTCGCCGAATTACAGCTGCAGGTCGAGCCACAACGGCTCGAACAGGAGATCGTGCTGATCACCCAGAAAGCTGATATCCATGAAGAAGTCGATCGTCTCGACACTCACGTCAAGGAAGTCCTGCACACGCTGAACCAGAATTCGGCAGTTGGCCGCAGGCTCGATTTTCTGATGCAGGAACTCAATCGCGAAGCCAATACGATTGGCTCGAAATCGATTGTCACTTCCACCACATTTTGCGCCGTTGAACTGAAGGTGTTGATCGAACAGATGCGTGAGCAGATCCAGAATATTGAATAGCTCACAGATTCCAAATAACCGCGCACTTCTCGTTTTTTGCGACACCTAAACCCTGCTATTATTCTTTGCGCTGTTTTGCTCCGGGCAATGCAGCAGGCGGCTTTGGCAGGACAACCACCCTGTTTAAACCCAGATAGTACAGGAAGCGTTTTTTCATGACCCAGGGTTGCCTTTATCTCATTTCCGCACCATCAGGCGCGGGCAAAACTTCGCTGGTCAAGGCTCTACTGAATGCCGCCATGCTGGATAACTCCGGCAAGGCGGGTCTGTGTGTATCAATTTCCCATACCACGCGATCCATGCGCCCGGGCGAAGTTAACGGTGACAACTATCATTTCGTCGATAAAACCGAATTCAAACGCATGCAGGTAAACGGAGATTTCCTCGAACATGCAGAGGTATTTGGCAACTTTTATGGGACTTCACGCAATTGGGTGAATCATAGGCTTGCCCAGGGCTGGGACGTAATTCTCGAAATCGACTGGCAAGGTGCCGCGCAAATCCAGAAACTTGTACCCGAGGCCATCAGCATTTTCATACTGCCTCCCTCGCGTGATGCACTGCAGCAACGCCTCACAACCCGCGGCCAGGACGACGCGGAAGTGATTGCGGCACGTATGGAGAAAGCCGTCCATGAAATGTCCCACTACGAAGAGGCAGACTACCTTGTCATCAACGACAAGTTCGAATGCGCACTCGCCGATTTGCAGGCAATCCTGCGCAGCACACAACTACGCCTCGTCGTACAAAAACAACGAAATCAGGCACTTTTAGACGAGTTGCTATCCTGAGCGCGCTTTTACGTCTATAATTGCCGCCCCCTGGAAGCAATCATCAGCGCGTTTTCAAGCGTTGGCTCCAGCCTTTCAGAATAACCCGAACAACCCTAATTGCAGGATATCCTATGGCACGCATTACAGTTGAAGATTGTCTGGAAAATGTAGAAAACCGCTTTGAACTGGTCATGATCGCCAGCCGCAGAGCGCGTCAGTTACAGACTGGTGGCAAAGAACCGATGGTGCCACAAGACAATGACAAACCAACCGTTGTAGCCTTGCGTGAAATTGCTGCCGGCTTTATCAACAAATCCATTCTGGCCGAAGCCCATAACGAACCTGCTGAAGAACTGCGTGATCTCGTAGAAGCAGAAGCGCTCCGCAAAGCACGTCAGGAAATCACCATTGAAGAAGCTATGGATGCCGAATTGATAGATGATGAAGATGCTGAAGGTGCCGTAGCAGCCAAGGATGAAGATGAAGAAACCCCGGATGTTGAAGAAGCCAGCCTGGAAGAACCTTCCGACGAGGAATAACAGGCTGCATACAACGTGGCCTGAGTGGATCGAATCATGATGCAAAGTATGCAAAATATCGATGCTCTGGCCACCAACCTGAAAGCGTACCTCGAGCCCGCACAGGTTAATCTCGTACGACGGGCCTACTTCTACGCAGAACAGGCCCACGAAGGTCAAAGTCGCCGCAGCGGCGAAAACTACGTCACCCATCCCCTCGCTGTTGCCAGCATTCTGTTTGAAATGCACATGGACCATCAAAGCCTGATGGCGGCTATGCTGCATGATGTGATTGAAGATACCGGACTCACGCGCGAAGCCATCGCCGGCCAGTTCGGTGAAACTGTCGCAAACCTCGTCGACGGTGTCAGCAAACTCAACAAACTGAATTTCAGCACACAGGCCGAAGTGCAGGCCGAAAATTTCCAGAAGATGGCCCTCGCGATGGCGAAAGACATTCGTGTCATTCTGGTAAAACTCGCCGACCGCCTTCACAACATGCGCACGCTCGAAGTATTGAGCGTCGACAAACGCCGCCGAATTGCGAAAGAGACGATCGACATCTACGCACCAATCGCCAATCGCCTCGGCATGCACAACATTCGTGTGGAGTTTGAGGAATTGAGTTTCTTCATGCTGTACCCGATGCGCGCACCACTAATCGAAGCAGCGGTTAAAAATGTCAGCGGGCATCGCAAGGAACTTGTCACGCAAGTACAGGCTGCACTGAATGCATGTCTGACGCGCGAAGGAATGCCGGGGCGAGTGATCGGCCGGGAAAAACATCTGTTCAGCATTTACGAAAAAATGCGCCAGAAAGGTAAGTCCTTCCGCGAGATCACCGACGTATTTGCGTTTCGCATCATCACTGATCAGGTTGATACCTGTTATCGCATTCTTGGCGCAGTGCACAGTCTCTACAAACCCGTGCCTGGCCGCTTCAAGGATTACATCGCGATTCCGAAAGTGAACGGTTATCAATCGTTACACACCACACTGTTCGGCATGCATGGCGTGCCGATTGAAATCCAGATTCGTACCGAAGAAATGGAAGCGATGGCCAACAATGGCATTGCCGCTCATTGGCTGTATAAATCGTCTGACGACAGGCCCAACCAGAGCCACATCCGCGCGCGCCAGTGGGTGCAGGATCTACTCGAGATGCAGAAACAGGCCGGCAATTCGCTTGAATTTATCGAACACGTAAAAACTGATCTATTCCCCGATGAGATTTATGTTTTCACGCCGAAAGGCACAATCATGGAATTGCCTGCAGGCTCGACCGCAGTCGATTTTGCTTACGCAGTGCACACCGACGTCGGCAACTCCTGTGTCGCGTGTCGTATCAATCGACGACTCGCGCCGTTGAGCCAGGTATTGCAGAGTGGTCAAACTGTCGAAATTATTGCCTCCGGCACGCAGCCCAATCCGGCCTGGCTCAGCTTCGTTGTGACAGGCAAGGCGCGCAGCAATATTCGTCACTACCTGAAGAACCAGCGTCGTTCCGAAGCGATCTCGCTCGGCCGTCGTTTGCTCAATAAAACCTTGTCGAGTTTTGGTTATCACCTATCGAACATTCCGAAAGACAAAGTCGGTGGTTTGCTTGAAGAAACCAATTTCGAAGTGCTGGACGATCTGCTTGAAGATATTGGTCTCGGTAATCGCATGGCGTTTATTGTTGCGCGACGCTTGATCCCGAACGAGGATCAAAGCTCGATCATCACGGATGAAGGTGATGGATCATCACTCGCGATCAGAGGCACTGAAGGTTTGTTGATCACGTATGCAAAATGTTGTCATCCGCTGCCTGGCGACCCCATCGTGGGTTATGTAAGCACAGGTCGCGGCATGATCATTCACACCGAGTCTTGCAACAACGTCGCCGAGATTCGCAACGATCCGAAAAAATTTGTTTCACTGCGCTGGGATCCCGGCGTGGAAGGTGAATTCACTGTCGACCTGCGCGTCGAGGTCGAACACCAGCGCGGCATCATTGCAACAATTGCCAACGCGATTACAAGTACGGAAGCCAACATTGAACGAATGACGACTACGGATCGCGACGCACAATTCAGCATCGTCAACTTGACACTGGCCGTGCGCAATCGTGTTCATCTTGCGCGCGTGATGAAGCGGGTGAGGATTATCAAATCTGTGACGCGTGTGACTCGCGTAAAAAACTGAGTTAGGGACTCTCGGGGAACTGGACCGAACATTAGTTAATCATTAATTGATAATGTTCAGCTGCGAACCATCATTTTCAGTGTGACGCCAGCAGCCTCGGTGCCTGGACAACAAGGTTTTCATTCTCTACCAACATCCGCCGCGCTTCTGCACCCGGCAGGCTCTGGCTGAAGATAAATCCTTGCACGACTGGACATTGCAGCTTGCGTAAATATCGCAGCTGGTAATCCTGCTCAACACCTTCAGCCACCATCTCAAGTTTCAAGCCTTTGGCCATGTGTGCGATTGCTTCGATAATCGAGCGATCAGAATCGATACTCAGATCCTGAATAAAGCTACGATCTATTTTTAATCTGTTAATCGGAAGTTTATGCAACAGGCTTAGCGAAGAATATCCGGTGCCGAAATCATCAATCGCGATATTGATGCCGTAGTTGCTGAGCTGCCTGAGTTTGTCGATAGTTCGCTCAGGATCAAGCATGAGCGAACTTTCTGTTATTTCTATTTCGAAACTTGAACCCGGAAAATCATGGCGTTTTAGACTCGCTATTATTTTATCTACGAAGTCGGGCTGCTCGATCTGCCGAAGCGAGAAATTTACGCCAAGCTTCGGCACCTCAAGTCCTTCTTTACGCCAGGACTGAATTTCCTTTAGCGCGGCCTCGATTACCCAATCACCGAGTTCCACAATCAGCGCAGACTCTTCAGCAACAGGCAAAAACCACGAAGGCGTCAGCAAGCCCTTTTCAGGATGCTCCCAGCGCAGCAAGGCTTCGAATCCCGATATGTGCCCATCCGCGGCATTCACCTGCGGCTGGTAATGCACTCTAAACTGAAGATCACGAATACCTCTGCGAATTTCATTTTCCATCGAGATATGCTTTTCCTGCCGCTCACTCAACTCGCGAGTAAATACATTGAAGCCATCCTTGCCCTGGTCTTTCGTGTGATACATCGCGATGTCGGCATTCTTGATCAATGCGTCTGCGGTTGCGCCGTCTTCAGGGTAGGAAGCGACACCAACACTCGCAGATACATACAACTCATGCGGGCCAATGATGAATGGCTGTTTGATCGCTTTGACAATTTTTTCTGCAACGGTATTCGATACTGATTCTGATTCTATGCGCGGCAACAGCACAATGAATTCGTCACCGCCCAATCGCGCCAGTGTGTCGCTTTCACGTAAGCAAGAGCGTAAGCGATCAGCAACTTTTTTCAACAGTTCGTCGCCAATGTCATGACCGAGTGTATCGTTCACGTTCTTGAAGCGATCGAGATCCAGAAACATTACGCATAATTTTTCTTTCAGGCGCCGCGCACTGCTGATCGCGTTGGCAAGTCGATCCATGAAGAGCGCACGATTGGGTAGTCCAGTCAGCAGATCATGGTAGGCCTGGTAGTGAATCATTTTCTGCGAGGCCATACGTTCGGTGATGTCACGCGCGACCACGTAGGTGCCGGAAAAATCTTTTTGATGTACGACGCCGTTTTCATCAACGGTTTCATTTTCATAAACACCGAGTGCATTTAGCTCGATTGCGATTCGCGTGCGCTCTGCTGTTGGTCTGATACCTGGTTTACACAGGAGCCAGATTTCTTCGTCTCGTGCAGCACGAATTGTGGTGCGACGCTCACTGAAACAGTTCTCCGCCTTGGCTATGGAATTGGGATCGACCACTACTGAAAAATGTTCGCCAAGCAATTCATCTTTTTTGTAACCAAGCAGATCTTCTGCACGATCATTCACGAATCTGAAATTGCCCTGCTTGTCGACGATAAAAATGATGTCGGGTGAACTTTCGATCATGAAGCGATGCAGCCGTTCTGAACGCTCGAGCTGCTTGCTCAATTGCGCGAAACTTCTTTCCATGTCGCGCTTGTGAATGGCATTGCGGATTGTGTTATTGAGCAAACTGAATTCATAAGGCTTGCGGATGTAATCATGCGCGCCAAGCTGGAACGCTTTGCTAACCCAGTCAAACCCGGTTTCGCCACTCAACACTACGATGCCAACATCAATACCCAGGCGCTGGATTTCAGCCATCACCGCGAGGCCATCCATATCGGGCATGTGTAGGTCAAGCAGTAGAAGGTCCCATTCCTGGGGAGCCTGAACTAGAAGCGCCAGCGCGTCGGCGCCGCTTTGGGATGTTGTGACGCAGTAATCGGCAGCCTCAAGCAGAGCTTTGCAGCTCTGCAGCAAAAAGACCTCATCATCCACGAGGAGAATGTTGGACTGGCTCATGCACTGCCTCAAATATGTAGGATCAACGTACCTGTGGTAGCAAAATGCTAAACACTGTTCCGTTGTTATCACTCTGACAACTGATCTGGCCTTGCATGTCAGCAACGAGTTTATTGACTATGGCTAGCCCCGCGCCGGTGTGAAGATCACCTTTTGTTGATGTCCCTGTTGTAAACAACTTTGACATAACCTGCGGGGCAATGCCTGGCCCATCATCTGTTATACACAACTGGACAAATATTTGATCGCGCAGATAAATATTGCCCTTTGTTATCAAATTGATATTACCACTCTTACTTATGGCCTCTGCAGCATTTTTTACGAGATTAGTCAGGATTTGTTTTAACGCATCAGGTTTGCCCCAAATACCCGGATTTGTCGGCGCAAGATCAAATTTGATGGCAACATTCTTACCCTCGCCTGCTGCCAACGTGAACATGAGCCGCATTTTTTCGAGTAGCTGATTGATATTTATCTGCTGCGGTTTTACCTCAATCTCGCGTGACTCACGCAAGCCGATAAGGATGCGCGCAACACGGTCGATTTCACTCTTTATAAGTTTGATATCTTCAGTGGTTTCATTTTGCGCACCCTGCTTCATGCTGAGTATCTGCAGATAATTCTTGATTATTGTCAGCGGATTATTGGCTTCATGCACTGCTTCGCGCACACGCTGCTGGTACACCATTGTTGATGCCGACAATCCTTCATCGTCCTGTTTTTCGACAAAGCCTGCGATTTTCTTGCGGATAAGCTGCCTTACTCCCGTGCGTGCAAGGTACAGATTGCCGCTACTGAAGGGGATGCCGATAAGCAGCAAGGCTCTTGCCGTACCTTCCGTTGGAATAGTTTCGCAAAGCACTGTCTGACCGCCGAGCAAATCCAGCACCTGCCGGTCGATCACCGTTAATTCTTTTGAGGTTAGTGCAAGTGAGGGATCAGCAAGTGAGGCATATCCGCCGCTGATGATGAAGCCGCCGCTGGCAACAATTTCTGAAAGAACATTGCGGCCTGTGGCGCACTGAAACGTCAGCCCCGCAGCATTCTGATGTACGTTGTTGCTTGTTATTGCATGAAAGGGTGTAGAGGCATTGTCCTGGGCGAACACAATAAATTTCGGTTCGATACCGGCTTCCAGCAACAGATTTACCAACAGCACTTTCAGACTCGCAGCGGTGCTGGATGGCTCCATGGCAAGTGCTGAAAGGATAGTGCTTGAAACTACATATTGTTTGAGCTGTTCGGCGTGACCACGTGCAGCCGCACTACTGAAGCTTTGTTCAGCCGCTTTGCCGGAACCCAGGCCATACGCTGAACACTCCTGAGCATATTGCACCTGCACTTTCGCCAGCAGCTCAGTAATAACAATGGATGATAGATTGAACAAACTTTCGGCAAGTTTCGTTATAACCGCCGCTTCCGCGTTTTTGTTGTTGCAGAGATAGTTCGCAAACCAGCAAATTTTTACGAGCGGCGCAGCGTCGATTACGGTTTCTGCGGGCAAAGCCTGATAACGCATTGCATCGATGCAGAAAGGATCGAGCTGCCAGGCTTCAAGCAGGCGTTCACCGGCAATGATGTGGTCGATGCCCAGATTTTCCTGTTCGGCACGCAATAGCTCCGTCTGGTTTGCTGTACCGAGGACAAGTTCGCTATACGCCTGACCATGTTGCTGTTCGAGTACCAGCATACCCATGCGGAGTAAAAAAGCGCTGCACGTAACAGTCGCGGCTTCGGGATGTTTACAGGTCAGCGCAAGCTCTTGTGCAATAAGCGCCGAAAATCGGGATAACTTCCAATGTTCGTGGATAAAGGCAACGTCGACCTGTTGATTCTGCAATACCTGCTGGAGTGCACCGTTGCGAAGCGTACGCGCCAGCGATACAGGATCGATTTCGGTCAACCGGTCGCGAAGAGGTCGCGGGGCCTTGATAGCTTTGGCTTGTGATTCGAGGACCTTGGCCAGCAGAACCGGGTTCTGCAATAAAGTGGTCAAGGCATTGAGGCTTTCGTCTTTATCAAGATCTTGCAGTTGGCTCAGTAATACCGCGGCCGGCGCGTGAATTTGCGCCACCTGGAACGGTTGTGAGCTGCTACTGCCGGCCCCTGACATGATATTACTTTGCTAGTGTGAGAATTAGTCTGCGAATTCTAACGAATTAGCGCGACGCACTGGAAACTATACTGACGGGATTTGTGAACTGTCGCTTACTTTCCTTGAAATTTTTAAGCAAATCAGGCTGCTATACACATAATCTGCGATCGGGTAATAATGATCGCCCTCATCTTTACCGTTCTCTGACAGCCATCCCGATGGAGCGCTTTATGAAATTGAACCGCGTTTTGCAAACCCTTGCTGTCTCCCTGTTCACGGTTCCTGTGATTGCCCTTGCACAAGTGCCCTCGCCGGCTTTTTCGGCGGACGACCTGACGGCGTACCCAACCGACAGTTGGCCGACCAACGGCGGCGCCTTGAACAACCAGCGCTACTCACCGCTGGACCAGATCAATCGCAGCAACATCAGCGGCATGAAAGCCGAATGGCGCGTGCACATGAATGGTTCAGGAGCCGCACCAAATCATTCGGGCCAGGCGCAACCGCTGTTTTATGAAGGGACCTTATTTGTTCCGACTGGGGAAAATGACGTCTTCGCAATAGACGTCAAAACGGGCGAATTTCACTGGACCTACGACGCCAATCTCGATGCTGGCAACGTGAATGTATGTTGTGGCTGGGTCAGTCGCGGCCTCGGTATGGGCGAAGGTCAAATCTATGTGGGCCGGCTCGATGCAAAACTGGTTGCCCTCGATCAGGAAACCGGCAAGGTCAATTGGGAAATCCAGGCTGAAGATCCTGCGCTTGGTTATTCGATCACAGCGGCACCGCTTTATTACAACGGCATGGTGATCGTCGGCTTTGCGGGCGGCGAAATGGCGATCCGTGGCCGCATCAAGGCGTTCGATGCCGAGGATGGCAAACTGCTTTGGACGTTCTACACAGTTCCCGGCCCCGGCGAGATTGGTCATGACACCTGGCCACAAGACAACGATGCGTGGACCGTAGGCGGCGCGCCAATCTGGCAAACCCCTGCCGTCGATCCGGAACTGGGTCTACTCTATTTTTCAACGGGCAACGCCGGCCCTGACCTCAACGGCTCCAATCGCGCAGGCGACAACCTTTTCACAGTTTCCATGGTGGCTCTCGACGCCGCCACCGGCGAATACAAATGGCACTTCCAGCAAGTGCACCACGATATCTGGGATTACGATTCACCAAGCCCGGTCGTGCTGTTTGATGCCGAGGTGAATGGCGTGCCACGCAAAGGTATTGCCGAGGTGTCCAAATCGGGCTTTCTGTATATTCTCGACCGTGTCACCGGCGCACCTCTCATCGGTATTGAAGAACGCGAAGTGCCGCAGGAGCCGCGCAATGCGACCGCCGCCACCCAGCCATGGCCAATCGGCGATTATGTGGTGCCCAATGAAATCGATGCCGCGCCCGAAGGCTTTAAACTCACGAACCAGGGTCGCACCTTTACGCCATTCGCGACCGAACCCGTACTCTACAAACCGCTCGCCGGCGTCAACTGGCCGCCAACAGCCTACGATCCCGAATCACACCTGATGTATATATGCGCCAACGATCGTATTGGCGGAGCTTCACGCGAAGCGGAAAACTCAGCGCCGACCCACAACCAGATGTGGATGGGTGGTGCGTTTAACCTCACCACGATTCCAGCGCGTGGGCTGTTTGTCGCGATGGATCTTACGACTCACAAGATCAACTGGAGCCAGCAATGGAATTACAGCTGTTCAGCCGGTTCGATTGTTACCGCCGGTGGCCTGGTGATTCATGGTCGTAACGATGGCCGCGTGGTCGCGCTAGACAAGCAGAACGGCGACAAGCTCTGGGAGTTCCAGACCGACGCTGGCGTGAATGGCACTGCATCAACCTTCATGTATGAAGGCACTCAGTACATTGCAATCATCGCCGCCGGTTCGATGTACGCAACCGGCAAACATGGCGACAGCGTGTGGCTGTTTTCATTAAACGGCAAAATGGATCCGATCATCGATGAAAGTATCAGCCAGGCGGCGCCAGCTGGCTTGTTGCCCCCGGGCACTGCGGCCGCAGCTTCCTTGGTAGTCGAACCAATCGAGGGTTATACCGCCAATCTTGAAAGTGGTCGCGAGATCTACACAACCTTGTGCACCGCATGTCATGGCGCAGCCGGAGAGGGTGGTCATCAGGGCGGCGTACCCCTTATCGATAAGGAACTGACACTCAGCCACATCATGACCACCGCAACGAACGGCCGTAACACCATGCCTGCATTTGCGAGTGCTTACTCACGTGAACAGATGCAGGATGTGGGCACTTTTATTCTGGAAGAGATAATGCCCGATAAAGAATAGGGCGAAATACACTAACGGAAAAGGGGTCATCGCGATCCCTTTTTTTATGAGCCATCTCCATCGGATTAGTTTCTTAACCGCTAGTGGCACTCAAGAGCCCGGCGGCTTGGGTTTGAGTTTGCCCTCCTTCAACCATCCGATAAATGCTCCATGGCATAGTCATTGCTAACAGGAGAATATCCCGAAAGGAAAAGGAGATTTTCACAATGAAGGAGAAGGTTGAATTTGAGCGCTTTGAGGCGACCGACGAAGATGGCCAGGTTTTTACCATCATTGGTTACCAATATTTCATCACGCACAAGCCTGTTTACGGGGTTCCTGTCGTTCTAAAGGGGGATATGGAATATTGGACGGATACCGGCTTGCCCGTCAGAAAAATCGATTCACACAAGTTTCGCATCGTCACCGCAGCGGAAACAATTACAAGTCTCATGGAAAAATTTACCTCGTTCGGTCCACGGCCAAGTGCGATTGAAGTTCAGGCGATGTCACGCTACGAATAACGACTTCCCTGGAATCAGTCCGCTCTTGCATTAGAACCTCGGCAATTGCGCAAAAGTCGTTTGTAAGGCTGATTCCAGGAATCGCCCATTTTTCGTTTCACCGACCCCATAACCGGCAGTCTGATTACGCCAGCGGTCTGCCGCGTTAGTCAGCTAGGTATCACCACAGGGTAAGGTTGCATTCACCGTCGCCGTTTCGGTGGCAATCGACACTAGTTAAGACTACTCAAACCACAACCCTTCCGCTCAACCCGCCTTTTTACAGAACAGGCACGCTTCAACCTCAGCCTTAAGCCATCTCGTCGACGACCCTGCCGCGATGATCAACCTCAGTGCATGGAAGGGTTATCATTGCCACTTGAGCACCAAGCCTTTTTCGAAGACGACTCTTCAGGCGAATTGCCTCATTCATATTCATCAGCCCGTGAGGTAACCATGACTGCAAAATACTCTGGCGGCTGTTTGTGCGGAGCAGTGCGTTTTGCGACCGACGCCGAACCTGTGTTCACCGGCAATTGTCATTGCAAGGACTGCCAACGAACCACGGGTGGCCCGTACACACCCGCCATGTTTTTCCCGGCACCCGCCGTAACAACTACGGGGGCCACCAATAGCTTCCGTTCACTCGCAGACAGCGGCAAATATATTGATCGGTGTTTTTGTCCAACATGTGGCTCGCAACTTTTCTCTTTACTAGAAATGTTGCCCGGCATGCTGGGAATAAAAGCCGGCACACTGGATGACGCATCGCTATATCAACCCGCTGTCGATATTTATGTGGCAAGCGCGCCACACTGGGATTACATGAATCCCGGTTTGCCCAAGTTCGATAAATCGCCATCCCAATAGTGCGCTCTGCAAATGCACCATCCAGAACTTTCGGCTGAGCTGATTCACTCGTGCCTCCTGAAGGGTGGTGAAAATGTTTCGCCTGAACGACTTGTTGTGCAGAAACGTGAGGGTCGCTGGTTAATTGAATGGGGCGACAATCGTCTGGCATGGTTCGCGGCAACGGCTGAAGGAAACGCAGCCATGAGCATCGAACGAAAGGTGCTGGCCTTGGTGCGCACCAAATGTTCGTTCACAACACCGGAAGTTCTTCATGTTGCGGCAGATGGCTCATTTGATATTCGCACTAGGCTGGAAGGAATCGTTGATCCTTCGCGAGCGTATGACTGCCTTGGCCGCGATGCTCAACTTGCAGTGCGACTCGGTGGCTGGGCAGGAGCCGCGCTTGCGCAATTACATGCAGCAGTTCAGCCGGATGTTGTGCCTGATTGGTTGCCCCGTAAAGTCAGCTGGCCGGAATCGGGTGACTGGATACGTGAACGTTTACCGTCCGTTATCGGCAATGATTCACTCGCAGCGGAAATTTCTGCGGTGCTCGCCATCTATGAAAATCTGACAGTCGCAAATGACGATCGTGTGTTGGCACATACAGATCTCGGGCTGCACAACATTGTGTTCAGCGACGACTTCCGCGAACCCTGCGGACTGATTGATTTCGAGGCTGCGGCCTATGTTGACCGGCATTTTGATTTTCGGTATCTGATTCTTGATACCGCCGATACAACCTTACTGACGTCAGCATGCGAAACCTATGAAGCAATTTCCGGCAAGCGATTGCTGCCCGCAAGAATACAGTTGTACAACGCAGCAAGCGCCTGTAGTTATCTTGCGTATCGCGCCGGCATCGCGCCAGAAGTCCGCTGGTGTGGCCGCACACTCGCCGAAGATATCAACTGGACTACCTTGGCGCTGCAGCGATTTCGCGCCCACTCACCAACACAACGGTGAGCGCACGAAGTAAACGCCGGATATTGTTTTATTGCTGCTCATGTTTTTTTCGCCTCGCGTGGATTGGTTACCGCGGCGGGAAGTTTAGTAGATATGAAACCCCTGAATGACCCAGCTTCGCAATTCACTCCTTTGATTTAACAAGAGCGTTTTGACTACATCTACTTTTTGCGCGTCATTCATGGTGATTTAAAAGTCTCATTAAACCTTTCCTGTGTAGCGAAATGTTGTTCTGCACTTTCATCGTTTTATTTTGGAGCGAATCGGACTTTGCTCCTACAATGCAGGTATGAATTCGCCTGCCAGCGCCCATCCGTCTCTTGAGATGTTGCCCGTCACCCACCTCAAGGGAGTCGGGCCTAATCTTGCCGCGCGCCTCGCCAATCTCGGCATTCGCACCGTACTCGATCTGTTGTTTCATCTGCCGATGCGTTATCAGGACCGTACACGTCTCACCGCTATCGGCGGTTTGCAGCAAGGCACCGATGTTGTAATCGAAGGGCTGATTGCGGGCAGCGCAATTATGTTCGGCAAACGCCGCAGCTTGATGGTCAAAGTGCAGGACGGCACTGGCCTGATGTCCCTACGCTTTTATCATTTCAGCGCAGCACAGAAAAATGCGCTGTTGGTTGGCGCGCGTATTCGCTGCTTTGGTGAGGTGCGCTACGGCAAAAGTGGCGTTGAGATGTACCATCCCGAATATCAGCTATTGGTTGATGCGGAAATAACGCCGTTATCAAGCAATCTCACGCCAATCTATCCAGCAACCGAAGGCCTGCAACAAAATCGTTTTCGCAATTTACTCAATCAGGTTTTTGCGTTGCTCGAACAAACCCAGGCACTTACCGACTATCTTCCGGCTGCACTGTGTGAGCAATATGGTTTTGTGCCGTTGCTCGATGCGCTGCGTTTTATTCATCAGCCACCCGTCGATGTTTCACTGCAGCAGCTCAGTAACGGCGATCATCCTGCACAGGTCCGGCTCGCGTTCGAAGAGTTGCTCGCTAACTATCTGAGTCTGCGTCGTCTGCGCGATCAGGCACAAGCGCAAGCGGCGCCAACATTGCCAGCCAAAGGTTCGCTCTGCAGCAAATTGCTCGCGGCATTGCCGTTCAAATTAACTGGCGCGCAGCAACGCGTGTTCCGCGAAATCAGCCGCGACCTTGCGCGCACCCAGCCAATGCTGCGTCTCGTACAAGGTGATGTGGGTTCAGGCAAAACACTGGTTGCCGTACTTGCTGCACTGCAAGCGGCAGAGAATGGTTATCAGGCGGTCATCATGGCGCCAACCGAAATTCTGGCCGAACAACATTTTCTGAATCTCGATCAGTGGCTGCAACCACTCGGCATATCGCTGTGCTTTTTAAGTGGCAGAATCAAAGGCAAGAAACGTCTCGAAGTTTTGCATGAGATGGAAACGGGCGGCGCGAAAATAATCGTTGGCACACATGCCTTGTTTCAAGAGCATGTAGTATTTCAACGGCTCGGGTTAATCATCATCGATGAACAGCACCGCTTCGGAGTACACCAGCGCCTTGCATTACGCGAAAAAGGGTACAACGCCGGCACGTGGCCCCATCAGTTGATCATGACAGCTACGCCGATTCCTCGCACCCTCACCATGAGCGCTTATGCTGATCTGGACTGCTCGGTCATTGATGAACTTCCGCCCGGCCGCACGCCAGTCAATACTGTTTTACTTCCCGACCAGCGCCGCCCCGACATCGTCGCGCGTATCAGTACTGCGTGTGCGGAAGGCAGACAAGCGTACTGGGTTTGCACACTGATTGAAGAATCCGACGTTCTGCAATGCCAGGCGGCAGAAGCTACTTGTATCGAATTGCGCACCGCGCTGCCTCATCTGCATATCGGGCTAATTCACGGCCGCTTGAAGCCGAAAGAAAAAGCCGAAGTCATGGCCGCGTTCAAGGCCGGCGAACTACAGCTGCTCATTGCAACGACCGTAATTGAAGTGGGCGTTGATGTACCCAACGCGAGCCTGATGATCATCGAGAATCCTGAACGTCTCGGCCTTGCGCAACTGCATCAGCTGCGTGGCCGTGTAGGTCGTGGTTCGCAGGAAAGTCACTGTGTATTGCTTTATCACAACCCTTTATCGGAACTCGGCAAACAGCGCCTGGCGATCATGCGTGAAAGCAACGACGGTTTTTATATCGCTGAAAAAGATCTCGAAATCCGCGGCCCCGGTGAAATTCTCGGCACCCGCCAAACCGGCCTCATGGCTTTTCGTATCGCAGACCTGATGCGCGACAGTTACCTGCAGCCCAAGATAAAAATCTGGGCAGAAAAAATTCGCGCACAACAACCGGAATTGGTTGAACCGCTTATCAAGAGATGGATTGCTAACGCGGAGCAGTA
>JAZKES010000007.1:57747-69835 GCA_040386995.1 Pseudomonadota bacterium | reverse complement strand
CTAAAAAAGATAGATCTCATCACCGGCAAAACAAAATGTGACGCCGACTCTTTCTCTTAATCAGCACCGATATATTGTTTCACCCAGTCCGTATTTTTCTTGTGAAAATTATTCAGCGCCTGCTGATGCCTTGGCTTTCGACTGATCGAGATATGGCTTCAGAATATTAAAAATCCGATTTGCCACAATCGTATAACCCTTGGCGTTTGGATGTGATCCATCAGAGATCAATAACTCCGCGTGCCCCGCGATGTCTTCGCGTATTGATGGCATCAGCATCGCACCTTCCTCTGCAGCAAGTTCTGCGTAAAGTGATGATGTTGTTGTATCAGCTCGGTCGGCGGCGATGTTGCGGTCTGCGAGAAAGATCAACGCATTGGTTCTCGCGAACATTGATATGAGCTTGCGCAGATTTTCTTTCGTGCGTTCTTTGGCAACGTTGTTCTGATCATTACCACCAAGCGCGATGAGTACAATTTTGGGTTGCAGCAACATACCGCGATCGAGATTTGAAAGTGCCATCGCTGTCGTGCTGCCACTGCGACCGTGATTGACGACGCGCCACGCATAACCATGATCGTCGAGCAGGCGTTGCAATTGCGCTGGGTAGGAATCTTCAGCGTCGACACCAAAGCCAGCGGTGGTGCTTTCGCCGATCGCGAGAATTACGGGACGTTCATCCATTGATTGAGCCTGCGAATAATTGGCAAACATGCCGACGATGACCAGCATCAGCCATTTGCGGTAAAAATTGCTGGTTAACCTGATCCACATACAGCTATCCCTGCTTGGTTGCCGGTTTGGATTTGCCGAGCGATTTATGACATGGACTCCAACTTAAATAAAGCGCATGACAAAGTCCATTGGCGCGTCAGCGGTGTTGGTTTGCCAAGCCACAAATGGAACCATTATTTTTTGGCTTTAGAATCCGGATCGTGCGGCATCTGAAGAATTGGTTTCGGCGGGGTGCGCCCGTAACTGGGTAATAACGCAGGTCGTACTTTCACATCTAATGGCGATTGAACGGTATTACATCGTCACCAGGAAAGCGAAGGCAGGACGGGTATCCAGAAGAACCAACAACCTGGATTCCCGCCTGCGCGGGAATGACGAATTAATCAGATCATCTCTAAATAAATAACGCGAGAGGCTCGGGGCTGATGATTAATTGCGAATACACCATACCCGCGGCTTTTAAAGCTTGTCCCCACCAAGGCAGGACGAGTATCCAGAACAATCAACAACCTGGATTCCCGCGTGCGCGGCAATGAAGAACGAATCAGAGCATCCCTAGATAAATAACGCGAGTGGTTCAGCGACGATCGGAAACTGGCGGTCCAGTTCCGGAGAAACGCCGATAAAGTCACGCAACGCCCGGTGGATATGTTTGGGCGTGATGAAGATGCCCTCCGAATGGGTTTCGAGTGTGCTGGGGTTTATTTTAAGTGCGTCAAAATTCGCGCTGGTTGCACCGATCACGCGGTTGCCCGTGATGCCGGCGCCCATTGCCATAACTGTTGTCACGTTCCAGTGATCCTTGCCGCCCGCTGTGTTGTAAAACGGCGTGCGGCCAAAATCGGAGCCAATGAGAATTGTTACTTTATTCTGGAGGCCAGCCTTTTCGATCTGGGTCCAGAGGTGGTCGATACATTCAAACAGTATCGTGAGTGACTGGGCCTGGCGCGTATCGTTGCCGGCATGGGTGTCAAACCCGTCCACGTACATATTCGCACTCGCGGCGAGCCCGCTTGCGAAGGCTGCTACGGCCACTTCTGCCTGGCCTTTGACACTGGCTGATACAGTTGCCGGCAAGTTTGCGAGCAGGCTTTGCAGTTGCTCATCGCTGCTGCGGGCGAGTTCCAGCTGTTGCATTTGTTCGAGCCTTTTCGGCAGCGATTCCGAACTTTGCAGGCGCGCCAACCTGGCATCCCTGGCAGCTTGTACGGCGCTGTACGCGCTGTCATTGAAATACGACAGTTTGCGGTTTTTCACACTGTCGGCATATTGGCTGTTGGGATAAGCCAAAGCTGCAAATGTGGCAGGTGTTGCAGTTTTTACCGGAGAAACAAGTGATGCCGTGTAGTCGTAGCCACCCGTCGAAATATAGGCCATTGGCTGGCCCGCATAAGGTGCCGCAACAAGAGCGCCCACACTGGGGAAACCTTCCTCAATGCGACCACTCCACATAAAACGACTGCCACTCACATGGCTGGTGGTCTGCGCATCAACACCATTGATCACAAGAAGCCGTTGATAGTGCTTCGCAAAAAAGTTGTCCATGTGGCCCGGGGAATCACTTGCCACCGGTAGAACTGAACTTGGGTAAGCAGCATAGATCAGGTTGCCTGCTGACCTGATGTCGCTCGCAGAATAATTATTGATCGGACCCCGACCATCAGCACGTAATGCACTGCCTTTTGGATCGACGAAAGCAGTTGGGTCCCATCCTCCTGCCGCGGTGATGGTGATCAGGAAACGGTCGGGCGTTGCGCCAAAAGCCGGGGTAAGTGACATAGGCAAAACGTTACTGACGCAAACGCCGGCTAATGCATTCAGGAATGTCCGTCTTTTCATTGGATCTCCAGGGACATCACGGCGTTATTCATACACAAAACGGTAGTCGGCGAGCAGATAGGCCACTACTGCCATCCAGGAGCGCACAACATAATTGGGATCAGTTGTGAGTCCAGCGGTATTCAGCGCGACACCCGTCAGCATGTCTTTAGTACGGACACAACGCGCGGGTAATGCTGCAGTCTCTACTTTGCTGGCGAGCCTGCTTTGGCCGTCCTGCAATACCGTAGCGAACAACTGGTAGGTGTAGGCGAGCTCGGCGGAATCCAACGCCAGATCTTCACCAAGCAAGTAGTGATGCAAATGTTGAAGGTTGGCCATTACTGCTGCCTGACCCTGAGCGTCCAACAACGTTGTGCTGGTTTCTACGTAGGGGAACAGGCGCCGACTGGTGGCGCCCGCCAGGAAATCATTTGGCACGGCGTAACAGGCCATTTCATTGGCCATGCGTTCTTGCACATTCGCCATCAGGCCGTTGGGATCGGTGGGGCGTTCGCTGACGTTGAACGAATCAATACCGCCATAGATCTGCTCAAAATACAGTTTAGGCTCGAGCAGGCGCGCGGATATAGCGAGGTTCTTGTTGGTGCTGTAGGCATCAAGCGGTCCACGCCATTCGAAACCGAACAGGGCATTGAGTTTGCGATGCATCATTTCCGGGGTCAGTATTCGCGCGGCTCCGGTGTCGGCATGTACAAGTGCGAAGCCAGTATCCTTCAAACCATCGGCGCGCCAATGCGGGCTCAGAATGATTTCCCTGATAAGGGTTTTGAGGTTGCGGTTTTCAGCCCTGTATTGTGCCTTTGCTGCGTCGAGCATGCTGGATTCAGCCATATACGCTTCGGTTTCAGCGGTTGTGGCGGAAGCACCTGGCGACTCGAGAGGTTCTTCACCTGTCAGGCCTTTATAGATGATGCGAATCATCGCGTTATCAAACCGCGGGTCGGCGGCAACCTGGCTGGCAAGCCATTGCAACGGAGTTTTACTGAGGTTGACGGGCACACTCTGATTACCAAAACCGGCCTGAAACATGTCCTGGTACCACTTGGTGGGCGGTGCATATTTACCGCGCACGTTCCATTCCTGGAAAGACGACGCCACTGGATCAAGCAGGCTATGGCATTTGACGCAATCCGGGTTTTCCATCGTGGGTGCTTTGCTTATGATATCAACTGCGCTGCCATTAGGACGCGCACCATCGAGGCCAAGGATATCCACATCAAGAAACAGGTCATATACGACACGCGCACGCGCGCGATTGCGGTTGGTAACAGTGCTCGGATAACGATTCAGGAACATCAATGAGCTCAGAATTCCCGCGTGGGGAATGCCTGCAAGCCTGGCGGGCCGGAACTCTTTGGCGTCCCACTCGTTGTTGAATGCCACGTCAGTGATGCCATAACTCTTGGCCGAATAACCATTCAGCATGAAGTAGTCGGCAGTCAGCATTTCCGTGGCGGGCAGGTTGTTTTTGACGATGTGGTTGATCAGTTCGAGAGGTTCTCTCGCCACGCTGTCATTGGTGGTA
The DNA here is from genome assembly GCA_040386995.1 of Pseudomonadota bacterium. Lineage (GTDB taxonomy): Bacteria > Pseudomonadota > Gammaproteobacteria > Pseudomonadales > Pseudohongiellaceae > CAILUG01. Next base: position 65,733 of record JAZKES010000007.1, on the reverse strand, counting down.
ATGCGATTGGCGGTATAAGTTGCGTCTCGTAGCCCGCTCGTGGCGCCGGGGTCGTACCAGCGAGCACTGGGGAAAGCGCCCATCAAATTGATCGCGCCATCTGGCGTATTGCTGTACAGGTAATGATCAGTCAGCAGCATATCGTTGAAAATTTCGTCCAGGCGCTCATAAAAAGCCGGCTCTTCCATCATTGCAGCAACGGCCGAGCGAAGGCCTTCATCACCACCGGAATTGGCGAGATCGATTTCGGCCTGGGTCGGAAGGCGGCTGACAAGTTGCATACTCGCCTTGCGCAAGGTTTCAGCGGCTGGCATTACTTCGATCGCCTCAAGGGTGCTCGCGATCGGGAAATTGCTGCCGCCGTTAAAAGCGGTACTTATATAGGTGGCGACTTCGCTCGCACACATGTTTACACACAGGCTCGGGTTGCCGAGTGGCATGTTGATCGAAATGTAGTTGGTCAGCGATGTCAGGTCCTTGCACCAGACACAATTTTTCAATGTGACTTTGACCGGTCCGCCAAGGCCATCGATGCCATGGCAACCAGCACACATCTGGGTATAACTGGCTTGACCTGTAACGGCTATAGGAGTGAGCTGGGTCACCTGAAATTTGTTATTTCCTGTCGATTTCAGCTGTACGGCGTATAAATTGGCGCCCATCCGCAACTGGGGAATATCCAGGATCCCGGTGTGCAGATCGTAGGTTGCGCCTGGTGCGACTGCACTGTTGGCGGGTTGTGCAGAGCTGAGCGCGAGACTGAGGGTGGTCTGGTTTTCCAGCACCATGTTCACATCGAGTGCGCCGTAACCTTCCACATCAATGCGTGGAATATGCAGAATTGGATAAACAAACGAAGGAACTGCAGCACCCGTGGCAGCCTGGGCACTGGAAAACATTCCGGCCAGACAGAAGAGGGCTAACAGGCAAGCTGCAAGCTGATAAACACGGGGCTTCATGATTTACGCTCGACTCTGCACCGGAAACAGGGAGCACAGAGGATTGGAGCTGATTTCATCAGCTTGCGTGTTTGAATGCACTGGGTGATGTCGCAAAACTCTGAGTGGTTCACACTTCGTTTTATTATTTTGTAAAAAGTTTTGTCAGGCCCGGATGATATCAGGTTCGCGTCGAGGTCTGAGACAGAAGTTCACCAAGTGTCGTTAATCCGGCAGAAATGGCGGTTTCATTGGCGTGGCTGAAGTTAAGTCGAATATAACTATGCTCATCATGCCGGCTGTAAAAGAACGGTTCTCCGGGCATAAAGGCCACCCCATGATCAATCGCACGCGCCAACAGTGCCTGCGTATCGGTGTTGGTTTTAAGCTTAAGCCAGAAAAACAGGCCACCCGCTGGCACCTCCCATTCGGCATACGGGGCCAGGGTTTGTTGCAATGATGCCGCAAAATAATCGCGCTTCTGCAGGTAGTTCATGCGCAACTGTTCCATCCGCTGCTCGCGCTGGGGATCCTGGAGTTGTTGCAGCACGAGATATTGGCTGAGCCGATTGCTGTGCAGGTCTGCCGCCTGCTTGAGGCGGGTTAAATAAGGCACAAGAGCTTCGGAGCACACCAGGAATCCAAGTCTTAGCCCCGGCGCGAAGCTTTTGGAAAACGAGCCTTGATAAATCCAGTTGCCCGAACGCAGGTAGCTACATATGGGCCGGCGCTCACACGGCTCATATACCAGGTCACGATAAGGATCGTCTTCAAACAGAACCGTGCCACGTTGCATGCAGGCCTCAGCCAAGTGCTCACGCATCGTTGAGGTATAACAGCGGCCAGTCGGATTCTGGAATGTCGGAATGACATAACAGAATGGTATGGGTGGCTTTTGGCTGAGCGCGACTTCCGGCAGCATGGGATCAAGCTCAACAAAACGCGCGCCGAAAAAGCGGAACACCTGCAGCGCGGCCAGATAGGTTGGATTTTCCAGGGCAATTGGGGTGTTGTGATCAACAAAAAGTTTGGCGCATAAATCAATACCCTGCTGGGAGCCCGATAAAATAAGAACCTGCCCGGGCGTGCAATCGAGCCCGATGCTCTGCATGTCCCGGCAGATTTGCGCCCGCAATTCGGGCTCACCTTCGCTGGCGCCGTATTGCAACATGCGCTCGGGAATATTATCAGTGCGCAACTGCGGAAAACTGTCGGGAGAGGGTAACCCGCCAGCAAAAGAAATCATTCCCGGACGCTCTATAACTGCTAGAATTTCGCGAATAGGCGAAGCCTGCAGATGCGGAATGCGTTGCGATAATTGCAGCATAAAATATTCTCAGAGCAGGTGTGTTTCGCATGACCAGATTCAAAGCAATTTAGGTCAATGCTGTTTACCTATAAGTTTAACGATCTCAGGGAATACAAGTCAATATGGTTGACCAAAATGCCGATGTGCGCCTGCAACAGGCGATCGAACTTTTCTATTTTGCCTACCGCGCGTTCACTGCCGGTCCCGACAGAATTCTGTCAGACAAGGGTTTGGGGCGGGTGCATCACCGCGTGTTGTATTTCGTCGGCCGTAATCCACGCATCAATATCAATGAGCTCTTGCAGATTCTTGGAGTCAGCAAACAGGCACTGAACGCGCCTCTACGCAAATTGACCGAACTTGGACTAATCGATGTCGAAACCGCTTCGCACGATCGGCGCGTCAAACAGCTGATCCTCAGCAAAACCGGCGTGAAACTCGAAGCGCGTTTGAGCCAGACCCAGATGCAGCACCTGAGTAAAGCTTTTGCGCTAGGCGGCGAACAAGCCGTGAAAGGATGGGAGTTAATCATGCGCGAATTACCGCGCATTTGAGGTCGCTTTAAAATTGTGTGATGCGAAATCTGTTCTGCATGTCTTCGCAGAGGCAACTGCTAACCGTGTTTACTCTGGATCGCAGGAACTTGCTCACCGTCATGGTGAGCATTATCTGATCGATAACGTATAAAAAAATCTGTCGGCAATTTATACCAGTATTCCGGTTTCGTTTTCCGAGCGCGCAACAATTACCGCACAGCACGAATCCGAATATACATTGACCGCTGTGCGCATCATGTCGAGGATGCGGTCCGTTACCAACAGAAGGCCAATCGCCTCGACAGGAAGGCCAATCGCAGTGAGTATCACCGTAATTGCGACCAGGCTTGCAGCCGGAATACCGGCCATGCCAAACGATGTCATCAACGACAAGATCACGATAGTAAGCTGAGTCGTGAAACTCAGATCCAGCCCATATGCCTGCGCAAGAAAAATAACCGCAACACATTCGTAAAGCGCAGTGCCATCCATATTAAGTGTCGCGCCAAGCGGCAACACAAAATTCGTCACACGATCAGACACCCCCGCGTTGTTGCGCAAACACTCCATATTCATCGGCAGTGTTGCATTGGATGATGCTGATGAAAATGCCATCAACAATGCAGGCGACATCGCGACAAGATGTTTAAACGGATTCACTTTGCCAAGCACGCGTAGATATAACGACAGCACGACGAAGATGTGGAAAAACAGCGCAAAGGTAACGGTCAGGAAAAATACCAGCAACGGCGCGAATGCCGCGAAACCCGTTGACGCTATCGTGCGAGCGATCAAGCCGAACACACCGATAGGCGCAAACTTCATGACCCACATCGTGATCGCAAGCATCGTTTCGTTCACGCCTTGCCAGAACATCAGCAGCGTAGTTGCCTGGCGTTCCGGAATACGAATCATGAAATAACCAAACAGCAGGCTGAAGAAAATTAGTGACGTGATATCGCCCGCAACTGCAGCACCCACCACGTTGGTTGGCACCATGCGAATAAACAGATCAACAATATCGCCACCGTCGCGGCCTTCTATAGTACTGAGTGTGGAGTTGACGGCTTGGTCGTCGAGTGTGAGATTCAGTTGTTCGCCAGCGGGTTCGCCGTCAACGATGCCGGGCGTCATGATAGAAACAAAGAATAAACCAACCAGAATCGCCGTCGAGGTGAAGAGCGCAAAACAGCCCATGGTTTTAAGGCCGAGTCGTCCGAGATCCTTGCCTGTGCCAACCGACGCAATACCTGTGATGATCGACGCGATCACGAGCGGCACAATCACCATTCGCAGGCCATTTAAAAATAACGTCCCGACAAAATCATAAACTTGATAAAACGTAACCGGACCTATGCCACCCTCCGTGCCGGTAATCGATCCTGCAATAACTGCAAACAAGATCGCGATCAGTATCTGCCAGTGCAATTCCAGTTTTTTCATCATGCCGACCTGTGGTGGTGTGAATGCCAAAGATTTAACCAGCCAACATAACTTTATTCAATGAAGATCATTGGCTGTCTATAATGCAGCCATTCTTCTGATGTGCCGTATTCATGCCAAGACTGACTTTGCCAACTTTCTTCACGGAATTCACTCAACGCCTGCAAAACGCGCTGCAACAGAAATTCCCGGTTGTTTATCGCCGCGCACCCGACTTCTGGCGGCTGATGCGTATGGATCGACCCATCGGCATCTTCCTGCTGCTGTGGCCGACACTCTGGTGTTTGTGGATTGCGGCGCAAGGTGTACCGGATATCAAACTGCTGGTCATCTTTATTCTCGGCACCACTTGCATGCGCGCCGCTGGCTGCTGCATCAACGATTATGCTGATCGCAATTTTGACGGCCATGTACAGCGCACTCGCAATCGCCCGATTCCCGCAGGAAAAATTTCTCCGAAAGAAGCGCTGCAAACGTGCGCAGTGTTATGTGTTCTCGCATTTGTGCTCGTGCTGTTCACCAATACGCTGACAATCTTGATGGCATTCGGTGGTTTGGCAATTACCGTGATTTATCCGTTCATGAAACGCCATACTCATCTTGCACAACTGGTGCTTGGTGCTGCCTTTTCATGGGGCGGCCTGATGGCTTTTACTGCGCAAACTGGCACGCTACCTATTCACGCGTGGCTTCTCTACATAGCAAATTTTATCTGGACTGTGGTTTACGATACCGAATACGCAATGGTCGATCGCAGTGATGATCTCAAGATCGGGGTGAAATCCACGGCGATTCTGTTTGCCGAAGCGGATCGCGTGGTGATTGGAATTTTGCAGATATTGTTTTTGCTAAGCCTTTCGATAAGTGCGCAGCATTTTAATCTCGGCCTATGGTTTCAACTCGGCCTTGTGATTGCAGCGTTTATGTTTGTCTACCAGCAGATGCTGATTTACCAGCGTGAACCATCTCGCTGCTTCCAGGCGTTTCTGCATAATCACAAAGTGGGATTCGTGATTTTTATTTTTACAGTTCTGGATCTCGCCATAGCGAATTAGCGATACTCTCACCGCAACCTTGTTGCAAAAAACGTTGCGGTGGTGAAACTCCAGAGTTGTCTTCGACAACGCTGAGTTACAGCAAATCCCGCCCGTTAAACACAGATCTCGGCAACGTGAAGGAATCGATCTCGTCAACACAACCAAGATTCACCCGATAGTGCCCGGGTTTGCGCATGGTCTCGTGGAAAGGATAGATGCCACATTTGTTGCAGAAATAATGTTTCGCTATCTTGTTACCGAATTGATAACACGACAGCGCATCACCAGTGACTTCGATTTCGAGCTGCTCTGGCGCGAGCATGAATGGCAACATCAATGCTTGCCGTCGTTCGCAGAAAGAACAATTGCAGCTGAGGCCTTCGGTTATTGTTTCACTCTGAAAGGAAAAGCGGATTGCTCCGCAGTGACAACTGCCGTTATAAATTTGCATTCCCCATCCTGCTAATTATTATAAATATTTATTAACCCGCGGCTCGCGCCACTGGCAGTTGTGGCCGAGCTCCGCGAGAAGCGCTACACCTCTATCGTAATTACGTCCTACGGAATTTACGCCATGTGAATCATCGCCCGGCACTATTGCAATGCCCAGCTCGATGGCTTTTTTCAACACAGGTAAAGAAGGATATTGCTCAACTGTCTTGTCAAAGCCACGCAGGTTGAAATCCAGAATGAGGTCAAGCTCTGCAATGAGCTCCAGGTTACGCACCACGCGCGCCCATACCGAATGCAGCTGGAGAGTTTCGAGATAGTTACTGTCAAAAATACGAATAAGATCGAAATGCCCAACGACTGAAGGCTCCAGCTCACCGAGCATTGTCAGCTGCGCGTCGAAGTAATTGCAGTACAGTTGCTCGAGATCACCCGACTCCATTTTGGCTTTTTCATAAAGCTGCGAATTTACGTCGATACTGTTTCCGCCAACATGATGCACTGACCCGACGATGTAGTCCGGTTTTGTAGCTTTCATCAACTTCTGGATATAACTCACGGAACCGGGATAGGTTTCAGTTTCAAACGCAGTAAACAGTTTTATGCGGTCGGCGTATTTTTCCTGCAATGCGCGACATTCGGTGAAATACCGCGCGAACTGTTTTTGCAGTGCGTCACTGGTGATGCCGTGTTCTGCTTCATCGGGATAACGATGATCGTCCGTCATCGGTGGCATGTGTTCAGTAATGCCAACCCATGAGAAGCCCTGGGCGATATACGCTTCGACCACTTCCTCAAGATTATTTTTGGCGTGCAGACAAAACTGGCCACTATGGCCGCCATGCACGGATACTTTCTGAATGGTTTGCAAAGACCTTTGCACTGGTAATTCCCTTGACCTTGCCGTTAACATCTAAGGCGCGAGCAGCAAGATCAATGTACTGCAAATTGCTGCGCAGATAAAACGGATTTTACTGGTATAGAAATTTCAGACGCCTATGCTCCAACACGTAGCATCGATAGAGGCCTGCAGTATTTCAAGGAAGTGTTGTGTCCACACCATCAAGTTATCAAGTGCGGTTTGTTCATAGTATTGCAGAGGTCGAACCTGCGCAGTGGAATACACTCGTCGGTAGTGCCTACCCGTTCCTGCGTCATGAATTTTTGCTCGCACTTGAAACGAGCGCATGCACTTCGCTGAAAACCGGCTGGCAGGTTTTGCATGCCCTCGTCGAACACGTTGCAAAAGACAGCACTGCAGATGAAAGCACCGAAGTGGCGCGCGGCGATTTACTTGCGTGTATGCCTCTGTACGCTAAAACCAATTCGATGGGGGAATATGTATTTGACTGGTCGTGGGCTGAAGCCTATCAGCGCCATGGTTTATCTTATTACCCCAAACTTGTCAGCGCGATCCCGTTTACACCGTGCACGGGGCCGCGGATCTGTGTTGCTTCTTCGGCAAATGCCGAACAGATTCACGCCATATTATTTGCAGCAATAAAAAAACTCGCAGGCCGTATGCAGGCTTCGAGTTGGCACATCCTGTTTCCGGAAGATGATCTCAAGCAAAGTCTCACGACCTTGGGTCTATTGCAGCGCACGGGATGTCAGTATCAATGGTTCAATGACAATTATTCAGACTTCGAACAATTTCTTGCTACGTTCAGCTCGCGCAAAAGGAAGAACCTGCGCAAGGAGCGTGCATGTGTTGGTGAACAAGGCATTGAGTTTGTGGTGCTTGAGGGTAACGAGATTACCAATGAACACTGGCAGGATTTTTATCAGTTCTATCAAAGCACTTATCTCGTGCGCGGCCGAGCGCCTTATCTGAACAGAAAATTTTTCACTGAACTTGGCCGCACGATGCCGCAGTACCTGATGCTTGTGATGGCGCGCAAGGATGGAAAAAATATTGCGGGCGCATTGTTCTTCAAAGGCGAAGATACCTTGTATGGCCGTTATTGGGGCTGCACTGAGGAGTCACAGTTTCTGCATTTCGAAACCTGTTATTACCAGGGCATCGATTACTGCATCAGGCACAAAATCAAACGTATTGATTCTGGCGCGCAAGGCGAACATAAAATCCAGCGCGGCTTCAAGCCGGTCCATACCTGGTCAAGTCACTGGATTCAGCATCCGGGCTTCGCCGATGCGATAGAAAATTTTCTGCAGGATGAACAGCAGCACATCAGTGCCTACGTGCTGCGCGCTACTGAGTATTTGCCGTTTCGCAAAGATCTCGAGCTTTGATAACTTGAGTTTTGATAACT
>JAZKES010000007.1:52300-57647 GCA_040386995.1 Pseudomonadota bacterium | reverse complement strand
AGTATTTGCCGTTTCGCAAAGATCTCGAGCTTTGATAACTTGAGTTTTGATAACTCAAGCTTGAAAAGAAGTCGCCGCCTTATTGTGTTGCCAACTTGCGCCATACGAGCATTTGATTGTTCGCCGGCATGTTGTGATCCGCGAGTAATTCAAGACCTGCTTCTGCTGCCCACGCCGTGACCTGTTCAACATCACGCACACCACTGCGTGGATCGCGCTGCTTGAGCCACACATCGAATGATGCGTTGCTTGGCGTGGTGAATTCACCGGAATATTTGAAAGGACCATAAACACACAACACGCCGCCAGCCTTTAGAATGTTGCCTGCGCCTTGAAAAAATTTCGCGACATATTCGTAGGGCATGATGTGAAGTGTGTTCGCGCTGAAGATGCCGTCAACCTGGCCAATCGGCCACGGCAGTTGTGCAACATTGAGTGCGATAGGTGCGGAAATATTCTTGAGATCACAATCCTCAAGTCCCGCCAGCACGGTTGGAATATTTTCGGCCAGGTCGCTAGGTATCCAGTAGACCAGCGGCATGGCTTCCGCAAAAAAAGATATGTGCTGCGCGGTGAGTGTGCCAATTTCGAGCACCATGCTGCCTGCCGAAAATAGAGGCAGCAGTTTATCCAGTATATACTGCTTGTTGTTTTCACAGGCTTGGCTGAAAGGTTTTGGCATAACGCAAATACTCTTTGATTGTTCTTTGATTGTTGCGGGTGATAACAACTATAACGGTGTGTGCTTATCAAGGGAGAAAATTATGTCCGCAGAAAAAATTACGGGTCTCGTCACACAACTACACGACCATATCACGACAAGCACAACAAGCCCTGAGCAGGAAGCGTTGTTGCTGCAACTTCACAGCCAGCTCGAAAACTGGGAAGGTGCACCAGCTCCCGATGGCAGCCCGATCAGCACTGCAGAGTTGTTGCTCGAAGAGCTGGATGACAATCATCCGCAACTGTCGCTGGTCATACGCGAAATCATCGACGCGCTCGGCAGAATAGGTATCTGACGTTTATTGTCAGTCAGCAATCTTTCGCGTGAACACTAGTTCGTCCTCTTGCGACGACTCCGGGCTGAAGCTGTAACCGTCTTCGGCAAAACTGCTAAGCCCGGCTTTCTCTGTGATCCTGTTTTTAATTATCCACGCTGCCATTCTGCCGCGCGCCTTTTTGGCAAAAAAGCTGATGATTTTGTATTTGCCATTTTTGTAATCCTTGAATACCGGCGTAACAACTTCTGCGTCCAGTGACTTCGGCTGCAGCACCGCAAAATATTCCTCGGATGCAAGATTGATCAGGATTTTATTCTTCTGCGCGGCAAGCAAGTTGTTCATCGTCGCGGTGACTTTGCCATCCCAGAATTTATACAGATTTTTGCCGTGCGGATTTTTCAGACGCGTGCTCATTTCCAACCGGTAAGGCTGCATCAGGTCGAGTGGGCGCAGCGCGCCATAAAGCCCGGACAGAATGCGCAGATGTTGCTGCGCAAACGCAAGATCGTCTTCAGCAAAATCGTGGGCGTTGAGGCCCATGTAAACGTCGCCTTTGAACGCAAAAATCGCCTGCCGTGAATTGTCGCTGGTGAATGGAACTGACCATTGCTGATTGCGCGCGAAATTCAGTTCTGCGATGCCCTTGCTCACGTCCATGAGGTTAGCGATTTTTTGCGCACTGTAGTTGCGCAGCACCTGATTCAGCTCTGCGGCTTCGTCCAGAAATTGCGGTTGTGTGGCCTTAGCAGTGTTGATCTTTGTCGCGTAGTCGAGGGTTTTGGCGGGCGAAATAACAATGAGCATTCAGAGGTCTCGAAGAAGGTGTTCAGCTATCGACGCCATGATAACAACTGGTGCCAATACATGCCTCTTAAACCGCTGGCTTGACACACATCAACAATCCTATACTCGTGTAGAAGTCTAATAAAACTGGATATAACTTAAGACTGGATACAAGAGGGAGGTATCAGTATGACTGGTTACACGAATATTCTGGTGGCAGTGGATTTGTCACCCGATTCAGCCTTTGTTCTCGACAAGGCCCGGCATATTGCCAAGCAATATGATGCGGCACTCAGCCTCGTGCATGTCATGGAACCGATTGCAGTTGGCTACACCCTGGATATCAGTGGCGCCGATTTTGAAACGCTGTATTCAGAAGTGATGCGGCAAGCGCGCAATTCGTTAGTCGAACTCGGTGCGAGCGTCGACATCCCTGAACACCGTCTGCATAACGTGCTCGGCAGTCCTGCGCGCGAGATACGTAATACCGCGAAGGAAATCAGAGCGGACCTCGTAGTTGTTGGTGGTCACGGCAAACATGGTTTCGAACTATTGCTCGGTTCGACTTCCAGTGGGGTTTCCCATGGTGTCGAGTGCGACTTGCTCATCGTCCGTTTACCTCATTAACTAGCGATACGATGATGCGCGACATGCAGCTACAATGGCTGCATGTTGTTGTTACGCATTCACAAGTTCGCCCTTCGTCTTAAGCCCTTGCGGTTCTGGTGCCTGCTGCTCGTCGTCGCTGGCGTGGTGCTGATTGGTTATGCACTTCTGATTGCCGAAAACGCATCTTCATCGTTACTACGCATGGCTATCGTGATGACGCTCTGGTCGTTACTGCTATTTGCTTTTATCCAGCTGTTTCAGAACATTCCAGCGCCTGTCCTGCCGAAAGACCGGTTCATTGATCGGGTGCGCAGTCATATCAAATTGGGTCTTTATCAACTGCTCGCCGTTGGTGTCGCGCTTGTTGGCGTTGTGCTCTTATCGATGAGTTTGAAACTGTTGTTGCTTTGAGTATTCATCCGCGCTGGGTGGAGACTTCGGGAGAACATTTGCTAGACTCCCCGAACGTGCGATTTTCCCTTCATCCATAAAATGGTGGCACCATGAATTTACGACTTCGTCCTCTTGCATCCATGATTTTTGTGGCAACCTTGCTGCAGGCGTGTGGTGGTGACACCAATTCAACCGCGACTACACAGACAGAAAGCGCAACTCCCGCGCCAGCGGCGGCATCGGTAACGCCGGCTGAAGCGCCCGCGAAAGCAGAAAGTAATTTCCAATATGAGGCCGACCGCTTTGCTGATATTCGTATCCTGCGTTATCAGATTCCGGGATTTGAAGAACTCACCCTGCAACAGAAGAAACTGTTGTTCTTCCTCAGCCAGGCCGGCATGAGCGGCCGCGACATGATGTGGGACCAGAACTTCAAACACAACTTACGCATCCGTCGCACAATCGAGGAAATTGTGCGGCACTATCCTGGTGAGCGCAGCACACCTGAATTCACCGCATTCATGACTTACGCCAAACGTATGTGGTTTGCCAATGGCATTCATCACCATTATTCAAGCAACAAGTTTCAGCCCGAATTTACCGTTGAATATTTTCGCCAGCTCGCACAGGACAGCGCCGCCAACGCCACGTGGCCGTTTGATGAAGGCCAATCGCTTGAGCAACTGTTAACCATGCTCGAACCGATTATCTTTGATCCGGCCGTCGCTCCGAAAAAAGTAAACACAGCTGCCGACGTCGACAAGATCGCGTCATCTGCGGTGAATTTTTACGAAGGTGTGACCGAAGCAGAAGTCGCCGCGTTTTATGACAAACTCACCGACAAGAATGATCCAACACCGGTTTCTTATGGCCTCAATTCAAAACTCGTGAAAGAAAATGGTGAGGTCGTCGAAAAAGTCTGGAAGCTCGATGGCATGTATACCACTGCAATTGAACAGGTTGTGTATTGGCTTGAGCAAGCGGTCACAGTTGCAGAGAACGACAAGCAACGCACCGCGCTTGAGCTGCTCGTCAAATATTACAAGAGCGGCGATCTTGCCGACTTCGACGCTTACAACGTGGCATGGGTTGCTGATACCGATTCTGCGATTGATGTTACGAACGGCTTCATCGAGGTGTACAACGATCCATTGGGTTTCCGGGGTTCGTATGAATCGGTTGTGTCGGTACGCGATGTTGAATCCACCAAACGTATAGGTGCCATTGCAGGTTATGCGCAGTGGTTTGAAGACAACTCGCCAATCATGCCGGAACACAAAAAAGCCGATGTCACGGGTATTACCGGCAAGGCGATCATAGTTGTATCTGAGTCTGGTGACGCGTCGCCCGCTACACCGATTGGTATCAACCTGCCCAACTCTGCATGGATTCGCGCGCAGCACGGTTCGAAATCAGTCAGCCTTTCGAACATCACGGATGCTTATAACTCGTCCGAAAATGGTGCGCTCGCCGAGTTCGCCTGGTCGGAAGAAGAAGTCGCACGTGGCCGCGCATGGGCCGAGCTCAGTGGTCATCTGCACACCGACATGCACGAGGTGATTGGTCATGCCTCTGGCCGCATCAACGATGGTGTTGCCGAAGAAAGCAGCACGCTCAAACAATACGCCAGCGCGATGGAAGAAGGCCGTGCGGATCTCGTCGCGCTCTATTACATGATGGATCCCATACTCATGGAAATTGGCGTGATGCCAAGCATGGATGTGGGTATGGCGGAATACGATAGCTACATTCGTGGTGGCTTGATGACGCAGCTTTATCGCATCGAGCCCGGCGAACAGATTGAAGAAGCCCACATGCGCAACCGTCAGGAAATTTCCCAGTGGGCATATGAGCGCGGTCGCGAACAGAACGTGATTGAACGTCAACAGCGCGATGGTAAAACGTACTTCGTGATCAATGATTACCAGGCTTTGCGCCAGATCTTCGGCGAGCTGCTGCGCGAACATCAACGTATCAAGAGCGAAGGTGATTTTGCGGCGGCGCAGAACCTGATCGAAAATTACGGCACGAAAGTAGATCCTGAATTACACGCCGAAGTGCTGCAGCGTTACACCTCTTTGAACGTAGCTCCATATTCCGGCTTCATCAACCCACGATTAGTCCCTGTCGTGGAGAACACCTCGAATGGTGTGGAGATACTGGATGTGAAGGTTGAATATCCCGATAACTTTGTCGAACAGATGCTGGAGTACGCGCAGAGTTATTCGTTTTTGCCGACAGTGAATTAACAACGTTTTCGGACAGCTCGCGAGCTCGGCAAAATTCACAGCTATTCTGGATGGATGACTTCTGAAGTCCGGTATTTATCATCCACACTCGCACTCGTAAAATGCAGAGATGAATTGAAACAAGGTGAATGTGCTTTTATAAAAAATTCTTAACATCATCCTGGTTCAAGGAAACGAACAAGGTCTTCTCACAACATCAAGAAGCCCAAAATAGAAAAACTCCCTGAGCGAAAAAGCTGAGGGAGTTTTTAGTCTCGTCAGACTTGCGATGTTCTAGAACACGTACGTCACACCAAGACTCGCATTCGTGCC
>JAZKES010000007.1:48965-52200 GCA_040386995.1 Pseudomonadota bacterium | reverse complement strand
TCAGACTTGCGATGTTCTAGAACACGTACGTCACACCAAGACTCGCATTCGTGCCATCGCGGAAGCTGTTTACATCCAGACCACCTTGCGTGGTTTCCTGCCATTTGTTCAGCAGGTTCTTCGCCTTGAAGTTGAATTCCAGATGATCACCCCAGTAACGTGTGTAGGTGAAGTCGAGTTCGCCGTACGCTTCGTCCATGACATCCGGTGCACCGAGCACACCTACTTCGCGAATTTTCTCACCGGTGACGTGATACACGATGCTGCCTTTGTTGTTTAACGAATCGTCGAAACCAAGTTGCAGGTTGACGATGTAGTCTGCTTGTCCTTGCAGAGGACGCGTAGGATTGGTCAGGATACCTCTGTCTTTTTCGCGAATCGTCACTTCGGAATCGATCAAAGTAAGGTTCGCTGCTGCGTAAAAGTTTTCGAGGCCCTCGTTGATGAAACCCAACCAGCGATAAGTATCAAATTCGATACCCCGCGTAGTTGCAGCATCGGCGTTGATGAAGGTGCGCTCCTCTGCGGAACCCGGCTGGATTACCGCTTCGATCGGTGAATCAAATTCCTTGTAGAACAAACCAACTGACAAACTCTCATCTGCAGAGTAATACCATTCCCAACGCGCATCGTAGTTTTTGATGTAGGCGACGGTGAGGTCCGGATTACCAACGATGTTGTAGCCAGTCACAGGATGTGTGAATGGCGAAGGCGACAGTTCGCGGAAGTCTGGACGGGAAATTGTTTCGGAATAACCTGCGCGTAATTGCATGTCCCACTGATCAAGAATCCAGGTACCAGTCACTACCGGAAAGATATCATCACTTTCGAGTGTACTTTCTATCGGCGCGGCATTCGCGTTGAACAGGTCGAATGTGCGTACGTTCTGGATTGATTCTTCACTACGAACACCGGCCATCAAGCGATAGCTCAGACCAAGTTCTATTTCTGCTTCGACAAACCAGGCATCGAGTTCCTGAGTCGCAACATAGTTGTCTGTTGGCCTTGTGGCTTCACGCAACTGGAAACCTTTTGAACCAATAGTATCTTCGTTAATGATTTCATCAAGTGTCGGGCGATATAGCGCATCGCGGTCGCCATTAGCGGTGCCGGTAAAACCGAAGCGACGAATTTCTGAATCGCGATTTTTGTCCGCCTGGGTGACACCGGCACTCAACTCCGTGCTGCTGTTGAATGGGGTATCGAGTGTTAGCTGCATGCTAACGCCAACGTCTTCATTCTGGTCTTCGAGGTCGGACCAAGTGCGTTGGTTGGCGTCGCCGCGCAGTGAGAATCGGTATTCTTCGCGGTCGTCGTCATAGTCGTAACGGTACTGCCGCATATCGGGCGCTTCACGTTTGGCGCGTGATTCGTTGTAGTGCCAGTTGATGGTCAGATCATTCAGGTCGCCGAAATAGTGTTCACCATCGACTTGTTTTGATAACAGATCCTGTTCGATCCATTCGAGACGCGTCTGGTTGATCATGACGTTTTCTGATGAGAACAAACCAGTCAAACGACCAGCGAGGTCATCCATTTTGTGAATCTGCAGTACGGTGCCTTTTAATGTGTGTGCATCTTTGTACGTAACACCTGTCGTCAGGAACATCGAGCTGTCGACACTCTGCTCTGTTGCATTCCAGGTCTGGATATTCACAGGGCTCAACTCATCACTATCGTCAGCCGCATAACTATTTCTGCTGACTTCGAGTGTATCCCAACCATTGCTGTAGCTCAGGTTGCCCAAGCCACCGATTCTGAAATCACCCAACTCAAAGCCAGTACCGAAGTTGGCTGATATATTTCTGTCGGGATCGATCTTGTCGTCCTTGGCCGTGTAGTTGTTGCTAAGGCTTTCGCCGATCTTTTCGAGTTCGGCGGGTTCGAAACCTTTTTTGTACAGAATATTGTTCGGTCTAAGTTCGCGATCACCTGCGATGGCATCTTTGAGCAACGGCGGGATGTCGCGCGTGCCGTCATCTTTGCCCATCCAGTCATCGTCACCACCGTCATACACAAGGCCATTTTTGCCAGTCGTATTGCCCGCGTAACCAATACCTGTCGATATGGAAAGGAAGGGTTCTTCGGGAACAACTTTGGTACGAATCTGAATGGTGCCGCCAGCAAATTCGGCGGGGTATTCAGCAGAGAAAGTTTTTTGCACGAGTACACTTTCGATGATCCCTGAAGGAAACAAGTCGAGTGGTACGACGCGATTGATTGGCTCCGGGCTTGGCAATGTTGAACCGTTAAGGACGGTACTCGAGTAACGTTCGCCAAGGCCGCGGATATAAACAAAACGGCCGCCCTGCAAGTTCAGGCCGGATACCCGCTTGAGACCTTCCGCTACGGAAGTGTCGCCGGCGGCATCAAACATTTCGGCATCGAGAACGTTAGAAATCGAAGCGGTGCTGCGTTTTTCCTGCGGGATGTATCGTCCTACTACAGAGATTTCCTCGACCCCCGCAGGTGCATCAGAGGCTTGCTCGTTTTCGGGCAAAGCTTCCGCAGGTTCCTGGGCAAGCAGTGAAGGGGTGTTGGCCAGCAGGATCGCTGCTGTGAGAATCTTCAGTTTGGTACGCATATTTTTTCTCTTTAAACGGAAAAAACCAACAGGGTTGGTACCCTGTTGGTTGAATTAAGGTTGAACCGTTCGTGGTTACGAAACCGGTTCAACACGTTGTGGACTGCACTAAATTTTTTATTTAAAGGTCCAGCCAGCTGTCCAGTCGGAAGCCTCATCCTTCACGGCTCCGCGGTAATCGGTAACATCGAAGAATGCATCCAGGCCCGCTGCTGGTGCCAAAGCGTTTACAGCGGCAGTGTTGACGTAATTTGTCATGCCAACTGCAGCTGTACTGTTGCCGGTCTGGCCGTTGAACCAGTCGCCAACTAACCATTTATCACCAGCGTCTTCCCTGAAGCTGATTGCGCAGTTCGCTACAGAGTTGGTGATTGTCAGGTTGCCGGTTAAAGCGGCTGCAGATGTGCCTGCGTTGTTGTACGTCTGGTCATGATCGATATTGGCACAATATTTATCAGCACCTGCGATCACGAAGTTGCTCAACTTGGCGCCAGTTCCTTCCCGTAGCAGAATTCCGCCACCAGCACTTGCGTTGCCAATGATGGTCATGTTGGAAATGGTAGGCATTGAGCGTGGCAGAGAGTCGCGGTTAGCAGCGTTGTTATCAGCTTCGATGGCCTTGTCGCTGATGTTGCGATGGATTACTACAAC
>JAZKES010000007.1:39249-48865 GCA_040386995.1 Pseudomonadota bacterium | reverse complement strand
CCTGTTGTTTCACATAATGCCGTACCAACAACACATCCGTTGATAGGTGCATTACCGTTGATGATCAGACCACCCCACTGGCCGCTGGTAGTTGCAGTGGCTGTAGCGTCACTCGCGCTGGTCATGATTACTGGCGCAGCTTTGGTTCCATTTACGTGAATTTTTGAACCGCGATTTATTACGAGGAAGTCGAGACCTGATTCACCGTAGATCTTGGTACCTGCGTCAATCGTAAATTCCGCAGAGTTAACGTTATCGCCGCCAACAAACACACCACCGGACAGCACGTAATCGAAGTTTGAAGTCAGACGTACGTTAGAGGTGTAGGTGCCGCTGATAACACACAATCTTTTTCCGCCTGGGGTAACCGGTTCCAGACCCGCGGCTGCGCCAACGGGGCAGCTGGTAGATGGTGCGCCAGACATGTTCGCAATTATCGCTGTGGAATAGGTCAGCGGAGCGTTTGCTGTGGCATAACCCACATGGATTCTCAGGTTTCGGCCATCGAGATTGACGCCGCCAGCAAATGCTTCGAGATCAGCGATGTTGACAGTTTCAGTGGCCGCTAATGTTTTAGTTGAGTAAGCAACCAACGTCGGAACGTTGCCGTTCCAGGCACGAAAGCCTGTTGGTGTAAGCATGTATGGTTTTGCGCCGTCAAACGCGACCAAATACAGGAAGCCCTGTGTGCCAACATGAGCCGCGGCAGGTGTGATTGTTGCGAGGACGCCGGCAGGTTGGCCGGCAGGAACTGTATCCAGAAAGTTGGCACCACCATTGAGGGTGATTCCACCTGCGAAAGAAGCCGCTGGAGCGGGAGCACCAACTGGATGCACATTGAGGCCCAGTGCTGGCAAGGTAGCTGCATTAGCCAATGAGAACAGTGGGGATATTGCGATGGTGGCAGCCAATAAGGATAACTTCAGTTTCATTCGACTTTCTCCGTAGATAAATATTACGCATGACCTATAACAACGGGGCGCAGTTTAGGAATTGCATATAAATCTGGGATTAAGCCTGAGTGGTGTCTTGCGTTAATTTCTGCGGCGTTGGGTTAAATTCTTATTAAGATTAAATGAAGAAAATTTGGCCCGTTGGCTTTTTGGCTGCTTTCTGCCTTGTGGTTTATTAAGCGTCGTATTCGGTTTTAATGGTTTATGTAGATACGGTGGGAATTGTCCAAGTGACGCAAAATTTTTTTATGAACAAATTTTAATGTCGCTACTGAGATTTTTAGCGTTATTCAATTCTTGTTTTTATCATCATTTTTGAATCAAGGTTTATGACACAACCGACTCCTCTGATTCTTATATTTTCGCCGGTCGCAATATCATTCGGCGATCCAGTACTCTCGATCTCGTTAATTTGACACGCAACTATTTTGTTGTGGATGCCGCGGGGAAACAGCTTCTGGTGTCTTGGCAAACTAGTGCACCGCTCGTTCGCAATATGTGCCGTGAATGAATTTTGTTTTGTTCTCGTTGACGTATTTGTTCAGATCGCGCGTGCTGCAACCAGGGTCATCTCGTGAGCATCACTGTTTCGTATTGGTGCGTTGATTTTGCTCGATACGCGCATGCTTGGCACAACATCTCGTGAAGATTTGTGGCGTTGAGGCCAGAAGGAAGCATCTCCGGCGTCTTTGTGCTGTTCGCAGAGTTTTTGTTGTGTTTTATCCTTGATTTCATCTGAATCATTTATATAGTGGCGACCATCGTCCAACTGGTGTTGCTGATTAGAGTTCTTGTAACTACATGGATCGCAAATAATGTTGGCAACAAACTTGCAGACTTTCTTTTTGACACGTTCATTTAACTTTACACTGCATCACTTGCGAGGAACTGCCACTGGACCTCGCGCAATCAGTGATTTCTGTCGCGACGTGGTTTCTTATATCGTTATTCAGTTACAGACCATCGTGGCATTGCCCTTTGGCTGTATCAGCCGCCTGGCTATGCACAAACCTTAACTAGGGAAAAACAATGATCAAAGATTTAATGGATGACGCTAATCCTTACCCTGATGGCGAGTTGACTCTGCAAGTGGTCGCACTGCCGGCAGATACAAACCAGCATGGCCAGATCCATGGTGGTTGGCTGGCTAGTCAAATGGACATGGCGGGCAACCTGACCTGCACACGCATCGCCAAAGGCAAGGTGGCAACGGTAGCCATCGATTACATTTCTTTCCTTTCACCCATTAAGGTAGGCGCTGTCATAGGCTGTTATACGAGTGTGCGTGGTGTTGGTCGCAGTTCTGTGCGGGTTGAAGTGGAAGCGTGGATTAGCGATGAAACGCAGGATCCAGATTGGATCAAAGTCTCGGAAGGTGAATTTATTTTTGTCGCGATTGATGACAATGGCCGCACCAGGGCGATTCCCAAAAGCTGAGACGTGTTGTTTTCGACGGTACGCAACAGTTCAGGCCAACGCTTCTTCACGTCGCCCCAATGTACGAATAGATCGGAATAATTATCGGCTTGGTATTAAACCGGATTCTGCCGTTGCAAATTTCCCGGGGGATTGGTGCGATGAGTCAGCGCAGCTGGAAGCAGCAATACGTTGGCCTGGAGGTCTCCTGAAACACCAGCATCGCCATGCGATTCATGGAAGTGTTAGAGGTTTCCAGCGTTAAATCGACTTCCCGCACAGCGCGCTCGACGTGCAGGTCGCACTAAGCATCAAGTCCAATGTCGCCGTCGCAGCGCCACTTTGGCTCAGCCACCCCCACGAAGCTGACTTTCATAAAATTTGCCGCTTATCCGCGCCAGTGAAATGCTGCGTAATTGATTCGCTCACCATTTGGTAAAGAAGGTTCATAAACAAAAACTAGATTGCTTCGAGCCTGGCGTACGCCATGACCAGCCACTTGCTCCCTTCAGCATGAAAATTAATCTGGATACGTGCGTTGTTGCCGTTGCCTTCGCTGTTAAGCACAACCCCTTCGCCAAACTTGGGATGTCTTACACGCTGACCCAGGCTGAACGCCAGCCCGGTTTCGTATTGAACGCCACCCATCTTCACATTCGTGTTTCCGGAACTTGATCCTGCCCACGATGAACCGCGGGTGATCTGGCCTTTCATGCGCACTTCCTGGCGGAACTCTTCCGGGACCTCTCGTAAAAAGCGGGAAGGACGAGTCAGATTCTCTTCACCATGCAAACGCCTGGATTCAGCGTGGCAAAGATATAGCTTCTGCATTGCTCTGGTTATGCCGACATAACAAAGGCGCCGCTCCTCTTCGAGTCCATGCAGTCCATCCAGCGACATTTTATGCGGGAACAAACCTTCTTCCATTCCAGCCATGAAAACCAGAGGGAACTCCAGGCCTTTGGCTGAATGGATGGTCATTAACTGGACTGCATCCTCGGAAACCTCCGCTTGTGAATCGCCTGCATCAAGTGCAGCTTTATCGAGAAACGCGGTGATTTTTGTTATTGGCAGTATTGTTTCGTCCGCCGGCAGGTTGTCGAGAGAAAAACTTTTAGCTGCCGTTACTAATTCCTCAAGGTTTTCCACGCGGGAAAGAGCCTTTTCTCCACCTTCTTTCTCATGGTGAGGAATCAGGCCAGACTGTTGAATGATGTAGTCCATGGTTTCATGCAATTCCCGGGAACTACTGTAGTCATCAAGCAGGTTGATGAGCTCCATAAAATTTTGCACGTTGAGTAATGCGCGTGTTGGCAAGAGGGACTGCGTAACACATTGTCGTGCGGCTTCCCATACTGATACACCTTCATTGCGTGCGCGGCTCCGCAATATTTCCAGGGTTGCATTGCCTATGCCGCGCACCGGAGTATTGATGACGCGTTCAAACGCAGCATCGTCATTCCGATTTGCGACTAGTCGCAAATAGGCGAGCGCATTACGAATCTCGAGGCGTTCATAGAACCGAAAGCCACCGTAAATTCGATAGGGCATATTGATACGCAACAATGCTTCTTCGAGCTCTCGCGACTGCGCATTGGACCGATAGAGAATTACGGCTTCGTCCCTGCGGTTGCCTTTGCTGACCCATTGTTCCAGTTGCTCACAAATGAACCGCGCCTCATCCTGCTCGTTGTAAGCTGCATAAACGGAAATGGCTTCGCCTTCTTTGCCGTCGGTCCACAGTTCTTTTCCCAGCCTGCCGGTGTTGTTTGCAATCAAATGGTTGGCAGCTTTCAGGATAGTCCCGGTTGAGCGATAGTTTTGCTCCAGCTTGATCATGCTTGCAGGCTGGAAATCGTGCGTGAAATTCTGGATGTTTTCTATGCGGGCGCCACGCCAGCCGTAGATGGATTGATCGTCGTCGCCTACAACAGTGAGCTTCCCTTTATTCCCTGCGAGAACACGCAGCCAGGCATATTGGATCGCATTGGTGTCTTGAAACTCATCTACCAGTATCTGACCAAAACGATGCTGGTAATAAGCGAGGAGGGCGGGTTGTTTTAGCCAGATCTCATGCGCGCGTAACAATAACTCCCCGAAATCTACCATGCCGCCGCGCTCACATGCCTGTTCATAGGCTTGGTACACCTGCATCATTGTGCGACGAAACTCATCGCCATAGTGTTCCAGGTTCGCGGCACGCAAGCCCTCATCCTTCTGCTCATTAATAAACCACTGGCATTGCCGTGCCGGCCACTTGCTCTCATCAAGCCCAAGGGTTTGATTGATGCGCTTGATCAGCCGCAACTGATCATCGGAATCCAGGATCTGGAACTTTTCAGGTAGTCCGGCTTCCTGCCAATGAGTGCGTAAAAGACGATGAGCCAGGCCGTGAAAAGTGCCCACCCACATGCCGCCAATGGGTCTTTCCAGTAACTCTTCGATGCGTATGCGCATCTCGTTGGCGGCTTTATTGGTGAAAGTAACGGCCAGAATGCCCCCAGAGGACACACCTTCCATCTGAATCAGCCAGGCAATACGATGCACCAGGACACGGGTTTTGCCGCTACCGGCGCCCGCGAGTACCAACAAGTTGCCTGATTCTGCGGTTACCGCCTGACGCTGTGCATCATTAAGTGAATTTAAAATATGAGAGATATCCATCCTCGCATTTTAGGGCCTACCGGATAGATTCTCAGTTCTTTTTTTGCTTTTAAAATATTTAGAATCGAGCTTCTACCAAGCGCGTAGAGATATTCAAGGTGAGCATTTTTATTCCCTTTGAATTACAGATAGCCCCGATAGGCAAAATTAATATTTCTTGTTACCATCATGTCGAACCTTTCGGATTCAGGACTGATATCCGGGACCTTTGGAAGGTGCAGTACCAATTGATGATTGGATTTTCGCCACAGAAGTGGCATTTGTTACACAAGAGAGAAATATGGCAGAGCAAGTAGAAGGCACCGTTAAGTGGTTTAATGACGAGAAGGGATTCGGTTTTATTGAACAAGCTGGCGGCAAGGACGTTTTTGTTCACTACAGCGCAATAGTTGCAGACGGTCGTCGCACACTGCGTGAGGGTCAGAAAGTCAAAATGACTGTTACCCAAAGTGCAAAAGGGCCCCAAGCCGAAAATGTGACACCAATCGGCTAATCCGATCGTTCACTTTATCTACCCTTTGTCCTGTAGCTTCGTTTAACGAAGCCACAGGATGAAATGATTTTTCTGGTTTAATACTGGCAGTTAAGCTGTTTGCCCGCGTTTTAGGCGCCAAGCTACTTTTCTCCCCGTAGATCAACCCCGCCTTGTTCTGTTTCAAAAATTCTCCCCAACCCCCTCTACCAGCGAGTGATGTGACTGCTTTATTGCGTCCCACAAGGCCGTGTACTACCCTCAATTCGTTTGATCTTTTCGGCCCTTGAGGACAATTTTCTGGACAATATAAATCTGCTTAGGAAAGTCCAGGCTCATCTGGATGAGCTGCGTAAGTCAGAACGTAAAGTTGCCAACTATATTCTTCTGGATCCGGCGAGTGTGTTGCAAATGCGACTTTCCGATTTAGCACACACTGCTGATGTAAGTGAGCCCACCGTAATCCGTTTTTGTCGCGCCTTGGGCTTTGATGGGTTTCAGTCGTTCAAACTCCAATTAGCCCAGTATCTGGGAAGCAGCGGAAATTATGTGCAATTCTCGGTTAGCGACAGCGATTCCGTAGCTGACGTAAATCGAAAAGTCTTCGATGCAACGATCGGCTCTTTACTGAATGTGCGCGATGAGATGGACCCGGTGGCACTTGAGAAGGCCATTGCAGCCCTCAGTGGTGCCAGACGCGTAGAGTTTTATGGATTTGGCGCATCAGGTTCGGTCGCCATTGATGCGCAACACAAGTTTTTCCGTTTACAGGTTTCTGCCGCCGCTTACACTGATCCACATATTCAGCATATGTCTGCGATTTCATTGAAGGAAAAAGATGTTGTTGTGGCGATTTCGCAATCAGGGCGCACCAAGGCACTTATTCAAAGCGTCAATTTGGCGAGGGAAGCGGGGGCCACTGTAATTGGCCTCGTGCCACGCAATACGCCACTTGCAGCGCTATGCGACTTACCAATACATGTGAATGTCGAGGAAGTTGAACATGTCTTCACGCCGGTTTCTTCCCGCATCGCACATCTTGTCGTTATCGATGTGCTCGCCATGGGTGTCGCTCGCAGCAGCAGCGAGCATTTGCAGGATCATTTAAAGCGACTGAACAGAAGCCTCAGAACTCTAAGAGCCAACAACAAAAAGCCAACCTGATGTGTTAGGTCGCTTTTACCGCAAACAAATAATAAATATTTGTTTGCCGCTATTCCACCGTAACGCTTTTCGCCAGATTACGTGGCTGATCGACGTCTGTGCCTTTAATTACAGCGACGTGGTATGACAGCAACTGCAGCGGAATCGTATAAACAATCGGGGCAAGAAAATCACTGCAATGCGGCAGGTTCAGCACACGAATTCCTTCATCGTTGCGAAAGCCCGCATTTGCGTCTGCGAACACATACAACTGGCCACCGCGCGCGCTGACTTCCTGCAGATTTGATTTGAGTTTTTCCAACAGTTCATTGTTCGGAGCTACCGCGATGACAGGCATTTCGTTATCGACCAAGGCCAGGGGCCCGTGTTTAAGCTCGCCGGCCGGATAAGCTTCGGCATGTATGTAGGAAATCTCCTTGAGCTTCAGCGCACCTTCTTTGGCGACAGGATATTGAACTCCGCGGCCCAAGAACAAGGCATGTTTTTTCTCGGCAAAATCGTTGGATATGTCCATGATCTCGGGATCAAGCTCCAGAACTTTTTCGATAATGGACGGTAACTTCGCAAGATCCTCCACCAACTCTTTTTCCTGTGGTGCAGAAAGGCCGTTCCTACGCGCCATAGCAATGGCAAGCATTGCGAGTACTGTTAGTTGGGTGGTGAACGCCTTGGTAGACGCAACACCAATTTCCCTACCGGCAAATGTCATTGAAGCAATGTCTGATTCGCGAACAAGCGAGCTGTTGGCAACATTGCAAACGGTTAAACATCCTACGTAACCCGCTTTTTTTGCATGACGCAGCGCTGCCAACGTGTCGGCAGTTTCACCAGATTGCGATATGGAAATAAACAAACAATTTTCGGGCACTAGAATGTTTCGATAACGATATTCGCTTGCGATGTCTACCGTGCAAGGAATGCGCGCGATATTTTCAAACCAGAATTTGGCAATCATGCCGGCATGGTTGCTTGTTCCACAGGCCACGATCTGCACACTTTTGGTTTTATCGAAAATATCTTTGGCAGAAACTCCAAACGCCTGTTCCATAAGCTGCGTTTTGCTGATGCGGCCAGATAGTGTGTTGCGGATAACTTCTGGCTGCTCGTGAATTTCCTTGAGCATGTAGTGACGATACAAACCCTTGAGGACTTCGTCGTTGTCCTGGCGGAGACGGATTGTTTCACGCTCAACCAGCTTGCCGTCATTCCAGATTTCGATCGTATTCAGTTTGATTTTTGCGATATCCCCTTCTTCGAGATACATATAGCGGTCCGTCACCTGGCCTAATGCGGCGGGATCGGATGCCAGAAAGTTTTCGCCTATGCCAACACCAATAACAAGTGGGCTACCACTTCGTGCGGCGATAATGCAGTTCGGCTCATCTTTGTTTATTACAGCGAGGCCGTAAGCTCCTTCGAGTCTGCTTATTGTGCGTTTGACTCCGTCGAAAAAGGACAGATTATTTTCTTTGCTCTCGGCATGTATAAGGTGCGCAATAACTTCGGTGTCAGTGTCAGAATTGAACACATAACCTTTCTTTATCAATTCAGCTTTTAATTCCTGATAGTTTTCGATGATCCCGTTATGAACGAGAGCGATATTGTCGGGAGATGTATGCGGGTGAGCGTTTCGAGTTGATGGCTTTCCATGAGTTGCCCATCTGGTGTGCGCGATACCGACGGTCCCAACCGCAGGAGTTTTTTTCACTTCATCATCAAGCGCCTGCACCTTGCCAACGGTTTTCACGCAATTGAGCGCCTTTGATACAGGATCCAACACGGCCAAACCGGCTGAATCATAACCACGGTATTCGAGTCTACGTAGACCTTCGATCAAAATATTCGTTATCTGACGCTCGGCAACTGCTCCTACTATTCCACACATACTGACTTATCCTGTTAATGCTGAGGTTGCTTTTGAAGGTGCTGACTATTTGGGGATTTTTTTTGGTCGCTGCCAGCCATCGATATTTGTCTGACGCCCACGGGCAATAGCTAATTGACTTTGCGCTACGTCTTTTGTGATCACGGAGCCTGCACCTATCGTTGCTCCCGCGGCAATCGAAACAGGAGCAACCAATGCGGTATTCGATCCTATGAACACATTATCACCAATCAGGGTTTTGGATTTGTTAACCCCGTCATAGTTACAGGTGATAGTACCAGCGCCGATGTTCACGCCATCTCCAAGTGTGCTGTCGCCCACATAACTGAGGTGATTCACTTTGCTGTGTTTTCCAATTTTGCTTTTCTTGACTTCAACGAAGTTGCCAATTTTGGCTTCTTCTTCCAGAACTGTGCCTGGTCGTATTCGGGCGAAAGGGCCAATGTTGCAATCTTTGCCGATCACCGAATCTTCGATCACTGAATTAGCCGAGATGATTGTGCCTTCGCCGATGCTGCAATTCTTCAATACGCAGTTCGGGCCGACACTGACGTTGCTGGCTATGGTGATGGTTCCTTCCAGGATGACGTTTATATCTATCTCAACGTCGCGTGCTACTACGACCTTGCCCCTTATATCAACACGGGCCGGATCGCGCAACGTTACTCCACTTAACATCAAACGATTCGCTTCGCGTTTTTGGAAATGCCGTTCTAACTCGGCTAACTGAACCCGGTTATTCACTCCGGTTGCTTCAACTTGATCCTGACAAGAGGACGTCAGTACCTTGCAACCATCAGCAAGCGCAATTTCAATTATGTCGGTGAGGTAATATTCCCCTTGGGCATTGTTAGTGCTGATCCTTGGTAACCACTGTTCGAGACGCGCAACGGGAATTGCCATGATTCCGGTGTTGATTTCCCTTATTTTCTTTTGCTCTGGGCTGGCGTCTTTTTCCTCGACGATTGCCTTGATGTTGTCATTCGCATCTCTGAGTATCCTGCCAAGCCCGGTAGGATCTTCTACCAGACACGTGAGAACTCCCATGCTGTTCTGATCAAG
>JAZKES010000007.1:6267-39149 GCA_040386995.1 Pseudomonadota bacterium | reverse complement strand
GCCCGGTAGGATCTTCTACCAGACACGTGAGAACTCCCATGCTGTTCTGATCAAGTGGAGCTAAAAGCCTGAGAAGAGTCTCGGCCTGTATCAGAGGAACATCGCCGTACAGCACTAATGCTATGGCGCCTTTTTCGAGAAATGGAAATGCCTGGTGTACAGCGTGAGCTGTTCCAAGCTGCTGTTCTTGCAAAACGAAACTAACAGCCTGACCGGCCAATGACTTACGAATCAGCTCTGCTTCATGGCCAATTACAATCTGGATGGCGGAAGCATTTATCGCGGCAGCTGTGTCGAGTGTATGTTGTAACAAACTACGCCCGGCCAACTCATGCAACACCTTGGGTTTTGCGGAGTACATCCGCGTTCCTTTACCCGCAGCGAGAACAACTACGTTTACTTTATCCATGAGAATCAATTTCTAGCAAAACAAGGCACTTAGAATATCAAAAAAAAAGGTGGCTCAGGCCACCTTTTTCAATCTTCTCTTTGGATTTGTGATGCGCTTGGAATCACTTGCCCAAGTTACTTCCCTAACTTTTTGCGTAACTGCTGGATTGTGCGAATCTGCGCAGCAGATTCAGCAAGTTGCGCTGCGGCTTTTGAATATTCGAACGCGGCATCTCTGTTGAGAATCGCGCTCTCAGCATCTTTCTTAGCCTGCTCTGCTACGACTTCGTCCATTTCATCAGCACGAATAGCGGTGTCGGCTAGAATATTTACTACACCAGGCTGAACTTCAAGATACCCGCCAGAGACGTAGAATATTTGCTCTTCGCCGAACTGCAGCACAAGGCGTACAGGGCCCGGAATCAGAGCCGTCAATAACGGCGCGTGTCCTGGCATGATACCCATGTCGCCCAAAGTGCCGGTTGCAACTACCATCTCAACCAGACCTGAAAAAATTTGCGCTTCTGTGCTGGCAATATCGCAATGCATTGTCATTGCCATGTCTCGACTCTCTTAAGTGTTATGTGCGGCAGAAGTGGCTTCACCTTATTTGTTAAAGGTTGCAGCTTTTTCTACAGCTTCTTCAATATTACCCACCATGTAGAAAGCCTGTTCCGGGAGGTGATCGTATTCACCTGCAAGAATTGCTTTGAAACCACGGATGGTGTCCTTCAGCGAAACGTATTTACCCGGTGAACCTGTAAATACCTCGGCCACTGTGAACGGCTGTGAAAAGAAGCGTTCTACTTTTCGTGCGCGGTTAACAGCTAATTTGTCTGCTTCGGAAAGTTCATCCATACCAAGAATCGCGATGATGTCTTTCAATTCTTTGTAGCGTTGCAGAATTGTCTGCACGCCACGAGCAACTTCGTAATGCTCAAGTCCGATAACAAGTGGATCCAGCTGACGCGAAGTCGAGTCGAGCGGATCGATCGCAGGATAAATTCCGCGCTGGGCAATTTCACGCGACAATACGACAGTCGCGTCCAAGTGAGCGAAAGTGGTAGCAGGTGAAGGGTCGGTCAAGTCATCGGCAGGTACGTAAACGGCCTGGATAGATGTGATCGAACCTGTTTTGGTAGAAGTAATTCGTTCTTGCAGCGCGCCCATTTCTTCGGCGAGTGTAGGCTGATATCCCACAGCTGAAGGCATACGACCCAACAATGCAGATACTTCGGTACCCGCCAGCGTGTAACGGTAAATATTGTCAACGAACAGCAGAACGTCTCTACCTTCGTCACGGAATTTTTCAGCCATTGTTAAACCAGTCAGCGCAACGCGAAGACGGTTGCCTGGAGGCTCGTTCATCTGGCCGTAAACCATGGCCACTTTTGAATTACGGAAATTTTCGGTGTCGATTACTTTCGCTTCCTGCATTTCGTGATAGAAGTCGTTACCTTCACGAGTACGTTCGCCTACACCTGCAAATACTGACAAACCACCACGAGCCGTTGCAATATTGTTGATCAGCTCCATCATGTTTACGGTTTTGCCTACACCGGCACCACCGAACAATCCGACTTTACCGCCTTTGGCAAAAGGACAAACCAGGTCGATAACCTTGATGCCAGTTTCGAGCAATTCTTCTGAAGCAGCCTGTTCAGCGAAAGTAGGAGCTTTGCGATGAATTGGCATGCGCTCAGTTTCGCCGATAGGGCCACACTCATCGATTGGATTGCCTAACACATCCATGATGCGACCAAGAGTTGCTTCGCCTACTGGCACACTCACGGGCGCGCCGGTACCGTTGACAGTAAGTCCACGACTCAAGCCTTCGGTTGATCCCATTGCAATTGTGCGGACCACACCATCACCAAGCTGCTGCTGCACTTCGAGAGTGATGTTCTTATCCGTCACCGTCAGAGCGTGATAAACCTGGGGGACAGAATCTCGTGGGAATTCCACGTCAATTACTGCGCCGATAATTTGTACGATGCGACCGCTACTCATGTCCGGTTCCTCTAACTTGGCAATACTGATTACTGACTAAATGTGTTTTGTACGTTTGGGTTTGCTACTGGGCTGCCCAGATTTAACTGGGTTAAACCGCGGCCGCACCACCTACTATTTCTGAAAGTTCCTGAGTGATCGATGCCTGGCGCGCCTTGTTGTAAACAAGTTGCAGCTCATCGATAAGGTCACCCGCATTATCTGTAGCACTCTTCATAGCAACCATTCGTGCGGCTTGTTCGCAGGCATTGTTTTCAACTACTGCCTGATACACCAGAGATTCAATGTAGCGGGTTAACAAACCATCCAATAATTCTTTTGGTGCTGGTTCGTAAATGTAATCCCAGTGATGTTTGTATTCAGCAGCATCTGCTGGTTTAAGAGGCAGCAATTGTTCAACCGTTGGCTTCTGCGTCATCGTGTTTACAAATTCATTGCTCACGAGATAGAGACGATCGATTTCGCCAGACATGTAAGCATCCAGCATTACTTTTACTGCGCCAATTACATCGGCAACGGTCGGCTTCTCACCGATGTTACGCACAGACGCAACTACCTTGCCGCCAAAGCTATTGAAGAACGAAGCCGCCTTGGCACCTATGGTGCAGATTTCGGAACCGGCTTCCTGCTCGTGCCAGCTTTTCATACTGCCAACCATGGCTTTAAAAACGTTGATATTCAAACCGCCGCATAAACCGCGGTCAGAAGAAATCACTACGTAGCCCACTTTTTTAACTGGCCGTTCTTTCATGTAAACATGCTGGTACTCGGGATTGGCATTCGCAAGGTGGCTCACCACGTTACGAATGTTGATGGCATAGGGCTTACCCAATGCCATTCTTTCCTGAGCCTTGCGCATCTTGCTCGCGGCCACCATTTCCATGGCGCGAGTGATCTTCTGAGTATTCTTGATACTCTTGATCTGATTGCGTATTTCTTTTCCGACCGCCATTGCTTGTTACCAGGTCTGGGTAGAAACAAAAGAGTTAAGTGCCGCTTTAAAGGAGGCTATGACCTCTGCAGAATGCTCACCGGTTTTGTTAATTCTCTTCATCAACTCGCCATGTGTGCTATTCATGTAAGACAACAGTGCAGCTTCAAAGTCAGCGATCTTGTTGAGCGGAACAGCTTTCAGGAACCCTTCGTTTGCCGCTAACAGTACAGTTGCCATTTCGGCTACTGACAATGGTGAATACTGCCTTTGTTTCATCAGTTCAGTAACGCGCTGACCATGTTCAAGTTGAGCACGAGTTGTGTCATCAAGGTCGGACGCAAACTGAGCGAAAGCTGCAAGTTCACGATACTGCGCCAGAGCCAGACGAATACCGCCGCCTAGTTTGTTGATAATTTTGGTTTGTGCTGCACCACCTACGCGAGACACCGACAGACCTGCGTTCATCGCCGGGCGAATGCCTGAGTTAAACAAGCTGGTCTCAAGGAAGATCTGGCCGTCTGTAATAGAAATTACGTTGGTTGGTACGAATGCCGATACGTCACCAGCTTGGGTTTCGATAATCGGCAGTGCTGTTAATGAACCTGTCTGGCCCTTAACTTCACCTTTGGTAAAATTTTCTACGTAAGCGGGGTTAACGCGGGCAGCTCGCTCAAGCAGACGTGAATGCAAATAGAACACGTCGCCAGGATATGCTTCACGACCCGGAGGACGACGCAGCAGCAGCGAGATCTGGCGATATGCCCAAGCCTGTTTCGTCAAGTCGTCATAAATAATCAATGCGTCTTGGCCGCGGTCACGGTAATACTCACCCATGGTGCAACCGGTATAGGGAGCGAGGAACTGCATGGAAGCCGGATCAGATGCACCAGCCGCAACGATAATGGTGTGGGCCATTGCGCCGTGTTCTTCGAGTTTGCGCACAACGTTTGCAATCGATGACTGTTTCTGGCCGATAGCAACATAGATACACTTAATGCCAGTGCCTTTCTGGTTAATGATGGTATCGATCGCGATCGCGGTTTTACCAACCTGACGGTCACCAATGATCAGCTCGCGCTGACCGCGACCGATCGGCACCATGGCGTCGATTGCTTTTAAGCCGGTTTGTACTGGCTGAGATACCGACTGACGCGCGATTACGCCAGGCGCAACCTTTTCAACAGCATCGGTAAGTTTGGAATTGATTGGGCCTTTGCCATCTATGGGAATACCAAGGGCATCCACTACACGGCCTTCCAATTCAGGTCCGATTGGAACTTCCAGAATGCGCTTGGTGCAGCGGCAAGTCTGACCTTCAGCAAGGCTCTGATAATCACCCAATACAACCGCGCCTACAGAATCGCGTTCAAGGTTGAGGGCCATTCCGTAGATGCCGCCTTCAAACTCAATCATCTCGCCGTACATAACTTCGGCCAGACCGTGGATACGGATAATACCGTCAGACACGCTGACGATAGTGCCTTCGTTCTTGGCCTGTGCAGTAACATCCAGTTTTTGAATGCGTTGTTTGATGATGTCGCTGATTTCGGATGGATTCAGTTGCTGCATACTTGCTTCCTCAACTTTATAACCTGTCTGGGTCGTGCCTGATTACCGTGTAAGCCCGGTTGGCTACACACGAATTTTTCTTGGATCAAACACTCATTGTTTCAATTAGTTTATTCAATTTACCGCGCACGGAGCCGTCTATAACAAGATCGCCGGCTCGTACAACAAGGCCCCCAATAAGAGATTTGTCTACGCTGGTATGAAGCTTCACATCGCGCTGTAAACGTTGCTTTAAGGCAGAGGCAAGTTTCTGCTGAGCGCCTTCATCCATTGAAAATGCGGAGATCACGTCGACATCAACTACTCGTTCATGGTCAGCTTTTAATTCTTCAAACAGACTTACGATTTCGCCAAGCAGAATCAGGCGTTTGTTCGCGGCGAGTACACGCACGAAATTTTTCGCGCCGTCAGAAAGAGCGTCACCGCACATGTCTATCAAGGCATCTGCGTGTTGAGCTGAGCTGTGGGAAGGCTCGCGCAGAAAACTGGCGACCTTCTGTTCCTGCACAACTGCACCCAACGTACCCAACATTTTGGACCATATGCCCAGCTTGTTTTCTGCCACGGCAGTTTCAAATGCTGCCCGTGCGTATGGCCTTGCCAGTGTTGTTAATTGCGCCATTGCCTTGTAATTCCTCTTGTCAGTTATTACAGACTGGCCGCAAGTTTATCGAGGAGGGATGCGTGTGCTTTTTCATCAACGGACGCTTCGAGAATTTTTTCAGCACCCGCGACGGCAATACTTGCCACCTGCGTACGCAATTGTTCTCTGGCGCGATTGATTTGTTGATCAAGCTCAGCCTGTGCCCCCGCGATCAGGCGATTGCCTTCGTCACGAGCTTTTTCTTTTGCTTCGTCAATGATCTGGTTCGCGCGTTTGTTGGCCTGATCAATAATCCCCGCAGAGTTGGTCTTCGCCTCTTTCAGCAAAGCGGCTGCGCGCTCCTGGGCGAGCACGAGATCGTGATCCGCACGCGAAGCTGCTTCCAGACCATCGGCAATCTTCTTCTGTCTGTCTTCCATTGCCTTGGTAATGGGAGGCCAAACGAAACGTTGGCAAAACCAGACAAACGCGAAGAATGCTATTACTTGGCCCCAAATCGTTGCATTCAAATCCATAACGTTTCCTCTACTTCATGCATTCAACCGCTCGGATGCTTTGCGGTCGAAACTTTTTGAATTGGTCTTTACCAGCGATCAAACAGCGAAAGGGCGAGCAAAGATAAACAGGAACGCGATACCAACACCGATGATGGAAATTACGTCAACGAACGCAGCAACCAGGAAGAATTGGGTTTGCAGGCGAGGCGCCAGTTCAGGCTGACGTGCAGAGCTTTCGATCAGTTTGCCGCCAAGATTACCGAACGCTATCGCAGTTCCGGCACCACAGATTCCGAAGATAATTGCAGCAGCGATCAGGGTAGCAGCGAAAATAGTTTCCATCATTTTTCTCCAGGTTTTTTCAGAAGGTTAAAGCATTAATGAGTATTATGTGCCTGATTGATATACACAATTGTCAGCATCATAAAGAGGTACGATTGCAGCACGATTACCAGAATATGGAATATCGCCCAAGGTAAGTGCAGAGGAAGCTGATACCAACCAAGCAAGCCGATTACCAGGAAGATAACTTCGCCGGCAAAGAGGTTGCCATACAATCGCAATGCTAAAGATACTGGTTTGGCCAGGAAGCCTGGGAGCTCCAGGAGAAGATTCAGTGGCATCGCCCATTTGCCAAATGGATGAAAAGCAAATTCACCAAGGAATCCGCCGATGCCTTTAGTCTTGATGCTGTAATAAATTATCAGGAAAAAAACACTCAAAGCAAAGCCAAGCGTTATATTGATATCTGTTGTGGGAACTGACTTGAAGAAAACATGTGAATCATTCGCCACCGTCTGTGCCACTTTTGGAATCATGTCGACCGGCACAAGATCCATCAGGTTCATCAAGAATATCCAGCAGAAAATGGTGAGGGCCAAGGGACCGAGATAAGCGCATTTCCCATGGAAGCTGTTTTTTATACTGGTTTGTACCATTTCAATAACGAATTCGACGGCGTTTTGCAGTCCGCCAGGTACACCTGAAGTAGCCTTACGACTTACTGAATAAAATAGGCCAAGAAATATCAGGCCAAGAACAACCGACATGAGCATGGTATCAACGTGTATCGACCAGAAGCCCATCGCAGTGGCTTCTTCCGCGGTATGGGCAAAGCCAAGATGCCCATCTTCAGTCTTACCGTACGTCAGAAATCCCAAATGGTGAACAACATATTCGCCACCGTTTGCATATTCCTGGGCTTCACCAGCCGCTTCAGCAACTTCTGCCATTGTGATTTTTCACCAATCTATAGTTATAACTTGGGTTGAAGCCTTATCAGGCTTATCAGCCAAACGATATGAACCAGAACAAAACCCGCAAACACTCCTGGGGCCTGTAGAGGTTTAACCAATACAAACACTAGAGCAAATCCTGCCCCCATGAGGGCAAGCTTAATAAATTCTCCAAGGTAGGCATTCCTTACCACGGTTTCCATGGCGCGGGCGCCCGTCTGGCTAAAGACCTTCTTCGCAAAGTAGGCATTGGGGATTACGGATATCAATCCACCCAATAGCACGGAATATGCGCTTACCTTACCGAGGACTACAAACGAAAGCCCAGACAACAACAGCATCGCTGCTACTTGAATCAAGAAAATCCTGCCTATGGGAGGCGTCTTTATTGTTGGCATTGTCACCACCAAACTATCTATTCGCCTTGCCCAGGGAGAAAGTTCCCAGCCCCTTCCCTGATTTAACGTACTGACCTGCTAAACCAGCAGTTTTTGCTTTGGATATTGCTACAAATATTCGGGTCTAAAACTGTTTTAGCTACCCGTCAAAAGCGGCGCATTATAGTGTCATTGCCTGATACCGGCAACTGAAAATCGGCTTAGACAGAGACACAATTTTCAATTGATGTGTGCGAGTATTCCATCCAATTGATCAAGCGAACTGTATTTAAAAATCAATCGTCCTTTGCCCTTGGCATTGTGCTCAACCAGAACTTCGGCGCCAAGTTTTTCCGATAGTTGATCCTGCAGGGAAAGAATGTCGGCGTCTGGCTGGGAAGGTTTGGCATCTGGTTTTTTGTCTTCCTGCATTCGCCTTACCAAAGCTTCGGTCTGTCTGACAGAAAGGCTTTTTCCAATAACGGTTCTTGCCGCGCTGACTTGCTGTTCTGGAGCCAATGACAAGAGTGCACGGGCATGGCCCATTTCGAGGTCACCGTGCTCAAGAAATGTTCGGACCTCATGCTGAAGACTCATCAACCTCAGCAAATTGGCAACAGCTGCCCTTGATCTGCCAACCGCATCCGCGACTTCTTGCTGCGTTAACTCAAACTCATCCTGCAGACGCTTCAACGCCATTGCTTCTTCGACAGGGTTGAGATTTTCTCGCTGGATGTTTTCGATTAACGCCATTGCAATGGCTGCCGAGTCATCGACTTCTCTCACAATAACAGGGATTTTATC
The DNA here is from genome assembly GCA_040386995.1 of Pseudomonadota bacterium. Lineage (GTDB taxonomy): Bacteria > Pseudomonadota > Gammaproteobacteria > Pseudomonadales > Pseudohongiellaceae > CAILUG01. The sequence goes on along the minus strand of JAZKES010000007.1, from coordinate 30,729 downwards.
CAGTCCTGCCAACTGGCATGCGCGCCAACGACGCTCTCCAGCGATTATTTCGTATTTTGTCGATGTTATTGATCTAACTACTATCGGCTGCATGACACCTTGCGCTCGAATGGATTGAGCAAGTTCCTCAAGGCTTTCATTACGCATATCTACGCGTGGCTGATATTTGCCGGGCTGAATAAATTCAATGGGCAGGTGTTTTAGAGTTCCGTCAGATGGCTGAGTGCTTTGAGGTTGAATATTGGTCTGCGGAGGAGTTGTAACTTCGGGCTGTGGCGAGACCGCTGTATCTGCCTCAGGTACAGGAACGTTTTCAGAAGTCGCTGCTGCTCCCACTTTACTACGACTGAGCAACGCATCGAGTCCTCTACCTAGTCCACGTTTCTTGACCGCCATGTTCTGCTTAAACCCCCTCGGGTTGTTCGGTATGTCTGCGTAACATTTCACCAGCGAGCGCAATATACGAGAGCGCCCCGCTTGACGCCTTATCATACACGATTACCGGTTGCCCAAAACTCGGCGCTTCCGCCAATCGCACGTTGCGCGGAATTACAGTGCGATACAACGCGTCGCTAAAAAATTCCTTTAATTGATCGGATACTTCCTGCGTGAGACGGTTTCGTGGATCAAACATCGTTCGCACAATACCTTCGACGCGTAATCCAGGATTGAGCGTTTCTTTCACAGCATCGATCGTGTTTGTAAGTGCCGATAAACCTTCGAGTGCATAATATTCACACTGCATGGGTATCAGGACTCCGTCTGCGGCAACTAGCGCGTTAAGCGTCAACATATTCAGCGAAGGCGGACAATCGATAAGAATGTAATCGAACCGATCCGTTATTGTAGAGAGCGCAACTTTTAATCTTGTTTCGCGTTCATCCATATCCAGCAATTCAACTTCTGCTGCTGTCAGATCTGCATTGGCAGGTAATACGGCGAAGCCACTTTCAGATGGATATGTCAGCACATTTTCGGCTTGTTGTTGTCCGGTGATCACATCATAAATGCTGTACTCGAGTGCGCTTTTATCAACCCCGCTACCCATGGTTGCATTACCCTGCGGATCCAGGTCAACCAATAAAACCGTCTTCTGCATTCGAGCCAGGGACGCCGCTAAATTAACCGACGTTGTGGTTTTGCCCACTCCACCTTTTTGATTGGCAACTGCAAATATTTTCGCCACTTTGGTTCCCGCTTTTATTGGTATGCTGATTCTTGAGTCTGATTAACTTTTTCGTCGGATATCTATCACGTGTCTGTTTGCCTGCGTGCCGGGAACATTTAGCGGGTGAATCGCAAAAACGCAGAACTCTGTGGGCAAGTCGGTGATTTCTTCTTGGGGAACCAGTCCCTTCATTGCGAGGAATCGACCTTGCTCCCGAAGCATATGTTGACTGCTTGTAACAAAGTCGTTGAGTGACGAAAAGGCTCTGCTTGTGACGATATCAAGTTGCTGATGACAATCATAGTCTCCGACTCGTTTGTGGACGACGTGTACGTTTGGCAATTCCAGCAAACTTGCCGTTTGGAATATGAAGCGCGTTTTTTTGCTATTGCTGTCTATGAGAGTGAATTTTTTTTCCGGAAAACATATCGCTAGCGGAACACCCGGCAAACCGGCTCCAGTTCCAACATCTGCAATGTCTTGTCCATCGATATAGGGCGCCATGGCAAGGCTGTCCAGAATATGAAGGGTCAGCATTTCTTCAATATTCTTTATGCCACTTAGGTTGTATGCCTGATTCCATTTATGGAGTTGGTAAAGATACGCCAGCAGTTTTTGCTGCGCCTGATCTGGGAGACTTAGATGCAGCGCGCTTATTCCAGCTTGTAGTTTTTCTTCCAGTTCCGGCATTACGCTGTCTTGGATATTGCTTCGGTTGCGGAGGCTTCCAGCTTGTTCGACTGTTGATGTTTTTTTAGATAAACAAGCAAAAGGGAAATAGCCGCAGGAGTAATGCCCGGAATTCTGGATGCACGTCCTATGCTATCGGGACGAGCGGTAGAAAGTTTCTGGCGCAGTTCATTGGATAGTCCTGGAATCGATGTGTATTCGAAATCCGCAGGCAGGCGCGTATTTTCATGTTGCTTGAGTTTTTCAATTTCGTCTTGCTGCCTGTTGATGTAACCCTGATACTTGATCCGAACTTCGATTTGCTCTGCTACTTCTGTAGCTGGAACGTCTATTCTCATTGAGGTGTCCACGCACGCTTTCATCAAGTCCGAATAGGAAACTTCAGGGCGCGCCAGAATTTCACTCAATCTGTATTCATGGCTTAATGGTTTATCAACCAGCGAATCAATTTTCTGAGCTAAGTCAGTGCCAGGTTGTACCCATGTCGAATGCATATATTGGGTTTCGATTTCTACGGCTTCAAGCTTTTCGTTAAACGCTCGCCAACGGTTGTCATCCACGAGCCCAAGCTTGCGGCCAATCTCGGTGAGTCTGAAATCCGCGTTGTCTTGACGCAACATCAGGCGATGTTCGGCACGGCTGGTGAACATTCGATATGGCTCTTTTGTCCCGTGGGTAATGAGATCATCTGCCAGAACACCGATATAGGCTTCATCGCGTTGTGGGGTCCACGCTTCTTTGTCCTGAGCAGCTAACGCTGCATTGATACCCGCTAACAAACCTTGAGCGGCTGCTTCCTCATATCCTGTCGTGCCGTTGATCTGCCCAGCAAAATACAAACCCTTGATGTGCTTGGTTTCAAAAGAAGGCTGAAGATCACGTGGATCGAAGTAATCGTATTCGATTGCATAACCTGGCCTGATTATGTGGGCGTTTTCGAAACCTTTGATCTCGGCAATTATTTTTTTCTGAATTTCAAAAGGCAGGCTCGTGGAAATACCGTTCGGATATAACTCATGTGTCGTCAACCCCTCGGGTTCAACAAAAATCTGGTGACTGGTTTTATCGGCGAAGCGTACAACCTTGTCTTCGATCGATGGGCAATAGCGAGGACCAACACCTTCGATGACACCGGCGTACATGGGTGATTGATCCAGACTCCCTCTGATGATCTCGTGACATTTTTCGTTAGTTGCCGTTATGTAACACGAGATCTGACGGGGATGTTGTTCCACTTTTCCTAAATACGACATTACGGGCAAAGGATCATCACCAGCCTGTTCAGCCATAACTGAAAAATCGACTGTCCGGGCATCGATGCGCGGAGGAGTTCCTGTCTTGAGTCTGCCGACACGCAATGGCAGTTCGCGCAAACGCTGGGACAAAGTAATCGATGGGGGGTCCCCAGCGCGGCCACCTGAATAATTGATCAGCCCTATGTGAATTTTTCCAGCCAGAAATGTTCCTGCCGTCAGGACTATCCTGTTTGCAAAAAATTTAAGCCCGCCCTGTGTAATGACTCCTTGAACTTGATCGCCCTGAATAATCAGATCATCAACGGCTTGTTGAAAAATTCTGAGATTGTTCTGGGTTTCGAGAATCTGGCGGATGGCTGCCTTGTAAAGAATTCTGTCTGCTTGAGCTCTGGTTGCTCGAACTGCCGGGCCCTTGCTGGCGTTGAGTGTTCGAAACTGGATGCCGGCAAGATCTGCTGCATGTGCCATGGCTCCGCCTAATGCATCAACTTCCTTAACGAGGTGGGTCTTCCCGATTCCACCGATCGCCGGGTTACATGACATCTGCCCTAACGTCTCAATGTTATGACTGATCAGCAACGTGCTCGAACCCATGCGCGCGGCAGCGAGGGCGGCTTCAGTTCCTGCGTGGCCGCCACCAACGACGATTACATCAAAGCGATCCTGGAATGCCATAAGCTTGTGCTGTAGGTAATGGTTTGATCCCCAAAATTGGGCTGCGAAGTATACTTGGTTAGGCAGTTCTTTGCTTTTGTAATTTATTACTAAGTATTTATATATAGTTAGTTATTATTTAATACTACTACTATTAGCAATCACTATTGCTGTGGACTAGGCAAAAAATCGTTTTCGATTCAGCTGGTTGGAGCAATGATAACCTTGTTGGTTTCCTGATGGGCGGCTGGTCGCAAGCATGGGACAACAACTGGATAAAAGACTGCTCAATTGAATCTGCGCTTTAACCCAGTTGATACACACAAGTTATACAGCAGCTAATATTTCTTCCATTTTTTTATTCACAGCCTTTGCACATCATTTGCCAATGCAGAAGCTGCCGAAAATTTCACCGAGCAGATCATCAGCTGTGACAATTCCGGTTATCTCACCTAACGCTAATTGAGCGTTGCGTAGCTCTTCTGCAACCAATTCGCCCGCGTGAAAAACTGTTAACTGTTCCACGGCATTAGCTAAGGCGCTTTGTGTTCTGAGCAAAGCATCGAGGTGTCTGCGCCTGGCAATAAATCCACCTTCATTTTCCGGGTTAAACCCTGCACAGTCCTGTAGATGTTTTTTAAGCAGGGTTAACCCGAGGTTATGTTTGGCCGAAATTTGAATACACGGAATACCCTCTATGTCGGAAAAACATTCAGCAGAGCCAGTCAAATCAATTTTATTGATGACTAGTGTCAGCCTGTTGCTGAAGTCGGCTATGGTTCCCAGTTGTTGCCAAATATTGTCTTCATGCAAGGTCCTGAATTTACCGCTATCCACGATTAATAAAATTCTGTCGGCACTGGCGATTTGGTCTTTCGCTCTACGGATGCCTTCCTGCTCTACAGGATCATCACTGTCGCGTATTCCAGCGGTATCAATGATATGAAGGGGTAAACCGCCAAGATTTATTTCCTGCCGTATTACGTCGCGTGTGGTGCCAGGGATATCGGTGACAATCGCCATATCTGTGCCTGACAAAACATTTAGCAACGTGGACTTTCCAACGTTAGGCGCACCGGCAATTACGACAGTGATTCCTTCCTTGATTACAGCACCTTGGCGCGCTCCTGCCAGCACTGCATTAACCTGTTGCTGAAGGTCGCTTAACTTCTCCGCGATTCTTCCGGTGCCCAGAAAATCAACTTCTTCTTCGGGGAAATCGAGCGAAGCTTCGATATACACGCGCAGGCGAGTAGTCGTGCTTACCAAGGTATTGATAAGGCGTGAAAATTCGCCTTGTAAAGATCTTACGGCATAACGCGCGGCCATCGTCGAGCTGCTGTCGATCAAATCCGCGATTGCTTCTGCTTGGGCCAGATCGATTTTATCGTTTAGAAAAGCGCGCTCGGAGAATTCACCTGGCCGTGCCAGCCTGCAGCCGAGGTTGATGAGCTCCGTTAAAAGTAAGTCTGCAACAACCGGACTTCCATGCGTGTGGAATTCACAAACATCTTCGCCAGTAAAAGAATGAGGAGTTGAAAAAAAAAGAATCAGGCCTTGGTCGATAGTGTTACCGATAGAGTCCCTGAAGGCAGCTGTTTTTAGCGTTCCTGGTTTGGGACTGAAGCCAGTAATTTTTTCACAGATGTTTGAGCTTTTTGTCCCGGATACGCGAATAACACTGATACCCCCTTTGCCAGCGGGTGTGGCAACAGCACAGATGGTATCAGTGATTATCATCGCTCAAGAGCATGGTGCATATCAGGTTGCATCAGCGATTTTTTGGAGCTTACGTGTGAAGTACCACTGCTGCACAATCCCGAGCACTGCATTAGCCAGATAATACAGTACTAGACCAGCCGGGAAGGTAAAAAAGAAAACTGAAAAAACGACAGGCATCCATTTCATCATTTTTGCCTGCATCGGATCGGCGACCATAAGTGGTGTGAGATGCTGTTGCAGGAAGTACGCGCCACCCAACAGAATCGGCAAAATAAAATAGCTGTCCATTACCGACAAGTCCTGATACCAGAGCATGAACGGCGCTTGACGCAACTCTACGCTTTCGTTCAATACCCAATAAATGCCGAGAAATACCGGCATTTGAATGAGCACGGGAAGACAGCCACTGAATGGATTTACTTTTTCTTTTTTCCAGAGCTCCATTTGAGCCTGCATGAACTTTTGCTTGTCATCACCATAACGTTCTTTCAATTGATTTATTTTTGGCTGAAGACGTTTCATGCTCGCTTGTGAGCTGAATTGTTTTGCAGATAGCGGATACAGCAATAGTCGAATGATGACGGTAAGCAGAATGATGGATAGACCGTAATTTTTGACCAGGTCATTGATCTGGGTTAACAGCCAAAAAATTGGATAAGCAAAGTACCAGAGCATGCCGTAGTCAATTGTCAGTCCGAAGTCTGGTGCTATTTTTTCGAGACGATATTGGTCTTTCGGTCCTGCCCAAAAAGCGGTTTCGAGCGCTTGACTCTGACCAGGCTCTACCTGGATTTCTGGAGTTACGAAACCGAGTAGATATTCGTTATTTGAGTTGCGACGCAACGTGTAGGTGTTTTCCAGCGTTTGAGGTGCTACCCATCCACCTAGAAAATAATGCTGAGAGAAACCAATCCAACCGCCGGTCATTGAGAAGGACTCTTCGCCATCATCAATATCGTCAAAGTTCACTTTCTTGTAGGGATCATCGGGTGAAGTTAATACTGCGCCGAGATAGGTTTTCCCACCCAGCTTCTTCGCTGTGGTGCTGGGATCAGAAGATCTATCCCGCTTTATCTGACCGAATAGATTTGTCTTCCAGGAAGTTGAGCCTTTATTGTTGATTAAATAAGTTATGCGAATCAGATAATCATCTGACGTAAGTGTGAAACGCTTGGTGATTTCGATGTTATTGGCGGCGGTAGTAGTCAGATCAACAACAAGCTCACCAGTCTCTACGCTGTATTGCTGTTGCACTGATTGATATAGAGGACGTCCAGTGGAGCTGGCATCAGGACCATTGGGTCCCACGAGTCCGCTTTGCGCGACATAGACTAAATTCTGGTTATCCAAAAGTACAAAGGGATCATCCTTCTGCTTAAGGCTGGTTGGGAATTTTGGGAGTGCAACTTTGACAATATCCCCGCCGCGCAAATCAATGGTCACCAATTGAAATGGCGTGTTTATGGTAATCAGACTAGCGGATGTTTGCGCCGGCACGCTGACAGGAGTTTCTTGGGTTTGTAATTGCGGAAGATCCGTCGTGTCGTTGACCCCGGCCCCCGCAGGTACATCCACCAGTTGAACGTCAGATGTTGATGCGTTAACAACATCGCCTTGGACAGGATAGTCTTTGTTCCAGGCAAGCAACATCAAATAACTGACAACGGCCAAGGCAACTAATAAAAGATTACGTTTCACATCCATCGGGGTTTCAACTTATTAAAAAGGGAAAACTGCTGGGGTACGGGATCTATTCCGCCTTCACAGTAAGGGTTACAACGTAAAATTCTACAGGAGGTGAGGATTACGCCATTTAAACAGCCGTGGGAGCGAAGAGCGTCTTTGGCATAGTGTGAGCAGGTGGGATAAAACCGGCAATTACTTCCGAGAATAGGGCTAAATAATCTCTGATAAACAGTAATCAGAAAGATCAGAAAACTGGTCATTAGTTTGCGAGCTTTTTGCAGAATGACAGGCATTTTTGGTTGCTTGAAAGTTATCGCGACGATCACGTATTAAGATAACTGGCTCGGTGAACTACCATTACCATCCTATGCCAGATTCTTATGCCCTATCTTGGTATTCAATTGATCGAATAGTTTGTTAAGCATTTCGACAATTTGTTTATTTTCAAGCCGACTGATTCCGTTTTTTGCCAGTATCACAACATCTATTTTTGGCAAATTTGCAGAGCGCAATCGGAATGTTTCTCTGCACAAACGTTTTACCCGGTTCCGCTCTACTGCGCAGCCGACATTTTTTTTTGAAACAACCAACCCTAATCTTGGGTAAGAATTAGAGGTTAGTTTTGCCAAAATTAGAGAACACGAAGTAGAAACTTTGTAATCAGACTTTTCAAAAACCTGGCTGAAGTCCAACGAATTTAACAGTTTATGTTCTTTACTAAGGCTGAAATTCACGACAGGTTTCCGGGCTGGGAGCGACCCCCAAACACAGACTTATTGCCCTAAACTTTAAATCAAGCAGTCAGTCTTGCGCGACCTTTTGCTCTTCTGCGGCTAAGTACTTGGCGGCCTTTTTTGGTCGCCATGCGAGCACGAAATCCGTGAGTTCTTGCGCGCTTGAGTACGCTTGGTTGATATGTACGTTTCATGTCTAGTCCTGGAAAAGGTCAGAGATTCATATTTTGATTGTCATTTCCCGAGCAAATCAGAGAAAAAACTTGCCTGAAAAAGGGAGCGCAAATTTTATAGAGTTTGGTCCCACTTTGCAATTAGGCATTATGGAGCTGGTCTCAGGGGTATTAAAAAATTGATTTTGCAGCCGGCGCATTTCATACCCGTTTCAGCACAACTTATCCACAGCTAATGTACAGGTGAAATTGGAAAAACTTTTGCCGATTTGGACGAGCTAATTACTCGGGGAATTTCAGAATATTGAAGCTATCTATCTGATATTTATGATAAAAAAAGTGATTAAATTTGCTGTTAAATTTGGCTTATTAGTGTGGATAAGTCTGCGAATGGTGAGTAGAATTTCGCCGTTCCATCATGCCACCAGAATAAAAAATGGAGTCCCCAAAATTGTGATTGTTGCAACGTGGCAAAAATGTGCCCATTCCCTCAAAACAGAGCTTCCTCCTCAGCAATTCAATACATGGATTCGGCCGATTAGGGTCTTGGGAGGTGCAAATACTCTGCATTTGCTAACCCCCAACCGTTTCGTGCTTGAGTGGGTGAGAGAGCATTTTTTAAGCCGAATTGAAGAGCTGTTAAACGAGTTGTCTGCTGGGTCACCACCCAATGTTATTCTGGAGGTCGCGGACGGCACTAAACTGCCTGGCAGTCCCGTACTTATAGCAGAGCCTTTTATATCTTCGGCTGCTCCGGCTTTGCCAGTGAGCCCCGAGAATACTCATAACGATGTTAAGCAGCCGGAAAATTTTCCTGCCGCCTCTCTTCCCGTGCTCGGAAATACAAACCGCAAGCTCAGCTTTAAGGGAGAGCTTAATAAAAACTACACCTTTGCAAATTTCATTCAGGGAAAATCCAACCAACTTGCCCGAGCTGCGGCTGCGCAGGTTGCCAGCAATCCTGGAGGAGCATACAACCCGCTGTTTATTTATGGTGGCGTAGGGTTAGGCAAAACGCATTTGATGCATGCAATTGGCAATCACTTGAGAGAGAAAAATCCCGCGGCAAATGTGGTCTATCTGCATTCCCAGACCTTTGTTGGCAGCATGGTGTCTGCACTGCAGTTGAATGCAATTAATGAGTTCAAGCGGTATTACCACTCTGTTGATGCGTTGCTGATTGATGACATTCAATTTTTTGCTAATAAGGAAAGATCACAAGAAGAGTTCTTCCACACATTCAATGCTATTTTTGAGGGTGGTCGGCAGATCATTATGACTTGCGACAAATATCATAGTGAAATTAATGGTTTGGAAGAAAGACTTAAGTCGCGTTTTGGTTGGGGGCTTTCCGTTGCGGTGGAGCCACCAGAGCTAGAGACTAGAGCCGCGATCTTGATAAACAAGGCAAACCTGGAAAACGTCTATCTTGCAAACGAAGAAGCGATGTTCATGGCACAAAAGCTTAGATCTAACGTCAGGGAGCTAGAAGGCGCACTTAAAAAAGTTATAGCTCACGCGAGGTTTCTTGGAACGGAGATAAGTATCAGCTTGATAAAGGATGCCTTAAAAGATTTACTTGCGATTCAGAATAAACTGATCAGTGTAGATAATATCCAACGAACGGTGGCTGAGTATTACAAGATAAAAATGGCTGATATGATATCCAAGCGGCGTAATCGCTCGGTCGCGCGGCCTAGACAAATTGCAATGTGTTTGTCCAAAGAGCTCACCAACCACAGCCTTCCTGAAATTGGTACTTTGTATGGTGGTAGAGATCATACAACGGTCCTACATGCCTGCCGTACTATTAACGATTTACGAAAATCATCTACAGATATAGATGAAGATTATCAAAACCTGCTGCGATCCCTGTCCAGCTAGTAATTAATTTGTGCTAAGACAAAAGAGATAGAGTGAGAATATGCAATTTGAAATTTCGCGCGAAGCCTTGATCAAACCCTTGCAACTGGTTACCGGTGTTGTTGAAAGAAGGCAAACTTTACCGGTTCTATCCAATGTGCTTTTGGTTCTTGATAAGGGTACTCTTTCTCTTACGGGTACCGATCTTGAGGTTGAGTTGGTTGGTAGAGTGGCTGTCAATTCCAGTGCCGAAGACGGAGAAATAACCGTGCCGGCGCGGAAGCTGATGGATATCTGCAAATCTTTACCTGATGACGCAACCTTAAAATTCGAGTTTGACACCAATAAGGCCGTTATTCGATTCGGTCGTAGTCGTTTTTCGCTTTCAACACTGCCGGCAAATGATTTTCCAGCTGTTGAAGAATCCGCCGGTACCCTTGAGTTTTCACTCCCGCAGAGCATCCTAAAAGTCATGCTCGATAGCACTAGTTTTGCGATGGCTCAGCAAGATGTTCGTTACTATTTGAATGGCCTTTTATTCGAAGTTAGTGCTGACTATCTCCGTGTAGTAGCAACTGATGGACATCGACTCGCTCTGAGAACCGAATCAGTCAAAATCGCAACGACTGGTAAAACCCAGGTAATAGTTCCAAGAAAAGGTATTCTTGAGCTTTCCCGTTTGCTTTCCGACAGTGATGACGAAGTCCGCGTTGTGATTGGCACCAATCATATTAGAGCACACACGACAAATTTCACTTTTACTTCCAAGTTGGTGGACGGCAAGTTTCCTGACTACGATAGAGTCCTACCAAAAGGTGGGGACAAAATATTAACTGCAGTCAGAAATGATTTGAGACAAGCCTTAAATAGAACCGCTATTTTGTCGAATGAAAAATTCCGGGGTATAAGATTGTTGTTGTCCAATGACGAATTGAAAATTGTTGCCAACAACCCAGAGCAGGAAGAGGCAGAGGAAATAATTGGTGTCGAATACAAAGGCGCTCCTCTTGAGATTGGCTTCAACGTTAGTTACCTGGTCGATGTTTTGACTGTGGTCAATACAGATTCAGTTCAGCTCATTCTTTCCGATTCAAACAGCAGCGTGCTTATTAAGGCGATGGAAGAAAACCCTGCTTTATATGTTGTAATGCCGATGCGGCTTTGATTGAGTCGGTGCAACGTAGTTGCTTAGGTTGAAATGCCAATCCTAAGAAAAGTAGTCATTACAAACTTAAGAAATATAAGTGTGGCCGAGTTGAACCCTGCTCCTGGGTTTAACCTCTTTTGCGGCGTCAATGGCAGCGGTAAAACCAGTGTTTTAGAAGCCATTCACCTATTAGCTTTGGGCCGCTCGTTTCGAAGCCATTTGCAAAAGCCAGTAATTAAGGATGGTGAAACGACCGCCACGATTTTTGGTGAAACATCTGACGCTCTAGGCGTGGGCATCCAGCGTTCCGTTCGCGGTGGTCAGTTAATTCATATTAACGGCAAGAAATCTGAAAGCTTGGCCGCACTCTCCCGCGTGTTACCCCTTCAACTAATTAATTCCGAAACGTTTCAAATCCTTGAGGGAGCACCTAAAGAAAGGCGGCATTTCCTGGATTGGGGTGTGTTCCACGTGGAACAGCCTTTTTTTGCCTATTGGCGACAAGCCAAGGTCGCCATAGTCAATCGCAATAATTTGCTGAAAGTAGAGGCGCCAACTTCTGAGATAGAGCCTTGGAGTATCGAACTTGCAAAAAATGCGTCGCAAATAGACCTTTTTAGAGCTGCTTACGCTTCTATGCTTGAATTGGAGTTGCGCGAGATTATTGAGAATCTACTTGGACAGGAATTTGGTGACAAGTTTAGTTTTAAATACATGCGGGGATGGTCGCCTGAATCTGACTTATTACAGCAGTTGCATAAAGACTTTAGTAAGGATCGCCGATATGGATTCACGACGCTAGGCCCCCACAAAGCAGATCTATATTTTCAGTTTGGTAATTTCCATGCGCCCGAGGTCTTGTCGCGGGGACAGCTTAAATTGTTGATATGTGCGTTGAAAATTGCTCAAAGCAAACTCTTCTATAAAGCGACAGGCAGGCATTGCATTTTCCTGATAGATGACTTGCCGGCGGAACTGGATGCTTTGAACAGGGAAAAGGTCTGCTCCTTATTAGCCTCACTCGAAGACCAGATTTTTATTAGCTCCATCGAAGAACAAAGCTTGCGGCTGCTGACAGTTGGGTCCCGAGGGGACAGGCAGCACAAAGTGTTTCACGTGAAACATGGTATAATTAATTGATATGCATTATCTTCTTGTCGAACTTTTTATTATATAAATCATATTGTTGTTGCGCTGTCCATCATAGGCAGCAGGTTAAAAAGGTTGTCATATGTCAGAGAATGAAAATTACGATTCATCCAGTATTAAAGTCTTAAAAGGCCTGGATGCCGTAAGAAAACGACCCGGGATGTATATCGGCGACACTGATGACGGTAGTGGCCTTCACCATATGGTGTTCGAGCTGGTGGACAATTCCATCGACGAAGCTCTGGCTGGATACTGCGACGCGATTAAAGTAATCATTCACAGCGATGAGACCGTTAGTGTCGCGGATAATGGGCGCGGAATTCCGACTGATATGCATGAAGAAGGCGTGTCGGCTGCAGAAGTTATCATGACCATCCTCCATGCCGGCGGCAAGTTCGATAACAATAGCTATAAAGTATCAGGTGGACTACATGGTGTGGGAGTATCGGTGGTTAATGCACTGTCTTCCTATTTAAAATTAGTTATTCATCGCGAAGGAAAAATTCATGAGCAGATTTATCATCATGGAGTTCCTGATGCGCCCCTAAAGGTTGTGGGAGAAACAACTACATCTGGCACCACGTGCCACTTCAAACCATCTGCAGAAACATTCACCAATATCGAATTTCATTATGATATTTTGGCCAAAAAATTAAGAGAGTTGGCCTTTTTGAATGCCGGCATAAAAATTGAGCTGTACGACGAACGAACTGAAAAATCGGAAGTTTTCCGTTATGAGGGTGGACTCCATGCCTTTGTTGACTACCTCAACCTGAACAAAACACCCATCAATAAAACATTTCACTTTGCTTCGGAAGTAGACGGCATCGGAATGGAAATAGCGATTCAGTGGAACGACGGTTATCAGGAAAACGTATACACCTACACCAACAACATCCCACAGCGTGACGGTGGAACTCACATGGCCGGTTTTCGTGCTGCGTTAACCCGGGTGTTGAAGAGTTATATCGATAAAGAAATGGAATCGAAAAAGAACAAAGAGGTTCCGACCTCTGGCGATGATGCGAGAGAAGGTCTTACTGCAATTGTTTCAGTGAAAGTCCGGGATCCGAAATTTTCTTCGCAAACCAAAGATAAATTGGTTTCATCCGAAGTGAAAACCGCGGTTGAACAGGAAATGGGCCGAGCATTTTCCGATTTTCTGATGGAGCATCCGCACGAAGCCCGCAACATAGTAAATAAAATGCTGGATGCAGCTCGAGCTCGAGAAGCTGCGCGCAAGGCAAGAGAGATGACCCGTCGCAAGGGTGCACTAGACATTGCCGGACTCCCAGGCAAGTTGGCCGATTGTCAGGAAAAGGATCCGGCTCTTTCTGAAATATACATAGTCGAGGGAGATTCCGCTGGCGGCTCTGCTAAACAGGGGCGCAATCGTAAAAATCAGGCAATACTTCCACTGAAGGGAAAAATCCTCAACGTTGAGAAAGCTCGTTTTGACAAGATGTTAAGTTCTGCTGAAATCGGCACTCTTATAAAAGCTCTCGGTTGCGGGATTGGTACCACTGAATTTAATCCTGATGCCCTGCGCTATCACAGCATCATTATCATGACCGATGCTGATGTGGACGGTTCTCATATTCGGACTCTGCTACTGACATTCTTCTTCCGCCAAATGCGCCCATTAGTGGAGAGAGGACATATATTCATCGCGCAGCCACCGCTTTATAAAATTCGTAAAGGCAAGCAGGAGCAATATCTAAAAGACGACGACGAACTTGCCCTACACCAGACACAGATGGCTTTGGAAGATTCCAGTTTGCATGTCAACGCCGATGCTCCAGGCATAAGCGGAACCGCATTGCAGACCTTGGTCCAGGATTATCGAAGTGTTAACAATCAGATAAAACGCCTGTCGCGCCAGTACCCTGTAGAGATTCTCCAGGCGCTGCTGAATCAGGACCTGTTAACAGTTGAACAACTTTCCAACGAACAAGACGTGGCGTTGTGGGTTGAAATGCTCAGGAGTGCAGTAAGTGGAAGTAAAACTGGTGCCATGTACAGTTTCACAGTACGACGCGACGAAGAAGAAAAAATCTACGTCCCCGTTGTGACCTCGATAATTCACGGGGTAACACGCAAGGCAACTCTAACACTCGAATTCTTTCGCTCGAATGACTATAAAGAAATTCATCGCGTTGGCTCTACTCTCAAAGGGTTATTTGAGCCTGGCGCCTATGTTAAACGTGGTGAAAAAACTCAACCGGTTGCCAGCTTTAAAGACGCACTAGAGTGGCTGATGGCTGACGCCATGAAGGGGCACTACCTGCAGCGGTACAAAGGTCTGGGTGAAATGAACCCCGAACAGTTGTGGGAAACCACTATGGATCCTAACTTCCGTAGAATGTCGCAAGTGACGATTGAAGATGCAATGGGTGCGGATCAACTATTCTACACACTGATGGGTGATCAAGTAGAACCGCGCCGAAACTTTATCGAAGCTAACGCATTGATGGTCGCAAATCTGGACATTTGAGGCTTAGCTGCGATCGATGTTGATCGCCGGTTATTCGTTAGTCCGGAGCACTTCACGCGTCCATGTCTGTATCTCTTCAGTGAGCTCGCGAGCGTCGCGCCCTTTTGCTGGAACGGGCTTTCCAATAATTACATCGACAATTCCAGGCCTTTTCAGAAATTTATGAGAAGGCCAGAACAAGCCAGCATTGTGCGCCACGGGTAATATTATTGCTTCTGCAGTAATAGCAAGTTCGGCTCCACCACTCGAATACTTCTTCTCAACGCCAGGTGCGATTCTCGTTCCCTCTGGAAACACCAGCACCGAAATTCCATCGTAGAGGCGCTTTTTACCTTCAACCAGCAAAGTTTGCCGCGCACCAATTCGCTTGCTTCTGTCGATCGCAATTGGATTCAACGTTGCAAGTGCCCAGCCAAAAAAAGGAATCCGCAACAACTCGCGCTTAAGCGTGGCGCAAAGCGGAGAAAAATAGGTATACAAAAAAATCGTTTCCCATGGGCTTTGGTGATTGCTGAGCAAAACGAAAGGATGGGAGGGAATATTCTCAACGCCTGTAACCCGATAGCTAACACCACAGGTTACGTTAACCCACCACACAACAAACGTGTTCCACATTACGACGTATCGATATCGGGTTTTGATTGGCAACATCCAGCCAAACAGAACACAAAGGGTGGCATGCGGAATCAAACTCAAGCTATAGCCCAAGTAAAAGATAATGGCGCGACAAAAAAGAAAAATGGAAGTTGTCATCTCAAACTACACCTGGCGCGTCGCGCGGGAAATCGAGAATAAAATCTGCAACATTAGTAAGGTCATCAAACACGAGCGCAGGAAGAGCATTTTTTTGCCTCAACCTGATTTCCGTTTCTGCGCCCTTTCCTGAACGGACTAACACAGGTATACATTTCATGGCATTAGCCAACTCGATATCTTTCTCGGAGTCACCCACGTACCAAGCGCCTTCGATAGGGATCAGCAACTCTGCTCCAATTTGTTCAAGCAGGCCGGTGGCGGGTTTGCGGCAATTGCAGCCTTCATCTGGGCCATGAGGACAATAGACAACTGCATCGATATGCCCTCCTTTTTCCTCTACCAAATCACACATTAATGAATGCATGTTAGCCAAGGTTATTTCGTCGAAATATCCCCGCGCCAAACCTGATTGATTGGTAGCTACGGCAATTTTATAACCAGCAAGAGACAGGCGGGCAATGGCTGAAATACTGCCAGGCACCGGCACCCACTCTTCAAGGGTCTTGATATAAGCATCTGAATCCTGATTGATCACGCCGTCACGGTCCAGGATAACCAACATTGACGATTTTTGGTCAGACATTCTGTAATAACGAAATATCTGCTACGCGCAGAAACAGTTGCCTCAACTGATTGAGCAAAGCTAGCCGATTGTTCCGCAAATGGAGATCGTCTACGTTGACCATTACTTGGTCAAAGAAATTATCCACAACCCTATCCAATTCCGCCATTGCAGCAAGAGCTGCATTAAAGTCGTTGTTAGCCAGGTGAGGCGCAACTTGAGACTGAACCGCCTGTAGCGCGGTGAACAAAGCCAGCTCAGCGGGTTCTTTTAGAAACGAAGCCTGCACAACAGTGGTATTGTTTCCTTCAGCTTTTTGCAAGATGTTGGACACACGTTTGTTAGCGGCAGCAAGCGCTTTGGCCTGAGGAAGATAAACAAAATTATTTACTGCTTTAATGCGTGCCTCAAACTCAAGCGGACCGGCAGGACGTACAGCATCAACCGCCATGAACACATCGCTCTGGATCCCGAGGTCTGTGTACAACGCACGCAGCCGTTCAAAAATAAAATCCAGAATTACGGTATTTAAACCTTCAACTTTTGGTAACGATGCATAATTTCTTACTGCCACATCTACACAAGCCACCAGGTCCAGGGGCAATTGTTTTTCGACAATTATGCGCAGAATACCCAATGCTGCTCTGCGCAGCGCAAACGGATCTTTGGAGCCGGTGGGTGGTTGACCAATACCAAATAAACCAGTGATGGTATCGAGTCTCTCCGCTATGGCGAGAATCATTCCAGTCTGGGATGTAGGTAACGTATCGCCAGCAAAACGCGGCAGGTATTGCTCATTCAGGGCAAGAGCGACTTCTGAGTCTTCACCATCATGCATCGCATAGTGATAACCCATAATGCCCTGCAACTCCGCAAACTCGTAAACCATACTGGTGAGCAGATCACATTTGCCAAGTGCTGCGGCCCGAGTCGCAAGCTCTTGATTGGCACCAAGCATTTTGGCCAACTCGGATGCCAGCGCTGCTACGCGTTGGGATTTGTCATAAACGGTCCCCAGCTCTTGCTGGAACACCACTGTTTTCAACTTTTCAATTCTGGAAGCTAGCGGGTTACGTTTATCTTGGTCAAAAAAGAAGGCAGCATCGGCAAGTCGCGGACGAACGACTTTTTCATTTCCAGCGATCACTTGCGCAGGATCGCGACTGATAAGATTACTTACTGTGATGAAATGCGGCAGGATATTATCGTCGGCATCCAGCACGTGAAAAAATTTCTGATGGCCTTTCATTGTCGAAATGAGGGCTTCTTTTGGCACAGCCAAAAAGGCGGTATCAAATTTACCTGTGAGTGCTACGGGCCACTCGACCAGTGCGGTCACCTCATCCAGCAATGCGGGATCGATAATTGCCCTGGCTCCTAATTTCTGGCCTTCTTGTTCAATAAGGTCTTTTATTTTCGCGCGACGTTCAGCAAAACTCGCGATTACCATACCCGGCCCAAGCAACCGTTCTTTGTAATCGGACGGACTTGAAAGGTTTATGTCGGTCGGATGATGGAAACGGTGCCCCCTGGTTGTCACGCCACTTTGCACGCCAAGTATCGAAGCGGCAATGGGATTGCTGCCAGCCATGAGTACCGCCCATTGAACTGGTCGGACAAATTCATTTCTGGAACTGCCCCAGCGCATGCGTTTGGGTATAGGTAGTGCTGCCAATGCTTCTAGCACCATGGCAGGAAACAAAGAAACGGTGTTGGCGCCTTTACGCTGAATGCGATGCGCCAACTTGATAACACCGCCTTCATTTTTCTGTTCGAGGGCAGAAACTTCCACACCACACGAGCGCGCAAATCCTTCAGCAGCTTTGGTCGGTTTACCATCTGCAGCAAAGGCAGCCTGTAACGCAGGACCGGTTTTTTCTACGACAGCATCAGGTTGCTCAGATGGCAATTGGCGGATGATCATCGCCAAACGGCGTGGGGTAGCAAACGGTTCGATCGTGGAAAATTCAAGTCCCGCCTTTTGCAGCAAAGATGACATGGACGCGACAAATGCATCGGAAAGTGTCAACAGTGCCTTGGGTGGCAGTTCTTCCGTTCCTATTTCAACCAAAAAATCTTCTTTATGCATGGCTGGCTTTCTCCAGACATTCCTGGCGCAGCGCTTCTGGCGCCAGAGGGAAGCCTAACCTTGCCCGCGAATCGTAATAAGCCTGGGCAACCAGACGCGCGAGGGTGCGTACGCGCAAAATATAACGCTGACGTTCCGTAACTGAAATTGCGGAACGTGCGTCTAACAAGTTGAAACAATGAGATGCTTTAAGCACCTGTTCATAGGCCGGCAACACAAGTTTGTTCTCTATTAAACCCAGACATTGGTTCTCATAATCGGTAAAGCTTTTAAATAACAGCTCAGTATTGGCATGTTCAAAATTGTATGCTGACATCTCGACTTCGTTCTGGTGAAAAACGTCGCCGTAAGTCACTGTGCCGTTCGGCGTGTTGGCCCACACGATATCGAAAATGCTGTCTACGCCTTGGAGATACATCGCGATGCGTTCAATTCCGTAGGTAATTTCGCCGCTGACGGGATAACACTCTAGGCCGCCGACCTGCTGGAAATAGGTGAATTGAGTAACTTCCATACCATTGAGCCAGACCTCCCAGCCCAGTCCCCACGCGCCCAGCGTAGGAGATTCCCAGTTGTCTTCAACAAACCGGATGTCATGAATGCTGGTATCTATGCCTAGAAATTTCAATGATTCCAGGTAAAGGTCCTGGATATTCAGCGGAGATGGTTTGAGAAGAACCTGAAACTGATAATAATGCTGCAACCGCATCGGATTTTCGCCGTAACGACTGTCGGTAGGCCGACGGCACGGCTGAACATAAGCTGTGTTCCAGCTTTCCGGGCCAATGGCACGCAGAAATGTTCCCGTATGAAAAGTACCGGCGCCCACTTCAAGATCAAGAGGTTGGACGATCACGCAGCCTCGATCAGCCCAAAATTGTTGCAGGGCAAGAATCAGCCCCTGGAAGGTCGAAACATCTACTGACTTGGCCAAAAAAAACTCCAGTTAGTCCCGCATCGGGTACCATTACAGCCTTTAAAACAAACAGCTATTATCCAGAAAAGGTATAGGGATAGCGAGTGTCTGGCCAACGTTCCGCACCGAGATAAGGCAGCAATGTTTTTGTTTTCACCTTCTGAAAAATCTCCCGTCGTATGAAGTTCGCAGTAATAATTTTGCTGCTGCGTCTATTCGCACTTGTGCCTTTTTCACTTGCGCGAAGAATTGGCCGATGCCTGGGAAACCTGTGCTGGTTATTCAATACACGCATGGCCCAGACAACCCGGACCAATCTGGCATTGTGTTTTCCCGATAGGGATGAAAAAGAACGCAACAAACTTGGTCGCGAAAGTCTGCAACATACCTTTCAGGCTATTCTGGAAACCGGCGCGGTTTGGTTATGGCCGTACCCCAAAACGCTGCACCTGATTCTGGCGGTGGAAGGACTGGACTTGCTCCATGCGGCGAAGGCTGCCGGAAAAGGAGTTATCGTGATGTCCCCCCATATTGGCAACTGGGAAATTCTGGGTCTTTATCTTGCGACGTGTGAATGCGGACCAACGAGTCAGCTCTACCAGGCACTTGAGTCTAAATCGCTAGATGCCCTGATTCATACGGCCCGCAGCAGATCTGGCGCCCAAATGGTCGCAACCGACAATAAAGGAATTGGTGTATTACTCCGGACTTTGCGCAACGGCGAGATAGTGGGGATTCTGCCCGACCAAGTGCCAGCCGAAAACGGAGGAGAGTTCGCTCCGTTTTTCAACACACCCACGTTAACAATGAGTCTTCTCAACAGGCTACAACAGAAAACTGGTGCCGAAATCATCGTAGGCCGAGCAGTTCGCACCAAGAGAGACAACAAAGAGGGGTTTATCATCAGATTCAACTCGCCAGAACCGTCAATATATGCTGAGCATATGTCAGAAGCTTTAGCCGGCCTAAATCATACTATTGAAAAAATGATAGCCGACAACCCGGAGCAATACGGTTGGGAGTACAAGCGTTTTAAGCGACAACCCCAGGGTATGAAGCGTATCTATTAGCCGTGTAAGAAGCACTACAGGGTTGCGGCGCCGCTTGCGATTAATCTCGATTAGCAATTTTTCATTCGGTGATCAAAACAAGAAAATCTGGAGGGTCTAGAGCTTGCGCAACAACGCATAGAAAAATCCATCGTGACCATTTTCCTTCGCAAACAACTGCGATCCAAAATCGCAAGATGTGGAACCCGGGATGGTCAACGCTACATGTTCCACGTTTGAAGTCGCTGCAACAAAACGAGCAATCTGCAAACTGTTTTCCTCCTTGAAAACCGAGCAAGTCGAGTAAAGCAAATACCCGCCTGATTTGAGTAGGGGCCATGCGGACTGCAGTAGTTCGGCTTGCGTCTTCACGAGCGTTTCTACTTCATCCGGCGTTCTCAATAATTTTATGTCCGGGTGGCGTCGGATAACACCCGTAGCTGAGCAAGGAACGTCGAGCAGAATACGATCAAAAGAATCATGCGAAAAATTTGTGTCAAAACAGATATCGCCACGCGTAACGACTGCGTTCAAGGCCAGTCGTTCCAGATTTTCATTGATGCGGGAAATTCGTCGAGCATCTTTATCAATCGCAGTCACGTTTAGTAGTGGCTCGGCTTCGAGAAGTGCGCAGGTTTTTCCACCGGGGGCCGCACAAGCATCAAGTATTTTTAATGCCGGAGCCAAAGGTAAAAGAGAGGCCACAAGTTGCGATGCCTCATCTTGCACACTTACAAGGCCAGTTGAAAAACCCGGTAACAAGTTAACATCGCGCGGCGAATCTAAAATTACCGCTGTTGAAGTTAATGTGCCGGGTATTGCCGCAATTCCGGCGAGTTCGAGTTCAACCAAATACTCCGCTCTGGTGGTCCTTCCAATATTGACGCGCAAAGTCATAGGCGCTCGTACGTTGTTGGAGTCGAGAATTAAACGATAGCTGGCGGGCCAATCCTTCTTGATGCGTGAAAGCATCCATTCGGGGTGAGAATACTTACCTACGTAATCTTTCCCGGCTTGTTCAAAAAGTTCGCCCTGTCTGCGCTGCGCTGCGCGCAAAATGGCATTAACCAGATTTTTCGCCCACACTTTACCCAGCGTTTCTGCTTCCGCCACTGTTTCGTTGATCGCGGCGTGCGCGGGAGTGCGCATATAGAACAGTTGATAAAGCCCTACGAGAAGCAGGCAGTGGACATCGTTATCCTTCTTCCGCAGTGGCTTCTCGAGAAGTTCTCGCGCGACAGCATCCAGTAGGTGGAACCAGCGACATACGCCGTAACAAATCTCCTGCACGAGCGCAGTGTTGTTGTTTGGGTAGGATTTCAGGTTTGCACCGAACGCACTTGCCAGCGAGCCCCGGTGAAGCAGAATTTCACCAAGAATACTTATGCACAGCTGACGATCACTTATGGTCTTGGTCATGCGCTACTGCAGATAAAAGTTGAGCGCCAACCTCGAAAAAATCCGGGTGACCATTTGATAACACCGACAGTGTCATCGGCGTTTTGCCTTCAAGCTGAACTTCATAGATTTCCAACGAGTCGACACCACAGGCAACGATGAGGCTGTCTTGTGTTAACCGGACGATGCTTCCGGGTGTCCGATTTGAATAAGATTGGCTCGCTGCTCTGGCGGTAATAATGCGTAGGCGTTGGCCTCCGTATAAGCAATAAGCAGGTGAGCGAGGAAAAAATGCGCGGATTTGTTGATGGATGGTTTCAGCCGAACTATCCCAGATTATGCCAGCCTCGTCCTTGCGGAGTTTGTGTGCATAAGTTGCGGCTTGATTGTCCTGGTGCGTTGATTGGACACTTCCCTCGGTAAGCCGTTCGAGAATTTCCAATAATGCTTTGCACCCAAGCTTCTCAAGTTTGCGTGTGAGAGTCGCACTATTATCTTCATCAAGTATGGGGGTTCTAGGTGCTGCCAGCATTGGTCCGGTATCGAGACCTTTGTCCATCTGCATGATGGTAATACCGGTTTCGGCATCTCCCGCCAGTATGGCCCTTTCGATTGGCGCGGCTCCACGCCACCGGGGTAGAAGCGAGGCATGGACGTTGATGCAGCCGAGGCGCGGAGTGTCCAAAATCTCTTGCGGAAGCAGAAGCCCATAGGCGACGACAATCATAAGATCAGGAGCAAGTGCTGCGAGTTCTGCCTGCGCCTCCTCTGTCCGCAGAGATATTGGCTGCCTGGTGGGAATGCCTGCAGATAACGCGACTGCTTTAACCGGTGTTGGCAGGATTTTTTTACCACGACCGCTGGGCCTATCAGGCTGTGAGTAAGCACTAACAATCTTGCAGCCCGCTTCAATCAATGAGCGCAAATGAACAGCGGCAAATTCCGGCGTGCCGGCAAAAACGATGCGAAGGTCGCGAACTGACATAAATGTTTAGTGCCGGGGAGTGAAAAAAGTCAGACGTCGACTTGCTGCTTCTGTTCTTTCAGCAGCTTATTTTTGATGCGCTGGCGTTTGAGAATTGAGAGGTAATCCACGAAAAGTTTACCGTTGAGATGATCTACTTCGTGTTGAATACAAACGGCCAGAAGGCCCTCGGCTTCAAGTTCGAAAGCGGCTCCGTCTCTATCGAGGGCTTTGACCTTGATCTTGCGAGGACGGTTGACCATATCGAAATAGCCCGGAACCGAAAGGCAGCCTTCTTCATAACCAAGGGGTTCATCATCGATGACTTCGATTTCTGGGTTGATAAACACCATCGGAGCATCCTTGTTTTCGGATACATCCAACACGAGCAGGCGTTTATGGACATCAACTTGTGTCGCGGCAAGACCGATGCCAGGGGCATCGTACATGGTTTCGAACATGTCGCTGATTATGCTGCGTAAGGCGTCATCCACAACAGATACCGGACTCGCACGTTTACGTAATCGCGGATCTGGAAATTCCAGTATGGTAAGCAGACTCATAAAGTCAGTAGGTCGTCATGTGAATAAGGGTTGGTTAATTTTAAAACTATTCGAGGTAGATGACCTAGTTCTTTGTGGAACTAGACACAGATAACAGTTTACCTAAATAAACGATGCTAAGCCTATATAATCTCGAATCTTATTGTTATTATTGAATGATTCTAAGGATGCTGGTCACATACAGCACTACATCCGAATGGAGGACTCAATGTCAGTCTCAAGAACACGCTTGCTGCTTAAACGAGGCAGTTTTGTAATTTTTGGCCTCGGAATCTCGCTAGGAGCAAGCTTTACCAGCGCAGCTGACGCGATCACAATCCGGGAAGATCAGCCATCCTCCTACACAGTTGTCAGAGGCGATACTCTCTGGGATATCGCTGGCAGATTTCTCGAAGAGCCTTGGCAATGGCCACGAGTCTGGGAAAAAAATCCGCAAATTGCTAATCCCGATCTGATCTATCCAGGCGACGTAATAACCCTCGAATATGTAGATGGCCAACCGGTCTTAAGGCTTAGCCGAGCGGATACCGAGGGTTTGCGCACCGTCAGACTTTCACCAGGTATTCGCCGTGAACCCATCGGAGGCCCCATTCAGGCGATCCCGCTGGAAAAAATCAGTGCCTACCTAAGCCCGGACTACGTTGTAAGTACCGAAGCTTACGAAAACGCGCCATACATAATGGCAGAGCGTTTTGGTAATACAGTAATGAGTCCTGGTGACCGCATTTTTGCTCGAGGCGACTGGACTCCAGGCGTCTACACTTACGACATCATTCACAATGGCCGTGATCTGGTTGATCCTGACACTGGCGAAAATCTAGGCATTGAAGGCATAAAAATTGGTAGCGCAACAATCAGCAAAACCAACGGCCAGGAAGCAGTGCTTGAAATCGAAAGTGTTTTGCGTGAAGTGCGTGTTGGTGACCGTTTCATCGTGAGTGAGACCGCAACGCTCGATCCTGATTTTATGCCGTTGCCCCCCGATTTTGCTGTTGATGGCGCTATTGTCGCGCTAGGCTCGGGTAATAGTGTTGGCGGCCTGTACGACACGCTGATTTTGAACAAAGGCAGCGCAAACGGCATTGAAATTGGCCAGCTTCTGACAGTCCAGGAACCGGATGTAGAAGTCACAGATCCTATGACCCCTGTCAAAATGTTCGACGCAGCAAAAAAGGCCATGGGTAAGGAAGTGGAAAATGTCGTCAACTTTCCCGGCGAAACTATCGGAACGGTACTAGTCTACAAAGTATTCGATAAGGCGAGTTTTGGCTTAGTACTTAAAACCAACAAAGAAGTGCGCATGGGCGACCGGGTGGTAACCCCAAACTAGTCTGGGAAGCGGCTAAGCACGGCTTGTAACCGGCCGGCCGTGTTCAAAGTCGTATCCAAAGTCGTATCCAAAGTCGTATCCAAAAAAAGTTGGGTAGAC
>JAZKES010000007.1:0-6167 GCA_040386995.1 Pseudomonadota bacterium | reverse complement strand
CAAAGTCGTATCCAAAGTCGTATCCAAAGTCGTATCCAAAAAAAGTTGGGTAGACAACGACAGCAACTCAACAAACATGATCAAGGATGATCACTATGCCAGGCCAGGATCTTTCCCGTTGGCTTTCTCTGGCGATGTTGCCGCAATTCGGGCCCGCAAGACTTAAAGCCCTCCATCAAATTCTCGGCACTCCCGAAAACATCATGAGCGGTGGCGAAGCTAGTCTGGTGAAGGCTGGGTTTTCGAAAATTTTCATCGATGATTTACAGCCTTTTCTGACGGCCAAACTCCCCGACACGATCAAGCGCCAGCAAGAGGAATGTCTTGCGTGGGTCAATCAACAAGATCGCTGCATACTGACATTCGATAGTGCCGAATATCCCCCGCTTTTGTATGAAACCGCAGATCCTCCGCCTCTGTTGTTTGTGTGGGGAGATCCACAAACCTTGTCTCTGCCACAGATAGCTATCGTGGGCAGTCGTAATCCCACCCCAGATGGGCGTAAAAATGCGCGCCGTTTTGCGGGCGAACTTGCGATCATGGGTTATGAAATTACGAGTGGCCTTGCATTGGGAATTGACGCCGAAAGTCATCAGGGCGCACTTGATAAACAAAGCACAACCGTTGCTGTTTTGGGCACTGGCCTTGACCGCATATATCCACGTCAGAATAACAAACTCGCGATCGCGATCACGTCAGCTGGTGCACTCGTGTCGGAGTTTCTACCGCAAACCGGCCCTGATTCTTGGAACTTCCCACGTCGCAACAGGATTATCAGTGGATTGGCTCATGGCGTATTGGTTGTCGAGGCAGCACAGCAAAGTGGTTCATTGATTACCGCCAGAACTGCGACCGAGCAAGGCCGCGAAGTATTTGTCCTACCTGGCTCAATTCATAATCCAATGGCGAAAGGGTGTCATCAGCTTATTCGTCAAGGCGCCAAACTGGTGGATTGTGTTGACGACATACTGGAAGAATTTCCAGCATTGGTCGCATGGGAAAAAAATCGCCTTGCAAAATCAGCTGACTGTGAAAGCGTTACCAGCGAAGCGGCTAAAAATTCGTCTTTATCCCGAGCAGCAAAGAAGTTATTGCCTTTTATCGCTTATGACCCCGTGAGCGTCGATGGATTGATGTTGCGCTCGGGTCAGGAGCTGGCCGCAATTCACGCTGCACTAGTGGAACTTGAGCTGCACAAACAAATAACAGTGAATCGGGGTGGTTATGTTTTGTCGCGATAATGACTTGGTGCGAGAATGCCGTCCTTTTCAGGACGAGAGTAATGTATCCCCTCCGCATTCAGCGCGCTGCGAGCTGCTTACAACAAGGCGGTGTGATCGCGTACCCAACGGAAGGTGTCTGGGGGCTCGGTTGCGATCCGTTTAACGAAGAAGCGGTTTACAGGCTTCTCGCAATAAAACAGCGTCCTGTGGAAAAAGGCTTGATATTAGTGGCCAGCAGCATGAAACAGATCGAGCCACTGCTTATGTCCCTCGATGCATCGCAACTGAAATTGTTATCCGAAACCTGGCCTGGGCCATTTACATGGCTTCTGCCTGATGCTGATCAACTCATTCCGCCCTGGATCAAGGGAAAATTTTCATCCGTTGCCGTCAGGGTTAGCGCGCATCCACAAGTTGTGCAATTGTGTTCGGCTTTCGGCGGACCGCTAGTATCCACTTCAGCTAACCCTGCAGAACTTGCGCCAGCGCGCTCGAGACTGCGCGTGCTTACGTGGTTTGGCGACAGTCTTGATTATATTTTGCCAGGCAAGCTGGGTGGCCAAAGTGGACCAAGCACTATTCGTGATCTGGCTTCAGCCAGTGTGATCAGATCCTGAACGAGGAGTTATAAATGACAGAGTCGTTAGCCAGCATAGATGTCGGCGCCATTAAAAAATATTTGCTGAAACTTCAGGAGCAGATTTGCACAAGTCTGGAAGCCGTAGATGGCACGGGCAAATTTATCACCGACAGTTGGGACCGTGCTGAAGGCGGTAGCGGAATTACTCGTGTATTGGCTGAGGGTAATGTGATCGAGAAAGGTGGCGTGAATTTCTCGCACGTATTCGGCAAGGCGCTGCCACCGGCGGCAACGCTCAAACGGCCGGAACTCGCAGGTGGTTCTTTTCAAGCCATGGGAGTTTCGCTCGTCATACATCCAAACAACCCTTATGCGCCAACCTCACATGCCAATATCCGATTTTTCATCGCGGAGAAACCGGGCATAGAAGCTGTATGGTGGTTTGGTGGCGGTTACGACCTCACGCCTTATTACGGATTTGATGAAGATTGCAGACATTGGCATAACACGGCGAAAAAAGCGTGCGCTCCATTTGGTGCCGATGTGTACGCTGATTACAAAAAATGGTGTGACGAATATTTCTACTTAAAACATCGCAATGAACCACGCGGAATCGGTGGCTTGTTTTTCGATGATCTCAATGAATGGGAATTCACCAAAAGTTTTTCCTTTATGCAAGCCGTGGGTAACAGTTATCTCGACGCGTATCTGCCAATTTTGCAACGCCGCAAAGACATGCCGTTCGGTGAGCGGGAAAAACATTTTCAGAAGTACCGACGCGGTCGTTATGTGGAGTTCAATCTGGTTTTTGACCGAGGCACTATTTTCGGTTTGCAATCAGGCGTAGGCAGAATCGAATCCATATTGATGTCGCTGCCTCCTGAAGTGCGCTGGGAATATGCTTACACGCCGGATCCTGGCACCGAAGAAGCGCGCTTGTATAGTGACTACCTGAGACCTCGTCCCTGGGCCGACTGAGAGTTGAGTTTCTGAGACTGCGATTCCATAGACGTGGAAATGCGGATTCACCCTAACTCGCCTCATTGATCGGAGACTTGCTGGCAGATAAGTTGCATCTCCGGGGCTCGAATTCACAATCGTTCAAACTATTAATTCTGAAACTACAGGTTTTTAATCGTGATAGACCAATACGCCGTAATGGGCAACCCGGTTGCTCATAGCAAGTCACCAATCATTCACGCCGCGTTTGCGCAGCAGTTGGGGCATCAACTCGAATACAGAGCTCTATTGGTTGAACCGGGAAGTTTCGTAGAGAGAGTGAATGATTTTTTTACGCACGGCGGTAAAGGCTTGAACATAACGGTGCCGTTCAAGCAGGAGGCCTGGTATCTCGCAGTTAATAAATCACCGGGCGCAACGTTGGCGGGCGCGGTGAACACACTGCTGCAGGATCAGAACGGCGTTCTGCAAGGGCACAACACAGATGGCGTCGGTCTGGTGCGTGACATTCTACAAAACCATGGCGGGGCTCTCGCTGGCAAATCAATTCTTGTGCTTGGTGCAGGCGGAGCGACGCGCGGAATTCTTTTGCCGCTGCTGCAACAGAATCCCGCGCGAATCTGCATTGCCAATCGCACGGTGGATAAGGCTATGCAGCTCGTCGATATTTTTGCCAGTCACGGCGAACTGGAGGCATGTGGTTATCAGGATCTGGCGGGTCAGTCTTTTGACTGGGTGATCAACGCAACCTCCGCAAGCCTGCAAGGTGAGCTACCACCACTCCCGCCCCAGTTATTAAAACCGGATGCCTGGTGTTACGACCTTATGTATGGAGCGGAGCCGACCATATTCTGCCAATGGGCCCAACAACACGGAGCGACAAAGACCTTGGATGGACTCGGCATGCTTGTAGAGCAGGCAGCAGAATCGTTCTGGATATGGCGGGGTGTCAGACCCGAAACGAAGACCGTGTTGAATGACTTGCGTGCACAAATGAAGAAACTGAAATAACGAATATTTTCAATGCTGCTTCGCGCATGCAATTGTGTTGGACACTAAAGTCCAGCCGTGTCCTCAGACTAATTAGTCTATGCCTGGGGTTCGGTCTGATGCAGGTTTTTCAGTTTCACATAATGGTTTGCGCTGTAGCGCAAGAATTCCAGTTCTTCAGGTCGAAGGTCCCGCACCCGTTTGGCAGGAGAGCCGACATAAAGCCCGCCTGAAGCCAGCAGCTTTCCGGGTGTTACTACACTCCCGCCTCCTACTATTACATCTGCCTCAACCACCGCGCCATCCATCACGATGGAGCCCATACCGATCAACACTCTGTCGCCGATGGTGCAGCCGTGCAAAATTACCCGGTGACCAATTGTCACGTCTGCACCGATATTCAGTGGAAAACCCGCTGGTGGAAAAGAATCGGGCGAGGTGGTGTGCAATACAGAGCCATCTTGAACATTGCTCCGCGCACCGACGCTGATGTCATGAACATCGCCCCGAATCGTGGTATGTGGCCATACTGAAACATCTGCCCCCAACGTCACGCGACCAAGCACCACTGCGCTTTCATCCACGAAAACCCCGTCTCCGATAACAGGCACATAATGCAAATACGTACGGATGGTCATAAGTTGGCTCTGAAAGAATTAATGGCTATGTTGAAGGCTCAGGATTCTAGCCAAGCTCGTGTATTAAAAACAGAATAATTCGGGCCGCGGGTATGTATGCGAAACGAAAACTAATTGATGCAAATCATGGCAAAAGGCCGCTTTTTGGGTGACAAGCACCGCATTCCTGTTGGTATAATGCGACCCGCTTGTGCGTGTGCATTTAAAGCATTGAGTATTGCAAAAACTTCCCGCTGGTTTGATTTTGCTTTAGCGCAGCTTCATCCGAGGTTCACTCCTCGCTCAATCTTGTTAGTGCAAGTGCGTCAGAATTAACCGATGTCCATCCATGCTGGTAACCAAACCAAATAACAGACCAGGTAGGTCCGGACAAACTTTGGCCCGCATAAAGCCGGCCAGATTGATAACGCAGAATGACAACTGAAGTGGAGATCCGGCGAATGTTGCCAAAGAATAAGTTGTGGCTGGGATTAAGCAGTTTAGCTCTTGCAGGAGTAGCTGCAGTGGTAAGTCCTGCAGTAATGGCGGCATGGGGACTTAACATGACGCAGGGGATTACCGGCATCAGCCGCGAAACCTACGATCTGCACATGTTGATTTTCTGGATATGTGTCGCGATTGGTGTGGTGGTCTACGGAGTATTGTTCTACTCATTGTTCGCCTATCGTAAATCCAAGGGTGCGATACCCGCCACGTTCCATCACAGTACCAAAGTGGAAATTGTCTGGACTGTTATTCCTTTCGCCATTCTTATCGCAATGGCTATTCCTTCCACTCGCGTACTGACCCAGATTTACGATTCCAGTGAATCAGACCTCGACATTATGGTTACGGGGTATCAGTGGCGCTGGCAGTATCGTTATCTGACTGATGAAGGCGAAGAAGTGGTTTTCTTCAGCAACCTTGCTACCCCAGAAGAACAGATCTACAACAGAGCCGAAAAAGGCGAAAACTATTTGCTGGAAGTTGACGAGCCGCTGGTAGTTCCTGCCAATAAAAAAGTACGCTTGCTGCTGACTTCCGCAGACGTTATTCACTCCTGGTGGGTGCCCGCGTTGTCCGTTAAAAAAGACGCCGTACCGGGCTTTGTTAACGAGTCCTGGTTTAATGCTGAGCAAACCGGAACCTACCGCGGTCAGTGCACCGAGCTGTGTGGCCAGGATCATGGTTTCATGCCGGTTGTTGTGAATGTGGTTGAGCAGGCTGAATTCGACACCTGGCTGGCTGAAAAACAGGAAGCCGCTGCTGCAGTTGCCGAACTTGCCAATCAGGAATGGACCCTCGACCAGCTGGTCGCCCAAGGCCAGACCGTCTATACAACCTTTTGTATGGCGTGCCATCAGCAGAATGGCCAAGGCCTTCCACCTGCTTTTCCTGCTTTGACCGGCAGCCCAACAACAAACGGCCCAATCACCGACCACGTAACCACCGTACTTAATGGTCGCCCTGGTACTGCCATGGCCGCTTACGGTGCCTTGCTGAGTCCGGTGGATCTCGCGGCAGTAATCACATTTGAGCGTAATGCGCTGGGTAACAGCGTGGGTGACATGATCACCCCGGTTGAAATCCTGCAAATCCAGGCTGCTCAATAAGCAGCTTTGAAGACAAAACGCACAGAAACAGTTAACACGAAAGCTTAAGGAGTCACTTAAATGGCGACTGGACACGACGATCATCACCATGGCCCTGCAAAAGGGTTCACCCGCTGGCTGTATACAACTAACCACAAGGACATCGGTTCGATGTACCTGTGGTTCAGCTTTGCGATGTTTTTGC
>JAZKES010000006.1:34718-48429 GCA_040386995.1 Pseudomonadota bacterium | reverse complement strand
TCGCCTGTTTTTACTTCGCCTACTTTGCGCGCTTCGCCTACTTTGCACGCTTCGCTTATTGCAAATGCATCGCCATAAAGTCGCTAACCCACGTCACTATCTGTTGATAGGCCCTCATCGGATCAACATCTCCAAGCACGTTGGTTTTTTGTTCGGCTGACATACGCGGTGTGAAGAAAAGCTGGTCGATCATATAGGTCCGGTGTCTGCTGCCCTTGAGTTTTGCAAGAGAAGAACCGTTGGGACTGTTGTCGACAACGAGATCGACGGCATCAAGCAAGAGCTGATCTTCTGCGTCAAATTCCGCCCGCGTAATTCCCCATCCGGCGATTTGTTCGTCGGTAGGCGGTGGCGGATCCGATTGCAGGAACATGAACGGAACCCGCGAGCCTGCAGTTGTTACCGCACCGAACATCGTGCCGTCCATGTTGAGTGCTGCATCGAAACGCTCGTCCTGATAAGCCGTTTCCACCGCAGCTGCGCCACCAAGTGAATGGCCGAATACACCGACGCGAGATACATCGAGATGACCTTCAAGCAAAGGATCTGATGTGTTCAGGCGTTCGAGTTGCGATAACACGAAGCGTTGATCTTCAACCCACACCGCGCCGACCGTTGCGATGGACGCGAGCTGTTCTTCCAATGATTCACCCGTTACTTCTGCGGCAGGGCTGCGTTTGATCAGCGTGCCGTCCGGGAAAAGTGCGATGTTCGCGCTGTAGGTGGGCCAGATACCAGCCACTACAAAACCACGGCTCGCAAGTTCGCTGAGCAAAGATGAATAGTATTGCGTCATGTTGCCCGCACCCGGCGAAAAAATGAGCACAGGAAAATTGCCATCGCTTATTGGCGCGTTGGCGTAACTGGTTGAGATCTGATTTTGAAATTCCTGCGGTACGCCAAGCGCAGCTGCGAGCTCAGGAGTGATATACGCCGAAGGTGTTGCATCCGCAGGCACGCTAGCCGGGTAATAAAGACTGACAAGCAAGCGGCGTTGATCGTCTGGTTCTTCGGTGTAGATTTCGAGCCTGGCTGTATCGGTCATGTCGAGTTCAGTGTGTCCAACCTGATATGAACCGGACAATGCGGGGAAAGGCAGGAGCGCTTGGGCGAGGCCCCAAGGTGAGTAAATTGTTGCAACGACCATCGACAGCACAGACAGGACCAACAGCATGACCTTGTTGTCGCGTTTCATATCAGATCCTTTGAACGTTGCTGCGGGAGTTCGTGAGTAGCAACAGTTTTATGATGGGTTAGTGAAGCGCGTCAATTTATATCTACTGCGGGGCTTGCGACAAAGGCCGCGTTAACGCTGGTTAATCAGAGCCGAATGGCGACAGGAGTCAGGAGACTTCATCAAGCGTGACCTTGACGAGAGCTACATGTGTGAAAGCAAGCCTTTCAAAGTTCAGCTGTAAGCGCAGCTGAATGGCCCTCTTGCGTGAACGAGGGCTTGGACGTGCTTGCGGATACGCATGTAATCTCCTGACTCCTCTCACCACTCAAGCTTGTTGTACAGGTAATATTCCGCTCATTTTTTTATATTTCAAGACCTCTTGTGAAACCCAGTCGTGGTGCGGGTTCACGCGCCTTTATCCCGAATAGGGTTGGCCATACAACTCGTGGACTCAGGCGGCGAGTCGAGTTAGGCTTCGGCATCTTCAACGCAGGGCCTTCAGCAACGGGATCAGTGCATGGCATCCAAACTGTTTATCACCAAGACCTTCGATTCCATCGATCACGAACAAAAAAATTCCCAACTCAAACGCGCTCTCGGCCCCTGGCAACTCACCGCTCTTGGTGTGGGTGGCACCATCGGCACGGGTATTTTTGTGCTGACTGGTCTCGAAGCTGCGCTTCATGCAGGTCCTGCCATCGCGATTTCATTCATCATCGCAGGCATCGGCTGTTTGTTTGCGGGTTTATGTTATGCCGAGTTTTCGGCGATGGCTCCGGTCTCGGGTAGTGCTTACACCTACAGTTACGCAACCCTCGGCGAATTTGCGGCGTGGTTCATCGGCTGGGATCTACTGCTCGAATATATGTTCGCAGCCGGGACGGTAGCGGTGGGGTGGAGTCGGTATTTCACGACGTTCCTCGAATATTTCGGACTAGTATTACCTGCGCAGTTTACGACCGCACCGTTTGCGAGTCCGGACGGTCTATCAATAGAACTGACGGGGGGCTTCCTGAACCTTCCGGCAACAATTATCTCTCTGCTTGTTACCTACATTTGTTACATCGGTATTAACCAGACCTCTCTCTTCAACAGCGTAGTGGTCGTGCTCAAAGTAGCCGTGATCTGCGCCGTTATCGGCTTCGGTGTGTTCTTTATCGATATCGCCAACTGGTCACCTTTCATTCCCGAGAACACGGGCGTATGGGGCGAGTTCGGTTGGTCAGGCATCCTGCGTGCGTCGGGTGTGATCTTCTTTGCGTACATCGGCTTCGATGCCGTTTCTACTGCCGCGCAAGAAGCGAAGAAACCTTCGTTCGACCTGCCGTTCGGTTTGCTGATGGGCCTTTTCATCTGCACCGTGTTGTACATCTTAATGTCCGCCACACTCACCGGCATGGTGTCATACACACAACTCAACGATGCAGCACCTGTTGCAGTGGCCTTGCGCGAACATGCAGCACTGCAGTGGTTGATTCCGTTTGTAGTGTTTGGTGCGCTGGCTGGACTCACGTCCGTGGTCCTCGTGTTGATCATGGCGCAAGCGCGTATTCTGCTTGCGATGGCGCGTGATGGTTTGCTGCCGTCGGCGTTCGCGAAAATACATCCTGAATACCGTACCCCCGGATTTGCGACATGGGTTACGGGGATTGTGGCTTCATTGATGGCAGGCCTGTTCCCGATAGGTATTCTTGCCGAGCTTGTGTCTATCGGTACACTGATTGCGTTTATCATGGTGTGTGCAAGTGTGCTGGTCCTGCGCTACACACGTCCTGACATGCCGCGACCTTTCAAAACACCTTACCCATGGTTTGTGTGTCTGGCTGGTGTGTTTGTCTGTGGCTTGATGGCGGTGTCGCTGCCACTTGATACCTGGTTGCGTTTGATCATATGGATGCTGGTTGGTATTTGTGTGTATTACTTCTACGGACGTCATCACAGCGTGGCGCGCAAAGCGCTCGAAAAGAGCTAACAGCTGCTTACTTCGCTTTACTGAAACCCGGCTTCTGCCGGGTTTTTTATTTTCATCCAGATGCATTCAAAAACGTGACTCTTGCAACTGCGAGTTGTCGTGCTGTTGCTGAATTGAGGAGTCTCTTGTTAATTTAGATTACGTCTTACCCGCGAAAGCGGGTGTCCAGAACAATCAAAAAACTGGATCCCCGCCTTCGCGGGGATGACGACTAACCAAAGATTTTTTACAGGAATATTGGGCCTTTTGGTTGTTTACTGAGATTACTATTCTCTTGTCTCTTGTCTCTTGTCTCTTGTCTCTTGTCTCTTGTCTTTTGTCAGCTGCATCGCGTTCGGCCTTCAATCCAGGGAACCTTTGATTAACTCAAATTACGTCATACCCGCGAAGGCGGGTATCCAGAAAATCAACAAACTGGATCCCCGCCTTCGCGGGGATGACGACTAACTAGAGGTTCTTGCAGGAGTGTCGAGCCTGTTGGTTGTTTTTGCGATTATTATTCTTTTATCTTTTGCCTGCTGCGTGTCGTTCAGTCTTCAATTTAGAGAGCCTTTGATTAATTCAAATTACGTCATACCCGCGAAGGCGGGTATCCAGAACAATCGCCAAACTGGATTCTCGTTCCCGCCTTCTCGGGAGACATGTTTTAGACACCACGCGAATGACGACTTTTATTCCGGGATCCCGGAAAAATATTCCCATACGGCTGAGTCAGTTTTACAAATAAGTCCAAAATAGCTTTGGCTATTGTTGCCTGCAATGAGTTCCCCCAAGCTCGAAATCATCAATAATACGGCCGTAAACGCATGATTCCACTGTGATTGCATGAGGGGCGCTGAACCGGGAAAGGTATTCATTAAATCTCTGGCACGCGCGTTGCAATCATCCAGATAGAGAATGCGCAGCGGGGACTTTCCACAAAATCCGATTGCACAATCCGAAAATGGCGAAGTCGCAAGACACGATTAAATGGAATTTAGTTGTCGCTTTTTTCTCAGCCGCTGCTGCATTGTCATGGATATTAGTAAGAGGTATAGCAATGAAACTTCCAACCGCGAAAGCTATTTTAATCACCCCTTTGTTATCGCTCATGATCGCAGCAGCTGCGAGTAGTTTTGCTGCAGCGCCCGATACCAGTCCCGCTCCTACGCTGCAAGGTGATAGAGCCGGCACAACGTTTCCGGAACGAGCGATAACTCCAGCACAAGAAGCAACGCGCGATAACAATCGTGAAGCGCAAGGCAGAGTTGAATCACAACGGCCGCGCGACACTGCCAACTTGCCGGGCATCCATGAGTGTGAAAATTCACATGCGCCGACTGGTGCTCCAGGTCTTGCCGAAAATGACAGCGCCCAAGGTGCGAATCCAGAAGCGAGCGTGAACGCGCAGGGTTCCAGAGCTGAAGATCACCAGAATGAATCAGCCTCGGAACATTCCAATGCCCAGATAGCGCAGGCCGGTGCAGATTGCCTAGAGGTAGATCGCAGCAATAACGAAAATGCGCGTGGCCAAGGCACCGGCACAACACCAAATAGTCAAGGCACCGAAAATCGCCAGACCAGAACTCCGCAGGACTAAATCAAATTACGGTTGGTAAGGAAGTGCTGAGCTTCCTTATGCAACAGCGTTACCGAAGTGTATGAGGCACTGACGTCTTCTCCACTTTAACCCGGCTTTATAGTCGGGTTTTTTTTGTGGATTTTTTGGGACACATACGAAGAGGCGGGTTGGAAGGTGTGATGTTTAATTGAACAGAAGAGTTGTTGCCGATGAAATTACATCCACGTGGGGATTGATGCGATGGCCGTTTACTCAAGGCGAGCAGACAACTCGCCTACGGGATCAAGCCGTCATCTGCAGTCGAGGTGCGGGCTCGTCGGCACTGTTGCTCGTCTCTTCCGGTGCACTGAATTTCTGGATCAGCTGCGTAAGCATATCGAGCTGATTTAGCGACGGATTTTCAAATGCCAGCCCGCGACGTGTATAGGCAGAGCCAGTGCCGGTTACCGCTATACGCGACACGTTACGGCACAGAAGATTGGGAATAAAAAACTTACCGTTGTCGGCCACAATCGAAATCAGGTCGGTGGCATTGTCCATCGCTGGTTCCATGCCGTGTTTGCAAGCGACACCTGCGATGCCAAAATCCAGCACGGGGATACGTTTGTCGGGGCTCGACTGTGATATAGCATATACGCCTTCCGCAGCTCTGAAACGCGGAATTCGTCGACGATCACGCTCGGGCAGCAGGTTCTGGCGGATAACTTTTGCCAACGTTTCGATGCCAAACGGTTTCATCACCACTTGTCTGATACCAAGCGTGTGAGCGTTGGCTTCACTGATCAACTTGTTATAACCGGTGCATAACACGACTGGCAGTTCGGGGCGCACTTCTTTCACTGCCCTGATCAGGTCGACGCCAGACAGATGTGGCATCGTCATATCGGTAATCATGATGTCGAACGCATCGGGTGTAACGCGAAACGCCGTCAGTGCATGTGCGCTATTAGTGAACGCGGTGACTTTGTAGCCCAACTGTTCCAGCATGTTCTGCCAGAGCCCGACGAGCATATTTTCATCGTCGACGATAAGGATCCGTTCCTGGCCGCCCGGAAGTTTGTGCTTCTGGCTGGGTTCTTTCTGGACGGCCACTTGTTTGTCTATGCTTGGAAAATACAGATGAAATTCTGTGTGGCTGTTCAGCACGCTGGCGACCTTGATACCGCCGCCATAACGTTTAACGATGCCATGTACGACCGATAGCCCAAGACCTGTGCCTTTACCCGTTTCCTTGGTTGTGAAATAGGGATCGAAGATGCGGCCCATCACTTCATGAGGAATACCTTTGCCAGTATCCGACACGACGAGATGTGCGTAATTGCCGGGTTTTACGCCAATTTCTATTGCGCGGTCTGCTTCCAGCGTAACGGCTGAGAGACGGATCGTGAGTGTGCCACCGTCGACTTCCATGGCATGTGCCGAATTGGTACACAGGTTGTAAACGATCTGGTGGATCTGGGTGACGTCAGCAAGTGTGGTACAGAGTGTGTCGGTAATGTCTCTTTCGATCACGATGTTGGAAGGCAGCGATGCTCGCATCAAGGTGAGCGAATCAAGAACCGTGGCGTTGAGTGTTACGGGTTGCAGGTCGGTTTCTTCTTTGCGACTGAAATTAAGCAGCTGCCTGATCATGTCTTTTGCGCGCATGCTTGCGGAGTGAATCTGGTCGACAAAGGGATAAGCTGCTTGATCCTTCTGCAGGCAAAGCTGTGCGAGTTCGGTATTACCAATAATGATGCTGAGAACGTTGTTGAAATCGTGCGCGATGCCGCCGGTAAGTGACCCGATCGCTTCCATCTTGTGTGAATGGCGCAGTTGGCTCTCGAGCTGCTGCTTTTCAATTTCCATGCGTACGTTTTCGATGCGCATCTGGCGCTGCTGCAGCACCTTGCGGACCCGGATGATCAGCTCTTCGGGATCAAACGGTTTGCGCAGGAAATCACTCGCGCCTTTACGAATGGCCTGGATGGCGGCGTCGATGGAGGTTTCACCGGTGATGAAGATAAAGGCAGTATCAATGATGTTGCGGTTGACTGCGTCCAGAACCTGGAAACCCGTCATTTCAGGCATCATGACATCGATAATGACGAGATCGGGTGGGTTTTCGTGAATAAGACGCAGCGCTTCAAGCGGATTGTTGACGGTCTGAATCTGGTAGCTACTGCCGAATTCGAGTAAGTTTTTGATACTTGAAGAAATTAACGGCTCATCATCACAGATCAATATTCTGGGACTGGTTTCCACTTAAAGCTCCTCTCGCGTACCCGTCAGGGCTGGAACTGCCTGTTTTTTTTGCGTTCCGTGCGAAAGCTACTACGTGATGGGGAAACCCAAACATCACTCCGGATTCCAGAGGAATACTGTCGTATTAATATCGTCCCTGTATCCAGGTCAGCACTTTAAACACTGTCCTGAAGCATGTAAACCCGTGATTTACGGCGAAATAACATCCAAAACTCAAAGTGAGACTTAATGATCAAAGCCGTCGCCACAAATGTAAAAAAACAGGACACATTCTACTGGGGCTCCACCTGCGGTTTCGTAAAGACTTGCGCCGCTAATTGAGGAAAAAGTGTTACATGTGTTCGGTGAGCGCAAATTTGGTGCGCACGTGATCAATAACAGGCTGTCGATGTGGATCGTAACCGTTAACAAAAGGCTGGGTATGGTCCATAGCTGAGCTGCAAATACGTCAACCATAAACGTCAACAACGTTGTCTGGGCACAAGAGCTTGACGTACCACTTGACTCGCAAGAATGTGCTCAGTAGTCTTTGGCCCATGTTCAACAACGCAGGTAAAGGAGGTGATCCAATGTCTAGTGGTATGTGTAAAGTTTCAATGGATTTTGGTTATATCAACGCGGTGGAGGTTAATCACTGACACCATCGGATAGAACCCTTCTTTCGTAGTTAACAGTTGTTAACACGGTGTTAGCAAAGAATGCGAAAGACAGTTCCGTTGGAACTGGCAATCACGAAAGGGAGCCTGACGGCTCCCTTTTTTTATGTCTGGAATTTAGTCGTCATCTGCTGAACCAGGTTGTTCGGCGCACTGTGTTGACCAAACACAAAACGTGCTCCCTTCGTTTGTGCAAGTAATGAGAAAAAACGCCGTTCTACTCGTCTATTAGGCCTTCGGGGATAGTTGCCCGGAGCGCTAAAGGGTTATTCTCCGGCACTTTGTATTTTCAGGGTTTGACGTATTCATGACTGGCCTACGCGTATTCCGCCGCTCCACACTTGTTAGCAATATTTTGTTATCTCTACTGGTCTTTGCACCGGTTGTTGCGAGCGCCCAGGCGCCGGCCACCGAACCAGCTGATGGTGTTACCGGCGGCAAAATAATCAACATCACCAACCTGCAGGCTGATCCTGATATCGATGGTGTGCTTGATGAAGAAGTGTGGTCACGCGCGCCCGTCATCGATGACTTTCATCAGATGTCGCCAACTGAATATGCCGAACCTACGCAGCGCACCGAAGTACGAATTTTCTACACCGAAGATGCGCTCTACATCGGTGCGCGTATGTACGAAACTGATCCGTCACTCATCATCAACAATGTGATGCGTCAGGGCCAGGGTCTGTTGAACGACGATGTGTTCAACCTTGTGCTCGATCCCTATCTAGATCGCCGCAGCGGTTACATCTTTGAGATCAACCCGAATGGTGTGCGCGTCGAAGGCATTTACCAGAACGTGTCGCAGGTCGACCGCAACTGGACCGGTATCTGGCAAGCCAAGGCAAACATCGACGAGCAGGGCTGGACCGCCGAGATGCGTATCCCGTTCCAGACCATTTCGTTTGATCCTGCCAACACCGAGTGGGGCATCAACCTGCGTCGGGTTACACGTCGCAACAACGAAGAAATGGGCTGGATTTCGCGCAATCGCCTGATGAACCCGAGCATCGCCGGCACCATCACTGGCTTCAGCGGTTTGCAGCAGGGCCTTGGTCTCGATGTGGTGCCCTACATCGTTGCGCGCCAGGAAAAAATCTTCGGTGCGAATGGTTATGAAGACAACAAGATCGAACCGCAGCTCGACGTTTATTACAAAGTCACGCCGCAACTTAACGCCGCGCTTACGATCAACACCGATTTTTCGGCTACTGAAGTGGATGACCGCGTTGTCAACCTGTCGCGCTTTAACCTGTTTTTTCCGGAACGCCGCGACTTCTTCATTCGCGACTCCGATATCTTCCAGTTTGGTCGTATTGGCAATGGTTCGATCTTTGGCCAGGAAAGCAACGAAGCAGTGCCGACGTCAGCATTGCAAAATGGTCGCCCGTTTTTCTCGCGCAACATTGGCTTGAGTACGACCGGCGCTCCCGTGGACATCGATGTTGGTGGCAAACTCAGCGGCAGGGTAGGTCGCTTTAACGTCGGCAGTCTGATCGTGCGCCAGGGTGAAGACGATCTGAACAGTGTCGACGCGCAGAGTGTGTTCGTCGGTAGAGCGGCAATGAACGTGATGCGTGAATCACAGATTGGCGTGATCGCGACCAAGGGTGATCCACAATCGAACGTCGAGAACAGCCTCGTCGGTACCGACTTTCGTTATCGCAATTCCAGCCTGCCTGGTGGCAAGGTGCTCGAAAGCGAAGTGTGGTATCAGCAAAGTGATACCGAAGGCGTCAGAGATGATGAAGATTCGTATGGCTTTGGTGTGAGTTCGCCAAACAGCGTTGGCTGGCGTGGTGGTTATAACTACAAATACATCGCCGACAATTTTAATCCAGGTATCGGCTTCGTTAATCAACGTGGCATCGAAGACCACGCGCTTGATGCGGGTTACCGCAAATTTTTAGCGCCGGGTGGTTTCATTCGTTCGGTGTACGGCGGGTTTGATGGTTATCGCAACACGGATTCAGATACCGACAACCTGATCTCGCAAATCACCGACGTACGTATCAATGCGAACACCCAGGGCAACGATGTAGTGAATGCCGCCTTCATCCGCCAGCGCGAAGTGCTCACACGTCCATTCACGATTTACCGTTCTTCCGATGGCCTTCGTAATGTCACGATTCCTGTCGGCGATTATGAATTCGACCAAAGCTCGATAGGTCTCACGCTCGCAGGTCAACGCGAATGGTCGGGCAGTGTGAGTTTGCGCGCAGGTGACTATTACAACGGTACCAGCGTGCAGACCAGCATCTCGACGTTGTGGCAACCGATTCCTGGCTACAACTTCCAGGTACGTTATTCCGAAAACGACATCGAACTGCCGCAAGGTGACTTCGTTGTGCGGCAATATTCGTTCACAAGTTTGATCAACTTTACTGCCGACATCACATGGTCGAACCGCCTGCAGTACGACAACGTGTCGGAGAGTATTGGTATCAACAGTCGTTTGTACTGGATTCCCGAACCGGGCCGCGAAGCTTATCTCGTTCTTAACTGGGGGCTGGTGGATCTCGACAAAGATAATGAATATACCTCGGTGTCGAACGATTTGACGTTCAAGTACAACTACACGTTCAGGTTTTAACCATCGCCTGCCCTACGTCTGTCTCGGTAAGTGAGGCCGATGAAAAAGCCCGGTGAACAAAAACACCGGGCGGCAGGAGTCGCGATTGTGTTGTTAGCGCGCAGTAGTGACGAGGCAGTAACGAATGATGACGCCTGCAGCACGCTGCAACTTACGAAAGGCGCAACGCAATAACGATCACCAGCACGGAAGCATTAAAAAAATAAAACCATGCCTGCAGTACGGAACTCACAGGCTGATATAAAGAGGCTTCGATGCGTAAATTACACATGCTTGCGCTGCTGTTGATGCTGATCTCATTTCCGGCCTGGAGCGCCGACGCTGCAGCAGTCACTTCCACCACTCTGCTCACATCGAGCAACAGCTGGGATAACACACCACTTCCTGCGTATCCGGCAGGCCAGCCAAAGATCACGATTGCGCGTGTGCAGATTGCGCCCGGCGCGAACATTCCCGCGCACCTGCATCACAACACAATCGCTGCGGGTGTTCTTCTGCAGGGTCAGCTCAAGGTCGTAACGGACAGCGGCGCAACTATCGAACTTGTCGCGGGTGACGCCGTGATCGAAACAATCGACACATGGCACTCTGGGCAGAACACCGGCCGCGTGCCAACCGAACTGATTGTGTTTTATGCAGGAATCGAAGGGCAGGCCGTAAGCGAAAGCAAGCCGTAACAAAGACGGACCAGAAGTAACAATAAAAGAGATGGAGAAAATTTTGCGTCAAACAAAAACAACCACATGGACTGTCCGCGCTCGCTGCTTTCTTTTGTCAAACGTCGCAATTCAACCGAGTTGTGGTCATGCTGTGTCGTTTTCCGAAGCTGATTCAGGTGACCTATCTGCATTCAACACCCGTAGTCTGTCTTCGTTTATTTCAGTGGCCGTGATGAGTATGTTGCTCGCGCCGCTTGCAGTTGCACAGCAGGTTAACGTTGCTGGGCCTGGTGCCAAATCCATCGCGATTCCATCAGTGCAAGTTAATGCCACCATCGATGGCGTGCTGAGTGATGCGGTGTGGGAACAGGCTGTTCTAATCGACGATTTGCATCAGGTTTTTCCGGAAGAATTCGACGCGCCAACACAACGCACCGAAGTACGGCTGTATTACACGAGTGAAGCGTTGTACGTCAGCGCACGTATGTTTGAAACGGACAAGAGTCAGATTGCTGCACAGGTACTCCGTCAGGGCCAGGCGCTTGGTGCCGATGATATCTTTGCGATCATCCTTGATCCGTATCTTGATCGTCGCAACGGTTATCGCTTCGAAGTGAATGCGAACAGCGTGCGATGGGAAGGTCTGTTTCAGAACATCAACGACGTTGAAGGTAACTGGGATGGTATCTGGGAAGCGCGCTCTGTTACCGATGCGGAAGGCTGGACAACGGAAATTCGTATTCCGTTCCAGACCTTGTCATTTAATCCTGATTCCAGCAGCTGGGGCATCAACTTCAACCGCCTGCGCCGCCGCAGTGGCGAAAGTATTGCGTGGATGTCGAGCAACCGTGAAATCAATCCGGCGAACGCAGGCACCATCACCGGCATCACGGGTTTGGAGCAAGGGCTTGGTCTTGATGTAGTGCCGTCGTTCTCGATGGGCCGGCGCCGCCGTTTTGGTCCGCTTGGTTCTGATGAAAATAATTACGAACCTTCGCTCGATGTATTCTACAAAGTCACGCCGCAGCTCAACGCGTCACTCACGATCAACACCGATTTCTCGGCTACCGAAGTGGATGATCGTCAGGTAAATCTCACGCGCTTCAACCTGTTTTTTCCCGAGAAACGCGATTTCTTCCTGCGTGATGTCGACATCTTTGAATTCGGCCAGATTGGCCAGGGCGGTTTCAACCCAACGTCTGGTACAGGCACCGCAGCCTCATCAACTCCGGCACGCCAAAATGCGCGGCCATTTTTTTCACGCAAGATTGGCATCGATAGCGCCGGTGCGCCGGTCGATCTTAACGGTGGTGTAAAACTGAGTGGTCGTGTGGGTGACTGGAACGTCGGCACACTGGTCATCAATCAGGATGAGTCAGAGGCGACTGGTGTA
This sequence comes from Pseudomonadota bacterium, assembly GCA_040386995.1. Classification (GTDB taxonomy): domain Bacteria; phylum Pseudomonadota; class Gammaproteobacteria; order Pseudomonadales; family Pseudohongiellaceae; genus CAILUG01. The sequence goes on along the minus strand of JAZKES010000006.1, from coordinate 36,174 downwards.
GACGCACAGAATATTTTTGTCGGCAGGGCAGTGTTGAACGTTGGTGCGCGTACGCAAGTAGGCGCGATTGTGACCGACGGCAACCCGCAGTCGAATCTCGACAACACATTGGTCGGCACCGACTTCCGTTATCGCAATGCAAACTTCCATGGCACAACGGTCGAGACTGTCGCGTTCTACGAACAAACCGATACCGAAGGCACTGCGAACGACAACAACGCGGCATGGGGCTACGGCGTGGTATTACCAAACAGCCAGGGCTGGCAGGGGCTGTATCACTACAGGCGTGTGGAAGACAATTTCAATCCTGCGGTTGGTTTCGTCAATCGCGCAGGCATTGAAGAAGATCATTTACATTTCGGCTATCGCTACTTCTTTCCACCAGCGGGACCGATACGGTCGATACTTACCGCGTTTGATGGCTATCAGGCGCAGACACTTTCCGATGGACGTTTTAGTTCCGGCAACAACGGCTTTCGTATTTCGGGCAACAACAATCGCGGCGACCAGGCGTTCACGCGATACATTCGTAACCGCGAAGTGTTGCTGCAGAATTTCGTCATCTATCGTTCGTCCGACGGTTTGCGCAGTGTCGTGATTCCGCCTGGCGACTATACGTTCGACGAGCAACTCATCAGCGTGCAGTTTGGTGGGCAGCGCAAGATATCGGCGAACCTCTACGCGACCAACGGTGAATATTACAACGGCACGCACTTCCAGCACCGTGGCAACATCACATGGCGACCGAACCGCAACCTGAGCATCGATGTATCGATGACCGACGACAGAATCAAATTACCCGCGGGTAATTTCACCGTGCGGCAGTTCGGCTTCAACACCCAGTTTGCGTTTTCATCCACGCTGTCGTGGAGCAACTTGATTCAGTACGACAACGTGTCGGAAAACATGGGCTTCAACAGCCGTTTGCACTGGATACCAAAAGCAGGTCAGCAGGCATTTGTTGTGTTGAACTGGGGCCTGACCGATTCCGACAAAGATAATAGTTTCGTTTCAACGATTGCGGATTTGTCGATGAAGTTTAACTACACGTTCAGGTTTTAACACTCGTGGCTGTGCGTTGTGAGTCCTGTGCTAACGAGGCGTTTGCGAGTGAAGAGCAGCTCGAATGACTGAACTGCAACTTGCAGCAGTGATTATGCTGCTGGCCGGAGCGTTGCCTGTTTTGGTGCTCGCTGAATTCATTCAACGCTGCAAAAAATATTCACTGCTCGCGGGCCGCAATCTCACAAGAATTACGGATCAGGATGCATGGGCAATAACCATCTGCAACGGTTTGCGTGGTTTTGCTACGGTAGTGAGTGTTGGTTGTGTGTTGACGTTTTCTGGTTTGCTCAATAAATACCTGTTTGTAGTGTCGATAAGCGTAATGCCACTGATGCCATTGGCGCTCAGCATCATCAACGCGACGCGTAAATACATGAGATGAGTTCAATAG
>JAZKES010000006.1:29900-34618 GCA_040386995.1 Pseudomonadota bacterium | reverse complement strand
AGCAAGTTGGTAGTTAGTTCGTTTTGTAGTCACAACATTAGACGGGAGTACTTTTTCTGCAGCCCAATATATCAACCCCACGCGTGTCTTTACTCCGTTTGTGTTTATCGAGTTGCGCACTAATTTGCTTCGCAATGAGCTTGCTGGTGGCACCACTTGCTGTTGCGCAGCAGGCGGGTGGTGTTAACCCAGGCGACAAAACCGTGCAGATTCCTGGCCTGCAAACCGATCCCGAAATTGACGGCGTGTTAAACGAAGCTGTCTGGCAACAAGCTGTGCGAATCGAAGATTTGCATCAATACAATCCACTCGAATTTGTCGAGCCGCTCGAATCAACAACAGTGCGTATGTATTACTCCGAAGATGCGCTCTTCATCAGCGCGCGTATGAACGAGACCGACACCAGCAAGATCACTGCACAAGTGTTGCGCCAGGGCCAGGGGCTCAACGCCGATGACGTGTTTGCGGTGATCCTCGATCCCTATCTCGACCGCCGTAACGGTTACCGCTTCGAGGTGAATCCCAACGGTGTGCGCTGGGATGGCCTGTTTCAAAACATCAACGACATCGAATCCAACTGGGACGGCATCTGGGAGGCTGTTGCGGTGCGTGATGACAGTGGCTGGACGGTTGAAATGAAAATTCCGTTTCAGACCATTTCATTCAATCCTGATTCGAGCACATGGGGCATCAACTTTTTCCGCGCACGACGCAGCAGTGGTGAAAACATTGCGTGGGTATCGCGCAACCGCGAAGTGAATCCAAGTATCGCGGGGACGATGACTGGCATGATGGGAATGCGGCAGGGCATCGGCCTCGACGTTGTACCGTCATTCTCGATGGCAGAACGCCGCAAGTTTGGGCCCGGCAGTTTCAGCGAACAAAATTACGAACCCTCGCTCGACATGTTCTACAAAATTACACCCCAGCTCAACGCGGCGCTTACGATCAACACAGATTTTTCCGCAACTGAAGTTGACGATCGTCAGGTCAACCTCACACGTTTTAATTTGTTCTTCCCCGAGAAGCGCGACTTCTTCCTGCGCGACGCCGACATTTTCGAATTCGGTCAAATCGGCAACGGTGGTTTTAATCAGAACAGCGGGGTCGGCATTCCAATTCCTTCTGCACCCGCGCGCCAGAACGCACGGCCGTTTTTCTCACGCAACATCGGTCTCGACAGTTCGGGTAATCCCGTCGACATTGTTGCCGGCGCAAAAGTCAGTGGTCGTATCGGTGACTGGAACGTCGGCACACTCGTGATCGCGCAGGACGAAGCTGAAGTCACTGGCGTCGACGAGCAGAATATCTTTGTTGGTAGAGCAGTGTTGAACGTCTTGGCGAATTCGCAGATAGGTGTGATCGCGACTGAAGGTGATCCACAGTCCAATCTCGACAGCTCACTGTTCGGCGCAGATTATCGTTATCGCAATTCCAATCTGGCGGGTGGTAAAACGGTAGAAGGTGTAGCGTATTACGAAGAGACCGACACCGAAGGCAAAGACGGCAATAACGCAGCGTTTGGCTACGGCGTATCGTTTCCGAACGCGCAGGGCTGGCAGGGCCAATACAACTACAAACGCGTCGAAGAAAATTTTTCACCCGCTGTGGGTTACGTCAACCGCACCGGAATCGCCGACCACATCTTCAACGTAGGTTATCGTCACTTTCTCGGGACAGGTGGCGGTTATTTACGCTCCACGCTCGCCGCGTTCGATGTCTACCGCGCCGAAACACTTAACGATGGCAAGGTGAGTTCACAAAGTTTCGGCCCGCGTTTGTCCATCAACAGCAACCGCGGCGACAACATCGCGATACGCCCGCTGCGCAGTCGCGAAGTGCTGCTGACCGACTTCACGATCAACCGTTTCTCCGACGGCAGCAAACGCATCACGATTCCAAAAGGCGACTACACCTACGACGAAATCAACCTCATCATGCAGATGGGCCAGCAGCGCAAATTCGCCGCCAACATTTTCCTGAACTTCGGCGACTACTACGACGGCAGCCACTTCTCGCGCCGCGGCAACTTGACCTATCGCCCAAACCGCAACCTCGCCATCGACCTCAGCTACACCGAAGACGAAATCCACCTGATGTACGGCAACTTCACCGTACGCCAGATGAGCCTGAACACGCAGTTCGCGTTTTCCTCAACGTTATCCTGGAGCAACTTGATCCAGTACGACAACGTGTCGGAAGCGTTAGGGTTCAACAGCAGATTACATTTCATACCGAAGGCAGGACAGCAGGTGTTCCTGGTATTGAACTGGGGCCTGACGGATGCCGATAAGGACAACAGCTTCGATTCAACGATTGCGGATCTGTCGTTGAAGATGAATTACACGTTCAGATTTTGAACTAACTCGCGTTGTTATTTAGAACCGATCAACAAGCAGTTCAATTCTTCAGGTTTTGGTTGGACGTGTACGCACTACTCAAGGTGTAATTTCCACCGCGGCAGTGCTCGCCGTATAAATCAGTTCACTTTTATCCGTGCGCATGTATCCGACATATAAACGGTATGTGCCGGGCAGGGCTAGTTTGCCGGAATACATGTTCACGGATAATTGCGCGAGCAGTTGCTGCTCCTCATACGCTGGCACCAGAGTCGCGATCATGCCGTTCCACGGTACAAACATGCCGTCGAGATTACGCATGAACCAGCCGTATGACGTTACCGCTACGACATAAATATCCGCAGTGAAATTTTCGTCCTGGTCTTGCGGAAAGATGTAGCCGGTCACGTTGAGTTGATCAGTGGTTTTTGCAAAGCTGACCAGTGTGTTGTTCGAATTGCGGACTGCTATTGAAAACTCACTTTGTCTTGGCTCACGTTGACTGCTGTAGCCGCTGATGCGCGGCAGGTAAGTTGTTGGTGCTTGCACTGTGTACGTGACCGATGATGTAGTTGCTGCGCCATCGCTGTCCGTCGCTTTGAACGTCACGATTGTAGTGCCGTCTTGCAACAAGATTGGCGCTGTTGCTCCGGTCGCGACTACCGCGCCGTTTACGAGCCATTGGGTTTTGACGATTGTTCCATCGCTATCGGTGGCTGTGCCGGAAAAACTGATGAGTTCACCTGCAACGCCGTCAGTATCGGCGAGAGTTTTGTCACCACCCACGATTGAAACTGCGGGCGCGTCGGTTGGGGTGAGGGTGATTAATTTATGAATGGAGTTGTTGGGGTCTACTGATCCCGAAAAGGGCGCGTTGAGCGTAAGGACGTACGCGGCATCCGCACTATCAATCGCCAAATCGAGCGCAGAATATCCAGCCAGCTGGACGAGTCCCGAAGTGCCGAATCTGACATCGCGTTGGCCGGTAGGTGACAGTCGCATCATGAAAGGGTTGCCCTGAAATCCTCCCCGCGCATTTTTAATTCCCGACACCAGTATTTTTCCGCTACTTTCAATAGCGAGTGACATTGCGTAATCAGCCCATAAAGATAAATCCTGAATACTGTAACCGTCGGTGCCAAATCCAGTATCAGTTGATCCGTCCGTGTTGAGCCTCAGAACCAGAAGGTTCGAGCCTCCTTGTCTTCCGCCAAGCAGAATTTTGTTGTCGTCCTGTATCGCAATGCTTTTTATATCTCTCGTATCGGTGAGCGGCAGCGCAACTTTTCCACCTGCACCGAAAGTCTGATCAGGGTTTCCGTGGGTAGTTAACTTGAAAGCGAATCCACCTTCGAATTGGGTGTCGTTCCCCGCGAGCAATATGGAACCATCGGCGGCTATCCGTATATCGTTTGCAAAGCCATTTCCTGCCAGACGTATCAGCGTCAGGCCATTGTTGCCGAATGTTGAATCAAGCTGGCCATCTGTATCGAAGCGTGCAACCACTACGCTGTTAACGGAGCTTGCTGCGCCCGTTTCGTGTCCGTCGCCCATGACGAGTAATTTTCCATCGGGCTGTAGAGCAATTTTTCTCAACCGTGTCGGAGTATCGATGTCGTCAAAGTTTGCGAGTGTATCAAGCGAAAACCTCGCAACACCTGCGATACCAAATGTCGGATCGGGAGTGCCATTACCGAGATGACGCGCGACAGCAAAACCTGCGATTACGGGTTCGCCCGCGATATTATTAAATGAGCCTGCGGCGTAAATTTTTCCGTCATTCGCAACGGCAATATCCGCTGGCAGTGAGCTGAGCGTACCGGGCCTGGTGGATGCCACTCCTGCATCGCCAAAGGAGACATCAAAGTTGCCGGTGTCATCGAAACGATAGATAAAAAATCGGGATTCAGCAGCGTCCGTTCCAGTGGCGACCAATTTTCCGTCAGGCTGCATTGCGATTGCGGTTAAAGATTTATTCAGCAGTTGCGGAGCTGTCCATGAAGGATCGGGAAAACCCGGCTGCGCGAATGCTGTTAGCGAGGAGACGGCGAAGCCAGCCAGTAACAAAAAATTCCGGATGAACTTCTTTGGTGAGGAATACAGTTGGCTTCTGAAATTAGATACATGTGTAGAAGTGCGAGCCAAGGTAGCAGTCAGTGATGATTCCATTTTGATATCCGCGAATTAGTGAGCACCACATCCAGAATGCGCTACCGAGCTTTATAACAATGCTCGACCTGTTAGCGGAAGAGCTAATGGGAAAATGATTTAGCGATTGGATCAAACTACAGGGAGTGTAAAAAATGTGTTCGCCTGTGCTGGTGTCGATGAGGTTCTTGTGAATTCGTCAATTCATGTCTTTAGCCAATTTGCCCGTGA
>JAZKES010000006.1:27376-29800 GCA_040386995.1 Pseudomonadota bacterium | reverse complement strand
TCGATGAGGTTCTTGTGAATTCGTCAATTCATGTCTTTAGCCAATTTGCCCGTGATGAGGAATACGCCGACTGAATCGATTAGTGCTGCAAACCCCGGGCAAATGAAGTTCAAATCTGCTTACAATGGACGGTACTGATTCTGGCAAAGGATTGCTGATAAATTTAGGTAATCGGGAATTTTTTCCTAAAAATAATCTGAAATTAATGATGCCTGTTTCCCGTCTTGTTCTCTCGATCACACTGACCTTTGTTGTCATATTCTCCACATCCAGTTTAACCGCGCATCCGGGCGGCCTCGATAAAAACGGTGGCCACGTTGATAAGTCGACAGGCAAATATCATTGCCATCGGGCGAACTGTGTTGTTCCTGCCGAGGCGCGTGTTGAGCGCGGCACAGTTACCGTTGCGGTGCCAAAATTCAGGAGAAGGGAATGGGGCGACTGGAAAGATGCGGATAACGATTGCCAGGATACGCGTGCCGAAGTGTTGCAACGCGACAGCCTGGTTGCCGTTACTTTCAAAAATGCGAAGGCTTGTGTTGTTACCAAAGGGCAGTGGCATGACCCGTATGCGGGGGATCAATTCCAGCGCGCATTTTCACTCGATATCGATCACATCGTTCCGCTCGAATGGGCCAACAACCATGGTGGTGGGACATGGCCCGCCGAGCGCAAGCAACAATTTACCAATGACCTCGATAATCTCGTCGCGGTTGGTGCAGGCGTGAATCGTAACAAGGGTGCACAAGGGCCAGACAAGTGGTTGCCGCCGGAAGAAAACTTTCGCTGCTTGTATCTCGCGAAATTTCTGAACGTTTACAAGAAGTACGACTTACAGTTTTTCGCGGCCGAGCAACAAGGCATCACTGCCATTGCGACAAGTTGTGATTTGTCGCTTTAACATCACACGCTAATTCCCCCTCAGGCTGCACAGCCATTTTTTTTCACCAAGTCGGTTGATCTGGTTTGGCAATGATGCCGTATGGGATTAGCGATAACAGGACCAATTCACATTGCGCAAGGATCAGGCACTAATCCTATTGCCGAGCTTGCGTAGCATGCTGCCCCGTCGTTGTTGTCGGCAGCGTTCGTGTCCGAATTGGAAGTGGGAATTTTTCCCGTCAGTGAACTGCAAGGTCGGTCGCTCGAAAACTATCCGGGTTATCGATGTTTTGGTGAACCTGATAGCCCGAAGGTGTGAATGGCAGAACCATACACCCATGCTGTTCGACAGTGAGGGAATGGTAAGCGCAATGAAATTGCTGATCAGTACATCGATATTGAGTCAGGTTTCATATTGCATCGTGCAACAGTAGGTGGTTTTCCCGGTTCTTGACACTATCTCTGCTTGAGCAGGTAAATATCAGGTAGCATAATTTCATCCGACGAGAGTATCTTGATACAAACGTGAAATGGATTTCACTGCGGGATTGCAGCACAAAAAATAAGACATACGGGAGAGCTGGTGAAAACTTACAAACCTCCGCAAGCGGACCAGGGAGCGGTCGGCGAACAGATTGCTGATACAGGACGTGTGGAATCTGTGCTGGTGGCTCTCGAACATTATCCCGCTTCCCTGCGCGCCGCCGTCTCAACAATCCTTAATGCCAACCATCCGATGTGTGTGTTCTGGGGCACGGATGTATTGTGCTTTTTTAATGACGCATTCAGGCATATCACGCAATTACCACTTAATGTCGACGCAAACGGAGCGCCGGGCAGCCAGGTATTGGCCGCGATGTGGCCGGTGCTTGAGCCGCATATTGCAGAGGTCATGCAGGATGGCAAAGCCGGCTGGCATGAGGACACGCTGATACAGATCACACGCAACGACGTAGTTGAAGATATGTATTGGACTTATAGCTGCAGTCCAGTGATGGAGAGCTCGGCAGCAAACAGAGTTGGCGGAGTTCTGCTGATCTGCAGTGACTCGACAGTTCACATGACCGCGATTCGCGCGGCGCGGGAGGAGCGCGAGCAGTTTGCCGAGTTGTTTCAGCAGGCGCCTACGTTCATGACGATGCTTAATGGTCCGGAGCATCACGTCGAGTTGGTGAGCCCCGGTTATCAAAGGTTGATCGGTCAGCAGCGCAACATCGTGGGCCGCACAATTGCCGAAGCCTTGCCCGAAGTCGTTGATCAGGGTTATGTCGAAATCCTTGATGAGGTTTATTGCAGTGGTGTGCCGTTTACCGCGAAGAGTGCAAAGTATGTTTTGCACAACGCGAGTGATGGCTCCGCAACCGAACGTTATCTGGATTTTGTCTATCAGCCCATCAAGAATTCCAACGGCAAGGTGAAGGGCATTTTTGTCGAAGGAGTGGATGTTACGGACCACGTGTTGGCTGAGTTCAGGCGTAATGCACTGATTCGTTTTTCTGATGGTTTGCGTAATTTGAAGACGCCTGCGGAAGTAACGTTCAA
>JAZKES010000006.1:18702-27276 GCA_040386995.1 Pseudomonadota bacterium | reverse complement strand
GCCAGTGAACGTTTGCGTAGTGAGTTGGCGTTGCGCGAAAGCGAAGCGAAATTTCGCACAATCGCCGAAGCAGTGCCGCAGATGGTCTGGTCGACATTGCCCAATGGCCATCATGATTATTACAACGAACAATGGTACAAGTTTACGGGAGTGCCACAAGGCTCGACCGATGGCGAAAAATGGAATGACATGTTTCATCCGGCTGATCGTGAACGCGCACGTGAAGTCTGGAAATACAGTCTCCAGACAGGTGAGCCGTACGAAATTCAGTATCGGCTGCGGCATTATTCAGGTGAATACCGCTGGACCCTTGGCAGGGCGTTACCGGTGCGCGATGTATACGGTCGCATCATTCGCTGGATGGGTACGTGTACCGATATTCATGAGCAGAAGCTGGCTGAGGTCGAGCTCAGTGAGACAAGTCATCGCAAGGATGAATTTCTCGCGATGCTCGCACACGAGTTGCGCAATCCGCTCGCACCAATCGATACAGCTGCGCAGTTGCTCAAGCTGCCAAACATCGGAACAAAACAGGTGCGTGAGGCAAGTGAAATCATCTCGCGGCAAGTTAAACACATGACCGAGCTTGTTGACGATTTGCTGGACGTGTCGCGCGTGTCGCGTGGTTTGGTCGAACTCGAAAAAGAACAGATCGATATCAAACAGGTGGTCAGCATTGCAATCGAACAGGCCAGGCCGTTGGTGGAAGCGCGTAATCACGTGCTGAACATCAAGATGGATTCTGCGATGGCGTTTATCAAAGGTGACAAAACCCGCCTCGTGCAGGTGATCGCCAACCTGCTGAACAATGCCGCCAAATATACGCAGCAAGGTGGCGAGATTGAATTAAGTGTGGGCGTGCAGAAAAATCGCGTGAAAATCAGTGTGAAGGATAACGGCATCGGTATAGATGCTTCACTGTTGCCACATGTATTCGATTTGTTCACACAAGGCGAACGCACGCCCGACAGAGCGCAGGGCGGACTTGGTCTTGGCTTGTCGCTTGTGAAAAGTATTACGGTATTGCATGGCGGCAAAGTATCGGCTGACAGCGAAGGCACTGGCAGCGGGAGTATCTTCAGTATCACGCTACCGCTATTGGCGCCGGAAGAAATTGTGCAGCCAGATGCCGAGCATGACAACGTTGCTTTGGACAGCGCGCGGCAGTTAAGACTCATGATTGTGGATGACAATCTTGACGCGGCGAATTCGCTTGCCGCATTACTAGAGGCGAAGGGTCACAAGGTAACCGTGAAGGAGACCGCACTGAGTGCACTGAAAGCGGCGGTTAAAAATGCACCTCAGGCTTTTATTCTGGATATTGGTTTGCCGGACATGGATGGTTACGAACTCGCACGTTGTCTGCGCGCCAACAGAACCACTGAACATGCCACCATCATTGCACTGACCGGTTATGGCCAGGCGCATGATCGCGTGTTATCAAAGGCGGCCGGTTTTGATCATCACTGTGTGAAGCCGATTAATGTGCAGCATCTCGACACGATTCTCTCGCAGATCGAAAATTAACCACGCGTTGCCATTTGTGCAGTAGCTGCTAATTACTGCAAATAAAAAACTATAGGCTCGGTCCGCCTCGTATCAATCTTCGGCGCCGCGTGGATCACCAATTTTCTTGAAGTAATTCTTCAGTGAGTCGGGCCGGTATTTTTTATCGTTGTCCCAGCGTTGGCGCACGGTCGGGTGCAGGGTTTGGGTGGGATCAAGCTCGTTTGTTTCAACCTTCTTCTTGATTGCGAGGCCAATCGGGCGGTCGTATGACGGCGCGACATTGTAGAAGCCGGTCTTTGAATCATGGATCACTGCAAGTGGATCAATCGCGATTGGATTGGTAGCAATTACCTCTGGATCAAACCACAGGCCTGCAGCTTGTGCTTTTTCGATCATCCATTGCAGCGAGATATCGGAAAGCTGCGGTTTGAAGACGGGCTGGCCATTTACATCACTGGCTTTTACCTTGCCGTAACCGCCACCAACATCAGAATGTGCCCCGCAGAACCAGACTTGCTCGACGTCCTGATCTGGCTTGTCCCAGGCTTCCCAGATTGCAGGACGAAATGGTCCTCTGTGTTCATCGATCGCCAAAGCCTGGCAGGCGTGACGAACCGAGCCGGACAATTCGGTATCGTGGAACTGATACTTATCTTTACCCGTTAGCCAGCGCAGGCCCGCGACCGGTATGCCGAGCGCACCCACTGTGTCCCACACGCCGACGAACTCGACATCGATCTCATGATCACCATAACTGCAGAACTGCTGCCTGAACTTGGTAGGACCCGTGTCTTTGGGCGTTTCGTTATTGCAATAAAGGTGCGTAGCCGCCGCATATTGCTTCGCAAATTTCTGATGCAGAATTCCACATTTGCGCACCATGCCGATGAGACTGCGGGCGGTAAATGCGCCGCGACTGAAACCCAGCACGAACAGTTCGTCGCCGAGTTCATAGTTGCCAAGCAGGAAGCGATACGCATCATGAATGTTTGCTTCCAGGCCCTTGCCAAGCGCGCCACCGCTAACACGATCAATGCTGTTGCCCGTGCCGACGCCCTGATCGTAGAAAACAATCTGGCTGATACCTTGTTGGTCTCGCTTGGCAACCCGCGTCGCGAAGCGCACCACGTTGGTTGGGCAGGGTTCTCCATCAACCATTTGATCGGCACTGTTCCATGTGCCGTCGCAGCAGATAACCAACCGTTTCATAAATTCTCCTGAGTTATGTTTGCAATGTACTGTTTCGGAAAATTCGTCCGGCAAGCAGAAATAGTAAGGCGGGAATGTAGTGGCGTCGAGCACATTCAACGACGTTGGTTTACATCCAAATCGAGGCGGTATGTGGCGCTCCAGGCGAGAATTTTCATGTGGTCGTCACAGCGTAGTTATGTATAGACGGAATACCTGAAACAGATGTGTCTGAGTAAAGGTTGTTATCTTCAATGTGGCGTCAGGCGAGATAAGGATCTTCAGTTATATCTTTGCCAGACATAGGATGCGCATACATTCGGTTATGGGTCAGCAAATAGAATCCTGATATAGGCTGGCTACTACGGAGATTTCGTTAGTGGCAAACTGGCATTTCATGGTTTTATCAAGATCTCGTTCCAATTCGGTGCAACTAGAGTTTTGATCAGCCCAAAGTAAGAAATGAAACGCATGAACGGATTTATTCTCTCGGGGCTATTGTGCGCCCTTGAGCGAGTCTGTAGCTTAGACGACAGGTCGACCCTGTCGACTTAACGTGGAAATTTTTGTGCCTCAAGTTCAACAACTCAATCCCAGCCGCTTAAAAGAACAGAATCGTATTTTGTGGGCGCTCGCCGTCGCACAACGCGCCAAAAACACCAATTTCCTCGATGTTGTCCGCGAGCTCATTTCCGTTGCGGCTGACTTTCTTGGTGCGCGTAATGTATCCATATGGGAATTCCACAATCAGCGCAGCAAACTCGAATGTACGCAAATTTACGACAGCCACGCCAAAGCCTTTGGTAGCGGGCAGATACTGGATGCAGATGATTACCCCGCCTATTTTGCTGCGTGTAATGAGCGTGTTATTGCTATACCAGACGTAAGTAAGGATCCGCGTGCCGCAGAGCTTTTGCAGGGTTATTTACTGCCGAGTGGCGTCACCGCCATGCTCGATGTTCCTGTTTTTTTGGGGTCTCTTCAGCAGGGCATTGTATGTTTCGAACATAGCGGTGGCGTGCGGGATTGGACGGAAGAAGATTGCGTGTTTGCAATCGCAATTGCCGACCTTGTTGGGCTGGCGATCGCCGATCGTGAACATCAGGAGACTTTGGGTCTGGTTGAGTCCGGGCTCGAATCCTGCGCGCAGGTAATCCTGGTATGCAGATCCGATGGGAGCATCGCGCGTTGCAATCGTATCGCTGGTGAGGTTTTTGGCTACGACACCAACGATTTGCTGAAGTTATCCATTGAAGACTTGCTGCCCGATGTGCTCATGAACGACACCGGTGCAATTACAGCTGCGTTGCTGGATACGCAGGATGTATACAGACACACTACTCACACCCAGCTTGCGGCACACCGTTCGGGTCGCAAATTTCCGGTGGAATTTTCTGTAAGCCATCTGACGCATTGGCGATCACCGCAAGCGTTGGTCATTCTTGCGGATATTTCCGAGCGCCATCAACGCGCTTTGCAGCTGGAACGTAGCGAAGCGCTGTATCGCAGCGTGGTAGAAGATCAGATCGATCTGATCATTCGTGTTACGGCTGATGAAAGGCTCTGTTTCTACAACAGTGCACTGCAGAAGACGACGGGATTAACTCCCGAAGAATTGCAGAACAAATCCGTATATGAATTTGTTCCTGAAGACGAGCATTACATTATCAAGGATGCGGTTGCGCGCATGTCACCCACGCAACCCGTTATCAGTTATTCGCATCAATTTTTTGTGAAGGGTAACATTTTGCGCACGTATTCATGGACGGTGCGTGCGTTCTACGACGAGTTGACGAAATTAAGCGGTTACCAGGCCATTGGCCGCGACATCACCCAGGAGATGGAAAAACAGGAGCGTCTGCGTGATGCCCAACGTTTTGAAGCCCTGGCCATTCTTGCCGGTGGTATGGCGCATGACTTTAACAATCTGCTCACACCAATCCTCAGCTTCACCGACCTTGCACAGACAAGCCTGCCGCCCGAAAGTGAAGAGCGCGAATATCTTGGTTATGTTATGGAAGCAGCCATGCGTGCGCGTGATCTTGCGCGGCTTGTGCTGGTATTCAGCAAGAAAGGTGAGTCACGCGAACGTCATCCGGTTTATGCGGGACATTTTATTCGCGAGATTCTCACGTTCCTGCGCGCGACCGCATCAAGCCGTATCCGGTTTCATGAAAAGGTGGATCTGGACTGTGGAGTCATCAATGCGAGCCCCACTGATCTTTATCAGATACTGTCAAATCTCTGCACTAATGCCATACAGTCCATGCCAGCGGGTGGTGATCTGACAGTCACCTGCTCAAAGGTACGCCGCGCGAGCGATGAAATGTTGCAGATCGAAGTCATCGATACAGGTGCAGGCATTCAGAAAGATCAGCTCGCCAGGATCTTCGATCCGTTTTTCACCACGAAGCCGCAAGGCGAAGGTACGGGTTTGGGGCTGCCAGTGGTACGCAGCATTATCGAAGAGCTGGGTGGTTCCATTGCCTGCCAGAGTACGCCGGGCAAAGGCACCTCGTTTGTGCTCTATCTGCCTTTGGTGGACGCATTGCCCAATGTAGAAATGGCAGGTGTACCGCCGGCAGTGTTGCGCGGCTCAGAGCACATCCTTGTTGTTGATGATGAAAACTTCATTGCACTTGCGTTACGCAATGGCCTCGAAAGACTGGGTTATACCGTCACGACACGGTCCTCTGCCAATGAAGCATTGATTGCCTTTCGCGCAACACCGGCCGCTTTTGATGCGTTAGTCACCGATTTTACGATGCCGTTTATGACGGGTATCGAGCTGAGCTGGTTGATCCATAACGAGCGCCCCGAGCTCCCAGTGGTGCTGATCTCCGGCTACGGTCAGCTGCTAACCCCCGCAGAAATTGCTCGGGCTGGCATCGCTGCATCCATCAACAAACCGTTCGTGACGGAAGAAGTTGCGTCCGTGCTTCGCCAGATCCTCAATAAACGTAAGTAGTTCGACACTCTTCCTTTCTTATGCTGAATGCGATGATGCCGACTTGTTGCTGTTGCGCATCAATCTGTCGGACTATTTACTCGAATCGATTATTTCCAAACGTCTTTCGCACAAACCAGAACAGTGTCCCGAAATTTAAAACGTGGTGCCTGTCTGCCCGAGTTGTTCTATTGCGCGGATGAAATTCGGCCCGCCGGCAAACCCTGAATACCCAATACGGGAAAATTTGGAATTCCGCGAATACCAATTGATGGTGAATTGAGCGGACCTCGTTCTATGAAACCGAAAGACCCGCCGTCGCCAGACTGTAGCGCGAACTGAATCAGGTACTTGTCATCTTCTGTATTCAGCACAGTTAGAAAACCGGTGAGGTCCACATCCTTTGCAGGCGTAGTTTCAGTTGCTGGAGACGGGACAGTTTTGAAAGCCACCGCAGTAGCACTGAATTCACCGGCATCACCGCTATCGATACGCCAACCCTGCGCTTCGAGCTGTTGTATGAAGCCTTCATGTAATTCAGCAACAGTTGCATCGGGCAAAGTGGCCCTGGCATTTGTACTTGCCGAAAAATTATCCAACATGACACCGGATATACGTATAGAAGGGAGAACATAAGGACGTTCAACATCTTCTAACGCAAGCGTGGGCAACAAGCCTCTAATAAAGTTCAGTGCTGCATTCGGGCCACCATTCTGGCTGTACGCTAACTGCTGTGCGCAGTTCATGCTTACACCTATGACATAGATGGGATAAAAACTGCGCTGTACGTACACGCGATGTTCACCCGGTATCGCGTCTGAACTACTAATATCCATGATGCCCTGCTGGTCGTGACAAAGTGTCAGGCGCGGACCAGTCGCAATATTGATCCAGCCGTGCGCAGTGTATGCAGCCAGCAATGCTGCAGTTGCGTCAGCGCCGGTGCCGGCATTACGCAGCAAAATAGCTTGTGAAGTTCCTCTGTCTATACTCCCGATTACAGTTAGACCTATACCCGCCGGTAGCGCGACAAGCGGAAAATTGTCCGGCAACGTTTTATAAAATCTACCACCCCCACCATTCAGGTCGCGCGCGAGCTCCAGTGGGACCAGGCCATTTTCAAACTCGGTGGCAGCGTTAAGGCCGAGAGAGAAAGCCAATCCGGAAATGAGTGTGAGAGTGCGAATGAACATCGGAAATTTCCTGTGCGTGTCGACCGTGGCCGTAACTTAGCACTCGGAAATTATTTTTCCTATTGATGGCAACTTGCCAACGATATTCACTTTCGTCACGCAAAAAACAGATGATGGACAGAAAAGCAGTGCAAGAAAAATGCAGGTGATTTGCAGCGACGGTGTCTGCGCTCGTGAAACATTTGAAGGATGTGGTGATTGATCGATGTATCGTCGGAGGCAAGACAGGTTGAAGACCGAAGACATCAACCTGTCCAGATATCCAGCAGGGTATACGACAAGAATAAAAACAAAATCCAACAACGTTGATGACAACTACGAGACATGTGCTTAGAAAAAAACTGCCTGCATCCCGATGATTGCCAGCCTCACTGATACACTATCGATCCATCCGATTTGCCGATGATGCGCGGCACACATCACCAGCAGTGATCAGATTTCCTCAGTCTGCCATCCTCCACCAAGCGCTTTATAAAGTGCAATCAGGTTAAGCGACAGGTCGATTTCGCTACGCGCGAGTTGGTCTTCGGCGTCGAGCTGTGTGCGTTGTGCATCGAGTACGTCCAGGAAACTGAAGGAGCCTACTTCAAACCGTTGGCGCGCCAGTGCAGAGGCTTGCGCACTCGCTTCGGCAGCTGCGCGCAGATTCTCGCGGCTTTCACTTTCTCTCGTGAGTGCAGACATTGCGTTGTCGACTTCTTCGAATGACGTCAGCAAGGTTTGTTCAAACGCTTCGAGCTGCATCTGCACACGCGCATCCTGCGCATCAACACGGTTATGTACACGTTCGCGGTTGAACACATCCCAGCTGATGCTTGGGCCAACGAGATGTGTCAACGTGCCGCCAGTGCCAAGGTCGGCAAATGCGGTTGCGAGAAACCCGATGCTGCCACTGATCGATACGCGTGGATAAAGCTCGGCCACGCTAACTTTGTAACGCGCAACTTCGCTCGCGAGCTGGCTTTCCGCGCGGCGGATATCGGGACGCCGTTTGAGTAGATCGATCGGTTCACCAACGTTCACTGATGGTGGAATCGAGGGCAATGGCCGAGCTGTAGCAAGATCGGTGCGCAAGGTTGCAGGCATCTGTCCTGTCAGCACACTCAGCCGATTAATGCCGACATCAATCTGCGTCTGCAGTTTCGGTTGGATCGCTTTTGCAAGTTCCCACTGAGTCAGCGCGCGCTGCACATCAAGCCCATCACCGAAACCACCATCAAGCAGGTTCTGTGTTAACTGATACGACTGTGCCAGATTCGCTGCGTTACGCTGGCTGACATCGAGCCTGTGTTGTGCGCCGCGTAATTGAATGTAGGTGCGCGCAACTTCTGCTGCAACACTGACGTAGACATCATCGAGGTTTGCACTGCTTGCGGCGAGTTCTGCGCTTGCACTATCAATGGCGTGATTGATACGACCGAACACATCCAGTTCCCACGACGCATCGAAGCCGGCTTGATAACTTGTGAAGCGACTCCCTGCCCCCGGCACGCCGATAACATTCGCAAGACGCTGGTCAGTTACGTCCAGGCCTGCATTGATGTCGGGGAAAAGGTTGAGTGATTCGTCGCGCAAAAGGGTGCGAGCAAGTTCGAGATTGGCTACCGCTATGCCGACATCATTGTTGTGCTCCAACGCGGATTGCACAAGTGCACTCAACTGGTCGTCCTGTAGTGTGTTCCACCACTTCACGATGACGTCTTCGGCTGCGAGGGTTTGCACTGCTTCTGTCTGCGC
>JAZKES010000006.1:1916-18602 GCA_040386995.1 Pseudomonadota bacterium | reverse complement strand
CTGCGCCGCATCGGGAACCTGGAACTGCGGGACTAGTTGCCGCGTTACATCGAGATCATCGTACTTGGCGTCAGTGGCACACGCAGCGAGTGCAGCGATAAAAAATGGCAGCAACAGAAACCGGGTCCTGAGACTGGGGGAGGGGGGTACTCCAGCCCGCAGATTAATTGCTGTGCTGCCATATCCTTCAAAAGACTTTTGTAACCTTGTTCCGGCACTCGCACCGTGAGACTGAAATGGCTGTGCAAATGTTTTCTGCCGGTTCCTGTCAAATGTGCCTGCCGTCATTCTATGATCTTTCATTGCGTCGCGTAGCTTCAAACCATGAATTTCGACAGTTTCACGGCTTTTTGCGATTTTTCCTGCAGTTCTGTGACGGTTGTCAGCAAACAGGCTGGTTTCGGATGCCTCATTCTGTACTGAGCCTTGTGTTTCTTTTGATGCTTCTTTCAACGTTAAGTTCAACACTACGTTGGTAGTCATATCCTGAATTGCTTTCATGATACATGTCCTGCAGTCAGTGCTTTGGTAGGGGTGTTATCGCCCGTTGCGACAAGTGCTTTGGATGCGTGATAGCGCGCTTCAAGCTTTCGCAGTACCACGTAGAACACCGGTGTCAGGAACAACCCGAACAGGGTTACACCTATCATGCCGAAAAATACCGCCACGCCCATGATGTTGCGCATCTCTGCGCCTGCACCGGTCGAAACCACCATCGGCAGTACACCCATTACGAATGCGAGCGAGGTCATGAGGATCGGACGCAGTCGCAGGCGTGATGCTTCAATCGCAGCTTCAACGATGCCACGGCCGTGGTGTTCCAGTTCACGTGCAAACTCGACGATCAGAATAGCGTTCTTGCTCGCGAGCCCTATCAGCACGAAGAGACTTATCTGCGTGAAGATATTGATGTTGCCGTCGGTCAGCCATACGCCAGTCAACGCAGCCAGTACACTTAAAGGCACAATCAAAATTACGGCGAGTGGCAAGGTCAGACTTTCATACTGTGCGGCAAGTACCAGGTAAACGAGGAACAGACACAGCGGGAAAATCAGCAGCGCGGTGTTACCCGACAACAGTTCCTGATAAGTCAGTTCGGTCCATTCGTAGCTGAAACCTGCAGGCAGATTCTCGGCAAGAAGACGTTCCATGACTGCTTGTGCTTCACCGCTTGAGAAGCCAGGTGCAGCACCACCATTGATGTCCGCAGCACGGAAACCGTTATAACGTTGTGCACTGGTTGGGCCATAACTTTCGCGTACGTCCATCACACTGCCGAGCGGTACCATGCTGCCTTCCGCATTACGGATTTGCAGTTGTTCGATATCGTCAGGTGTATCGCGGTATTGCGAGTCAGCTTGCGCGATTACCTGATAGGTACGGCCGAACATGTTGAAGTCGTTGATGTAGGACGAACCCAGGTACACCTGCATAGTGGAGAAAATTTCCGGGATCGACAGGCCAAGCTGTACAGCGCGATCGCGGTCGAGATCAGCAAACAGTTGTGGTGCATTGATCTGGTAACTCGAGAACACACCGGCGAGTGAAGGTTCTTGCGCTGCTTTCGCGACTACTGCACTTACCGCGGCGTTTAACGCGTCATAACCCTGATCGGAACGATCCTGGATCTGCAGCTTGAAACCACCGATCGTGCCAAGACCTTGTACAGGTGGCGGTGGAAAGATCGAGATAAACGCTTCCTGCACACCGTTGAATTTTGCCTGCAGTTTGTTAGCGATTGCAGGACCCGAAAGTTCTGGATCATGACGGTCTTCAAAAGGAGCGAGCGTGGTGAACACGATGCCTTCACTTGCGCTGTTGGTAAAACCGTTGATCGACAGGCCGGGGAATGCAACAGAACTTTCGACACCGGGTTCTTCGGATGCGATTTGCGACATTTCGCGAATCACCTGTTCGGTGCGATCAAGTGTCGCACCCGTAGGCAACTGCGCAAACGCGATCAAATATTGTTTGTCCTGCACGGGGATAAAACCTTTGGGTAGTGACTGGAATGAAGTCCATGCCAAGCCGAGCAGCAACACATAAACACCCATCATCATTGTTCTGCGACCGAGCAGACGACCTACGGTGCGGCTATAACCGTTGGACGTTTTTGCGAAACCTCTATTGAAGCCGCCAAAGAAACGCGCGATACCACGCTGCAGGAAATTCTTCGGTGCGTTAGTGGCGCGTTCGTCATGCGGCTTCAGCAAAATAGCTGACAGCGCAGGACTCAGCGTAAGTGAGTTGAATGCAGAAATTACCGTAGATATCGCAATCGTCAGCGCGAACTGTTTATAGAACTGGCCGTTAAGCCCGCTGATAAATGCGATTGGTACAAACACTGCGATGAGCGTAAGAGAGATCGCGATGATTGGTCCGCTCACTTCACGCATCGCCTGGTAGGTTGCTTCGCGTGGTGCAAGACCATTGGCAATATTACGTTCGACGTTTTCGACCACCACAATCGCATCGTCAACGACGATACCAATCGCAAGCACGAGACCAAACAACGACAACACGTTGATCGAAAAGCCGAACATATACATCAAGCTGAATGTACCGATGATCGACACAGGCACGGCCAGCAATGGGATCAGGGATGAACGCCAGTTCTGCAAAAACAGAATCACAACCACAACGACGAGTGCGATGGCTTCGAGCAGCGTCTTGACGACCGCATCAATCGAACCACGCACGAATACGGTTGGGTCGTACACGATGCTGTAATCGAGACCTTCCGGAAAACTTTGTTTCAGTTCTTCCATCTTGCTGCGCACATTGTCAGAAATTTCGATGGCGTTGCCACCAGGTGCCTGGAAGATTGGTATGGCGACCGCCTGTTGGTTATCGAGCAGCGAGCGTAATGCGTACTGCGATGCGCCAAGTTCGATACGTGCGACGTCTTTTAGGCGAGTGATCGCACCATTGTCGCTGGTCGCAAGGATGATGTTCTCGAATTCTTCAACGGATTCCAGTCTGCCCTTGGTGTTGACCGGCAACTGGATTTCAAGCGGAGAAGGGTTTGGCGAGCTACCGATAATACCGGCAGCCACTTGAACGTTCTGGCTGCGCACGATATCGATTACGTTTGATGCAGTCAGGCCACGCTCTGCGATTTCATCTGGTTTTAGCCAGAGTCGCATTGCGTAGTCGCCTGCGCCAAATAATTGCACCTGGCCGATGCCGGAAATTTTTGCGAGCTGATCCTTGATGTTGAGCAGCGCGTAGTTGCGCAGGTACAACATATCGAAACGTTCATCAGGCGAGCGCAAATGCACAACCATCGTGAGGTCGGGTGAACTCTTGATGGTGGTAACACCCAGCTGACGCGTGATTTCAGGCAAACGTGGTAGAGCTTGCGCCACACGGTTCTGTACCTGTTGTTGCGCAAGGTCGGGATCCGTGCCGATTTCGAACGTCAATGTGAGTGTCATCAAGCCGTCGGAGTTTGCCTGCGAAAACATATAAAGCAGGTTCTCGACACCACTGATCTGCTCTTCAAGTGGCGTCGACACGGTTTCCGCAATCACCGCCGGGTTCGCACCAGGGAATTGCGCGTTGACGACGATGGACGGTGGCACGACTTCCGGATATTCCGTAATCGGCAGTTTGAACATTGCAATCAGACCGCCGAGCAGAATCAGCAGCGATAACACGCTGGCGAAAATGGGGCGGTCAATAAAGAAGCGGGAAATATTCATGATGACTCTCTGTTTCTCTGTCCGGTGAGAATTATTGTTGAGGTACCAGCGCGATTACTGCGCGCTGGCTACTTCGTTACCTGCGACAGCTTGTTCTGCAGTGACGGGGATTGCTTCAACCTGCATGTCGGTGCCGACACGCTGGATACCGTTGACGATTACACGTTCACCTTCGCTGACGCCGGAGGTCACGACGCGGCGTGAATCGATCGCGCGACCAAGGCTGACTTCGCGGTATTCAACACGGCTATCGTTGTTCACGACGTAAACGAAACGTTTGTCCTGGCTGACGCCAACAGCGCGTGACGGAACAAGCAATGTGGGTTCTTCAACCGCGGTGCCAAGTCGCACACTCGCAAATACGCCCGGGATCAGATTGCCGTGTGAGTTGTCGAGAACTGCGCGTGCGCGAATCGTGCCGGATGCAATGTCGAGCTGGTTATCGAACGAATGTAATTGCGCCTGATAAACAGCGTCGCCATTTGCGCCGAGTACTATTTCTACGGGGATCGAATACAACGCAGATGTAGCTTCGGTGGAAACAGCATGATCATCGGTATTGCCGGCGCTGCGCTGGACGCTGAAGTAAGTAGATTCATCGACGTCAAACTCGGCATACAACTGATCGGTTGCAACTACTGTGGTAAGCACCGGCGCGCTGGAGCCAGACTCGACCACGTTGCCGACAGTAACCTCGGCACGACCAATGCGACCCGAGATCGGTGCTTTGACATGGGCATAATCGAGATTCAGTTTGGCGCTGGTCACTTGAGCAGCGGCGGACAGTTCACGCGCCTGCGCAATTTTCAGGTCGTTCTCGCGGTTGTCGCGAACGCTGCGGGAAATGGAGTTGTTGCTGGCCAGAACCTCGGCGCGTTCGAATTCAGTTTTGGCAAGCGCAGAATCTGAACGAGCGGACTGCAGGCTCGCTTCAGCTGCCTGGAGTTCGGCTGCGAATGGGCGGGGATCTATAACGAACAATTCCTGACCCGCTTCTACATAAGCGCCGTCTTCAAACAGCACCTGTTGAATCGTGCCGCTGACCAACGGACGGATGGAGGCTTCCTCTACTGCAGTCAGACGACCCGAAAAGGTATTCCAGGTACGAAGGCTGGCTTCCTCGACGGTCATTGTTTGTACTACCGGAACGGGTGCAGCAGCAACGCTGCCTTCGGTAGCTTCACTAGTATCGGCGGCGTGGGTCATGTAAACGAGCCCGGTGGCGAGCATGGTGCCGAAGGCCAAAGCGGTTAACGATACCTTCAATTTGTTGCGTGGATTGGCGGACGTCATGGTAGTGCTCCTTTCTGATTTCTGGGGGTGCCGTTGTATCGGCTCCTTAGGTGTTTCCTGGTATGTTCTGGCGGTGTTTTGCATTTCCAGCCATACCGGTTGGTATGTAGGGTGCGACTATACATACCGGTCGGTATGTCAGTCAACAGGTTTTCTGAAAAATTTTCAGGAAGTGGTTCGGGATTGGTGAAAGGGTTGTTCGTGCAGAGCTTGTGGGGCAGAGATGGGTAGAAAATCCAGATCGAGTCAGTTGAGTAGACTGTTGTTGGGGAAGAGAGGTAGTCACCAGCGCGCTGTTGAGCACGCACTATGAGCTGTTAAAAGGGCAGTTGTGTCCGCAATAACGGAGTTACACGGCCGGAGTTTTAATGCGGGCGTCGACGCATACTTCAGGTGCTAAGTCTGAAAACTCTGCGTGACAACTTGTGTAGGTGGGGTTTTGATTTTTTGAAGGCGATCGTGCGGTGGATGGTGCGGTGAAAGGCAGGCCAATAACTGCGGCCTGCCGGTTTACAGTGGGTCGGTCAGCAGTAGGGAGGTGTCCAGTTTTTTTGCGGCTTGAGCTACATAGGTCTCGTGACAAGTACGGTATTTGGGATCCAGGCCTAACAAGCGGTAGAAACCTTCACGCAAGTCCTGCCGCAGTTTGTCGAAATCCTGGTACACCCGGCCGTGCATAAGCAAACCCTGCACAAACTGCTGGAGCATACGCGCCACTTGGGTTTCATTGACGGGCGGCTGCAAATAACCCTCGGCCAACAGGTTTTTTACCAGCGCTATGAGATAAAGCGTGCCGTTGTCCGACATGTCGCGCGCTACGTTGCGAATCTCGACTTCCTCACAGCCCGCCTGGGCGCCAGCCGTGAAGAATGGGCAACCACAGATTTTCTGTTTGTCATCAACACCGCTTCTGCGCTGTTGTTTGCGCAAGGTTAGCTCAATGACGTTTTCAACCTGCTGCAAGGCGGTATAACGAGGCGACAGGCCTTCGTCCATCATGGGCCGCATTTGTTCCCATTCATAAGCGCAGGCACTCGCGAACAGGTCGGCCTTGGAGGTGAAGTGGTGATAAAACGCACCTTTGGTAACCCCGGCTTTTTTGCAGATGTCCGCAATGCCGACATTGTCATAGTTGCTTTCCCAGATCAGCTCTGTGGCTGTCTGCATCAGCTTCAATCGTGTATCGGTGGTAGGGAGCATTTCAATGTCCATTCAGTTGGCATGGTTACTGGAACATACTGACTGGTATGTTGTCAAGCCAACATGGGGCATTTTTTTGGGTATGTGCTGCTTTGTGTCGCAGTTTTAACACCGAAAAGATACTTTGGAGTATGTTGCCGCGCAGGATCAGGCATGATCGCACCGTTGCAGGTCGCAGAACAGGCTTTGTTATTACGCTCAGCCGGGAGGTATTTTGGCGAGGATTCGCCGGATGTTGATGGCTGCTCTCTAGCCAGCCATCTGATCAGGGAATAACCACTCCAGGGCCAACAACGGCTGAGCGTATGGGCAAGTCGTCACGATTAGGACGTTTATTAATTACGGTCGGCTCCTGGCTTCAAAATTCCTTTGAATCCCAAGGGTGTGTTCAGTTGTAAGTTGATGCAACCAGTTGCTCGCGCATCCAGCGACCAGCCCCTGTCTCGACAATAAAAATCCCGTCATCTATTCTTCCTTCCACCAATCACTCACTCATCAGGCGGTGCACCGACTAAAAAGCTTGGGAAAACACAGCGCATGATCTTCAGTTGCAGTATCGGCTGAAGATGACGAGGACAAGGGTTCTCCATCGCAGGATGGAGCTAATCCAGCCTGCTTTCACTCAGTCTCCAACCGGAGGCGAATGACAAGTACGGATCTGGAGAAAATCGACAGTTCAGCGGAAGCCCTTCGGGTATGCCAATACCCGGTTCACTTTTCCCTCCGATAACCAGAACTTTGCAGTAACGCCGCGCGAGTAATTGTGCGGACAGAAATGCAGAGATTGGCGTTTACCAAAACCATTGTCAGACAAACGGCGGACACGTTGCCGCGCTCACCATTTTCTGTGTTCAACAGAAATGTTCGTGTGTGCGTGCGAAAAATTTTTGCGCGCGTATGGCGTGCTGCTTCCGCGACCTGTGCAGGCAATGAATCATTTTCAAACTGGAGGAAATTTTATGTGTGGAATTGTTGGCTATATCGGTGCGCGTGATGCGACACCAATCATCATCAATGGCCTGAAACGGCTCGAATATCGCGGTTACGACTCTGCAGGTATCGCAGTTGTCAGTAACAATAATCTCGCAGTCAGGAAGGATGCCGGCAAACTGTCGCAGTTGGTCGATCTCGTTGGGCGCGAACCGATTACCGGTGCGCCCGGCATCGGGCACACACGCTGGGCAACCCATGGCGCGCCGAATGCTATCAACGCACATCCGCACGTTGGTGCCGGCGGTCGCGTGGTGGTTGTGCAAAACGGCATCGTGGAAAATTATCTCGAACTTAAGGCAGATTTGAGCGCGCGTGGTGTTACGTTCAAATCAGTTACCGACACCGAGACCATCGTGCATCTGCTCGAAATTTATCTTGCTGCGGGCCTCAAACTCGTCGATGCCGCACGCAAGGTATTCGCGCAGATTCGCGGTGCGAATGTGATTGTGCTGATGTCGGCAGACGAGCCGGACAAAATTGTTACGGCGCGTATCGGCAACGCGGGTGGTGTGGTGCTTGGCATCGGTGAAAACGAAAATTTCATCGCAAGTGATACACCAGCCATCATGGAACACACCCGCAAGGTGATGTTTCTGGAGTCGCGGCAGATGGCGGTTGTTACGCGCGAATCCATCAGTGTCACAACAATCGACGGTGAAGCCGTGCAGTCGGTGGTCCACACAATCGCGTGGGATCCGGTTGCTGCGGAGAAGGGCGAATACCGGCATTTCATGCAGAAGGAAATTCATGAACAGGTACGTGCGCTGACCGACACACTCGCCGGTCGCGTGGATTTTGCGAATGGAAAAATCGCGCTGCCCGACCTGAACCTCACACCACAGCTCGCAAACAAAATCGACAAGATCTACATCACGGCCTGTGGCACTGCTGCCTATGCGGGCATGGTCGGTAAATATCTCATCGAAAAAATTGCGCGGGTGCCGGTCGAGGTGATTGTTGCCTCCGAGTTTCGTTACTGTGATCCGATCCTCAACGACAGGACGGTGGTACTTGCGATATCACAGTCGGGCGAAACGGCCGACACCCTCGCAGCGATGGAAGAAGGTCGCAGCAAGGGCGCAATCATCTGGAGTATCGTCAACGCTATTGGTTCACAAGCCATGCGTGTGGCTGATGGCTACATCTCGATGCAGACTGGTCCGGAGATTGGCGTGGCATCTACCAAGGCATTTACTGCGCCGTTGCTCGATCAGTACATGCTCGCGATTTTGCTCGCTGAAATGCGCGGTGTTATCACCGACGATACGCGCAGAAAACTCGTCGCAGATTTGCGTCTGATACCCGATCTCGTGGGCCGCACGCTTCAGCGCGAATCGGAAGTGGAGAAGTTGGCTCATCTACTTAAGGATATTCGCAATTGCCTTTATCTCGGGCGCGGCATCAACATGCCCATTGCGTACGAAGGTGCACTCAAGCTCAAGGAAATTTCCTACATTCATGCAGAAGGTTATCCAGCCGGTGAAATGAAACATGGGCCGATTGCACTCGTCGACGAGCAGATGCCCGTGTTGTGTATTGCGCCGCAGGATCCGTGGCACGAAAAAATGCTTTCGCAGATTCAGCAGGCGAAGGCGCGCAATGGTCTCGTTGTGGCACTTGCTACCGACGGCGA
The DNA here is from genome assembly GCA_040386995.1 of Pseudomonadota bacterium. Lineage (GTDB taxonomy): Bacteria > Pseudomonadota > Gammaproteobacteria > Pseudomonadales > Pseudohongiellaceae > CAILUG01. The sequence goes on along the minus strand of JAZKES010000006.1, from coordinate 9,779 downwards.
CAAACTGATCGAAGGTATGGCGGATCATGTGCTCTGGCTTCCCGTAACACCGTGGATGTTGTCGCCGGTTGTGACTGTATTACCGCTGCAATTACTCGCTTATCACATCGCGGTATTGCGCGGGCTCGATGTCGATCAACCGCGTAATCTGGCGAAGAGTGTGACGGTGGAGTAGTAGGCGGCTTGATCTTTTATGCTTCAAAAGAACGTGGCCGCCGTGTGATGGCCACGTTCCCGGGTTGAATAACAGAAGGCCGTTATCAGTAATGCTTCGGATTTACTAACAGAAATCTGCTGTCAGTAATGTTTCGGTTGAATGCGGAGCGAACCTATGAATACGTCGTCTTTCCCGCGAAGGCGGGAATCCAGGCTGTTGATTTCCCGGATACGCATCCTCTCGTTCGCGGGGCAGGGTTTGAAAGTCTCGGGTATGACGACTTATTCAAAGGTTTCCTGATGGTTAAGTTGTTATTCCCTTGGCCTACTCAACGGGGTTTCAGAAAGTTCAAGTTGGAGAACTTGGATCATTGATATGTGTGCCTGAACGTATTGCGAGGCTTGTGCTAGAAGTCAGGTAATTCCGGCTTGAAAGTAGCAAGCAAGTTCGAACCTGCTTATCCGTATTACTGATTCAATTGAAGCCATCCGAATATCTGTGGCATTCTGCCTCACTGTTTTTATCCCGGGATCTACCATGAATCCACGCCGCGTTTTGTTTGCCAGCCTGATCGGCACCACGATCGAATTTTTTGATTTCTATATTTATGGCACAGCCGCGGTGCTCGTGTTTCCAGCGCTGTTTTTCCCGAGTGATAACCCTGCCACGGCAACGTTGCAGTCGCTGGCCACTTTTGCGTTGGCGTTTCTCGCGCGGCCGATTGGGTCAGCGGTGTTTGGCCATTTCGGTGACCGCATCGGGCGTAAGGCGACGCTCGTGGCTGCGCTGCTGACGATGGGTTTGTCGACCGTGGCGATTGGTCTCTTGCCAACGTATGCATCGATCGGATTAGCCGCGCCTGCGTTACTCGCGTTGTGCCGATTCGGGCAAGGCATCGGGCTTGGTGGTGAATGGGGCGGTGCGGTTTTACTTGCGACCGAAAACGCGCCGGAAGGCAAACAATCCTGGTATGGCATGTTCCCGCAACTCGGTGCTCCTATCGGTTTCATTTTATCGACCGGTGTGTTTATCGTGTTGAGTGCTCTGTTGAGCGAAGATCAATTCCTTGCGTGGGGCTGGCGTGTACCTTTTTTGGCAAGTTCGTTGTTGGTGTTTGTTGGCATGTATGTGCGTTTGCAAATTACCGAAACCCCGGCATTTCAGGAGGCAATCGATAACAATGAACGTGTCAAGGCGCCACTGCTCAGTGTGCTGCGCGACCATGCACGCATATTGATACTCGCGACTGTTGCGGCAATTACTACGTTCGTGACTTTTTATCTCATGACCGTGTTCACGTTGAGCTGGGGCACGAGTCAGCTCGGTTTTCCACGTCAGGATTTTCTGATTCTGCAGATAGTCGGCGTGTTGTTTTTCGGCGCCGCGATTCCGTTGTCTGCTGTGATCGCCGATCGTATCGGTCGCATCAAAATGCTCGTTGCAGCGACACTGGCCATCATGGCTTTCGGTTTGATGTTTGGTCCGATGTTCGTAGCGGGCAATAGTTTCCTTGTTCTTGCCATGCATTGTATTGGCCTTGCTTGTATGGGGCTGACTTACGGACCGCTCGGTACCGCATTGGCCGAACTGTTTCCGACCGCCGTGCGTTACACAGGCACGTCGCTGGCGTTTAATTTTGCGGGCATTCTTGGTGGATCATTTGCGCCGTACATAGCGACCTGGCTCGCAGTGAATCATGGCATCGCCGCAGTTGGTTATTATCTCGCGGTGGCTGGTGCGCTCACGCTCGGAGCACTGCTCATGATCGGAAACAGTTCAGCAGTTAACGATGTGGTGAGTGTGAAGAAAATGCGAGTGCCAGGTTAACGTTGTGGGTGTGGCTGTGAGCACGCAGCGCCGTTTGCGCGGTTCATAATGCGCAACCTTCGATTCTTCGGCTGATTCTCCCGGTGTGTCACAGTTTTTCGTGTATAAATGGCTTATATTGCGGGTGCATCTCTGGATCCTTTGCCCCACTTTTATTCTGTGAAACCGCTCTGCTACCATTATTTGAACCCCCAATTAACCACTGTCGATTACAGGGACGTCATGAAAACTACAAAAACAAGGATGCTCGGACTACTCGCAATTATCGCGGCTACTTTTTTGCCAAAGGTTTATGCGACTCCCCTCGATACCGGCCTGATCGCAATAACACCAAACACGCTCAATACCACCGTAATACCCACCAGTAATGAACTTGTCACGATCGGGGTTCCGTTAAGTGGTTGTGTTCTGACCGACCTCACAAAATTTCGTCTGCTCGATGAGAATCATCAAGAAGTACCCATCTTCATAAAACATACTTTGTTGTGGCAAGCATCACGGTCACCGTGCCTGACGTTTTCAGCACGCGCAGTTAAAGTGCAGTTTGTGTACGACGCGACAAGGGGTGTGAGGACATATACCTGGGACCTCGCAGGACGCAACACCGCGCTTGATTTACCCGAGTCACCAATCAGTGAAGTTGTTACCGACAATCCGCTAAAAGACGGGCGCCACGAGCCGAGAGTATTCGGCATAAACGATCCTGAATACCTGGCTAAGTCTGGAATCGTGCCGCCAACGGCGGGTGTAACTCGCGATGTGTTTGATACCGGATATTTGCCAACCATCTGGGAAGACACGTCACGCACCTTCAACTACACAACGTCCGGTGTTACTGACTGGATCTACGACAGGGTTTCAACCAACTACCGACAGGCGATCCGCCGAGGTGAGCTGGAGTATTACCGCGAAGCGTATCTGTCGCATGAGTGGTTCATATCGAAGATGGAAGTCACTGGCAACAATACGAGTGTGGCTAATTATTGTCTCGGTGGTTTCAGCTTCCAGAAAAAAGCCCACACCTATGGTGATGGCGGTGGTGGCTGCGATACCAAATATATCTATCTGCAACCTTACAAGTTACATCTTGCACTGACCGGCGACGACAGCTGGCAGCCAGCCGAAAACGGCATACCAAGTGCGAGCGGCAGAATGAATACGCGTAACCAGGCGTGGATTACATCAGCGCACCTGCTTGTCAGCGGCGATGTGAGGGGAGGTGTTGTAGCCAACATGCCGGCGATTCCTGCCGCGGGTTTTAGCAAGCCCTACAACGCGTTGAACATACGCTTTACCGAGCGCGATCTCGGGTTTGGACTCCAGGCCGTGCTCAACGCCTGTGAACTTAGTCTGGACACGGTGGTGTGCAGCTGGGCAGACACCATCGTCGATAACATACGCGAAATGCAGGTAGCGAATCCGGATGGTATCCAGCACTACGGTTACTTATCGCATTCGTTGCGTATGCACGAGGACGAGAATTTTCTACCCTGGATAGGCTCACTGCTCACAAGTTATTCCGAGGCAACTTCAATAACAGTGGACGATACGTTTGCTGACGGTTATCTCGACCTCACAGCTGGTAAAACAATTCGTGTTGGTAAGTCGCAGAACCCCAAGCTCGCAAGCAATGCGATAAATAATGGCGATGGCACCTGGACACTCAGTCTGACAACACCGGTGACTGCGGCTGCTGGTACATCAGTCGTGGCGGTTTTTCTGCAGAACAGTTCTAACGTAGATTTCGACCATCCAACCGACAGAATATTCTCGCCGTGGATGCAGGCAATAACGGCGGATGCGGTATGGCAGTATTTCAACTGGACAGACAATTCTGTGCGCCGGGAAAAAGCCGCCAGCATCCTGCTGGGTTTTGCGCGCGCTTACACGGTCTATGCGTTGGATGGCAGTCAATTGTTACCAACGACCAAAGCACTAATAGAGCAGGCATTTACTGACTATGGCGAGGTCAGAATTTTCAGCTCCACGCATAAATCATCACCATGCACTGTTGTCAAAACTGCGCCATATACCGCTTATTTCGGCAATGCGCTCATGGTTACGCCTGATATGAATCAGAAGTACATGGCGTTTGTATCAGAGCTGGGTGGATACAATCGCGAGCATATACCTGAAGGTTTTTTCCAGCTTTCACTCGGCGTATTGTTTGAAACCGATCAGGCCAAAAGAGCGGCGATGCTCGCGGTGCTGACTGACTTGCACGAATGGTTCGAGAAATACACTTGTACGGGCAATATCGGCGATAACAGGGCTTACAGCTGGAGCAACAGGCTGGATCCGTTCGGTACTTATACCTATGTCAAGAATCACATTGTTACACCAGAGCCAAATCCCGCTACCGATCCAGTACTCATTTCGATCGCTGACAAGGCTGTTCCGAATCCGGTAGTGGTTGCAGCTAATGCCAGCATATCAACTGCAGGTTTCAAGGTGGCAGCTTCACGCGATAGTGGTGCTTCTGTGCAGAATACCTTCGTGGGCAATGACGAAGTAATAATTGCGGGTAACGTCCAACCGCAACCCGTAGATGTGGGTTCGGCTGGCGGTGTGTACATTGTGATACGCACGACAACGGCCACCGGCGATGAGTGGACCTACCGCGATATAAACGGCAACTTTCACCCGTGGGACGGCAGGATTCCAACACTTACCCCTGCATACCTTGTTGATGATTTTCAGTTGTCTGATGCGTTCAAGATTTATTCGGGCAAGATGGTGTCAGCGACCCATCGTGTGTTTATCGGATATCGACGTAATGGCTCGAACATTTTGCATTACACAGGACAGGCGGTGTTGTTACAGGTCACTAACTGAGATTGGAGATCCTCGAATTGGCAGTAACCGATGCGAGTAACGCTTTCGTCGCGTGACTAATTTTCGATACCGCTCCTATGGATTGGTATGGCGATGATCCGGTCCCATGCCTTGCCGCAAAAAAAGTTTAAGTATCCGCTGATCACGCAACGCGCTTCAGGGAAGTGTTGAGCGATCACGTATTACGGGAATGAATATGTTTCGCCGCTATTTGCTGCATATGTTTCTACTATTCGGACTCATGCTGCCGGTTTCTGCACAACAATTGCCGCACAAACTTAGTGCCGCAACCGACGGCCAGCGGCCTGCCGATGCCAATCCCGAAACGCAGGTTTTTACGGGGCCAATCAAACTTTTTGATAATCTCTACTACGTAGGCACAAGTTTTGTGAGCGCGTATCTGCTCGTCACGAGCGATGGCCTGATCATGATTGATTCCCTGTATCAGAACTACACCACGCAAGCACTCGACGCCATCCGCACACTTGGACTCGATCCTGCAGACATTCGCTATCTCCTCGTCACTCATGGTCACGACGATCATTCCGGTGGCATTGATGAAGTGCGCCGGGTTTCCGGAGCGAAAGTTGCGATGAGTGCCGAGGACGCTCCACTTGCGGGTGTTGTTCCGGACATCACCTATAAAGAGGGCGACGAACTCACGTTGGGTGATACCCATATCCGTTTTTTCCTGACACCTGGTCACACCAAAGGGGTGTTATCGATGCAGTTTTCGGTCAAGGATGGTGAAGCAAGCCACGAGGCGTTTCTGTTTGGTGGCCATAATGTCACGTCAAACAACGCCGACGATTTCAAAGCCATGATTGAGAGCGTGCAACACTTGCAGGCCACGCTTTCAGGAATAGAGGTAAATCTGACCAGTCATCCATGGGCCGCGCTCATTTTCCAGCGCGCCGAATTACTCGCGAATCGTAAACCAGGAGAGCCACATCCCTTTGTGGATGGTGCCGACTTCTCGGCGTTTCTGGCAGAGAGGCTCGCGAGTTCCAAGCAACGGTTGGCGGAGATCAGCGCCGGCCAGTAGAAAACTCGACTAGCAATTGCTTAGCCAGCAATTTGGACAATAACTATTCCACTAGCTGGACCACCTCCAAGGATGTAAATGAACCGCGATCTCAACGACACACTCGTGTTCGTCAAGGTGGTCGAGCTCGGCAGCTTCACTGCTGCCTCTCGGGCACTGCGCCTGCCCAAAGCGACGGTGAGTCGCAAGGTGCAGGATCTGGAGGCGCGACTGGGCGCCCAGCTATTGCATCGCACGACGCGCAAGCTCGGCCTGACCGAAGCGGGAAATGTCTATTTTGAACATTCCAAACGGATCGCGCGGGATCTCGATGAAGCGGAGAGCGCCGTGGGCGAGTTGCAGAGTGGACCGCGTGGCTGGTTGCGCGTCACCGCAACGCATTCGTTAGGCACCACCTGGATCGCACCCTTGCTCGGTGAATTCCGGGCACGCCATCCGGAAGTGCGCGTCGAACTGCTGCTGAGCAACGACAAGCTCGACATCATCGAGGGAGAGATTGACGTGGCGTTGCGCGTAGGGAAGCTCGCGGATTCCAACCTCGCAGCGCGCAAGTTAACCGTGTTTCGCACTGCGGTTTACGCGACGCCGGGTTATAGCGAGCGCTTCGGCGAACCGCTGCATCCGGACGACCTGATCCACCATCGTGCTCTGGCGCAGACCAACCACCGCAGCGCCAGCTCCTTCTTCTGGACGCTGGGTGACGGCAACGGCAAGCCGCGCGAATTCCCGATCGACCCGGTAGTTATCTCTAACGACCCGGTCGCGCTGCGCGCCGCAATGCTAGGCGGCGAGGGAATCATGCTGACCAGCGACGTAATGATGCGGGGCTATGCCGAGCAAGGTCAGGTGCAGCGCGTGCTGTCTGGCTGGCGCGGCCTGGACGCGGAAATCTATGCGGTGTTCCCACGCGGACAGGTGCAGTCGCCAAAGGCGCGTGCTTTCATCGACTTCGTGCTTGAGCGCCAGGACTTCGACGGGAGCTTCATGCGGGCATTCAGTGAGGAGTCCAAACAGTTTCAGCACCCTGCGGAGGAAGCGGTTGTGCAACCAGCGGCCGCAACACATCCACCAGTGCGATCAGAGCAGGCGGTGAAGGACATTGATGTCCGCTCCGACGCGCCAGGTACCGCGTCAAACGTAAAGGCCCCGCAAAGGGGTGTTTGAGCATAGACGTTTACCTTCGGCTAACTTCGCCCCGAAGACCGGTGCGGCCTGACCGATGAAGTCGGCACCGAGATCTTTCAGGGCTTCACGAAGCGATAGGCGAAGCGATCGGTCTTGCCCTTGATCGAGGGATCGAACACTTTGATCGAATGCGGATCTTCCTGATTCGCGAGCATGGTGCTTTCCGCGTCCAGCACGAAGCCGGCAGCCTCCACCTCCTCGCGAACGGATGCTGGCGCAATGCGATGCAACGACTGCGCATCGCTCGTGCCTGGCCCTGCGGCGGCGTGGTCGACGATTACATAGAACCCACCGGGCTTGAGCCGTTCGTATACGGCTCTATTGAAGTCGGCCGCCGTGGCGCCCCTGGCTTGCATCAGCGCGGTGTGGAGATCGTGGTAGAACAGGTGCAGCCACAGGACATCCGCGGGTCGCGTGACTTCCGGCATCGCGACGAGGTCCGCTGAGACGGCGTCGACATTCTCTCGGCCTGGCTCCTTCGCAAGCGTTCGCATGCGGCCGACCGGATCGTCCTTGAAGTGGGCGACTTCGGCCGGCACGAAACTGTAGACCCGTCCTTCGGGTCCCACAATGTCGGAGAAGAGACGGGTCCACTCACCTTCGCCTGGGTAAACGTCGATAACGGTCGAGCCCGCGTCGACTCGTGCGAATCGGATCAACTCGGATTGCGTGGATTTGTCGTACATAAGGATCTCCTTTACGGTTGGGTTAGTCTGAACATTCTCTCGTGTGCTCATATATTTCTTTCGTTGCGCGGTCCCGCGCCGGGGTCAGACCTGCGCCATGCCTCCATCGACGGCGAGATCCACACCTG
>JAZKES010000006.1:0-1816 GCA_040386995.1 Pseudomonadota bacterium | reverse complement strand
CCGCGCCGGGGTCAGACCTGCGCCATGCCTCCATCGACGGCGAGATCCACACCTGTGATGTAAGAGCTTTCATCAGAGGCGAGGAACACGACTGCTGCCGCAATTTCCTCGGGCATGCCTCTGCGGCCCATTGGGATCTGCGTGGCGAACTGTTCGGCCGCTTGCCTGGCCTGTTCAGCGGTAAGGCCCGTCGTCGTCTCCAAAGCGGGGGTCTCGGTCGGTCCGGGGCTCATCGAATTCACGCGGATCTTGCGGTCTTTCAGTTCCAGGGTCCAGGCGCGCGCGAAGTTGCGTACTGCCGCCTTACTCGCGGCATACACGCTAAACCCCGGGAGCCCCAACACGTTGGAAACCGAAGAGGTCAGGATAATCGAACCGCCGTCTTTGAAAAGGGGAAGGGCCTTCTGCACCGTAAAGAACAGGCCCTTCACGTTCACGTTGAAGGTCTGGTCAAAATGGGCCTCAGTGGCTAACGCGAGCGGTGCGATTGTCCCTGCGCCTGCGTTCGCGAACAGAATGTCGATGTGACCATGTTGCTCTTTCACGACAGCATAGAGCCGGTCCAGATCTTCCAGGCGCGATACGTCGCTTACCACCGTCGTAACGTTTCCGTTGATGAAAGCTGCGGCCTCCTTAAGCTCCTTCTCTCGTCGCCCAGTGATTACGACGTGCGCACCTTCTTCCACGAAGCGTTTGGCTGTGGCCAAGCCAATCCCGCTGCTTCCACCTGTGATTACCGCAATTTTTCCTGCCAATTTTTGTCCGTTGTTATTACTCATATGTGTTCTCCGTGTTGGTTTTCGTTGTTTACCGCGCCCTACCGGCTCCGAATATCGAATGGAGTGTTGTAGGGCGTAGCGGGTTAGAGTTGCGCCAGGCCGCCATCAACGGCGAGCTCGCTGGCGGTCATGAAGCTGCTATCAGATGACGCGAGAAAGGCAGCCGCTGCTCCGATCTCAGCCGGGTCGGCCATGCGCAAAAGCGGAGTCATCGAGGCGTAGATTTTCTGGCCCTCTTCGCCCAGCGCTGCCTTCGCGAGTTCGGTCGCCGTCGCCCCGGGCGACAGCACGTTGACGCGGATGCCGGTGCCCTTCAGGTCCTCCGCCCAGGACCGCGCGAGGTTGCGCACTGCCGCCTTGCTCGCGCTGTACGCGCTCATTGCCGGGGCGCCCGTGGTGCCGGCGCTCGATCCGGTCAGAATGATCGAACCGCCTTCGCCCATCAGCGGCAGCGCCTTCTGGACCGTGAAAATCGTACCCTTCACATTGGTGTCGAAGGTTTCGTCAATGTGCTCGGCGGTGATCTTGCCGAGCTGAAGCGGGCTGCCCGCGCCGGCATTGGCGAAGATGATGTCGAGGGTCCCGCGCTCGGCCTTCACTGCCGCGTAGAGTCCGTCGAGGTCGGCCTCATCCGTGACCGAACCCTTCACCGCCCGGGCATTAGGACCGAGGTCGGCTACAGTGGCGTCGAGCTCTGCCTGTCGGCGGCCGAAAATAAACACGAAAGCGCCTTCCTCAATGAAGCGCTTTGCCGCCGCGCGGCCTATGCCAGTAGCGCCTCCGGTGATTACAGCGGTCTTTCCATTTAGTCTGTTCATGTTATGCATCCTTGGTTGGTGCTGAGTGAAAGCAGGGGCTGCTTGTTGAGGTCAGCAATGTAGTCCCCTTGCCGGCGCTTGATTAGCCGGCAATTCAGGAAATAACTGTTCCCCCACAGCAACAATTGTCAGGCGAGGTCCCGTGAGCCGCGATCTCGTTAACTACTGGCCCTGGTCAGATGGTAGAGCTCGAGCTTCAAGCTCAAGTAAGAGGAATTT
>JAZKES010000005.1:97828-121238 GCA_040386995.1 Pseudomonadota bacterium | reverse complement strand
ACTTTTATCGCCATGCACCTTGTGCCCGGCAATCCACTCGCTAATGAAAAAGCGACGACCGAAGCCATTCGCATTAATCTTGAAAGACGTTACGGTTTGGATCGTCCAGTAACGGAGCAGTATTTCATCTACATGGGCAACATGTTGAAGGGTGATTTTGGTATCGCCTTCAGCGAAGAAAACCGCTCTGTGAACGACATCATTCGCGAACACTTTCCAGTTTCCGCAACACTCGGCATGCTTGCTCTGTTCTTTGCTGCAATGGGGGGTGTTCTTTGGGGAGCACTCACGGCTATTTATCGCGACAAGTGGCCTGAATACGTGATCATGTTTTTTGTAATACTTGGAATTTCTGTTCCAAGTTTTGTATTTGCTGCGCTTAGCCAGCTTGCCATTCTCAACCTTAATCAACTTACCGGATCATCGATCCTGCCTGTCGCGGGTTGGGGCAGCTTCCGTTACATGCTGATACCCGCACTGGTATTGGGCTTGAGTACTATGGCTTACCTGACGCGCATGATGCGTTCGTCGATGCTGGAAGTGGGCAATACCGACTACATCAGAACTGCTCGCGCGAAAGGCTTGTCCACTACGCGTATTTTTATCTTCCACCAACTGCGCAATGCAATTTTGCCAGTGATCACCGTACTCGGACCTGCCATCGCCATCATCACAACGGGTGGTTTCGTGGTTGAAAGTGTCTTCGCAATTCCAGGACTCGGACGTTATTTCGTACAAGCTGTCGCGCAGCTCGACTATACCGTGATCATGGGTACAACCGTTTTCTTCGGCGCTTTCCTGGTATTGATGGTAATTCTTGTCGACATTCTCTATAGCTTTATAGATCCGCGTATTCGTTTACAGGCGGCACGATGAGCGAACTTTTTGAACCGGTATTAGCCGATTTTTCGCAAGCTCCACTGCGTCAGAAAGCGAATACCATTTCACGACCGTCCCTGTCCTATTGGCAAGACGCCTGGATACGTTTAAAGCGTAATAAACGCGCGATAACAAGTTTGTATCTGGTGATCGGGTTACTCGTATTCACATTGCTTGGGCCGGTTGTCTGGACTTACGATCCAACGTTGCAAGATCTCGACAGTATTTCCCAAGGCCCGTCATTTGGTTCACCCGCGCGCGTGGTTGCAGATCCAGGTCTCTGGGAAGGTGTGTCACTACCTGCTTCCACTCAACAGTCTGCTATTACCACTCAACCCGTTGAACTTGAAGCTGCCAACGTACGCGTGGTCGACACAGCTACTACTCAATACGTACGTCTTGCGTGGGATCCAGTGGCCGGCGCAGCGTACTATCTTATTTATCGTAACGACCACCAACCAGAATCCGCGGAGGACCTTGGGCTTCCTCTTGGGCAAACTCTCACTGCATCAGAACTGAGTTTTGAAGATCGCCTGCAACTGCAGCCACAGACGTATTACTACACAGTTATTGCAAGTGATGGATTACGCGAAGCGGACGCTTATATGACGAAAGCGGTTGAACTGGAACGCGCGATCACGGTGTCGCAAGCTATTGAACGCAATCTCCCCGCTACTGCTGACACGCAAATAAATTTAAGCTCTCATCCTTTTGGTACTGATTACCTCGGGCGGGATCTTCTCGCACGTACGATGATGGGGGCGAGGGTTTCCCTGTTTATTGGAATTGTCGCGCCGTTTATTTTCGTCGCGTTGGGTGTCATTTATGGTGGGGCCGCAGGTTACTTCGGCGGCAAGGTGGATCTTATATTGATGCGCTTTGCAGAATTCGTTATCGCTCTGCCGTTTCTGCTTTTCATGATTTTATTCCGCATTGGTTTCGGCATAGGACCAGGCGAAAGTGGAATATACCCAATGCTATTGGCGTTGGTCTTGCTGAGCTGGCCCGATACTGCACGTATTGTGCGAGGGCAAGTACTGCAACTACGTGAAGAACCATTCGTACAAGCCGCGCGTATGCTGGGGGCAAACTCCTGGTATCTGATTTTTCGTCATATGATTCCGAATACGCTTGGCCTTGTGCTGGTCACACTGACGTTCGCAATTCCGATGGCTATTTTTACCGAAGCCTTTCTTTCGTTCATAGGTATGGGTGTGGCGCCCCCCACTCCTTCCTGGGGATCCATGAGTAATGAGGGCATTCGTTCAATGTTGTCGACGCCTCACGAGTTACTATTCCCTGCGTTTTTTATCAGCGTTACGGTGCTGGCTTTTAATTTGTTGGGAGATGGCTTGCGCGATGCGCTGGATTCACGCATGAGGTCACGCGAATGACTTCGAAAGATCAATACGCGCTCGAGGTTAACAACCTGGCTGTTGAATTTGCCACTTATGGCGGTACCGTCAAAGCCGTACGTAATGTGTCGTTCAAACTCCGCAAAGGCACAACTCTGGCGATTGTAGGTGAATCCGGTTGTGGCAAATCAGTAACAGTCCAAAGCATTATGGGTTTGATCCCGATGCCGCCCGGGAAGATAACAAGTGGTTCAGCACTGCTGAATGGCGAAGAAATCCTCGGACTTCGTCAAGACCGATTAAATGAATACAGGGGCAAGCGCATCGGCATGATTTTCCAGGATGCCATGAGTGCGCTCAACCCCACCATGACTATCGGTGATCAGATTGCGGAGACCCTGATTGTTCATCGAGGGTTGGATAAAAAAAGTGCGTGGGCAGAAGTAATAAGTCTCCTGGCTTTAACGCAGATATCCGAGCCAGACAGACGCGCGCTGCAATATCCTTTCGAACTATCCGGCGGCATGTTGCAACGTGTCATGATTGCAATGAGCCTCGCGTGTCAGCCCGACGTGCTCATTGCCGATGAGCCCACCACGGCCCTCGACGTTACCATACAGGCACAGATTCTTAATCTGTTGCGCAGCCTTCAGGAAAAACAAGGACTGTCGATAATCTTGATCACGCATGACCTCGGTGTTGTTGCGCGCATGGCGCATGACGTTGCTGTTATGTACGCGGGGCAGATAGTCGAAACCGGCTCCGTAGACGATATTTTTTATCGCTCAGCTCACCCGTACACAGTTGGGCTCAAGGATGCGATGCCGAGTAATAAAACTGTCGATCAGGAATTACGTGTAATTGAGGGAAGTCCGCCTGATCTGTTCGCGCCGCCTGTCGGATGCGGATTTTATGCGCGGTGCGCACATGCGATGAAAGTATGCGAGAACAATACCCCAATCCTGTTTGGCACTAATCATGTTGCGCGCTGCTGGTTGCATCATGCCAAAGCCCCGGTTCATCCGCTTCAACAAAGCCTCAAAGTTCCTTACCAAAGTACGTCTATCAAATGATTATCGAAGCTCGTCAACTGCGTAAATATTTCACCATCGCCAAAGGTCAGGTTGTACACGCTGTGGATGACGTGTCACTTGGCATTGAAGAAAATGAAGTCGTTGGCCTGGTCGGCGAAAGCGGTTCAGGAAAAACAACTTTCGGTAAGACCCTGATTGGCCTTCATGACAAAACTGCTGGCGAAGTTTTTTACCGAGGCCAAAATTTGCCAAGCCACTATCGGGCGGAAGATTTCAAAAAGCAGGCGAGCGAGATCCAGATTATTTTCCAGGATCCGTATAGTTCGTTAAATCCCAGGATGACGATCGGCGAAATTGTCGCAGAAGGAGTTCTGATCAGAGATCGTTGCTCTTTTGCGAGTGTTAGAGATCGAGTCGTCTATTGGCTTGAACGCGTAGGTTTGCACTCGGACCATCTTTCACGCTATCCACACGAATTTTCGGGAGGACAACGACAAAGGGTGGGGATCGCGCGAGCTCTTATTGTCGAGCCCAAATTACTGGTTTGTGACGAGCCAATTTCTGCACTCGATGTTTCTGTGCAGGCTCAGGTTGTTAAGCTGCTCGATGAATTAAAATCATCTATGGGTTTGAGCATGTTGTTCATTGCGCATGATCTGTCGATGGTACGTTATATTTCAGATCGCATGGCGGTGATGTATCTGGGATCGCTGATTGAGCTTGGACCAGCAGACAATGTTTATTTTAGTCCGAAGCATCCCTATACACAGCTGCTCGTTAAATCCAATCCAGAGCCAGATCCTGAATATGAGAGACAACGCAGCGATGCACTGATTCAGGGTGAAATCCTTTCTCCCATAAATCTGAAACCAGGCTGTCGCTTTGCGGGTCGCTGTCCCTTAGTCGAAGCTCGCTGCCGCGAAGAGCGGCCACTGCTTCGAGAAGTGGCGCCAGGCCACCAAGTGGCATGTCACCTTGTGAATTAACGCGCCAACTTTTTAAAACTCGGCAACTTCTGGTTCTTCCAAACCATCTATTTCAGCACGCTTCTCAAGGTTTTCCATGAAACCGGCGAAATCATTCGCTGCTGCCTGCTGGCTGATAAAGTTGCGCATATTCTGCTCTTCGCCTTCAGCGAAGTCTGCTGCAGTGCCATCAACTACAGACTGAAGTTCGACAATAAGATATCGACCGTCGGACAACTCAAATCCTTCAACCTCGGTTCCACCTTCGGAGGGGCGAGCAATTGAAAATAACTTTTCCGAGATTTCGGGATCCACATCCCGTGCACCCCTTTCTACTGCATCAAGTTGAGTCCACGCCGCACTCTGGGCTTGTAATAGTCCATCGACGTTACCACCCTCTTCCAGCGATTTGAGCAGAGCTTCCCCACTTGTGCGTACTTGTGCTTTCATCTTTTCCAGTTGCAGAAGGACTTGTATCTCGCCTCGCACGGCATCGAGTTCCTGAACGACTGGCAGTTGATGCTCTACAACACGAAGCACTACACTCCTGGAGTCACCAATCTGGATCATTTCACTATTCAGTCCTTCGTCGATAACTTCTGCGCTGAATGCTGCGTTGATAACTTCCGCCTCAGTGGTTATTCCGGTACCACCAGCGCGTCCAAACCAGTCAGAACGCTGAACCATCAAACCCATTGTTGAGGCCGGCGTTTCAAGGTCGGGTGATTCAAAGGCCAGGTTTCCGAGTTCATCGGACTTGGCGAGGAACAACGTTTCCGCTTGGCTGGACTTCAAATCGCGTGCAATTTCTTCGCGCCGCTCATCAAACGTAGGAATTGCAGTTTCAGCCACCTCAGTGAGTTTAATCAAATGGACGCCGAATTCGGTTTTGACCGGATCGGAAACCTGATTCACCGCAAGATTTCTCAATGCTGTCTCAAATTCTTCAACGAAGTTGTCTCCGGTGGTGTACCCCACATCGCCACCTTCGACGGCGGAACCCGTATCGTCCGAAACCTCAGCTGCCAGAGTCGCAAAGTCTTCTCCCGCATCAAGTCTGGCTTTCACTTCAGCAGCCTGGGCCTGAGCCGCTGTAAATTCTTCTTCAGTGGTTGCTTCGAACAAAATATGCGAGGCTCTGCGTTCAGTTTGAGCTTCAAAAGCAGCTCGCTCTTCCTCATATGCTTCCTGGACTTGCTCATCGCTAACGGCAATTTCATTCAGCAGAGATTCCTTATCCAGCTCCACGAACTCTATTTGCACCTGCTCTTCATTCAGGAAGCTGTCCTGATTGTCCTGATAATAAGTTTCAATTTCTGCATCAGTGACCTCAATACCTTCCAGTCCTCCCAAATTTAACGCTGCATAACGCGCATTGCGTTTTTGATGGGTTAAAGCTGCGAGCTGCGCAAGTTCGTTTGAAGTAGTAAAACCGGATGCTGAATACGCCGTTAACATCTGGTTGAGGATGGTTTCCTTCTGCAGAGTTGCTCTGTAGCTGTTTGGGGTATGACCAAGATTTCTTAGCAATAATGTGGCGCGTTCTGCATTGAAAACCCCATCTATCTGAAAATCGGGGGTCTGACGCATACGTGTGTTGAGTGAATTGGTTGATACCGCCATCCCCGATTCAACGGCCGACTGAACCAGTATTTCCCGCTGGATTAATTCATCGATGGCGGATTGGCGAAAGTCTGACGGGTCAAAAGCGGACACGTCGGCGTCCTCTCCAAGGCTGCTGTAAAACTCCTGCGCTTTGTTCTGGGTCAGTGCCTCAATATCGGCTTCATTTATTTCGACACCATTCACTGTGATCGTCGACGTAGAAGTGATGATGTTTCCTACGATACTCTCGAGTCCCCAGAAGGCAAAAATAGCGATGAGAACAATCACAAATATCTTTGCAACTATCCCCTGGGTATTGTCGTGAATCTTCTGCAGCATATTACAACCTGAAAAATTTAATCGTTCGAGCTAATTAGTCTATTACAGTTGGAGGCTACATCCGTCCTACGCTGTAAACGCAGAAGGCGCATCAAAGATGCGCCCTCTTGTTGGACACTGGATAACTGATGTTCAGTTATCAGGAATTAACAGAATCTTTCAGCGCTTTACCGGCCTTGAAGCCAGGGACTTTTGCTGCGGCTATCTGAATACTCTCGCCAGTTTGCGGATTGCGACCTGTACGAGCAGGACGCGCTTTAACTGTGAAGGCTCCGAAGCCGACCAATGATACTGAATCTCCCGCCTTGAGAGCGGTGGTTATAGACTCAAGGACAGCATCAATCGCACGTGTAGCTGATGCTTTTGGCAAATCAGCACTTTCTGCAACTGCATCTATCAGTTCTGCTTTATTCACAAGTTCCCCTTAAAGTTAATTAATGATATCTGACACTATGGAATCTGAAGTAAAAGAAAGGGGTAGCGAGCCCTTCAAACACTGCTGCTTTATATCAACTGCAGAAAGTTTTTGTCAAGAAATACCCTGCTTTTATCAGTCTTTCAGTGCGTATTGATAGATTTTTTCGTTTTGTCCTTAGTCTTTGCTGAGGCATTTTTTGGAGCAGCCTTTGCCAGGCCATCCGCCTTTGCATCCACATGTGGTGTAGGCATATATTGCAATGCAATTTGCAATACTTCATCTATCCATTTCACTGGACGGATGTTTAACTCGGCCTTGATGTTGTCGGGAATTTCTTTTAAATCGCGTTCATTTTCCAGCGGAATAATAACCGTTTTGATTTGACCGCGATGTGCGGCCAGCAATTTCTCTTTTAACCCGCCGATAGGCAAGACTTGACCACGAAGGGTTATTTCGCCTGTCATGGCAACATCTTTACGCACAGGGATCCCTGTTAATACAGATACGAGTGCGGTACACATTCCCACGCCTGCGCTTGGACCATCTTTCGGCGTTGCGCCCTCGGGTACGTGTACGTGCAAGTCTTTTTGCTCATGAAAATTTTCATCCAGCCCAAGACTCGCGGCTCGGCTTCTGACAACAGTCAACGCCGCCTGAATGGATTCTTGCATGACATCACCCAGGGAGCCAGTCATGATGGTC
Organism: Pseudomonadota bacterium; assembly: GCA_040386995.1. GTDB lineage: Bacteria > Pseudomonadota > Gammaproteobacteria > Pseudomonadales > Pseudohongiellaceae > CAILUG01. Next base: position 113,941 of record JAZKES010000005.1, on the reverse strand, counting down.
TTGCCTTTACCTGGAATGGCTACAGCTTCGATGGTCAGTAGTTCGCCACCAACCTGCGTCCAAGCCAGCCCGTTCACCTGTCCGATTGCATCGGCATCTTCGGCTTTACCATAGTCGTATTTATATACACCCGCGTATTTCTCGAGATCTGCCTGGTCTATCGTTTGCGACCCACCCTGTTTGGACAAACCGAGTTCTTTCACAACCTTACGACAGATTTTTGCGATTTCGCGCTCGAGCCCCCTGACTCCAGCCTCCTTGGTGTAATGTCTGATCAAGGCAAGGATACTTGCATCGGTGAAGGCCAGTTCTTTCTCGGATAGTCCATTGTTCGTTCTTTGCTTGGGTACTAAATAACGGGAAGCAATATTGAGCTTCTCGTCTTCGGTATAACCAGGCAGGCGAATTACTTCCATTCGATCCAGCAATGGACCAGGGATATTCATGGAATTGGAGGTACAGATAAACAACACGTCAGACAAATCGTAATCAACCTCAAGGTAATGATCGTTGAAGTTGTGATTTTGTTCCGGATCCAACACCTCTAGTAAAGCGGATGAAGGATCGCCCCGATGGTCCATGCCCATCTTGTCAACTTCGTCGAGCAAGATCAGAGGATTCTTGACACCAGCCTTAGCCATTTTCTGGAGGACTTTACCCGGCAGTGAGCCGATGTAAGTGCGACGATGGCCACGAATTTCAGCCTCGTCTCGCACCCCGCCCAAAGCCATGCGCATGAACTTTCTGCCTGTGGCTTTGGCGATAGATTCGCCAAGAGAAGTCTTACCAACGCCCGGAGGCCCAACCAAACACAGGATAGGTCCCTTGAGTTTCTTCACGCGTTTTTGTACGGCGAGGTATTCAAGAATGCGTTCTTTAACATCTCGTAGCCCGTAGTGGTCACTTTCCAGAATGTCTTCCGCTTTTTGCAGGTCTGACTGGATTTTTGTGCGTTTTTTCCACGGCACATTTATCATCCAGTCGAGGTAAGTACGGACCACAGAAGCTTCAGATGACATTGGCGACATCATTTTGAGCTTGTTCAACTCAGCACTTGCTTTGTCTTTCGCTTCTTGAGGCATGCCTGCCTCTTCTATCTTGCGTTTAAGCTCTTCGGCTTCATTCGGGGTTTCGTCAAGGTCGCCCATTTCCTTCTGAATCGCTTTCATTTGCTCATTCAGATAATACTCGCGCTGACTTTTTTCCATCTGTTTCTTTACGCGGCCACGGATGCGTTTTTCAACCTGGAATATATCGATTTCCGATTCGATCAATGCCATCAGGTGTTCTATGCGTGGCTTGAGATTTGCAAGCTCGAGAATGTTTTGCTTTTCCTCCAGTTGCAGAGACATGTGAGTGGCAATGGTGTCAACCAACCGGCTTGGCTCGTCGATGCTGGTTATTGAGGTAAGCACTTCAGGAGAAATTTTCTTGCTCAACTGAACGTACTGGTCAAACTGGGACAAAAGAGAACGCACTAGAATTTCCGTGTCTTTCTCTTCTGCAACATGACTGCCCATAGCCATGATGTCTGCCTTGAAATATTCATCATCAAAGTGAAATTGCTTGATGTGAACTCTTTCAACGCCTTCGACCAGGACTTTAACCGTGCCGTCATTTACGTGCATCAGCTGAAGTACAGTGGCGATAGTTCCAATGGTGTAAAGATCGTCCTTGCGGGGATCATCTTCTGAATGATGCTTCTGCGCGGCCAATACCACTTTCTTATCGGTGGCCATGGCAATTTTGAGAGCCTTGATTGATTTCTCTCGGGCAACGAATAAGGGGTGTACGATTTGCGGGTATACAACTACACCCCGCAAAGGCAGAAATGGCAACTGAATGTTTGTAACTAATTTATCCATGAGTCCTAATATTTCGAATTGGGTAGGTTTAACAACGTTACCTGTCAGCCACTCACATGTTTATCTTTGGCCAACAAAGCGCCACTGTGCTCATCACTATTCTCGTACATCAGTAAAGGCTCAGACTCTCCTTTTATAACGGACTCATCTATCACAACTTTACTAACATTTAATTCTGAGGGTATTTTGTACATGGTCTCGAGCAATACCGCTTCCATTATGGAACGCAAACCTCTGGCACCTGTCTTGCGCTCTTGGGCCTTTTTTGCAATCGCATGTAATGCATCGGTGCGAAACTGAATTTCAACACCATCCATTTCAAACAGTTTTGCGTACTGTCGAGTCAGAGCATTTTTGGGTTCTTTGAGAATTCTTACGAGCGCTTCTTCGTCAAGCTCATTCAAAGTTGCAATCATTGGCAACCTGCCGACAAATTCAGGTATCAGTCCATACTTGATCAAATCTTCAGGTTCTACGTCCTGCAGGGTTTTGCCGACTTTGGTTTCGGACTCAAGGCTGCGAACTTCAGCGGAAAATCCTATTCCGCTTTTATCTGAACGGTCTCGGATAACTTTATCGAGTCCTGCAAACGCGCCACCACAAATAAATAAAATATTTGAAGTATCAACTTGCAGGAACTCCTGTTGAGGATGTTTACGACCACCCTGGGGAGGAACTGAAGCAATCGTTCCTTCAATCAATTTCAGCAAAGCCTGCTGTACACCTTCACCCGAAACATCTCTGGTTATTGAAGGGTTGTCAGATTTGCGCGATATCTTGTCAATCTCGTCGATATACACAATGCCAACTTGAGCTTTCTCGACATCGTAATCACACTTCTGGAGCAACTTCTGGATGATGTTTTCAACATCCTCACCGACATAACCCGCTTCAGTAAGTGTTGTTGCATCAGCAATAGTGAAAGGCACATCAAGCAAGCGTGCGAGTGTTTCTGCAAGTAATGTCTTACCGGTTCCCGTAGGTCCGATAATCAGAATATTGCTCTTGCCGAGTTCCACGTCATCGGATTTCTTAAGATAATTGAGACGTTTGTAATGGTTATAAACGGCGACAGCGAGGATCTTCTTCGCCTTGGCCTGATCTATTACATATTCATCCAGAATATTGCAGATCTCTGCAGGTGTCGGAAGTTTGCGCTTTTTGTTGTCAGGATTTTTTTCCTGAATTTCTTCACGAATAATATCGTTGCACAGGTCAACGCACTCATCGCAAACGAAGACCGAAGGGCCCGCGATTAATTTACGTACTTCATGCTGACTCTTCCCACAAAAGGAACAGTAGAGCAATTTTCCTGAATCGTCTTTGGATTTATCACCGGCCATTTTGGCACTCCACAACTGCAAAATCTGCGTCTAAGATGCAGGCATTTATGGCAATTTACAAGGCCTGGAATATGAAAATGCTAGCCAGTATTTATTTGGCAGGAGGATTGATTACGCGCTTGTCCAGAACCTGGTCAATCAAGCCATACTCCACGCCATGTTCGGCACTCATGAAATTATCACGATCCGTATCCCGAGCTATTACGTCGACTGACTGACCTGTGTGGTAAGACATTATTTTGTTAAGCTTTTCACGAATTGAAAGAATTTCCTGCGACTGAATGTGTATATCAGACGCCTGCCCCTGAAAGCCGCCGCTCGGCTGATGAATCATCATGCGTGAGTGTGGTAGAGCATAACGCTTACCTTTCGCTCCACCAGTTAGCAATAAGGCGCCCATACTCGCCGCCTGCCCGATACACATCGTGCTGACATCAGGTTTAATGAATTGCATGGTGTCGTAAATTGAAAGTCCTGCAGTGACAGACCCACCTGGTGAATTAATATAAAGATGAATGTCTTTATCAGGATTTTCTGACTCAAGGAAAAGTAACTGCGCAACCACAAGATTTGCCATGTGGTCTTCTACCTGACCCACGAGAAAAATTACTCTCTCCTTCAGCAGTCGCGAATAGATGTCATAAGAGCGTTCGCCGCGGGCAGTCTGCTCTACTACGATCGGCACTAATGCTGCGTACTCCTCCACACGGGCATTGAACTCGCTATTTTTGCCATTCAGGCCAAAGTTGCCTTTATTCATTTTCGCTTGCCTTGTTAAGGTTTATTGTGGGGATATGAAGCTGGAAGGCATGTCCATCCATGGACACTAATTCATCAAGTCGTTGGCGGTCAGATAACCCAAACTGAATTTATCAGTTTGAATTATTCACCAGCTGCCGGAGCAGAGGGAGCAACAGGTTTGAGTGCTTCTTCGTAGCTGCATGCAATCTCGTTTATGTTCGCTGATTTCAGGACCAGATCTATGACGGATTCTTCCAGTGCCATCGCTTCAACCTGAGCCAGCTGATCTTTATTGCTGTAGTACCATTTCACAACTTCCTGTGGTTCTTCGTAGCTCTCTGAAAGATCTTCTACTAACGAACGCACCAAAGTTGGATCAATCTTCAATTGGTTCTGCTGAATCACTTCATTCATGATAAGACCCAACTGTACGCGACGCTGCGCCTGATCACGGAATAACTCCGGTGGCAGCATCGAATCATCAATCTTCCGGTTGTTGCCATATTGCTGAACAGTTTGCTGACGCAAAACATTAATTTCATTATCAACCAGCGCTCTGGGCAACTCGACACTGTGAATCTTTAAAAGCCCGTCAACTACCTGATTTTTAACACTATTGCGAATAGCATTTTTCAGCTCTCTCGCCATGTTGTTTTTCACTTCAGCACGGAATGCTGCTTCATCTCCATCCTTAATATCAAAAGATGCAAAGAACCCGGCTTCCAACTGAGGTAACACTGCTTCAGCTACCTGGTGAACTTTAACGTCAAACTCAACTGCTTTACCGGCGAGTTCTTTATTGTGGTAAGTTTCTGGAAATGCAAGGGCCAGCGTTTTTTCGTCACCTTTTTTAGATCCAATAAGTCCAGCTTCAAAACCTTCAATCATCCGCTTGGAACCCAGAAGCAGTTTGCTGTTTTCTGCCTTGCCGCCAGCAAATTCCTCTCCGGCCATTTTGCCAACAAAATCTATGATTAGCTGATCACCATCTTGCGCGGCACGATCAACTTCAACCCAAGTCTGGCGCTGCTTACGCAGGGTCTCGATCATGTTATCAATATCAGCTTCATTGATATCCGCGGTCTTTTTATCAACAGCTATCGACGAAAAATCGGCGAGCTTAACTTCGGGATACACTTCGAATAAGGCAACAAACTGCAGATTTTTACCTTCTTCAAAACTTCTTGCTTCAATTTTTGGCTGACTGGCGGGCTTTACTTTCTGCTGGCCAAGCGCTTCGTAGTAAGACTGGCTCATGACTTCGCCTAACACTTCTTGTCTGACGCCCCGGCCAAAACGATCTTTGATAACTTTCAAAGGCACCTTGCCTTTTCTGAAACCCTTCATGTGGAAGTTTCTGGCAGCCTCTTCAAGCTTGGTCTTGACCTGGCTTTCCACGCGTTCCGCAGGAACTTCAATGGTCATTCTTCTTTCGAGACTTGAAAGCGTTTCTATGGAGACTTGCATGTACGTTTCCTGAAAAGTTAACCCGTATGGCACTGCGCCAAACAATAATACTCATTCCCTGTGATCAGCCAGCTGATTCGCCGGGACCACGCACCGTGTCCTTGATTTGGGTACGGAAGGAAACAAAAATTTTTTTGTTGTGAGAATTGTTATTACAGTGGAATTATTTAATATAAATCAACCTCTTGTAAAATCAGAGGCGGAATTTAGGGGCGAATTCTGCCACATTGACTGAACAGATTCAACAAAACCCATAGACCACTTTAGAGCCATGAACGTAGCACTCAACAACACACCAGACCCAATAACGTGAGAATTTCGTGGAGACACATGTGTCAGCAATATGCGCGATTTTTGCGACTCATGGTACAAGCGTAGGGTTTACCTTAGAAAGCTCCAACCTCAACCTGCAAGTAATTTCGACTAATCGGTTAGAAACACAGATTGTCGAACCTGAGTTGTATTGATATGCAATGAAAATGAGCGAGGCGCAAATCAAAAAGACGTTTGAGATCTGCAAAAAAGTTCGCGCGCGAAGAGTTCTGTTTAACCTCTTGAAACTATGAGTAATACGATCGGAAAGCTTTCTACAAATGTCTTCAATGTATTTGATATTTATGGATTTACTAATTTTTACAACAACTCACTAGCTGGAAATTCAAATTCGCATCTGGCATACAAATTGCGCTATATGCATGCCCGAAATTTACCACTAGTGTGCCATCACTCGTTAGCCCGAGGCGGCGAAAGTATGACGCCACAAACATATAAAAACATTGATAATAAAATCAAAGTCTCGGGCTAACGAAGACCATTACCCCTCCGCACACGCTCCATATCTCAAATACACTCACCAATCTCAATGTATGCGTCATCCATGGTGATGGCGGTCTGAGATGAATAGGTCCCTCCTCTGACCAATATAAACTTTGACAAACGCAAAGCCCGGATGCACTGAGTCAAAAGTTCGAAAGTGAAATCAAACCATGAGTGATCAAAACAGAATTTTTTGCAGAGAACGGCCTGGAAAAATGAGAGAAGGTGGCTGTTGAATCAGCCTGTAATCAACGATGTTTTTTGCTGGAACTATTTCCGCGAGTAGAAGTAGTTTATCGAACAGCAATATCCCTCTCTTCTAAACTTACGAACTATTTTGTGGCATTTATTTCAGAGATATTTCTCATGCTCACGAAAAAATTTCGACAAAGGACGGTACGTAATTTCGGCGGGATTATTGAAGTGGCAATCTGAACTTTAACTTTTTTCAGATTTATCCTTCTCGTCAAAACGTATCGATGCGGAATTGATGCAATAGCGTAATCCCGTTGGCTTCGGGCCATCAGGAAAAACATGGCCAAGGTGAGCATCACATTTTGAACACGTGACTTCAACGCGCCGCATTCCCAGCGAGTTATCTGTGACTTCCTCGACCTTCTCATCGGCTGCTGGCTCATAGAAACTCGGCCAGCCACATCCCGAATCAAACTTTGCCTCAGATTCAAAAAGCTCTTCGCCACAGCAACGACAAAGATATTTACCTTCCTTTCCAGTGGTCTGCCAGTACTCACCTGTGAAAGCACGTTCGGTGCCTTTTTGTCTGGTGATGCGGTACTCTTCTGGTGTCAGGGTTGACTGCCATTCCTTATCTGATTTGAAAATTTTCTCTTTCATAAATCACCTTTTCATAGTCCTTTTGGGTAGTGATACTCAAACCGTTTCTGTACAATTCGAAATTCGTTTGAATGCAATATAGCATAACCAATATTACTCATTTACTTACGCGTGAAATACAGAAATGAACCTTATTAAGCAGTCTGAAAAACTTCGCCACGTCTGTTACGAAATTCGTGGACCAGCTTTGCAGCAGGCAAAAAAGCTCGAAGAAGAAGGTTACAAAATAATCAAACTTAATATCGGCAATCCTGGTGCTTTTGGTTTCGATGCACCTGAAGAAATTGTTCGCGATGTGATTATTAACCTGCCCGAGTCTCAAGCTTATTCGGATTCAAAAGGTCTCTTCTCAGCTCGCAAGGCGGTTATGCACGAAACGCAGCGCCTGAATATAAAAGGCGTCGGTATCAACGATATCTACCTTGGCAATGGGGTTAGCGAGTTGATCGTATTGGCCATGCAGGCACTGCTGAATCCTGGCGATGAAGTTCTGGTCCCTGCTCCCGATTACCCGCTTTGGACTGCAGCAGTAACGCTTAGCAGTGGAAAAGCCGTTCACTATATTTGCGATGAACAAGCTGATTGGCAGCCGGACATTGACGACATAAAAAGCAAGATTACAAAAAACACCAAAGCCATTGTCGTAATCAATCCGAACAACCCGACCGGCGCAGTCTACAGCGAAGAATTGTTGCTGCAGATCGTAGAGTTAGCGAGACAGCACAGCCTCATCATTTACGCCGACGAAATTTACGACAAGATTTTGTATGACGATGCCGTACACGTACCAATGGCACGTCTTGCAGACGATGTATTTATTATTTCTTTTAATGGTCTGTCCAAAAACTATCGACTAGCCGGTTTTCGTGCAGGTTGGATGGTGCTTAGCGGAGCCCGTCATCTGGCACAGGATTACATAGAGGGACTGGAAATTCTTTCCAACATGCGTCTATGTGCAAACGTTCCTGCTCAACAGGCAATTCAGACTGCGCTAGGCGGATATCAGAGCATTAACGAACTTATCGTTCCTGGTGGCAGATTGCGTGATCAACGCGATATCACCTGGGACATGTTAACGAGTATACCTGGCGTGAGCTGTGTGAAACCGAAGGGAGCAATTTACCTGTTTCCGAAACTTGATCCGAAGGTGCATAACATCACCAATGATGACAAGTTTGTGCTGGATTTTCTGCTGGCCGAAAAAGTATTGCTGGTCAAAGGCAGCGGATTCAATATTGCAGATACAAACCATTTCCGCATTGTGTTTCTGCCGAGAGTCGACGTCATTGCTGATGCCATGCATCGTTTGGCGAAATTCCTTTCGACCTATCGTCAGTAGGTCAGCCTAATACGGTGAACCCCAGAATCCTTGCCTGCTGGCGAATGGATTCTGCGAGGTCACCGGCATTAACAGAGAACGCCGAAAACTCATGCCTCACTGGATACGTTTTTCGTAATTTATCGAACTCATTACCCGTATTTCCAACTGCTAACTTGCTCTGCATATCAGCATGATCCGACATCACGTCATACGCATTTCGGATCAGTTGATTCAACTGGTTCAGTGGCTTGATCATTGAGTCAATATCAAGCAAAAGTTTTTCCGCAAAATTTTCCGGTTCAGCTTTTTTCTTCAAACCAAAAAAATCACTGAACTGCGAATGGATCATGCGGGTACCGTTTAACTTCCCTTCCCTGCTATAGCCTGCGATATGGGGAGTGGAGATAGCGACACGTTTCAGCAGTTCCAGATTTATGGAGGGCTCCCCTTCCCATGCATCGAGTACCACTTGCAATTCGGAATGTTCTTTTAACCGATCAAGCAATGCATTGTTATCAACTACCGCACCGCGAGCAGCGTTAATCAAAATACATTGGGGAGAGAGAGCGCGAATTTCACTGCTACCCATAAGATGATAAGTAGGCCAGGGAAGATCAGTCGTAATCGGTGTATGAAAGGTAATGACGTCCTGCTGAATAACTTCGCTATAAGCAGCAAAATGTGGCGTTAACGAATGGCTGTTTTCAAGGAAAGGATCATAGATAACAACCCGGCATTGCAAAGCCAGCAGCTTTTTCGCCAGCCTGCTTCCGACTTCACCACATCCGACAATACCGTAACTCAATGTCCGCCAATCAAAATCTTTTTTTCCAGACAATGACGCCAGCGCGCTGAATACGTAGTCGACAACTGATTCTGCATTACATCCTCGCGCCCACCCTAGCCCAATCCCATTTTTTTTCAACCAGCCGGTATCGATATGATCAATACCACTGGTTGCAGTGCCGACAAATTTGCAGCGGGAATAACGCAGTAGATCCTGATCTACACGGGTTACGGATCTTACCAACAAGACATCTGCATCTTTGACTGCATTGGCGTCGATTGAACGTCCGGGCATAACAGTCAGATCACCTTCCTTACCAAAATACTGGTGAACCTGGGTGATATTTTCATCCGCAATAATTTTCATGGCAGTTTTGTACCGATACGTTTCAAGTACTAGCTGGCCTGTTTGCGAATGCAGTAATGATAGGTGCGGCCTTCCTCTTTGGTTTCAACCAAAGCATGACCAAGGAAATGGCAAAACTTGGGAATATCGCGGGTGGTGGACGGATCCGTGGCAATCACCAACAGCGTTTCGCCGACGTTAATTTCACGAATTTTTTTATGCAACAACATGACAGGTTCTGGACAGAACAAACCTGTTGCATCCAGTACATGAGGGGAATTCTGTTGATCGGTTTGCGTCACTGAACTACTCCGGACCAACAGGAAGGCGATCTTTCATTTCTATATGACATGTCATCTGCTCTGGATCATAAAGAATCACTACGCGGCCATCTGTGAGCTGTTGCATAACTCTCGCAACCTTATCCGCCAGACTGTAATGGTGTGAGCCGTAATCCGTACCTTCCCTTGTGACAAACTCTTCGATCAGATTGCGTAGAGTATCTTCGGCAAGTGCAGTATGCGGGATCAGCATTTGTGGGAGATCACCCGAGATTCACCACGTCGATTCTCTCGAACTGAGGCTGTTCGGAAGCAATTTTGCGCTTCTGCTCAAGAGATTTGAAATCAAAGAGTCCGGTATCACCAAGATGCGAGGGCGCCACATTCAGAAGACTTTTGAACATTACATCAAGACGACCGGGATAATTACGCTCCCACTCGTTAAGCATTTTCTTGATTTCTTTCCTCTGCATGTTTTCCTGCGCGCCGCACAAATTGCACGGGATGATAGGAAACTCACGCATTTTGGCGAACGCAGCGATGTCTTTTTCCTTGCAGTAAGCCAATGGCCTGATCACGATATGTTTGCCATCGTCACTCAACAGTTTTGGTGGCATCGATTTAAGCTTGCCGCCAAAAAACATGTTCAGGAAAAGTGTTTCCATCATATCGTGGCGATGATGTCCCAACGCAATTTTGGTCGCTCCGATACTCTCTGCGTAACTGTAGAGGTTGCCGCGGCGTAAACGCGAGCAGAGCCCGCAGTAGGTTTTGCCGGGCTCGGTTTTGTCGATGACAATCGAATAAGTGTCTTGTTCAATGATGTGGTAATCAACGCCAATGGACTCAAGATAAGTCGGCAATACATGTTCGGGGAAGCCAGGCTGTTTCTGGTCCAGGTTCACGGCCTTGATGCGGAAATCGATCGGCGCATGTTTCTGCAGGTTCAACAAGATGTCGAGCATGACATAGGAGTCTTTGCCACCAGAGAGGCACACCATGACCAGATCGCCATCCTGAATCATGTTGTAATCTGCAATCGCACGTCCGACGTCGCCGCGCAGCGTCTTCTGCATACGATTCATGTTGAAGCTGGATTTACGCGGATCTGCAGCTTTGGATGTGGTGACGGTGTTTTCCATACGGGCTTCAACAAGTCTTGGGTGGCTGTTCTACAAGGGGCGCCAGTATAATGGGGCGCCATGCCAATTGCTATTTGAGTGACATCCTCATGTTCAGGTCTTTAGCCATTTTGTTGCTGAATTTACTGCTATTTACGCAACTTAGCTTTGGTCAAAGCGATCCTGGCGCAGTAATTCTGCAATATCACAACGTAAGCTCCTCAACAGCCGCAGACACCAGAATATCCCCTGAGAACTTCCGTACGCAGATGCAATTCCTGCGTGACAATCAGTTTGCGGTCCTACCACTTGAGGAGGTGATAAAAGCCCTGAAGGAAGGAACCGATTTACCCATTAAAACAGCTGTTATCACGTTCGACGATGGCTACCGGTCTGTCTACGACACAGCTTTTCCTCTGCTTAAATCGTTCAACTGGCCTTTTACTGTCTTCGTAACTACCGGCCTCGTCGCATCCAAACCCGGCAGTTTGTATGCAAACTGGGATCAATTGCGCGAAATGGGCGAGTCGGGCGGGACCCTCGCAAACCACACCGTCAGCCATCTTTATATGATTCAGACTAAGGAAGGTGAATCCGAAGCGATGTGGCTGCAGCGACTGGAAAATGAAATAACGGAAGCAGGGAGAATCATCACAGAACAAACCGGGCAAGATCATAAACTCCTCGCCTATCCTTACGGAGAATACAACGCAGCCATCAAGACCCTGATAACACGGCTGGGTTATACCGCATTCGGCCAACACTCAGGGCCCATCAATAGTCATTCGGATTTTGCTGCACTACCCCGTTTCCCGTTGTCGGGCGCTTACGGGTCGATGAACAATTTTGCTACCAAAATGAACAGCAAGGCCTTCAACCTGAAACTTGTGCGGCCCGACAGCCCTGTGACTACGTCCGAAACACCGGAGGCTTTGCTGGATTTCGAAGGTGAGTACCGGTTTGACGCTTTAAGCTGCTTCTTCGACGACAAGCCTATAAAGGTGACAGAAGTAAGCAAAGAGGAAAGGCAATATCTGATTAACGCCAAAGTGCAACCAGGAGTACGGAGATACCGTTATAACTGCACAGCGCCAGGGCTGGATGGCAGGTATTTCTGGCACTCCGTACTTTGGATAAATCCTACAGTGAAGGGGTGATGTTGTGGTCGCGATTCAGCAGATCGTTTTTGTAGATCATCGTACGCAGGTCCTTGATATACGCATCTCCGCGTTCTGAATAGTTACCGAGCCCTTCAGACAGTGAAATACCATCAATCGGCTTTTCCTTGTTGCGCAGTTGCTGGCGGATTACACGCATGTACTGGTAACTCGGAAACGTATTCAGATTCATGAAATAGGCGTGTACAGCCTCTTCAATACTGCCGAAACTTTTAACTTCATGACTCGCGGTCGAGCGGCGACTGGTGGGGACAAAACCACAGCCGCGGACAAAACACCATTGACCAAAGAAGTTGTAACCATCCTGGGCAAAACGCGATGTACCCCACGCGGATTCGCTGGCAGCCTGAGCCAGCACCAGCGACGGTGGAATCACGTCGACGCGCCATAACAGTCTTTGCAGGTACGCTTTGTCTGCCACATCATCAGTCGGCAGAGCATAGATGCGGCTAAGCTCGCGGATAAAGTATTGTTCTTTAATGCCTGGGGAAGTCCCGCTATTCAGCGCTGTAATGATGCCAAGCAGCACTTCCCGCTGTTCCTGTACCTCAGCGTTCTTGGCGTCGATAAAGGGCTGCAGAAAGTTGAAAAAGGTCTCCTTTTTCTGCTTCAGATCACGGATGGCAGCAAAGTCAGGCACTTCTTCTGGCAAGGCTTCAGAGTGTTGAACCTCTGCCAATGCTGGCTTCGGCTTTGCAATTACGGGGTCCGGCACATTGTTAATATCGATTTTTGTTGCTGCACCGAACATCGCCGTCAGCAGCAGAGCATATGAAAATCCAGCTCTGCATTTTTTTACTTCAGTCTGCATAAATCGCGTTCCTTGTTTGTTCTGGCCAGGCCATCAATCGGCCTAAATCCTGTGGTCAAAGCAATCAGACCCGCGGGATGATATCACATAGGGTCAGGATTCCCGATACCCCGGGGTTAGCGAGAGGCGGGTTGTGGATTTACTTAAGGCTTGATTTAGTTCGGATTATTCTTTCCGGCACACAGCGGAGAGTCGGGTACGTTCTCGACCAGCCACTCTTCCGGGGTGAACAAATGGAGGGAAAGTGCATGGATGGAGTTTGACAATTCCTCACTCAAAATCCGGTAGACCAGCTGATGCCGCTTGATTTTGGCCAGGCTGGAAAACTCCTGGGAAACCAGTATCAGCTTGAAGTGAGACTCCGTTTTGGGACCGGCGTGCATGTGGCTTTCATTGATGAGATCAACATACTCGTACTGCAGAGCAGCGCCGATTTTTTGCAGGATTAGATCTTTGGTGCTCATGATGTATTTTCCGATGCTTGTGGATTTAGGAGTTCTACCACGGGCAATTACGAGGGGCTTAACTTACAATACCGCGCCCATCAAAATTAGCCATTCCCTACCTACCCACTTATTCCCTGGAGCACTCACATGACCATTGGTTGGTATCCAGGCCATATGCACAAGGCGCGCAAGGATATCACACTCGCCTTGCATCAAGTTGATGCAGTCATCGAGATCGTAGATGCCCGCTTGCCCTATTCCAGTGAAAATCCGCTGTTGAACCGTCTAGTCGGTACCAAGCCGCGTTTACGCGTTCTTAACAAAGCCGATCTGGCGGATCCTGAGGTTTCTGCGCTCTGGCTCGATTACTACTCTGCGCAGGGCATCGATTGCCTGTTGTTACATCGCAACAATGACTCTGCGGTGAAACAGGTGCTCAGGAAAGTCACCACCCGGCTCGAGGCACGCAATTCCCGCGCTAACAGGATCATGATTGTGGGTATACCTAACGTCGGCAAATCTACGCTGATCAACTTGCTGGCCGAGAGAAAAATAGCCAAAGTTGGGGATGAACCGGCAGTCACCAAGGCGCGACAGGAAATCAAACTGGGTGAGAATCTGGTTCTACTGGACACCCCAGGTATCCTTTGGCCCAAGCTCGAAGACCAGCAGGCTGCTTATAGGCTCGCGGCAACAGGAGCGATTCGTAACACGGCTATCGAGCTTGGTGATGTCGGACTTTTTGCCGTTGAATTCCTTCAGCAGCGTTACCCGGACCGCGTGAAAGAACGCTACCAACTTGCTTCCGTCGCCATGCAACCGCTTGCGTTGCTGGAAGCAATTGGCAAGAAACGTGGTTGTCTTACCAAGGGTGGCATCGACTTTACGAAGGCCGGTGAACTCGTGATTAACGATCTGCGTACCGGCAAACTGGGCTTGGTGAGTCTCGAGATGCCAAGCGATATTCCCTCCCCCATAACTGAACAAAGTACTGCCGATGCAAGCGGATAAATTCAACAAGGCGATGGCCAAGCAAAAAAATCAGGTCGATGCGAGCATTGATAAAGCGAATCAGGACCAAAGTGTCTTCGTCTTTCTAACGGGTGATGGTAAAGGCAAAACAACGTCGGGCTTCGGCATGGTGTTCCGCGCGCTTGGTTACGGCCAGAAAGTCGCGGTAGTGCAATTTATCAAGGGCACTCAAGCATCTGGGGAAGAGTTGTTGTTACGCGAGAGTTATCCCGACGTACCACTGATACAGATGGGAACCGGTTTCACCTGGGACACCCAGAATCACGCGGCGGATAAACTTGCGGCTGAACGCACGTGGTTCGAGGCAGAGCGTTTACTCAAAAGCCCTTCACTCGATCTACTTCTGCTCGACGAACTCACGTATATGCTCGCCTATCAGTTTCTCGATGAAGAAACAGTTCTCAATGCGTTACGCAATCGCTCTCCCCAGTTAAGCCTGATTGTTACCGGCAGAGGCGGCGGCACCTCGTTGCGTGAACTGGCCGATACCGTCTCGGAAGTGAAGAACATCAAACACGCCTACACTTCCGGCGTAAAAGCGCGGCTCGGCGTCGATTACTGAACGGCTGCATCATTCACCCTCATCAACTCTCCACACTGACATAAAACATCGCGCGAGCAGCCAAGATCGCGCGCCAGTTCTATCGATGCTATTTTTGATGGGGTCACTGCACAACATATCAATCACAACGCGTGTCAGCTCGAATTTGCGGCGTCACCTCATGTTCTTGCAGTGTTTAACGCGCAAATGCCAACAACATCGCTGTGATTGTTCTTCGCTCAAACGATGAACAACAAGCCGGTTGATTAGCGCGGATAAAACACAGGAATCTTCGCATCAACATTCACCCACACTGATTTTGGTTCGGTGTATTCATGCATCGCGAAGTGCCCCATTTCCCGGCCGTAGCCTGAATCCTTGATGCCGCCGAAAGGTGAGCCCGGATGAAAGCGTTTGTAGCAGTTGATCCACACCATGCCCGCTTCCATATGGCGCGCCATGACATGTGCACGTTTGAGGTTGTTGGTCCACAGGCCACCACCGAGTCCGTAGATCGTGTTGTTCGCCATCTCCAGAACTTCTTCATCATTCTTGAACGTTGAGACAGCAACGAAGGGACCGAATACTTCTTCCTGACAGACTCTGTCACTGCCCTTCGCTCGCACGATAGTTGGCTCGACAAAACAGCCCTTCTGCAATTCGGGATTTGTTGGCGCTTTTCCGCCAAGCAGGATTTCACCGCCTTCTTCTTTTGCGATTTTGCAGTAATTCAGCACACGCTCTTGATGCATTTTTGACGTCAACGGCCCCATTTCTGTCGTCGGATCCTGCGGATTGCCGAGTTTTATGGAGGCCGCCAGCGCGAGGAATTTTTCGAGAAATTCATCGGCAATTTTTTCATGCAGCATCAAGCGTGAACCCGCGATACACGCCTGGCCCTGATTGTGAAAAATGGCGAACGCCGAACCGTTCACTGCAGCGTTGATGTCGGCATCTTCAAAAATGATGTTTGCGCCTTTGCCACCAAGCTCCAGTTGTACGCGTTTGAGATTTCCGGCGGACGCTTGCACGATCTTGCGACCCGTGGCCGTCGAACCCGTAAACGAAATCTTGTTCACGCCCAGGTGTTCCGCCAGATACTGACCAGCGATGTGACCATAACCCGGTACTATGTTGATAACGCCCGGAGGAAAACCAACTTC
>JAZKES010000005.1:76278-97728 GCA_040386995.1 Pseudomonadota bacterium | reverse complement strand
CGATGTGACCATAACCCGGTACTATGTTGATAACGCCCGGAGGAAAACCAACTTCTCGCGCGAGCTCGGCAACACGTAATGTTGAAAGTGGTGTGAGTTCTGCCTGCTTCATCACCACTGTATTACCAGCGGCTAACGCAGGACCCAGCTTCCAGCTCGTGAACATCAACGGAAAATTCCACGGGACTACTTGTCCGACCACACCGACTGGCACACGTGTAACGTAATTAAGAAAACCCGTATCAACCGGAATTACCGTGCCTTCGTTTTTATCAGGCATGCCGGCGAAATAACGAAACGTAGCGACTGTGCGCATCACATCGAGATTGCGCGTGTCGCGAATCGGATGCCCAGTATCAAGTGTTTCAATCAACGAGAGGTTGTCGCGATCCTTTTCGATCGCATCAGCAAGCTTGCCGATCAGATGACCTCGATCTGATGGCGACACTGCCGCCCATGCAGGAAACGCCTTGCGCGCAGCAGCAACTGCGCGGTCCACGTCGGCTGCTTTCGCTTCTGCAACTTTTGCGAGCAATGAATTGTCGTAGGGATTGAAGACATCGAAGGTACTGCCGTCGAGCGCATCAACAAACTCGTTATTGATAAAAAGCCCGGTTTGAAATTTGGGTTGGTTCATAGTTGCTCCCGCTTGATGATTCTTGTGTCCTGCATGTTTGTAAGCTTTGGTCTACGGCGCATGTGATCTCGACTGGATGGATCACACGCGAAAAAAATGTCGAATCGAATATGGGTTTCCTGAAGAGAATTTAACTAACTTCGTCTGGCTCCGTCACCATCGTCATACTGTCTGCAATATCGCTAACCGTATGGTGGTTTAGCGTACGTAAATTTTTTGCGATGCGTTAAATAAAAACCCGGCAGTACACGTCGCACTGCCGGGTTTTATAAAAACAAAATTTCGTCTGTTTAACAGTTACCAGCGGCTCGCTGTGATCGGGAATGGCTCAAGCTCGCCACTCGCATATTTTTCTTCCAGGCCAGGCGTACCGTTTTCCAGCACCATCAGCATCGAACGTTTCGGTGAAAAACCCTGATGACGAATGTCTGCAGGCATCGCGCACACATCGCCGGATTTCATCACAATACGACCGCGCGGATTGCCAGTATTTTTATCCTGGATATTCCAGTGTATTTCATCAGTAAGCTGGATGAACCACTCGTTGCGGTCGTTACCATGAATTACCGGCAGCATATGTTCTTCGCTTGTTACGCAGCAGATACAGGCACGCGTGATCGAAGTGAAAGATGGGTTCCAGGTGACATCGGCGCGCGCAATATGATCGAACAAATTAAACGCATGCACCTGACTTTCGAAACCCGGTTCAATTTCAATATCTGGTTTATCGTAGCTCAAGTCCGCAAACGCGCGGTTGATCGGATGACCCGAAGCATCGGAACGCGGTTTGACGTCGCCCGGCAAACCCATCATACGTCGCGCAGGTTCAAAGCCACGAATCAGCGGACCAGTGGCTTCTTTGGTTTTGTGGCCGAGCGGAGAACCGGTTTCCATCGGTGCGCGTAATGGATCGTAACCTTCGTTGATCCAGTTGACCGAGATAGTTTCAAACGCGACACGCACGTCATCAGTGTTGAAGGTTTCCAGGAAATCCACGCCAGTATCGCGATGGCCTTTGCTGTAGGTGCCCGCGTAAATGTCGACAGTGCCGTAATGGTTCTGAGTGCCAAAGACGTCGTCGAAGAAAATCCAGCCGTAGAAAAACCCCCAGCCGATGTCGCGCACCATTGCGCGCAGGAAACGATCAACCTCTATTGTATGGACGCCTTTCGGCCAGCTGATGTGAACGAAATACGCATCACGCTTGAACGTAAAGCTGCCAAATTGAAAACTGCGATAGCCCAGCACGGGATCCGGCTCGGAGGCGATTACGCGAATACTTTCAGTGCTCATGGTGTTTCCCCTCTGTAATGAATTCGGTTAGTTGAGTACGCAGATTTCTGACCATTTCTCGACGCTTTCGGGACCTTTGCAGGTCTGGATCAATGCGACCGATGCGTTCGCTGCTTTCATCTGGTAAGCAGCGCCGCTCGGCAGCAACACTTCGTGGCCACGACGTGCGGTGACTCTTCCCATGCGTTTGCCCTGGGGTGAGCCAGCCAGTTTGCACGCGCCGTGTTTGTGGGTCGGTTTTTCTGCATCGACGAGTTGAAAAAAGGTGAACTCGATTTCTCCGTCCATCACGATCGCAAATTCATCATGTGGTGTGGTGTACCAGGCGGAAGTGCCTTCAGCACGAACAACTTCGCCCGCGTATTCAAGATTGGATGCCACAAGCACACGTTCATAGGGCCTGGACATATTCGCAACTTCAAAAATATTGGAAAAGGCGTAGTGCTTCAGATCGTCGTTGAGTTCGATCGTGCCTTTTTCGTACGACGCCAGCGATGCCACCTTGGTTTTAAAACTCATACAACTCCCCTCTTCACCCAGTAGTTAATTCTTGTAATTAGAAGCGGTTTACGCGCGATCAACATGAAAATGTTATCGACGCGCACTCCAAATCGGATCTCTGCTTTACGCTACAACCAACCGAACAATCAGCGCAACAACCAACGCAAGAATCAGAGAAATTGCCGGGATAATATGGATTCATTTCCCGGCGTTCAATAGTCTCCTAACTCTCCTATTCCGGCAATGCAAACACGTAAAGGTGATTGTCGGAGCCGGGGTTGCTCCCTTCCGGCAACAAACGCCGATGACCTGCCGTGGTAACTGAAGCGCCCGTCCCAACTGCAATATATTGGCGACCGTTCGCAGCAAAACTTATCGGGTAACCGGTAACGGATGAGCCGAGGTTGGTTTCCCAAACCACTTCACCTGTCTTCTGATCCAGCGCGCGGAAATTACCTTCGATATCGCCACCAAACACAAGTCCACCGCCAGTCGTAACAAGCGACAAAGCGGTACCCGTCATGTCAAAGGTCCAGGCAGTTGCGCCGGTTTCTGCGGAGATCGCATAGATAGAGCCAAGTTTGGTTTTGCCGGGCGCGATCTTTTCCCTGCCCGACACGCCATACAAAGCTTCGGGGTCGGGTGCATCCAACGTCACGGTCACGTCGGAACAGGTGTTCTGCAGCGAGTAATACATCATGTTTGTGAGCGGACTGTAGGCGCCGGCTTGCCAGTTCTTGCCGCCCGACAATGCCGGGCAAATTTCTGCCATATCGCCCGTGGCATGAAACAACGCAGCGGGATTCACCGTGGCTTCGCCGGTTTTGCCATCGATATTACTCACCACGTTTTGGGTCACGGTCGGCCGCGCCCACAGGAATTTCCCGGTCTCGCGATCAAGCGTATAAACCAGGCCGGTTTTACCCGGAATACCTGTAACCACTTTATAAATCTTGCCGGCTTCAATATCCGGACTGATCCAGGCGACTTGTTCCGGATCAGGCGCAACCGCGGTGTCAACGAGCAACCGCTCGAACGGATGATCGAGATCCCAATGATCGACCAGATGCTGGTAATGCCAGACGATATGGCCATCGTCTGGATCAATGGCAAGCGTCGAGTTGTGGTAGAGATATTTGTTGTCATTACCCGCGAGCAAAAATTTTGGTGCTGGCGCGGTAACCGACGTACCCATGTAAATCAGGTTCAATTCAGGATCGTAGCTTGGCATCATCCACGCGCCCACATGCCAACGCTCCTCCCATGGAATTCCGCCCCACGTATCTTCGCCTTCGCCGGGTCGTTGAATAGTATTGAGGCGCCACAATTCCTTGCCCGTATCTGCGTCATGCGCGGTTATGACACACGCATCCGGGCCGGCGATAGGCATGCAACCACGCCCGGAAATTGCCTTGCCATTGATGACTATAGGTCCTGAACTCTGTTGGGCCGGCTGTATGTGATAGTCGAAAATAAGGGTTTCGTATTCAACTTCACCCGTCGCCGCGTTTAGACCCACGATGTAGTCATCGTTGGACGTATAAATAATCTTGTTGTTGTAGATTGCGAGTGCACGATTGGTTTCGGTGGCGGGAATATAGTCGCCGAGGTCTTCGGGTATTTTGCGTCGGTATTCCCACAACTGTTCTCCCGTCGTTGCATTTACCGCAGTGATCACGTCACCCGGGTGTGGCATATACATGATGCCCATATAGACGAGCGGTGTACCTTCCTGCACGGAGCCCGGGTTTAGCGGCATACTCCAGGCGAGTTCAAGTTGTGCCACGTTGGAAGCATTGATCTGATCGAGCGGGCTATATCCCCACGAATTCAACGTCCTGCGCCACATCAACCAGTCTTCAGCGGCTGGATTCTGCAAGATTTCATCTGTAACTGAAGGAAATACCCCGGATTGGGCAAAAGTACTAAACGGCAGGATTAACGCTGTCAGCGCGAGATAGGACGCCAACAGTTTTGGACTGGCCTTTGCCATGGATTCCCCCTTGGTCTGCTCATATGAGTCTGCTCATATGCAGTTATCTTTTTGTTTTATAGGGGCCGGAATCTAGCAAAGAAAGGTGGGGGTGTCATTAACGTAAATATCTGCTTTAGCCACCATTGCCGCTGCAGCGAGCAGGAGCAACACGCTTTGAAGGCTTCGGCATGACACCAGCAAAAATCGTGAAACCCTGGATTAACGGGCTATACCCCCGGGTTCCGTGCTGAACCCATGATGAACTAACAGAAAGCCGGTTCCCTGTTTTCATGATTATCAGTATTCTGGACACAACTAAACGGCGGGACATAGCAACCTGACCTGTTTCCTCGTTTGGTTTGATGCTCAACGTATTACCCCGGGACGGGAAAGTAACCATCAGGAAATGACATTGTTGAGAGTTCGCCATGGAAAGAGCCATTCCCATTTTACCCGTTGATAATCTGTATCTTGCGAAACTGTTTTATGTAGATGCGCTTGGTTTTCACGTGGTTTTTGAGACTTCCGATGATGATGTCTCGGGAATCATGGGGATTGCGCGCGGTACCATCGGCCTTACTCTTGAATGCCCGATGAAGGGTCACGGACGCCACGTCTGTGTTGCGCTGGAAGTCGACAGCACCGACTTTTATTACGAGGAATGGCGCCATAAAGTAAAAATAAACCGCGCTCCGCAAAATGAAACCTGGAACGCGCGCACCTTCGATCTGAGTGATCCATTCGGCAATACTATTTTCGTCATCGGCCCCACAGCCAGCCAGCCCCAGGTGCCGTAAATCCCGGCAAACGCCAACTGGCTCTCGGCACTCCAACCCCGTACCATGGGTCCTTTTTTGCGATCCATTTGTCATGACAGTATTTGTTCCAGGACAGCGTTTTATCAGTGAAGCCGAGCCAGAGTTGGGCCTCGGCCAGATAGTAGAAGTAAGCGGAAGAAACATCACTGTAGAGTTCCAGGCCGCAGCCACCACACGCCTTTACGCAATTGCCAACGCACCGCTCACGCGTATTCGTTTCGACGCCGGCGATAAGGTGCAAGATCGCAAGGGCACCCATTGCACTGTATTGGCAGTGAACGAAAAAGCCGGGCTCTTGCAGTACGAAGTGAACGGCACCAACCCAAATACAAGCCGTTTGTTACCCGAGACAGAACTCTTTCCTCACCTGAGTCTGAGTCAGCCGCTGAAACGTTTGCTCGTTGGCCAAGTCGAAAATTTATCGTGGTATCAACTGCGCCTCGCTGCGCTGAAAGTGCTCGCGTTTATCGAGAGTTCGCCGCTGCTGGGGCTTTGCAGCGGCAGGACAGAACTACTCCCGCACCAGTTGTACATTGCGCATACAGTCGCAACCCGGCCTGCACCACGCGTACTTCTGAGCGATGAAGTTGGCCTCGGTAAAACCATCGAAGCGTGTCTGATTCTGCAACAGCAATTACTCAGCGGCCTGGCCAATAGAGTGTTGATATTGGTACCTGACTCACTGGTGCATCAGTGGCTCGTGGAATTGCTGCGCCGTTTTAATCTGCGCTTCACGATACTCGACCACGAACGTTGCGTTGCGATAACCGAAGTTAATCCGGTGAATCCGTTCGAAACCGAACAACATGTATTGTGCAGTCGGGACCTACTGCGCTTACATCCCGAATGGCGGCAAGCAGCACTCGCAGCAGGTTGGGATTTACTGATCGTTGATGAAGCGCATCATCTGCTCGTGCAGGAATCTGCGGAGTCAGAACCGGCAGCGGGAATTTACGAGATTGTCAGAAGTTTTGCTGAAGTGGTGCCCGGCTTGTTATTGCTGACAGCCACGCCCGATCAGCTCGGCCTGCAAAGCCATTTTGGTTTGCTGCAGTTGCTCGATTCACAACGCTTTCATAACTTCGACAGTTTTGTTGCAGAGCAGCAACATTACATTGAAGTTGCAAGTCTGCTTGATCAACTCGTCAACATTGGCAGCCTCAGCCAGGCAGAGCGCGCAACACTTATTACACGCCTGCTTGCGTTCGCCTCGGACGATCAGCTCAAATCGATGTTGCAAGAACTTGCCGCTGAAACTACTCAAGATCTCGTCGAGAAGAAAGCGCGTGAAGTACTCGATGCGCTGCTCGACCGCCATGGCACCGGCCGCATTGTCTATCGCAATTCGCGCAGAAATATCAGCGGATTTCCCGAGCGAAAATTACACACTTATCCTTTGCAGCTTCCCGCACTTTATGAAACCAGTGCAAGTCAGCTCAATCCCGAACAGGAAGTTACGTTCAAAACAACATGGCTCAAGGACGATCCACGTGTCGAATGGCTTAACGAATTACTCAAGGAAAACCGTCAACAGAAATTTCTGTTGATCTGTCAGCGCCGAGCAACTGCACAAGCACTCGAAGAATTTATGCGCTTGAATCGCGGTGTGCGCAGTGCCGTATTCCATGAAGGATTAAGTCTGATCGAACGCGACCGCGCTGCTGCCTATTTTGCCGAACATGAAGCCGGAGCGCAGTTGCTCGTATGTTCGGAGATCGGTAGCGAGGGCCGCAATTTCCAGTTCAGCCAGAATCTTGTGTTATTCGATCTGCCGCGTAATCCTGATTTACTCGAGCAGCGTATTGGCAGGCTCGATCGCATCGGCCAGCACCATACCGTCAACATTCACCTGCCCTACTTTGCCGGTACCAGTCAGGAAGTATTGATGCAATTTTTCGCAAACAGTCTCGAGATTTTCGCGCGGCCAAACCCGGTTGCTGCACAAGTGTGCAAATTGCTCGAACAAGAACTTGAGCAAACGATGCAACAACCCGGCGAACTCGAGCTGCGCGCCAAACTGCTTGCACATAGCAAACAACTCAACGAAGAACTGCTACGGGAGCATGTGCTCGGCCGTGACCGCCTCCTTGAGTTGAATTCATGCAGGCCTGCGATTGCACAAAGCCTGCTGCAACAGGTGACCGAACTTGAACATCAGGATTCACCCGCTGCGTTCCTGCAGCAAGTGTTCGCCTCTTATGGACTCGACTCGGAAGAAAATACCAATCACACCTGGAGCGTCATGCCAGGCGACGACATGCTCATCGAATCGTTTCCACAAATTCCGGATGACGGCATGACCTTTACGCTGGATCGTCAGCTCGCGTTGGTCCGCGATGATGTGCCTTTTGTGAACTGGCTGCATCCACTGGTGCTGCAGAGTCTCGACATGATCTTGCAAGACAATCACGGCAAATGTTGTGTCGGTACACTGCGCGATAAACGTCTGGTGTCGGGGAGTCTCGTCCTTGAAAGCATCTATCGTGTGAATGTCAGCGCGCCACCGCGCTTGCAAGCAAAACGGTTCTTCCCGACCAGCACCTTGCGCACTGTGGTTGATTCGCAGAAGCGTAGTCTGGGCAAGGCTTTGCCTGCGGAATTTCTCGACAGCAGGATGCAAACGATGGACAAAACTGAAGTCAGCAATCTCGTCACCGACAAAAAAGCCGTACTGCAGTTGCTCAGCAAACTCAGCCAACAAGTCGCAGAAAAACTGCTACCCGATCTTTGCACAAGTCACACCGGCGCAATGCAAGCCAGGCTCGATACCGAAATTCAGCGTTTGCAGGCGTTAAAGGCCGTGAATCCACAGGTTCAGGACAATGAAATTATTTATCTGCAGCAGCAACGTGAAAACCTGACACAAGCATTCGCCTCAGCTCGGCTGCAACTTGAGGCCTTGAGGTTATTTATTGTTTTATAGCGATAATCGCTTGATTGTGTATTGAATTGACATGATTCGCCTCCATTGCTGAATAATGAAAATCAGTTTTCTGCGGAGTATTCAACAGCTGAGCAGTAAAGAAATGCACTGATCGATTCCGCGCAAATCTGGTGCGGGATTGCTTCCCCGGAGATGAGGTCTTTTACCTTCATCAATTTACCAACTGGCTCGCTTTTGTTGTACTGCCCGACATTACGTTTTAGCATGTAACCCCATATTCCACAGGCTTTTAAGGATTTCAAACCCATGCAGTTAGCCGGTACTTCAACCGCTACATCCGCCACCCAAAGTGGTTCATCCTTTATTCGATTGCGCAGCCGTTTCCTGCCCACGCTTAACCTGACTGTAGAAGAGTACGAACACCCCGCAACCGGCGCCAAACATTTCCATCTTGCAAGCGACAATCCCGAAAACGTGTTCCTTGTTGCGCTGCGCACAGTGCCGATGGATTCAACAGGTGTCGCGCATATTCTCGAACACACCGCACTTTGCGGCAGCCGGCGCTTTCCTGTGCGCGATCCGTTTTTCATGATGATCCGTCGTTCGATGAATACCTTCATGAACGCATTCACGAGCAGCGACTGGACCGCCTATCCTTTTGCCAGCCAGAACCGCAAGGACTTCAACAATCTGCTCGAGGTGTACCTCGATGCGGTGTTTTTCTCGAATCTCAACGAACTGGATTTTGCGCAGGAAGGACATCGCCTCGAATTTCAGCAGGTCGATAATGCGGAGAGCGAACTCGAATATAAAGGCGTGGTTTTTAATGAAATGAAAGGTGCGATGAGTTCGCCGCAGAGTTACATCTGGCAAGTGCTCAGCGCGAATCTGTTTCCAACCACGACTTATCACTACAACAGTGGCGGCGATCCGAAAGACATTCCAAACCTGACGTATGAACAACTAAAGCATTTCTACAAGACGCATTACCATCCGAGCAATGCGATCTTCATGACGTTTGGTGATATTTCCGCATACGAACATCAGGTCAATTTCGAAAAACACGCATTGCACGAATTCAGCAAACTGGATGTACATGTTGCGGTGGGTGATGAACAGCGTTTTGCCGAGCCACGCAAAGTGACTGCGACTTATCCACTCGACGAAGAAGACATAACCGACAAAACCCATGTGGTTGTGTCGTGGCTGCTCGGCCGTAGCACCAATCTCGCTGACATGTACAAAGCGCAGTTGCTGAGTGCTGTGTTGCTCGACAACAGCGCAAGCCCACTTCTTCAGGTGCTCGAAACATCCAGCCTCGGCCGTTCGCCATCACCACTGTGTGGTCTCGAAGATTCGTTCCGCGAAATGAGTTTCAGCGCAGGCCTCGAAGGCTGTGCGACCGACAGCACCGCCGAGATCGAAGCCCTTATTCTCACGACACTCGAAAAAGTGGTTAAAGAAGGTATTCCACAGGATAAGGTCGAAGCAGCGTTACATGCGCTTGAATTACATCAGCGCGAAATCAGCGGCGATTCCTATCCTTATGGCCTTCAACTGATCCTCTCCGCGCTGTCTACCGCGACACATCGTGGCGATCCTATCGAGCTTCTGGATATCGACCCTGTGCTTGATCAGCTCAAAGAGGACATCAAGGATCCGCGTTACATTCCGAATCTCGTGCAGAGCCTGCTGCTCGACAATTCACACAGGTTGACGCTCACGGTGCACCCTGACGCGACGCTCGGCGAAACGGATGCTGCTGCTGAAAAAGCGAAGCTTGCGAATATCAAGGCCACACTTACCGACACTGAAAAACACGAAATCGTTAATCAAGGCATTGCACTGCAGGCGCGCCAGAACCAGAAACACGATGCGTCATTGTTGCCGAAAGTGGAACTCGCCGATGTGCCTTCAGACATCAAGTGGCCAACGGGAAATAAACACAGCCTGAAACTCAACGCAGCAACCATGCCGCTGAGCTTTTATGCGCAAGGCACTAACGGCCTGAGTTATCAGCAAGTGATCATCACCTTGCCGAAACTGACTGCAATTGAAACTGCAACACTGTCGAGTTACACAAGCTGCCTGACTGAAGTTGGCCTCGGCAAACTGAGCTATCTTGACGTGCAGGGTAAACAGGCTGGCATCAGCGGTGGCATCAATGCCTATTCATCAATGCGTAACCGCATCGAAAGTGAACAGGATGTACAGGCGTATATGGTGGTGTCGAGCAAGGCGCTTTATCGCAAACAGAATGACCTGAGCCAGCTGATATTCGATACGTTACATGAATGCCGCTTTGACGAACTGGCACGTATCCACGAATTACTTGAACAGATACTGAGCCGCAAGGAACAGAGCATCACGAGCCAGGGCCACAGTCTTGCGATGGGCGCAGCCTGCAGCCAGATGTGTCCATTGTCTGCACTTGAATATCGAACTGGGGGCCTTGCCGGCATACGCAGTTTCAAACAAATGGTCAAAGAGCTCGAAGACAACAGCAAATTAGTGGATTTCGCTGGTTCGCTTGCTGCCTTGCACCAGACGCTGCTGGCCAGCAGTAAACAAATGCTGGTGATTGCTGAAGCCAACGAAGAAGGTGCACTGCTGAATAATCTACAGCAGGTATGGGCCAACACCACCGTGCCTAACACGCCGGAGCTGTTCAAACTGGAACCCATTCGGGCCAGGGTTCAGGAAGCCTGGTTGACCAGTACTCAAGTGAATTTTTGCGCGATGGCATTTCCGACTGTTCCTTCCGGCCATGCGGATGCTGCTCCGTTAACGGTACTCGGCGGGTTTCTGCGTAATGGTTTCCTGCACCGTGCAATTCGTGAACAAGGCGGCGCGTACGGTGGTGGTGCGTCGCAGGATTCAGGCTCTGCTTCGTTCCGCTTCTATTCGTATAGAGATCCACGTCTTGTTGACACTCTCGACGACTTCAAAAAAGCTATCGACTGGATGCTTGAAACCACACACGATTACAGCCAACTTGAAGAATCAATCCTTGGCG
Organism: Pseudomonadota bacterium; assembly: GCA_040386995.1. Lineage (GTDB taxonomy): Bacteria > Pseudomonadota > Gammaproteobacteria > Pseudomonadales > Pseudohongiellaceae > CAILUG01. The sequence goes on along the minus strand of JAZKES010000005.1, from coordinate 86,604 downwards.
TTATCTCAAGTCTTGATAAACCAGCGTCGCCAGCAGGAAGCGCCAAGCAGGCCTTCCACAATGAATTGTTTGGCCGCGATAAAGCCCAGCGTGCGCGTTTCCGTCAGCAGATACTGGATGTGCAGATCGACGATTTGAAGGCGGTCACCGAACGTTATCTAACGGGCGACAAAGCGAGTATTGGTATTGTCAGCAACAAGGCGTGCCAGACAGAACTTGAACGTCTTGGCCTGAATATTCAGACGCTGTAGTCAGACGTAATAAATAGTTTTACGAACGCCGGAACTTTTGTCGTTCGTGATGATCTTAATGCTCGAACAGGTGATTTGTGGTGGCTTCCTCACCTGTTCAAAAAGATGATATTTGCATGCCCGGCGCACCCTAAGGTGAACCGGGCTTTTTTTTGGGTGAACATAAATATTGATGGGGTGATTGGTTGTGCAGCTCGGCAGAATTCACGGTAGCTAGCTATCGCGAAACATCATCAAGATATATGAGCGAGTCAAAGTATTGTTGATACCAGAAACATCGCGCCGCCAGATCGGGTTACCTGATCGACACTTCCACTGAATTCACGCAGCGCGCGAATCCTTGATCAGCTCATACGCGGCTTTTATTTCCATGGTTTTTTTGGTGGCCATTTCCATCATTTCCTGCGGCAGGCCCTTGGCGACAAGTTTGTCGGGGTGATGCTGGTTCATCAGGCGTCGATACGCTTTCTTGAGTTCTTCATCGCTGACCGTTTTTTCGACGCCCAGCACTTTGTGCGCATCTGCCAGAGCTGCTGCTGGAGTTTGCGTCTTGCCCTGCATGTGGTGGCTGGCCTGCTGCCTGCGCAGAATTTGCTGGTATTCGAAGTCACTGAACCCGAGTGTTCTTGCAGCAGCGTCGAGCACATGGCGCTCGGTGCTATGCAAGCTGCCATCCGCCATCGCGGTAGCGACCAGAATTTCCAGGAACATCTGCAACAGATTACGGCGCCGATGACATTCGCGGCGAAATTGTTCGAGCACTTCCTGCGCTGGAAAATTTGCCTCCTTACCTTTCTGGAACATCGCGATCGCAGCCTGCTTTTGCTGCGCATTGAGATGCATCTGCTTCATCACCGATTCGATCAGCGCAATTTCCTGCGGATTAACATGGCCATCAGCCTTGGCGATATAACCCGCCATGCTGAAAGTCGCTGCGAAAAAAGCCGACTGGATTTTTTCTACTTCTGACGAGGCATGGCCAAGATAAGGACCGCCAGACGTGGGGCGATCAAAATTGTGACCCATCGATGCGCCCAGGATCGCGCCGAGTGGACCGCCCAGCATAAAACCAATTGTGCCGCCTAATAACTTGCCCCACCAATTCACGAAAATAACCTCTCAAACCAGTTTTTGCCTAACTCACTTTCACATACCGCAAACTGTTGCTGATACGCGAGAGCATTCGCCTCAACCTTGCGGGCGACATTGATAAGCGTGTTATTGCCCTCATACGTGCGGCGCCTGAAACCTGCATTGCCCTCGTGATAGGCGAGGTAGAGATTAAAAGCGTCGTCGCGTGCAATGTTGTTGGTGCGATACGACATGTTGTTGTACCAAGCGACGAAGTCCACTGCATCGGCAAAATTTGAACGCCGTGCAATCCCGTTGCCGGAAAGTTTTCTGTAATCATCCCACGTGGAATCCTGCGCCTGCGCGAAACCGAAGGCTGAAGAAGGACGCGGACCGGGAATAAAACCGAGAAATTTGCGGCGTGGCGGTTTGGCCCTGCTGGCAAACCCGGATTCTTGTTTAATAAACGCCATGGAAACGGGGATTGGGACACCCCAGCGTTTTTCTGCCTGCCGTGCGGCGCGGAACCAGCCGTCTTTGTCATCGAACACAGAGCAGATGTTGCCGGTATTAGGAGGTACAGATGCACATGCCGTCAGCAGCAGCAAAAACCCCGTTGCGACCAAACGAACAAATACCATGAATGGACTCGAACCAATGACAAACCGTCTATTGGGCTACTTTACCGGCTTTTTGCGCTGGTGTCGTGCTGTCCCAGCAGTGTCATGAATTCTTCCTCATTGATCACTTTGACCCCAAGTTCCTCGGCAGTGGTCAGCTTTGAACCCGCACCCGGCCCGGCAACTACGCAGGTTGTCTTGCTTGATACGCTACCCGCGACCTTGGCACCCAACTGCTGCAACGCAGCCTTTGCAGCGTTGCGGTCCATTGCCTCGAGTGATCCGGTTACAACCCAGGTCTGGCCATGCAGTGGTAAAGTTTCTTTCGGCAGAACGGTAAGCTCGCTTGGGCTCACACCGCTTGCCAACAGAGCTTCGATCAAGTCGCGATTGGTCTGTAATGCGAAGAACTGCGCGATGCGAGACGAAACCACCGGGCCGATGTCCGGCACATCGAGCAACTGTGTTTCGTCTGCGGCCATGATTGCCGCAAGTGATCCGAACTGGGTGGCAAGATTCAATGCGGTGGCTTCACCAACATCGCGAATACCAAGCGCAAACAGGAAACGCGCAAGGCCGATGGTTTTACTGCGGTTAATTGCGTCGAGAATATTCTGCGCCGATTTTGTTCCCATTCTGTCGAGCTGCTGCAACGTCTCAAGATCGAGCTTGTATAAATCGGCTACGTTGCTGACGAGCTTGTTTTCTACCAGCTGTTCTACCAACTTGGTGCCGAGGCCTTCGATGTCCATCGCACCGCGTGATGAAAAATGCAGCAAGGACTGCACCAGCTGCGCGCGACAGACCAACGCACCGCTGCAGCGCAGTGATACCTCACCCTCGTCCTGCACAACCGGTGATTCACACACAGGGCACAACTCGGGTGCAACGATTGCCCTGCGTTTACCACTGGTAGCAGCAAGCACGTCGGAATCGACTTCCTCCGTCAGAGTTTCGGCAAATACCGCCGCCTCTGGATCAACCACTTTGACAATTTTCGGAATGACATCCCCTGCCCGTCGGACGATGACACTGTCGCCAATTTGTAAGCCGAGCCGTCTCACTTCGTCCATGTTGTGCAGAGTTGCATTGCTCACAGTGACGCCACCGACAAACACTGGTTTCAGGCGCGCAACGGGCGTTATGGTTCCAGTGCGCCCCACCTGAAACTCGACATCGAGCAATTGTGTGATCACTTCTTCGGCAGGAAACTTGTACGCCATTGCCCAGCGCGGGGTACGTGAGTTCATACCGAGCTCTTCCTGCAGTGCAAACCTATCAACCTTAATCACGACACCATCGATTTCGTAGTCGAGTGCATTACGCTGCGCCAGCACAAATTCGCAATAAGCCCTGCATTCCGCGATTCCGCTTACCACTTGTCTTAATGGATTGATGGGCAGTCCCCACAATGCAAAACGATCGAATACTTCGCTGAGGGTACCAGGCAACGTGCCACCTTCGACAAGGCCGGCGCTGTAGCAAAACATAGTAAGAGGTCGCTTGGCCGTGATACGGGAATCCAGCTGCCGCATAGTGCCTGCGGCTGCGTTGCGCGGATTTACAAACGTGCGTTCCTCTTTAGCCAGCGCTTCTTCGTTCATCGCGGCAAAACCGGATTTGCTCATGAAGATTTCGCCACGCACTTCGAGTCGCGCTGGAAAATTGTTGCCGGAGAGGCGCAGCGGAATATCTCTTACGGTTTTTACGTTGTGGGTAATGTCTTCGCCGGTTGTTCCGTCGCCTCGCGTCGCACCGCGCACGAGCACACCGTTTTCGTATAACAGACTTACTGCAACACCATCGATTTTTGGCTCACAGCTATAAGACAACTCCTGCACTGAGGGCAGGCGTTTAAGGCTGCGCTCTTCAAAACGCTGTAAATCCTCTGCGTTAGAAACTTTATCGAGCGACAACATCGGCAGTGTATGCACCACTTGAGTGAAGCCACCGACAGGTGCACTGCCTACGCGTTGTGTGGGTGAATCGGGTGTCAACAATTCGGGATACTGACTCTCGAGTTCCTGCAATTGCAGGAACAGCTTGTCGTATTCCTGATCGGGAATTTGCGGATTATCCAGTTGGTAATAAAGACGATTGTGATGCTCGATCTGCTCTCGCAGATGCAGCGCTTGCGCTCTGAGCTTGTCAGTAACGGCCATGATGCATTGACCTTGCTTGCGAGGACCTTACCAAGACACCCTACTTTCGTTTTAGCAGGGCGAGTTCGAAATCCTGAATACGTTGACGGCAGTGTTCTACCGTCTGCCTTGTAAACACGCTGCGGTTTTCATCCTTGAATTCGCCATCGAGGGTGATTTTTACGGCGCTCGCGGCTGCGAGCATTTTTTCAAAACTCGGCAGGTTGCCAAGTTTGTTTGGTAGCTGCAGGAAAAAGCTCACACCAGGAGTGTTGAACGTTTCCATCGCAGCCAAATTAAACGTGCCTGGTTTAACCATGTTTGCCATGCTGAACATAACCTGCCCACTGCCATCAAGTTCTGCATGGCGGTGGAAAATACTCATTTCACCCAGGTGCAGCCCCTGTTTGCTCAACACGGGTAGAAGATCTGCGCCAGAAAACATTGCACCGTGCCGCGCCATGACGTTGATGATGATGACTTCCTGAGGGCCGGGAGGCTCCGCTCTTTGTTCAGCTTCTGCGGCCTTGCGCAGGTTCTCTTCGCGGAACAGTTCGCCCTGGTCTTTCTTGTTTGGGACAGGTTTCAGTGATTCGCGTTTTAAAGGTGCTTTCGACAGTGCTCCAGCAGGAACAGGCACACGGGTCTTTGGCGGCCACGATTCAGCTGGCGTCGGCCACTCGGGCTCGTACACGTCAGATGGCTCATCCAGGTCAGATGCTTCAAACGCCTCAGGAGGTTCATAAGAATCAGGGCGTGTATAAGAAAACCTGGCAGGTTTTACAGGTTCGGGCTCTCGTTTTGGTTCCGGTCTAGACGGTGATTTAGGTTCGGGTTTGAACGCTGACTTGGGCTCGGGTTCGGGCTTCTGCACCGGACGCGGAACGACGGGGATTGGCCGCATCTCTTCCTGAAGTTCTGCATTGAGCTCCGGGTCGTCCAGAAACGCGGACGAAAAATCTTCCTCAAGCTCGTCGTCATGGAATGCCGCACCGCCGAAGCCTGGTTCTATTCTCGGTTGTTGCTCAGTCGGACGTTTGAAATGTCCTGCAGCCTTGTTGTAAACGTCCTGCAAAAGAAGCGGTTCGTTTTCGTAGTCATCCTCGAATTCATCATCGAGTTCTTCGTCGGAATCGATATCCTCTTCATCTTCGTCGAAGTCATCTTCATCGTCGTCTTCGAACTCTTCATCGAACGCTTCTTCATTATCATCGTCGAGTTGTTCATTCTCTATTGATTCGAGAACAGCTTTTTTGACTTGCGGCGGCGCAACCGCAACAGCTTCATATTCGTCATCATCATCTTCATCGAAATCCAGGTCTTCATCTTCGTCCAGATCAACGAGGATGTCGGGCGCGTTTACTTCGTCTGGACTAACGACCAGTTGTTCCGGAACCAGTTGTTCTTCGACTTCAAATTCGAGTTCATCATCGAATTCATTATCAAGATCTTCAACGTCAACAATTGCATCGTTTGCGGTGACGCGGCGCCTTCCCTGCGGTTCTGCGGCGTATTCTTCGTCGAGGCCATCGATGATTTCATCGTCCTCGTCATCCTCCTCATCTTCAAAATTGGTTTCTGCTTCATCAAATTCTTCTGTAACGAAGGAGTCGACCGCTGAGCCATCGGCGAAGACATTGGTATGTTCAATATCCTCTTCATCGAGATCGACAGTTTCCATCAGCACAGGAACTGCGCTGTGCGGGGTTTCACCAGCCTCTCGCGCTTTTTTGATAGAAGGCAGAACAGATGGTTTGCGGCGAATGACCGGAATTTCGTCGCCGGCTCTTTCAAGCCTGCGCGCACCGCCATTAGGTAATTCAGAGAGTGGAATTTCATCGAGATCGACGTTATCCGCGGGGATATTTTTTCTGTCGAGTTTGAGTACTACGCGCCCGCGCCTGTCCCGCAGCTTGCGACGTACGCCGTCGAGCAGAACTACAACGATTGCGATAATCAGAAGAATGGCAAGTAAATCCGTCATTGGCATCTTATCTTCCGGATCAACAAATCACATTGCTGCCAGTTCGGCAGCTTCATCAATATCAACGGCGACCAGCCGTGACACACCTGGCTCATGCATTGTAACGCCCAACAATTGTTTGGCGCTTTCCATTGTCAGGCGATTGTGCGTGATGAAGATGAACTGTACAACTTCTGACATCTCCCTGACCAGCGCAGCGTAACGGCCTACGTTGGCATCGTCGAGTGGTGCGTCCACTTCGTCGAGCATACAAAATGGGGACGGATTGAGCTGGAAAATCGAGAACACAAGTGCAATTGCAGTCATGGCCTTTTCACCACCACTGAGCAAATGAATGGTGCTGTTTTTCTTGCCAGGAGGCCGCGCCATGATGGCGACTCCGGTATCGAGCAGATCCTCGCCAACCATGTCCAGATACGCGTGGCCGCCACCAAACACTTTGGGAAACAATTGCTGTAGACCTTGATTGATCTTGTCGAACGTTTCCTTGAAACGTGTACGCGTCTCTTTGTCGATCTTGCGAATTGCGTTCTGCAAAGTATCAAGTGCACGTTCGAGTTCGGCATTCTGCGCATCGAGGTAAATTTTGCGCTGGGACTGCGTCGTATATTCATCGATAGCAGCAAGGTTGATCGGGCCGAGCCGCTGGATTCTCGCAGCGATCTGTTCGAGTTCCTGCTCACACGATTGTTCGGTGATGTCTGCAGGCATCGTTTCAAGCACCGTTGCCATCGCATAGTTATTTTCGTTCATTTGTTCTTCGAGTGCTGCGCGTTTTACGGTTGCGCCCTCGATCGTAAGTTTGCGGGTCACGAGTTCATCGCGAATTTTCTGGCTGGATTCCTGCGTTTTACTTCTCTGACTTTCAAGTTCTCGCAAGTGATGTTCGATGGTGTCGGCACTTGCCTTCGCGGCAGTGAGCCTGTTTTCAACATCAAGCCGCGCGCTCAATTTGATTTCAAGTTCTTGCATTAAACCCGGTAACGGATCATCGGTAGTTTTGAGATTTTCGGTTAACTGAGCATGGCGCAATTCATATGAATTCACCTGCGCAGTAACTCGTGTCAATGTGTTCTTCAACGAATTCAGCTGGGCCAGCAAGGTTTGATGACGTAGCGCTAATTGATGGGCCTGATCGCGCTCGGAGCGCGCCGACTGTCGTGCCTGGTCCAGCACTCTGCGGTGTTCATCGCGACTCAACAGATGTTCTTCGCGGCGCGCGTTATCCTGTTCCATATTATCGAGCGCTACTTGCAAGCCGGAACGGGACGTCACGATGTTGGCTTGTTCGATCTGTAATTGTTTTTCGAGTTCGTCGATTTCCTGGCGCAGACGCTTGCGGCGTTCGGCAACTTGCTCGATTTTCATCAATCGCGCGGAGCGGTCGGAACTATATTCAGTCAGCTGGCGATTTACGTCGCCCAGTTGCTGGATGATGTTTTCCTTGTCCTGCTCGAGGTTGCGCAATTGCTGCTGCGACGCGTCGGCCTGATCAATGAATGAATCAATTTTTTCCTGCGTCTGTGCGATCTGTTCATTCAGGGCGCTCAGTTCTTCCTGACGCTGAATGACGCCGGCCTTCTCATCAAAACCTTTTGCGAGTTTCAACCAGTTGCTGCCCAGCCAGACTCCGTCGCGGGTTACGATGGATTCGCCTGCTGCAAGTTTGCCTCGCAGTGCGAGTCCCTCAGCGAGACTGTCTGCGGTGTAGATGCCAGCGAACAAGCTCAACAAGGACGCTTCCGAAGTTACTTTGGCGCTCAACGCGCGATCTGCCAAAGCTGAATTATCCGGGCCGGTATCTGCAGCAAATTTGCTATCGCTCAACGTCAGATGGCCTGACGTGAATTCCTGCAGCGCTGTGGCCAACGCTTCCATGTCTTCAACACAAATGGCTTGCAGATGTTCGCCGAGAACAGTTTCAACAGCCACTTGCCAGCCATTTTGCACTTTCAGCTTGTCGACCAGGCGTGTCCGGTTGTCGAGTTTGTTCTGTTCAAGCCAACGCTGGCGCGATTTATCTTTACTGCCGAGCGCCTGTTGCTGCAATGCCTCAAGAGAAGCCTGTCGACCCAGTAGCGTCTGCACAGAATTGCGTTGCTGGCTCAGACTGCTATTACAGGCCTTGAGCTGCTCGCGGGTGTTTTCGATTTTTGCATTGAGTCCTGCGCTTTGCTGTTCAAGATCACCTTGCAACGTGCTCAGTTCAACGAGGCTATGTTCAAGCGCGGCGAGTTTTTCGGTCTCGGGATCAGTGGCGAGACTTTCGAGTTCCTTGCCAAGAGTGCCCTTACGGGCAATGCCACGATCGACAATGTTTTCAAGATGATTGATGCGCTGTTGTTCGACTTCTGCCTTACGTACGCTATTCGCGGATTCCTGATTGAAATGGTCCCATTCGGTCTGCCACTGCTGCATGGAATGTTCTGCGTCTTCCAACGTGGCAACCGACAACTCTTCACGCGCCTTGATTTCTTCAAGCTGCGGTTCGAGTCGATTTATTTCTTCGTCGAGTGAGGTAATTTTGTCGAGATCGGCCGTCAGTTCGGCTTGAGCACGCGAGAGATTTTCGGTCGTATTGTATAAATCTTCTTCGAGCTGCTGCTTGCGTTGGCGCTGGTAATCGATGCTCTGTTCGATACGTGAAATTTCACTGCCGAGGCTGTAGTAGCTTGATTGAACTTCCTGATAACTCTCGTTGGCTTCGGTTCCCGCTGCGCGTTGCTGTTCGATTTCTGCTTCGACTCCGCGATAACCCGCAACACTTGCCTCGAGTCTCACTTCCAGGTCACGCGTGATCTGCTGGGATGAGTTGACTTCGTGGTCGAGGCGCTGCCAGCGCAGTGCATGCAGACGCGCAGTCATGTCGCGCTCTTCCTGTTTGAACTCGCGGTATTTTTCGGCGGATCTTGCCTGTCGTTGCAAGTGCTGTAACTGACGCTCGAGCTCTTCGCGAATATCGGTCAAACGTTCAAGGTTTTCGCGCGTGCGGCTGATGCGGCTTTCGGTTTCCTTGCGGCGTTCCTTGTATTTGGAAATGCCGGCGGCCTCTTCGATAAAAACCCGCAGGTCTTCTGGCTTGGATTCGATAAGGCGCGACACCATACCCTGCTCGATAATCGAATAACTGCGCGGGCCAAGGCCTGTACCGAGAAAAATATCTGTAATGTCGCGCCTGCGGCACTTGGTGCCATTCAGGATATAGGTCGATTGCGCGTCGGTGTTTACCACGCGCTTGACTGAAATTTCGTTGAATCCGGCGTATTCACCCGTGATCTTGCGATCGGAGTTATCGAAGATCAGTTCAACAGCGGCCTGACCGACCGGCTTGCGGTCGCTTGAACCGTTGAAGATGACGTCCGTCATCGACTCGCCACGCAGGTTTTTCGCCGAGCTTTCGCCCATTACCCATCGCACTGCGTCAATGATGTTGGATTTGCCGCAGCCGTTGGGGCCAACGATGCCGCACAGATTGCTGGGGAAGTTGACGGTAGTGGGATCGACGAAGGATTTAAATCCTGCAAGCTTGATACTTTTCAATCGCATTGAGTGCGGGAAATCCTTCTGGCTGAGGGGCTAAAAACGAGGGCAAGTGTATCTGATAAAAATCGCAAACTCATCATTAAATTTGGCCAATTCCAAGGGCTTTTTTAACGCGAATCAACGCACCCTTTCGGGGTATTAAAGTTCAAGACCCATATTGTGTTCCGGAGTTCAACAAGACATCGAAATCAAATCAAGCAAGAGCTGTAATTCCTCTCCCTGTAACCATAAATCGCTGAATAGTCAGGTTTTTTAATTTCCTTAAGCTGGCAACCCCATCACGCTCTTCTGATAAAGGAAGTTCTACACTCTGTCGTAATACCCTGTATCCGCTGAACGAGTGCCAAGGCTTGTGCGTAACTACATTTATCTCATTCCAATGGTTATTTTTTGCCTGACTGCGCAAGCTCAGGAAGACCTGCGTTTTATGGCGAAAGCGTCGCCGATTTACGCAGGCGCAGAGACGGGTCGGGAATGGTCGCAACCAGGCGTTTATCTTGCTTTTGATCAGCTCGAAATTGCCTTTTCAAGTGGCGCTCTCACCAATCCAATTACCTGGGTTAATGAGGCCGGGACTTTACTTGTTCAAATCGAGAGTGAACCTGGCCATAACAGAAATGTTCCTGCCCGAATTGTTGCCATTGCGACTGATGCGAGCCAGGCGGGACTTACTGAATTAATGGATGGGCTCGTTGTTGCAAACACCGGAAGCCAGG
>JAZKES010000005.1:60055-76178 GCA_040386995.1 Pseudomonadota bacterium | reverse complement strand
GCGGGACTTACTGAATTAATGGATGGGCTCGTTGTTGCAAACACCGGAAGCCAGGCTGTTCTGCTTGCGCCAGTCGCGTGGGATCCTGCTGCGCTGGCGGAGGGTCTCTCCACCTGGGGCACAATCGTGCAAACGGACGACGGCAGGCTCGAAATTATCAATCCGGACTTCGATCCAGCATTACACTTTTCCGCCGCGTTTACTTTTACCGGCATCAGGCAAACGGACAACACGGGAGCGGTGCTTCTGCAGCCACCCAAAATTCGCGATTCGAATCGCAACGATCAGTTTTACACGTTGACCTACGCGGATGGCGTAGAAGAAATTCTGCAGCCAATCATCGCCGCTCCACTACTGCTCAATGCGGTCACGGCGATGGAGCTCGAAGTCAAATTTGATCGCAACCACGGTGTGTTAACGATCAATGGTAAAACCTGGCGCCCCTCCTATTTCGTCGAAGCTTTAAATGACGAGACATCCGGCTACCTGCGGGCCAACGCCGATAGATTCGACCTGGCATTCAAACCTGGTGACATCAATACAGATGGCCTTGTGGACTATCAGGTGATCTCGCCTTCAGGCAGCCAATGGCTGTTTGGTCAACCAGGCTCGCGCTGAACAACGCACTGCAGTTCGTGGAAGTATGGGGTATCACTGCGCCTGAAGATTACTTCGGCGCGAACGAACTCACACCACATTCTGATAAGGTAAACCCACATAGTTTCTCGCGATGGTCTGTCGGCCTTCTTCCGAACCCGTAAAATAGTCCAGCTCTGCAAGTTGAATGCGATGATCGAATGTATTGTCACTTAACCTGTGCAGCATGGATGTCATCCACCAGGAAAAACGTTCAGCCTTCCAGATTCGATCAAGACAAAGTGATGAATATTTTTGCAGCAAATCTTCGCGTTTATCGCGGTACACTTTGACGAGAATGCGATAAAGATAATTCACATCACTTGCCGCAAGGTTGAGACCTTTTGCACCAGTCGGCGGCACGATATGCGCAGCATCTCCAACCAGAAACAGACGACCAAACTGCATCGGCTCAACGACAAAACTCCTGAGCCCAGCGATGCTTTTTTCGAGTGAAGGTCCCGTGATCAATTCAGCTGAATAGGATTCGGGCAATCTGCGTTTGAGCTCTTCCCAGAAACGGTCGTCCGACCACTCGTCCACTTTGTCTGTGAGAGGTACTTCCAGATAATACCGACTGCGGGTCATCGAACGCATGCTGCACAGCGAGAAACCACGCTCGTGTGTGCCATAGACGATCTCATGGGAAACCGGCGGTGTTTCCGACAACAAACCTAGCCAGCCGAATGGATACACTTTTTCATATTCACGGCGGATACTCGCAGGAATAACTTGCCGCGAAATACCGCGAAAACCATCGCAACCTGCAATGTAATCGCAATCGAGGCGTTCTTTTACACCGTTCAACGTAAAAGTCAGGAATGGATGCGCTGAGTCCGCACCATGAATTTCAGTATCGTCTACTTCGTAGCAGGTCATTATGCCTGCCTCAGCGCGAGCATCCATAAGATCGCGCGTGAGCTCGGTCTGGCCATAAACCGTCACCACTTTACCGTCAGCATATTTGGCGAGATCGACACGACGCACGTTGCCGCCAAAGGCAATCTGCAAACCTTCATGAACGACGCCCTCTAGATCCATACGTTCGCCGACACCGGCTTCACGCAGTAAACGAACCGTACCCTCTTCTAACACACCTGCCCGGATTCGACTCAATACGTACTCAGCAGAACGACGTTCGATAATCACATTGGTTATGCCCGCTTTATGCAAGAGCTGGCCGAGCAAAAGCCCGGAAGGGCCAGCACCAATGATTGCAACCTGTGTACGCATTTGTTGTCCTTTTTATCTTGGCCAGTGGCGCAGCTGAACGAGTATAACATCGGCAAGTAGAGAGTCTTGAGCCGCTGCTGACTGATGTGTTCAGAGGTCAATCGAAGGGTTGCTTTTCGAACAGGATTTAACCAGTGCGGTCGGTCTTGTGCACTCGTCACAATAGCTGAGCTCAGAGCATTTCTGTTTTAGATCGCGAGCTCTTTTGACATGAGTCAGGCGTGAGTGAAAACAAAAAGTGGCGACTGCTTCTATTGGATGGTTGAACCTTTACGCAAATTCACTCAACGTTTCGTTCAGGAGGACTTGTCACTCAGCAATGTTCGTATCGCGTTCCTGATGTCTTGCTGGTCGAACCCGCGTTGCAACAAAAACCGCTGCCAGTACATACGCTCAGCCTCTGCGGCATTTGCCTTGATGCGGAATTTTTTTTCGAGCGTCGCAATACACATTTCAGCCCAGTCGGGACCATTTTCATAGAGTGCAGACTTGAGCAGGTCAGAATTCAGCTTGCGGGAATACAACTCTGCAGCAATTTTCTGCGGGCCAATTCCGCGAGTACTGCGATAACGAACGTAGGCTTCAGCGAACCGCTCGTCAGATTGCAAATTTTCGTCCTGCAATTGCTGTAGCGCGGGAAGGATAACTTCGTCGGCGCTGAAGTCAGGAAATTTTTCCGTCAACTTCTGCAGTAATTCATGAAAGGAATGTTCCCGGCGCGCCAACAAATTCATTGCAGCACGCCGGGTTGTTATTGCGGGAGGTTCAGCAGGTGACTTGCTCATGCCTGCGTTTACCTAGGGGTAATTTAACCGTGCCTGGACTACTCTTCCAACTCGGCAACAGCCTCAGGCTTGTTCGCATTTGCCTGATTGGGTTTGCCAGGTTTCGTCATTAGCGCAGCACGCAGTTTATCTTCGATTTCCTTGGCTATTGCTGGATGTTCAGACAGGTAAATAATCGCGTTTTTCTTGCCCTGGCCAATCTTCTCGCCTTTGTAGGCATACCATGCGCCTGATTTTTCGATCATGTTATTGGCAACGCCCAGATCGACGATCTCGCCATTACGGGAAATACCTGCACCGTAGTGGATTTCGAATTCAGTCTGTTTGAACGGAGGTGCAACCTTGTTCTTGACGACTTTGACGCGGGTTTCATTGCCGATGACTTCTTCACCCTCTTTCACTGAACCAATGCGACGGATGTCGAGACGGACAGAGGCGTAGAATTTTAATGCGTTGCCACCGGTAGTGGTTTCGGGTGATCCGAACATCACACCAATTTTCATACGAATCTGGTTGATGAAGATCACCAGTGTATTTGACGTCTTGATGTTACCTGTCATTTTGCGCAGCGCCTGAGACATCAAACGTGCCTGCAAGCCCATGTGGCTGTCGCCCATGTCGCCTTCGATTTCAGCGCGTGGTGTAAGTGCCGCTACAGAGTCAATGACTACCACGTCGACTGCACCGGAGCGGACAATCATGTCGCAGATTTCGAGAGCCTGTTCGCCAGTATCTGGCTGGCTGACCAACAGGTTGTCGACGTCCACTCCCAACTTCAGCGCATAAGACGGATCAAGTGCATGCTCAGCGTCGATGAACGCACAGGTGCCACCGAGTTTTTGTGCTTCCGCAATCACTTGCAAAGTAAGGGTGGTTTTACCTGAAGATTCAGGCCCGTAAATTTCCACGATTCGACCACGTGGGAGGCCGCCAATGCCAAGGGCAATATCAAGACCAAGAGAACCCGTAGAGATTGCTGGTATGGCAACTATTTCATTGGCCCCCAGACGCATCATCGAACCTTTGCCGAACTGTTTTTCAATCTGGGACAGCGCCGCTGCCAATGCCTTGTCTTTATTGGTTTCTTTTTCTGCCATTTGAATGCCCTGATAAAAGTTGAATGCTGATAAAAAAATGTCGGAAACCGGGATTTTTTGTGCGGATATTTAACAACAGAAGAGCTCGAGAATCGCTGCTTCGAGTTGGTCTTTTACAGACTTCATTAAAGCAGATAAAGCCGGATTGGGCAAAAATGATTTGGGTTAATCTGTGGTTCCGAGGGACGTCTGTGAGGCATCGCATGAACGAAATACAAGTCTCCGGGCTATCCCGTTACAAATATCTCACTCTGATAAATTAAGTAATTGTATCAATGCATTGGAGCAGGAGGTTTTAACCATCCAAACCAGCTGTAGCGTCGCAGTGTGTTTGTTCACTACTACTGAAAATTCATACTGCATGTGGTGGTCAGGTACTTGGTGGAGGCTATTCCTGTGGGGATTAAATCAGCGGCAAACAGCTATTCGCCATATTGTTCTAACGCGTTTGTTACTCTGGTTGCTACGAAAGGATAGTGCGCAAAAAAAACAGCTAACTTTTCGTCGTTCACGACTTGCTTGCGGGCATCCAATTCACACGCCAAATGCATCGATTAATTGCTAGCACTAAAGATCGTGTAAACCTCAACTTGAATTGCGGCTGGCTTGGTGCGTAGTACAGTGATGGGGTAGTATTCACGACTTCCCTTTCATTCCTCCTTTGACCTCTGTCGCTTGAATAACACTCCAGTCCAGCACACTCCAATGATTCAGCAATTCCTGACGGTGAAGGCCGCTTATCCGGACGTATTGCTGTTCTATCGCATGGGCGATTTCTACGAGTTGTTTTTCCAGGATGCAGTGAAAGCGTCGGAAATTCTCGGCATTACACTGACTGCACGCGGCAAATCTGGCGACTCCCCCATTCCGATGTGTGGCATTCCCTACCATGCCGCTGATCGTTACCTGGCAAAACTTGTCGAGTGTGGCGAATCGGTTGCGATCTGCGAGCAGATTGGTGATCCGGCGACCAGTAAAGGACCAGTCGAGCGCAAAGTAGTCAGGCTCATCACACCGGGCACGTTGAGCGACGAAGCACTGCTTAAGGAGTATCAGGATCAGCTGCTCGTAGCTCTTTGCAAAGGCAAAAATAATTTTGGCCTTGCCGCGATGGATGTGAGTTCAGGTCGTTTCACGGTGCTGGAAACGTCAACCGAAACCGGCATGCTGGCGGAATTATCGCGCCTCAATCCGGCTGAATTACTGGTCCCTGAAAACATGCCTCTTCCGAGCGCCGTCAGTGAACGCGCAGGACTACGAAAACGGCCGGACTGGGAATTTGATTTCGATACGGCGATGCAAACACTCACACGGCAGTTTCGTACCGACAGCCTTGCGGGCTTCGGCGGTGCTCATCTCACAAGTGGCGTTCAGGCGGCTGGCTCCCTGTTGAATTACGTGCGCTCAACGCAGCAAAGCGAGCTCGCACATTGCCAGAGTTTGCGACTGGAAAACGCGCAGGACAGTTTGATTCTGGATGCCATCAGCCGTCGCAACCTTGAAATCGATGTGAATCTCAATGGCACCACGTCGAACACGCTGGCCTCAGTTTTTGACTGTTGTTCTTCGCCGATGGGAAGCCGATTGTTGCGACGCTGGCTGCATCGACCTATTCGCGACAAGGGCCAGATTCAACAGAGACAGGAAGCGGTCGCGGCGATCAAGGCAGTTTATGCACATGATCAGTTACATCCCCTGCTCCGACAGATTGGAGATATCGAACGTATTCTGTCGCGTATTGGTCTGCGCAGTGCGCGCCCTCGAGACCTTGCGCGTTTGCGTGATGCCTTGTTGTGCCTGCCGGTATTGCACCAATTGCTGAATACCTTGAATTCAACTCATGTCAATAACCTTGCACGCGATATCCGGGAGTTTCCAGAGCTCGCAGCACTTCTACTTGCAGCCATCGAGGAAAACCCGCCGGTCGTATTACGCGAAGGTGGCGTTATTGCTGCGGGGTTCGATGCGGAACTCGACGAGCTGCGCAATCTGAGCAGCAATGCCGGTGAATTTCTCATCAGACTCGAGGAACAGGAAAAAGCGCGCACAGGTCTTTCCACGCTAAAAGTGGGCTATAACCGGGTGCATGGTTATTACATCGAACTTAGCAGGATGCAATCCGAGACGGTGCCGGGCGACTACATCAGACGGCAGACCTTAAAAAATGCGGAACGTTACATCACGCCACAGCTGAAAGAATTTGAAGACAAAGTACTTTCTGCAAACAGCAAGGCGCTGGCGCGCGAGAAACAACTATACGAACAATTGCTCGATGTGATGTTGAAAGAATTATCCGCACTTCAACAAAGTGCTTATTGCATTGCCGAGCTCGACGTACTGAGCAATTTTGCGGAACGCGCTCTGGTGCTGGATTTATGCTGTCCAGAACTCATTGATGATATCGGCATCAAAATTCAGGGAGGACGTCATCCTGTAGTGGAACAAGTCAGCCATAACGCTTTCATCGCAAATGACCTGTACCTGGATTCCGACACCCGTATGCTGGTTATCACGGGGCCGAACATGGGTGGTAAGTCGACTTATATGCGGCAGGCGGCCATCATTGTGTTGCTTGCGCACACAGGTTGTTTTGTACCGGCAAAGGCAGCACAGATTGGTCCTATCGACAGAATCTTCACGCGTATCGGATCATCGGACGACCTGGCGGGTGGGCGCTCAACGTTTATGGTTGAAATGACCGAGACCGCCAATATCCTGCATAACGCAACCAAGTGCAGCCTGGTATTGATGGACGAAATCGGGCGCGGCACGAGTACGTTTGACGGGTTATCCCTTGCGTGGGCGAGCGCAGTACATATCGCAAGCGAAATACATGCATTGACGCTATTTGCCACCCATTATTTTGAGTTAACGGCACTACCTGATGATTACGCCGGTGTTAGTAATGTCCACCTCGATGCGGCTGAACACGGCGACGGCATTGTATTTCTTCATTCAGTTCGCCCCGGCCCCGCAAATCAAAGTTATGGTCTACAGGTAGCTCAACTCGCCGGGATTCCCAAACGTGTAATCGAACATGCCAGGGAAAAATTGCGCCAGCTCGAAAAAGATGAAGGATTCAAAAGTGGCCTGGGGTCAGCCAAACAACACATTCAGGATGATCTATTCGCATCGTTGCCTGGACATCCAGCACTCGATATTCTCGAGCATACCGACCCAGATCAATTGACACCTCGTCAGGCACAGGAGCTTTTATATCGCCTGAAGGAATTGCAGAAAAAAGGCTAACGCCCAAAACGGCCGCAAAATGAAAAAGCTCGATAAAGCTGCTAGAATACGTCGCCTTATGGGACAGCTGATTTAGCGGTTCCGGACTTTATCAACAAAATCAACGAAGGCTCTTGTGCAGCTACGCGAGGACCTTAACATTCAGGAGTAAAACCATGACATTTGTGGTGGGAGCCAGCTGTATCAAGTGCAAACACACCGACTGTGTAGAAGTATGCCCGGTCGATTGTTTCTATGAAGGCCCCAATATGCTGGTGATCAATCCGGACGAATGCATCGACTGTGCATTATGTGAGCCTGAATGTCCGGTAGATGCGATCTTCGCTGAAGACGAGGTACCCGAGGACCAGGTTGAGTTTATCCAGCTGAATGCCGAACTTGCAGCCGCGTGGCCCAACATCACGGAAATGAAGCCAGCACCGACCGACGCCGAAGAATGGGCAGATGTTGAGGGCAAAATTAAATACCTCGAACGCGACTGGCCAGCGTAGGGCTAATTCATGTCAGGGAGTCAACATCGTTGACTCCTATTCTTCCAGGCAATCTTCCGAAAAACCTTCCCTTTCGAGCATTCGTCGTAGTTTGCTCAGTGCCTCGATCTGAATCTGCCTTACTCTTTCCCGTGTGATACCTACCTCCCGCCCAACATCTTCCAGAGTGCTGCATTCGTAACCACTCAGGCCAAAGCGGCGCGCCAGGACTTCTCGCTGTTTCTCTGACAGACGCTCCAACCAGGTTCCGATCTTCTCCTCTATATCTTTCTCTTGTAGCTTGAGATCAGGTTCCGATTCGCGACTGTCTGGCAAGGTATCCAGTAGAGTGCAGTCCGCGTTATCGGTCAAAGGCACATCAGCAGAACAGACATGAATGTTATACCGCTGTAGCTTTCTCACCGTACTAACCGAAGCACCCATTTTCTGCGCAATTTCTTCGACTGCAGGCTCCTTACCCTGTTGTTCCCGCAGGCTTTCGGCAGCTTTTAGATATGAATTCATTTCTTTCATAACGTGGATGGGAAGGCGAATTGTGCGAGCCTGATTCATCAGAGCCCGATCAATGTTCTGCTTTATCCACCAGGTCGCATAAGTGGAAAAACGAAAACCCAGCTCAGGATCGAATTTTTCGACTGCGCGTATCAGACCAAGGTTGCCTTCTTCAATAAGGTCCAGCAGGCTGAGGCCCCTATTCTGGTATCGTTTGGCAAGAGCAACTACCAATCGCAGATTGCTCTCAATCATGAGCTTTTTGCTATCGGCATTACCCAACAACACTTCCCTTGCCAGCTTCACTTCCTGTTCAGCATTTAACAAGGCAGTGCATCCGATTTCTTTCAAGTACAAAGTAGTTAAATCCGTGCTGAGCTCTGCACCAAGAGCTTCAGCAAAGTAGTCAACATCCAGCTCCAAAGCGAGATCCAGAGCTAGTTCGTTTCCGGCCTCGGCGGCACTTTCAGTCAGGACGTCACCGTCAATGATTTCATCGCCCTCGTTGGGGTTTAACGCCTGGCGGATGAGATCGGGTGATACTTCAGTTTTTTTTGGGCTATCGCTCCCAGAAGGTTCCAAAACATTTAACGCAAGCTGCAGCGATGATTCAAGCTTCTCCACGGACATATAAATTCCTTATGCTGAAATTTTGTTTTTAGTTTTATTTATTGTCTAAAGCTTCAGGAATTTCAAATCTGAACTAAAAAATCAGTTATCCGTTCCAGAACCAGAGGTTAGCCCAATTGGAGCTTTTCCCGGGTGCCGCGAGAGTATAGTACAGAGTAAAAAGAATGTGTTGGAATTATGTAAGATTTATGGAGGAAACATGTCAGGGGGCAGGAAGGTAAAGTTGTGGATCGACCGGTTTTCCATCAAGACGGATTTCGAAGTGCAGCATATTGCGATTGATTCCGCTTGAGCCGAGCTCCGCAATTTTCTGGCCACCAGTTACTTTATCCCCTTCTTTTACGTTTAGTACGCTGTTATGAGCATAGGCGCTTAAGAAATGGTCGTTATGTTTGATAATAATGAGGTCACCGTACCGGAGCAGGCCACTACCCGAGTACACCACCTCGCCGTCAGCTGCGGCCAGGATAGGATCCCCTTTATTACCGGCCAGATCCAAACCCTTGTTTTCTACACCAGCGTCGCCAAATCGGCCAACAATGGCTCCCCGGAACGGCCATTCCCAATCGATCTCCTGCCCTACTGCGATAGCTGGAGCCGCGGGGGTGATAGGCGGAGGGGAAACAATAACCGGGGGCGGTGCAGAAGGAATTGTCTGAACTGGAGGCGCGGTTTGAACCGGGGCAGCAGATCCAACTGGTGGAACGTCAGCCTGTGGGCTAACCGGGGGCGTTTCGATTGTAGCAACCGGTGGAATCACGGGTACTGGTGCTGGTACTGGAGGCAGCGGATTTTCCGGGATATTAGCGGGCGGGCTCGGTGCAACTGATGGCGTGGTCGGCGGAGTTGTAGCCACCGGGGGCTCTGCCGCAGGAACCGTATTACGCGCGGAAGGCAGTTCACGACGGGATATTCCGGAACTTGGTAATGGTGCGCGCTGAATTCCCCCTCCAACCTGGACAGGATTAGTTATGACCGCAGATGAACGAGCAACCGCCTGGGGAGCCGCAATGGCAGTGGAAGTAGTCGTTGTCTGGCCGCGAAGGTCTACACTAAGAACCTGGCCAGGACTAACCGAATAGGGCTCGCGCAGGTTATTAGTACGCGCAAGTGCGTTGACATCAACATCATACATCCACGCGATCACATACAAAGTCTCGCCATCATTCACAAGGTGAGTTTTACCACTATCCAGGAAACGAGGAGTGCCATCGATGTCATTTACTGGAGCCTGGTAAGGACTGCTACAGGCGCCCAGCAACGAGATAAACAAAAAAGAGAACAGATAGTTATAACGCATACTTAATATTTAAGAGAGGTAGCGGAGTACATGCAAAGAGTAAAGCAAGCTCCCGTCAATGGCAAAGATTATGACTAGCTAAATGCCGGATAATTTTACTCGCATTCACCCGGTTAAGCTTGTGTTAATGTCACAACATCTCCTCCATATTCATACATTCTGATGCAACTCGTACTGGCCTCCTCTTCCCCTTATCGTCGAGCGTTACTCACCCGCCTCGGCTTACCCTTTACATGTGGGATTCCTGCGGTGGATGAAACTCCTCTGCCAGACGAAACTATCCAGGCTCTTGTCGAGCGCCTTGCGATTAAAAAAGCCAGAGCACTGGCGGTTGAATTTCCAGAGGCCTTGATTATTGGTTCTGATCAGGCATGTATCTGTGGAACAACTATTCTCGGGAAGCCCGGAGATATGGCGAACGCCCGGCTTCAGTTGCAAGCGTGCAGCGGAAAACGCGTGGATTTCTATACCAGTCTTGTCCTGCTCAACTCAGCGACCGGCGCGTGGCAGCAGAAGCTCGACATTTACTCAGTATCTTTCCGAACACTTGAAGATGCCGAAATCGAAAATTATCTGACGCTGGAACAACCCTTTGATTGTGCGGGCAGCTTCAAGGCTGAAGGACTCGGCATAACTCTTTTCGACAAAATGGCGGGAAACGATTTTCATAGCCTGATCGGCCTGCCCTTGATCAGCCTGTGTGATTTGTTGCGCGTGGCCGGGATCAATCCTTTACTGCAAGTAACTCCAGTGCCTGGGTGAATGCCGCATCATAATCTGCTCTGACTTGTTGAATTTTGCCACTATCAGGATGGGGAAAACTTACCTCCGCTGCATGCAGGCAAAGCCGTTTTATCCCGATCCGTGCAAACACGACATTTGAAGATTCCGAGTTGTACTTGTCATCGCCAACCAGGGGACAACCCGCCAACGCCGCATGAACCCGGATCTGATGGGTCCGACCTGTCAGAGGCCTCGCTTCCATTAAAGTTGCATTGGCAAATTGCCGCAAGATTTTAAAATCCGTTCTGGCTTCTTTGCCTTCGCTGGAAATTTCCACTCTCCGCTCGCCGCCGCGCTCCGCTTGCCGGGCCAGACTGGCATCGACTTTGGTGATGTGTTTTGGCCAACGACCGACAACAAGAGCATGGTAGACCTTCTCGACTTCTCTCTCCCTGAAGGCAGAAGTCAGTCCTTTGCGAGCCTTACCGGATTTCGCCAACACAATGCAGCCCGACGTTCCCTTATCGAGCCGGTGCACCAGTTCCAGTGCGGGCAGGTCGGGTCGCATCGCGCGCAGAGCTTCTATTAACCCCAGCTTTACACCGGTGCCGCCATGAACGGGCAGGCCGGCCAATTTATTGAGCACCATCAATTGGTCATCTTCAAACAGGATTGACCCGAGCAGCAGCTTTTCCAACTGTTCGCTTGGACGGCCTTTATCTTCCGGTGTTGGTAGCCGAAGTGGCGGAACCCGGACTATGTCATTCTGCTGCAACTTATATTCGGGCTTTGGCCGCTTGCCGTTTACTCTGACTTCACCTTTACGAATGATTTTATAAATCAAAGTTTTGGGAACGCCTTTCAAACGATTCAGGAGGAAGTTATCCAGCCGCTGTCCATTTTGGTGCTCACCAACTTCCAACATCTGAACAGCAGTCTTTGCGGCGAGGTCCTGGGGTAGAACTGATTTAGTCATGAAAGAAGTGAAGCCAACAGTGTAGGCGCCCAGTATAACAAGCTGCCAGCCCGGTCTGGATCAAATATTAACCGCTGTTTAGTAAGCCATAGACCGTCTTAACAAGCCGAGTTAAATAATTGAAGCAACTTGGGTTTACTGTTATATTCGCCTGCCTGTTCAACGCCCCGTTGGCATAGAACAGACATAGCGCAGACATTAAAGCTCCCTGCATCACCTTTAATCAGACACTGCTTTCAAGCAACTTAAGTATTGTTAAAAGCACGGCCAGAAATATGGTCAAAGTATAGTCAAAAGTACGGTCAAAACTCCGCTACCTGACCTGATTAAAAACGCACTATGCACGAAGAACTGACATCTTGACCGCAATCAAACAAGGTTAGGCCAGCAGCAATTCAAGGGAACTAGCAGGAACCAAAGGAACCGTAAAGAAACCGAAAGGTCCACTGTGGTGCAAAACAGAACCAGCCAGCAGTGTAGGGACCAGCAAATAGTCTGAGTAAAAAAACAAGCAACAGGAAATAAAACAAGGTCATCTCTAAATCACATTCGACCCCTCCTGCACCGGCACACAGTACCGGACTGATTGTCGAGCCGAACGGCCAGACTCAGAAGCAGACAGTAGGATGTTAGCTATCACAAGCAATTACGCGTGTATGCCAGACTTAAAGATGACCAAAAAAATAACCCGGGCAGATCCGGATAACCAGAAAGAAATTTATGAAAACCAGGTGTTGAATAACCTGGTTTTGCGGAACAAGCATCAGCAGGGAATGCACACAAGAGTGCCAGTACGTCACCGATAGTTTCCGATATTTGCAGAAACAGCTGCGGAAACAGCCCGCCCCCAAGCCCACTGCTGGCGGCAGGCAAATCAGGAGTACAACACTAGACATGCAAACTGTATGCACTTGCTTGTAGAAAGTTGAAAGTTGCTCTAAATCAATAGATTAGGAATAACTCCTTACATAAATTCTACTTTTTTGGTTGCCGAGTTCAGGCCCTTAGAAACAAGGGAAAACGGTAACATGAAAAGAATGCTAGTAAATGCAACTCAAAAAGAAGAGTTGCGCGTCGCACTGGTCGATGGCCAGAGACTGTTCGATCTGGACATCGAAAATCGCAATCGCGTTCAGAAAAAATCCAATATCTATAAAGGCCGCATCACTCGCATCGAACCGAGTCTTGAAGCGGCGTTTGTCAACTTCGGCGCCGATCGCCACGGCTTCCTTCCTCTCAAGGAAATTTCCCGCGAATACTTCCGCAAGAATGCATCTGAACACGGTCGCGTCAATATTCGCGACGTGATCGCGGAAGGCACTGAAGTCATCGTCCAGGTAGAAAAAGAAGAGCGCGGCAATAAAGGTGCAGCGCTCACCACCATGATCAGCCTGGCTGGTCGTTATCTTGTACTCATGCCCAACAGCCCACGTGCCGGTGGCATCTCTCGTCGTATTGAAGGCGATGAGCGCTCTGAACTGCGCGAAGCGATGGATTCATTACAGATTCCTGATGGCATGGGAATCATCATCCGTACCGCAGGTGTTGGCCGCGCTGCAGAAGAACTGCAGTGGGACCTTAACTACCTGATCCAGGTCTGGACAGCGATCACCAAGGCAAGCTCCGAGCTCGACGCCCCCTGTTTGTTGTTTCAGGAAAGCAACGTCATCCTGCGCGCCATTCGTGACTACCTGCGGCAAGATATCGGTGAAGTGATTCTCGACACCCAGTCTGCTTACGATGACGCAATTTCCTTTGTACGTCAGGTCATGCCCCAGTTCGAAAATCGCATCAAGCTGCATCAAGGCAGCGTGCCGCTTTTCACCAATTTCCAGATCGAAAATCAGATCGAAACAGCCTTCCAGCGCGAAGTGAAACTGCCTTCCGGTGGTTCGATTGTCATCGACCCAACCGAAGCACTGGTATCCATCGATATTAACTCTTCACGCGCAACCAAAGGTTCCGACATCGAAGAAACCGCGCTGGCGACCAACCTTGAGGCAGCCGATGAAATTGCACGCCAGTTACGCCTGCGCGATATGGGCGGCCTGATCGTAATCGACTTCATCGACATGATGTCGCAGAAAAACCAGCGCGACGTTGAAAACCGCGTTAAAGATGCACTCGAAATGGACCGTGCTCGTGTTCAGGTCGGTCGTATTTCGCGCTTCGGTTTGCTCGAAATGTCCCGCCAGCGTCTGCGCCCGTCACTCGGCGAAACCAGCGCTACCGTGTGCCCACGTTGCAGCGGTCAGGGCACGATTCGCGACATTGAATCCCTGTCACTCTCCATCCTGCGTTTGATCCAGGAAGAAGCGAACAAATCCAGCAACAAGGAAATCCGCGCGATTGTACCAATCAGCGTGGCCTCTTATTTGTTGAACGAAAAACGCGATGAAATTACCACCATCGAAGCGCAGAGCCACAAGCGGCTCATGGTTATCCCTAGCGTACATCTGGAAACACCACACTTCGAAATACAGAATAGCGTCAGTGAATCAACTGATCGCAGCTATGAAATTGGGGTTGAGGAAGAAATTTATCCAGAGCAGCAATTAGCCAAGCCGCCACTGGTAGCGGATATCCCCGCTGTTCAGACTACACGTATTCATGCAGCTCCCCAGCCCACAGCAGTTGCTCCGGTTGCAGTGGCCGCGCCAGCGAAAAAAGCTGGCTTCTGGAATTCGCTGATTAGCCTGTTCTCTGCGGAAGAACCAGCGCCGACTCCAGCACCAGCTCCCCCAGTCAAAGCAGCGCCAGCGCAGCGTGGCAATCGTCCGGACCGCGGTGGCAGAAAACGTAATGATCGTAATGATCGCAACGAACCACGCCCGGATCGCGCAGAACGGCCAGAGCGTGGTGAGCGCCCTGAGCGCACTGAAAGACCAGACAGAAATCGCCCAGTCGCACCTGATGCCGTCGCTAAGTCAGGTCCTCCAACCGACGAAGAAAACCAGCAGCGTAAAGAAGGTAGCCGTCGTCGCCGTGGCGGTAAAAACCGCAATCGTGATCGCAGTGGCGCACCTCAGGAAGCAGTAGCGGAAACTGCGGACTTGTCGATAGACACGTCAGGCAATGCGCAGGTCCAGATCGATGCTGATGGAGCAAATCCTGGCAAACGTCCAGCTGACAAACGCCCACGCCCACCGCGTCAGCGTCATCGTGGCAACCGTGAAGACTTACCGCAAACTGCCGAGACAGCCAATCAACCAGCGCAGGCACAAGCTGAAAGAATGGAAAGCCATCCTGAATCCACCACGACTAACATCAGTGACAATTTCATTGCGCCACTCGCGGCAGCTGCGATTGTTGCCAATGCCGTGCCTACCCAGGCAAGTCTGGAACTTCCTGCTTCATCACAAAACGTAAACTCCGTAACAGTTGACGTGGTGCTGCCCGAATTTTCTTCGGCATCAAGTGAGGCTCCTCTGTTTGACAATCTCCGGGATGCAGATCCGGTTGCAGATGAAAATGCCAGCGCACAATCATCAGCTGACACTTTCGTCATGCCTTCTGTCATCACTGAAATGATGAGTGAGGATGTCAATCAGGAAACGGAAGTACGCCTTGAGGACGCTTTCGACGGTGGACTTATTGATGAAACCCCAGCTATCGAAAGTTATAGCTCACCAGCGATTGCTGAGGAGAACGCAGAGACAGTTGAGGAAGCTCCAGCTGTAGCGCCCGACGCGGCACCAGTGCAGCGCGAAAAACGCAGAGCGCCGAATGATCCACGCAATCGTCTATAAGCGCTAAGTAGCTCGACGTTATTCGGTTGAGCTGATGAAAATAAAAAAAGGCTGTTGCATGGAAGTGCAACAGCCTTTTTGTTTTATGCAGAGTGAAATTATTGCTTGCGATATACAAGCGTGAAATCGATGACCACGCCTGGGGTTATCGATGGCAGTGAAGCTACTTTCTGCAACTCATCTACACCAGCCTGCAGACCAAACGTTGCTGCAGCCACAACCAATGGCCGTGCGACCTGTACAAGTACACTGTCATCCTCGAGTTTGGTTATCTGCAAATCGGCCAATACGTCTGCTGTCATGCCGTGCAACGCCACTTGCGCTGTGTAACTTCCTGTTGTGCTTACACCCGCACTCATGCTGCTCAACGCTTCCTCATCGACATCCAGACTGACGGTCGCGGACGGAAAATTCGCCACCTGAAATACGATCTCACGCATACGCTGATTACGGATATCCACTGCAGTATCGACCGTCGCAAGATCAATAACGAGACTCGCCTTACCTGCATCACTGATGCCGCCACTTAATCCCGAAAAACTATTGATTTCGGTTACAGCGGCGGCTTTGGTGGTGACATAAAAAAATGACGAAGCGCCACCATCCAGCGCCCACTCAGCGTGACTTTGGCTCGCAGCCAGTAGAAGAAACAACATCGCCGGAATTTTCGAATGTAGAACTTGCATGGTCAGCTCCTGTGCTGTTCGAGTGAACTATCTATGTGTGAAGAATCTATCTATGGATGAAGAATCTATCTATAAG
>JAZKES010000005.1:58496-59955 GCA_040386995.1 Pseudomonadota bacterium | reverse complement strand
GCAAAAAATCTACGGGCAGAACGAATGCAAAATTCTTGAACGAACTATAACAACTCTTCCAGTTCTTGCAGTGCAGTGAACAAGTCGGTAACCAAGCCATAATCCGCCACCTGAAAAATAGGTGCTTCGGCATCCTTGTTTATCGCAACAATCACCCTGCTGTCTTTCATACCCGCAAGATGCTGAATTGCGCCGGATATACCAACGGCAATATAGAGATCCGGAGCGACAACCTTGCCCGTCTGGCCAATCTGCATGTCGTTTGGCGCATAACCACTGTCGACTGCTGCGCGTGATGCACCAATGCCCGCGCCAAGTTTATCAGCCAGCTTTTCGAGTAAACGAAAGTTTTCGGCGCTGCCAAGACCACGTCCACCCGCAATAACAACTTTTGCGGCCGCAAGGTCAGGTCGGCTGCTTTTGGCGAGATTCTCACTGACAAATGTTGCGTTGCCCGGAAGCGGCGCAAAATTGATCGCAGCTACAGGAGCAGCCGCAGTCGCATCAGCGGCTTCCGCAAATGCCGATGTGCGCACCGTGAGTACCTTGATCGCATCACTTGAGCGAACTGTTGCAAGTGCGCTACCTGCATAAACGGGCCTTACGAAAGTCGAACGATCAACAACTGCAGTTATCTCGGAAATCTGCGCTACGTCGAGCAATGCGGCAACACGCGGCAGAAAGTTTTTCCCGGTAGTAGTCGCTGCTGCAAGAATAACGGCATATTCTGCCGCAATTGAAAGAACCAGCGAGGCGAGTGTTTCTGCGAGCGGATGTTGCAAACTTTCATGATCCGCGAAACGCACGCTGTTCACGCCTGCAATGTTTGCAGCTGCCATCACCAGGGCAGAGCAGGAAGAACCCGCAACAAGTACATCAACCTGATCGGCAGTTTGCAGTGCAGCTGTTACAAGCGCGCGTGTTACGCCCTTGAGTTGCTGATTGTCATGTTCGGCAATAACCAGTGCTTTCATGCAATCACCTTCGCTTCGTTTTTGAGTTTGTCGACAAGTTCAGCCGTGGTTTTGACAATGACGCCAGCTTTGCGAGGTGGCGGATCAGTCACTGACACAACGGTAAGATGATTTTTGATCTGCACGCCCAGTTGTTCGGGAGTCATCACTTCGACGGGTTTCTTCTTGGCCTTCATGATGTCTGGAAGTTTTTTGAAGCGCGGTTCGTTCAAGCGCAAATCACTCGTAACAACCGCCGGTAATTGCAGACTCAACACCTGTTCGCCACCATCCACTTCCCTGCTCACCACAACTTTGTCCGCACTCAATTCCACTTTGGAAGCGAAGGTTGCCTGCGGCATGTCACAGAGCGCGGCCAGCATCTGGCCAACCTGGTTGTTGTCCGAATCGATTGACTGTTTACCCAGTAATATCAACGCAGGTTGTTCCTTTTGCACGACAGCCTTGAGCAGTTTAGCCACGTTGAGTGGTTCGAGGTCGTCACT
>JAZKES010000005.1:0-58396 GCA_040386995.1 Pseudomonadota bacterium | reverse complement strand
GCATCGATGGTACGTTTTACCGCAACAAGTATTTTCATGAGGACTACTTTAATGGAGGATGGATAGAGTCAGAGAGTTTTTACCCTTTTGACAGCCCGGCAATTATAATAGCCTGTATCCGTATTTTGACAGTTAAAGGATTGTCTTTTGTCGACGCTCTCTTCTGCCCAGTCTGCACCCTCCGAACGCGAAAGTATGGAATTCGATGTCGTCATCGTCGGTGGCGGTCCGTCCGGCCTCGCGACGGCATGTCATCTTGCGCAACTTGCAAAAGCAGCGCAAAAAGAACTCAGCATCTGTCTGCTGGAAAAAGGCTCCGAAATTGGCGCTCACATCGTGTCAGGTGCGTTGTTCGAACCCGCCGCACTCACCGAACTTTTTCCTGACTGGCAAAATCGCGGAGCACCCGTCACTACGGCGGTAACGTCAGAAGACGTATTATTCCTGCGCAGCGCGACTGCCGCAATTCGCATCCCGGAGTTGTTCATTCCACAGGGCCTGCACAACCAGGGCAACTACATCATCAGTCTGGCCAATCTGTGTCGTTGGCTCGCAGAACAGGCAGAAGCACTTGGCGTGAATATTCTAAGCGGCTTCAGCGGCGCCGAGTTGATGGTCGATGACGATGGCGTCGTCACCGGTGTGTTGACCGGCGACATGGGCCGCAACAAAGCCGGCGAACCCGGACCCAATTTCACACCGGGTTATGCGCTGAGTGCACGTTATACGGTGCTTGCTGAAGGCTGCCGCGGGCATCTCGGTAAAGAAGTCATCCGGCGTTTCAGTCTCGATGCCAATAGCAGTCCGCAGCATTATGGTCTGGGCATCAAGGAAATCTGGGAAATCCCTGCGTCGTCACATCACCTCGGCCACATCGTTCATAGTCTAGGCTGGCCATTGGGCGCTGGAAGTACTACAGGCGGTGGCTTCATGTATCACTGCGACGATCAGCAAATATCGATAGGCCTGATTACCGATCTCAATTACGACAATCCGTGGCTCAATCCATACGAAGAATTTCAGCGCATGAAACATCATCCCGTGTTCGCGCAAGTGTTGCAGGGTGGTAAACGTCTCGCCTATGGCGCGCGTGCGTTGGTCAAAGGTGGATTGCAGTCACTGCCAAAACTGGTTTTCCCTGGTGGCTTGCTGGTGGGTGATGACGCAGGCTTTTTGAATATGCTCAAGCTCAAAGGTACTCATACTGCGATCAGGTCAGGCATGCTCGCTGCCGACGCACTGTGGGAAGCGCTACAACTTGCGCAACCGCCACACGTGCTCACGCGTTACGAACAAAGTTTCAGCGACTCAAATTTGCGCCGTGAACTTTATCGCGTGCGCAATTGCGCCCCCGCACTGCATAAATTCGGCACCTTATTAGGCTCAGCTTTTACGTGGATCGACCAGACTATCTTCAACGGTAACTTGCCTTTCACGCTGCGCGACAACACGCCCGACCACGCGACGCTTAAGGCAGCCGAGAAAGCGCCGCGAATTACGTATCCGAAACACGATAACGTGCTGAGTTTCGACCTGCTCAACTCCGTGTATCTATCCAATACAAATCATGCGGAAGATCAGCCTTGCCATCTGCAGCTACTCGATCCTGCCACACCAGTGCAGTTCAACCTGCCGCAATTTGATGAACCAGCCCAGCGTTATTGCCCGGCTGGCGTTTATGAGATTGTGCGGGACGATGGCCAGCCCCGCCTGCAGATCAATGCGCAGAATTGTGTGCATTGCAAAACCTGCGATATCAAGGACCCAACCCAGAACATCCGCTGGGTTACTCCTGAAGGTGGTGGTGGTCCCAATTATCCCAACATGTAATTCATCTGATGAGTAACACCCTGCAGCAGGAAGAACTGGCGCGCCTGGACACAGTCCTTGCGGCCGGTGCGCAGGTGCTCACGCCAAACTATTCAAGCAGCGCGCAGTTACAGAACAACTGGTGCAAATATGCGCTGGCGCGACAAAATAGCAAGATCATCGAAACACCAACCATCGCCGCGATCGATTTATGGCTCGGCAAACTCTGGTATGAACTCGCCTTACATCTGGATGCCCCCCAATTGGGATGGCAGGTTCTCGAGCCAGCGCAGGAACTACTGCTGTGGCGGCAGGTAATTCGCGCTACTGACGTGGGCACATTCCTGCTGAATATCGATGGCACAGCAGAAAGCACACGTGAGGCATTACGTTTACTTCAGCAGTGGCAAATTACGTTGCCAGAACTTCACAAGCATGTCCGCTTGACCAATTCTCAAGACGAAAATCCTGATGATCGGGAAATTTTTCTACAGTGGGCAAAAAGTTTTATCGAGCTTTGTCAGAACAAACGTGTTCTGACGTTCAGCAACACGCTGCATGCGTTGTTGAATCTTGCAAATAAAGATGCAGAAGTGCTCGCATCGATACTCCCCAAAAAGATCTGGTTGTGGGGCTTCACTGATCCACCGCCGATATACGTGGCCTTGTTCGCGAGATTTGCCGAGCTCGGTGCAGACGTGCGGTTCTGGCAAGCACCCAACGCGTCGCCCGCAGCGCGGGTTGTCAGGTGTGCTCATGAAGATGAGGAGTGTCGTGCTGCGGTGCAATGGGCAGTGCAAACACTTAAGTCCAATCCTGATGCCGCCATCGGCATTATATGTGCTGACCCACAAGCAATGGCGCCGAAGCTTGATCGTATGTTTGCGCAAATGTTTCCCCCCGATGTTCCAGGGCTCGCTTACAGTTGTCCGGTTACGCGCAACCTCGCCTCGCAGCCTTTCATCGCTAGTGCCTTGCAGATGATGAAACTCGAGCAAGACCACTGCGATACATTACTGTTGTGCCAGCTGCTGCGTTCCCCCTGGTTGCGTGGTGCTGAGCAGGAAGCCGACGCACGGGCAGCCATGGAACTGCAACTTCGCAGGCGAGGTGAACTTGTCACCAGCATGGCTGGTTTCAGGGAGATGTGCCTGCAGTCAGGCCATCCCTGGTATTCTCCGATGCTCGGAGCGGCGCTGCTCAAACTGTTGCAACGCAAGAAACCCGCAAAATCATCGACTAATTCAACCTTTTTCCTGAAATGGTGGCAGGAACAATGGCTTCTGTTGCTCGATGAAGAGCGCCTGGTTGCAACTGGCAATCGCGCGCTTGTCAGAGCATGGCACAAACTGCAGGCAGATATGCAGAAGCTGGTTTCCCTGTTTGCCCCTGGCACATTGCAGGAGGCACAAGCAATCTTCAAGCGCCTGTCCCAGGAAACCCATCATGCAATCATCAACACCAGCGCACCGATTCAGGTGACAGGCCCGCTCGCGAGCACAGGTATGCGCTTCACTCACGTGTGGTGCATGCAGATGACAGAGCAGCATTGGCCGAGCTCGGAACAGCATAGTCCCTGGCTGCCGCTCGGATTGCAGAAGGAAGCCAGGCTGCCGGGTTCTGATCCCGCACTGGCCTTGCAAAAGGCACGCTCGCTGTTGCAACAAATAATGACAAGCACCCAGTTTGAAATAGTATTCAGCCATGCCCTCCAGGCAGACGAAACACCCGTACGACCCAGTGCATTATTGCCGCAAGGTTTACCTTTTCATGTTCCAGAACTTGAAATGCCTGGGCTGCATCCTGCGGTAAAAAATTTCACGAATGTATTGGAGCTGTTGCACGACACCTCTGCCCTGCCCTTGCCGACCGAGCTGCAACATAGTGGCTCCAGTGCTGTGCTCGCTGACCAGGCCGCATGTCCGTTTCGGGCATTCGCAAAACACCGGTTGAAGGTCAAAGAGCTGCCGGAACTCAGCTATGGACTCTCACCGAGCGCAGTCGGTGAATGTATTCACAATGCATTACAAAATTTCTGGCAGGTCATGCAAAGTTCCATGCAATTGCATGCGGCAGACGAAGATGAGCTTGCAACACATATCAGTGCGGCCGTAATAAGTGCACTGCTCACCGTGGCCCGGCGTTATCCACAAACCATGACTCCTCGCTATCACGCGCTTGAGCATGAACGCCTTTGCAAATTGTTGGTGGGTTGGATGCAGGCTGAAAAATCGCGTGGTCATTTTTCTGTACTCGCCAACGAAGAAAAACTGGCGTGGCGGTTTGCCAATCTCACACTCAACCTGCGTATTGATCGCATCGATCGCAATGAAGATGGTTCGTTGACCGTTGTTGATTACAAAACCGGGCAGAAAACTTCCCAGCTCTGGCAGGAAGAGCGTCCCGAAAAACCCCAGCTGTTGTTGTATCAAACAGCGGTAGACGCACAACAAAAATATGGACCCACAACTGCGCTGCTCTACGCTCATATCAACCTCAAAGAGCAGGTTTATGTGGGTATAGGTGACAGTGATCAGGCGCTGCCAGGCATTGCGTTTTCAGCACAAAAATCAGTTGTATTGCCTTCGTGGGAGTTGCTCAAGCACCACTGGACGGACAGCTTGCAACAACTCGCTCAGGAATATCTGGACGGCAGGCTCGTCGTGGATCCGCTGTCGCGCACCACTTGCGACAATTGTCATCTGGATAGTTTCTGCCGTATTGCAGAACGCAGGTTGTTCAGATGACCCTGCTGCAAGATGACGCCCATGCCCGCCGCAGAGCACTCGATATCGAGCATTCGTTTTGTGTGCAGGCGCCTGCGGGTTCAGGCAAGACAGAACTACTGACACAGCGCATTCTGTGCCTGCTGGCGCACGCAGAAAAACCAGAAGAAATACTTGCGTTCACATTTACGCGCAAAGCCGCAGCAGAGATGCGCAATCGTCTACTGACTTACCTTCAGAACGCTGCGGTTACTTCACCCGAACAAATTGCCAGTCTGCCGGACCACAAACGGCTGACTCTTCAACTGGCGCAGGCGGTATTACAGCGCGATGCGCAGCAAAACTGGGATCTGCTCGCCAACAGCAAACGTCTGCGCATCAATACTATCGACAGTTTCAATTCACATCTCACTGCGCTGTTGCCGCTGAGTTCCAGTTTTGGTTCCAGGCCGCAGATCAGTACCGATATGGAGCAGGTATTTGCCACAGCTATACAGGAAACCCTGGCTCATCTGGAACGGCCGGGACAACTGAGTAATTCACTCGCAGTGTTGCTGCAGCATCTGCACAATAATCTATACGGCGCTGCCGAGCTTCTACATAACCTACTCAACAAACGTGATCAGTGGTTGCCACTGGTTGCCCAACTGCGCGTCGATCCCCTGAGGGCCAGGTCGTTGCTGGAGCAGAACCTCGCAGACATGATCACCGCGACGCTGGAAACTGCGGCATGCACACTTCAAGCACATGAGGCTGAGATTCTCGCGTTGATAAATTATGCGGCGACCAATCTGGAGGCAATGAACGATGCGCGCTTGAGCCAGTACAATTTTCAACACGAATTGCCACCAGCGAATTCTGCCCATGTTGCGGAATGGCGCGCGCTGGCCAGTTTTTTTCTGCTGAAAGACGGCAAGGATTTACGCAAAAGCGTACGGGTGACTGAAGGTTTTCCAGGCCAGGAAAAGACCTTCACCGCCGCACAAAAAGCGCATGCGGCAGCGATGAAGCAGCTTTTTGCCGAGACTTGTGGTGCTCTCTCCTCCGCCGGTTTTCTTTCGTTGCTACAGCTACTGGCCAGACTGCCAGATCCAACTTACACGCCGGAGCAATGGCAAGTGATGGCAGCACTGACCGACATCCTGCCGCTGCTCGCTGCGCAGCTCGATGTTGCGATGCGCGAAGCGGGTCGCATTGATCACACACAAACCAGCCTTGCCGCGTTGCAAGCACTCGGCACCGATATCGAACCTACCGATTTCGCACTACGCCTTGATTACCACATTCGACACATTCTTGTGGACGAGTTCCAGGACACCTCGAGTATGCAGTTTCATCTGATCGAGAAACTGACCAATGGCTGGACTACAGGTGACGGCCGCACCCTGTTTATCGTCGGCGACGGCATGCAATCCTGTTATGCGTTTCGCGATGCCAAAGTTGGGCTATTCCTGCGCGCGCGTGATGAAGGCATCGGTTCGGTAACACTCGAGCCACTGCAACTGGGTATTAATTTCCGCAGCGACAGCAAGGTCGTGGATTGGGTCAATCTCGTGTTCAGTGGCGCATTCCCGCAGATAGATGACATTGACCGTGGTGGCGTGCATTACAGTCCAAGCCAGGCACGCGCTGACGTTGCCGAAGCGGATGCAGGTGTCACCGCGCAGTTCTGGATTGCGGATGAAAACACGGACACCGAAAGCAAACGCGATGTTGAAGCAGAAGCAGTCGCGACCTTATGTTCGCGACTGCAATCAGAAGACCCTCAGCAGAGTATCGCGATACTTGTGCGTGGCAGAAGTCATCTCAATGCGATTGTCCCCGCTCTGCGCGCACATGGTTTACGCTGGAATGCGAGCGAGATCGATTCCTTACTGTCTTATGGTGCCGTAAACGATATTTTCATCTTGCTGCAGGCGCTGCTGAATCGCGCCGACGGCACCGCATGGTTTGCGCTGTTGCGCACACCGTTTGTTGGTCTCTGCATCGCAGACATCGAAACGCTGGCTTTGTATGCAAATTCGAATGAGTACTCACTGTGGACAGCTTTGCAGCAGCACGCATCGCTAACCGCATTGAGCGACGATGGCAGATCGCGGCTGGCACGTTGCGTACCAATTCTGCAGCACACCTATGACTTGCGACAGCAACTGCCTCTGCGCATCCTGCTGGAAAATACCTGGATAGCGTTGGGCGGACCCGCAACGTTGCATGAAACCAGTGTGCTGCCAAACATCGTGACGTTTCTAACGTTGGTCGAACAGCATGAAGTCCAGGGTGATTTGCCTGATATTCATAACTTCAGAAAACAACTGGCGCGCTGTTATGGCAGCGCGGTCGATGCTGCCGTCAACCTGCACATCATGACCATTCACAAGGCCAAGGGACTTGAGTTCGATGTCGTTATTCTGCCTGGCCTCGACCGTTCGCCACCTGCGCCGGACAGTCCGCTGCTGATCTGGAAAGAATTTCTCGACACCGATAACGAACCACGTCCACTGCTCGGTTTGCTTCCCTCGAAGGGTGCTGATACAGATCCCGTGTATCAATATTTGCGGCTCGAAGCAGGCATGCGTATCGAGCTCGAAACCACACGCCTGCTCTACATCGGTGTGACACGCGCAATCCGGCAAGCCTGGTTGTTCGGCAATGTAAAAGTTGGCAAGGATGGACCTGCTGCGCCATCGCGCTCGCTGCTACAAACAATTTTTCCGCAACTGTTGCAGCATCAGGAAAAATTAAACGTCATATTTTCAGCCGTACCCGCTGCACTTCCGTCTGTGAGAGAAGATGATTTAGCTAAATCGCACAACCAACCAATTTTTCGCTTGCCGTCCACCTGGCAATCACCGTTGTCAGCGTCGCTATTGCCACCCATATTGGAGGTGGAAGTTGTCGAGCTTGACGAAGACCAACCACTTGCTGCAAAAGTCGGTGAGCTGATTCATCTGGGGCTCAAAAATCTCGTGGAACGCGGCAGCAGCTGGTTAAAAGCAAGCGTCACAGCTCCACTATGGCAGCGCGAATTATTATCACTGTGCAGCAGCAAGGAACAATTGCAGGAAGCGATTTCACTTGTACTGGAACAGTTGCACAAATGTGTTGATGCACCCGAAGCCGCGTGGCTGTTCAACACACCACACACATACGACAGATGTGAACTGGCACTGTCTGATTTCAGCACGGGCTTTCGCCGCGACTTTGTCATTGATCGCACGTTTGTTGATGCAAAAGGTGAACGCTGGATCATTGACTACAAATCGGCACGGCCACAATCGGGTCAATCACTCGAAACTTTCTGCAACGAACAGTCTGCGCTTTACCGTCCACAACTCGAAAACTACCGGCGGTTACTCGCCGAGCCAGCCCAGCCGGTTCGCCTCGCGCTTTTTTTTACCGCAATTGCACACCTGCATTTGCTGGACTGATATCGGGCTTGCTGAAGCCACAATTAAGCCTTGATTGGAATAACAAAGAGCGTGGACTTTGGCAGAACTGATGTTTATTCTTCCGCCGTCCGCTTCCAACAATAAATAAAAGGTGAACTTATGTCCTCCGCACTTTCCCGCCGTAAATTACTCGCTGTTGCCGCTGCATCGCCATTTTTCGCGCCTTACGTCAAAGCTGCCGAGGAAGCCGGAGAGCGAGCTATTCGTCAGGGTAAACTCAAGCAAAGTGTCATGGCGTCAGTGTGGGGTTCAGTACAACTGACTCTCGAGGAACGCTGCGAAATATTATCTACACTTGGCTTTGCCGGCGTGGATCTGCCAGCCGAAAAAGATGTTCCTGTGCTTACCGACTACGGCCTGGTTCCAGCATTGATGACAGGTACCGGCACTTCATTCGAAAACGGTTTGGTCAGACGCGAATTACACGACCAGATTGAAGCAGCAACCCGCGAAGGTATCGACATGTGTGTACGCGTTGGCTGCAAAAGTTTGATTGCATTGCCGGGTGAACGACGTGGCATGTCGAGCGAAGAAGGCATGGCAAATTCCATTGAAATTCTGAAACGCGTTGCACCCTATGCAGAAGAAAAAGGCGTCTACGTATGTATGGAAATCACCAATTCGAAAGTGGCTTCCGACAACCGTACTGACCAGATGTTCAATGATGTGTTCTGGGGTTTCGATGTTTGCAAGGGAACGGGTTCACCGAACATCAGAGTTGTATATGACATCTACCATGTTCAGATTATGAACGGTGACGTGGTTCGTACGTTACGCGACAACCTCGACAAGGTATGTCATATCCATGTCGCTGGTGTGCCGACCCGCGGTGAAATCGATGACACGCAGGAACTCAATCATCCCTTTATAGCGCGTTCTATTGCCGAGATGGGCTACGAAGGTTTCGTCGCGCACGAATGGCGTCCAACCGCAGGCCACAATCCAGTACTGAGCCTGGCCAAAGCTTTCGCGATCATGGAAGTTTAAAATTCACATAAGTAACTGCGAGCCACCTGCTAACAAATTAGCGGGTGGCTTTAGATAACAAGCACGCACCCTTCCTTCAAAACCTGCTTTTATCTCGATATCGTTCAAACCAATTCACTGTACAACAAGACCTGCACGCAGCTGATCCCGCAGCAATATACCGCCCCTAAAACGAAGAACCTGGCTGCTGCAAAAACTTCACTTCCTCTGCTGTACTCTGCCTGCCCAGAATTTTATTGCGATGCGGAAACCGCCCGAAGCGATCAATTATTTGCTTGTGACGTTTCGCATAATCCAGCCCTTCTGCCTGGCCAAGCAACGTAAATAAACGCACCGATTCCTCCTGCATAGCTACGGCCTCGCTGTGTTCAAAAGGCAGGTAGAAGAAATGCCGCTGTTGCTCCTGCACCAGCTGGTCGAGACCACGTCGCAAGGCTTCCTGAGCGAGCACAAGCGCGAGCGCATCCTGCGCAAATGCATCTGCGTTATCGCGAAACATATTGCGCGAAAACTGATCGAGCACAAGAATTTCGGCGAGTGCTCCTTGCGCAGTTTCACGCCATTTGTAGAGCAGTCCAGCTTTTGCCGCTTGATGGACAACTGAGAAACGCTCAACAATTCGCGCATCAATCACTGAATCCTTCCTGTACCAGTCGCGCGGCTTAAGCTCGTTAAACCAGAAGTACAAAATCTCCTCGTAATTCATAACTCATTCCTTTGGATTTCATTCGAATGAAACACATCGCGCACCCGGGATGTCGTTAGCCAGTAATAATGGCGAGACTTGCGGATATCAAGTAAACAGTCATCGCACTACCGCCCTGGAGATGGCGGACGAAGAACCCAAACTACGTTGTTTTGAACACCCATGGATCTGTCTGCCTATTTTTTTACGGGCTGATCTCGCGGCTCATCGCAGATGACCGATTTATGCATCCATTCCCACACGCCTGTTCAGTCCGCATTCACAAAATCAGCTGCCCCGCAATGAACGATGCCCGGTATAATGGTGAATCACTTAATGCTGAGCATCCTCATGACAGAAACCAGCACTGAAAACGTCAATATCGCGGCCTACCAGCCCATGATTACACCGCAGGCTCTCAAGGCGCGTCTGCCACTGTATGGCAACACGCTCGATAACGTGCGCAACAACAGACAAATTATTCGCAACATCCTCGATCGCAAGGATCCGCGGCTGTTTATGGTGGTGGGCCCATGTTCCATTCATGATGTCGATGCCGCACTGGACTATGCCGCGCGCTTAAAAAAGCTGGCCGATGAAGTACAGGAAACAATGGTATTGGTCATGCGCGTGTATTTCGAAAAGCCGCGTACATCAGTAGGCTGGAAAGGCTTGATCAATGATCCCGAAATGAATGACAGTTTCAAGATCGAGAAAGGTCTGCACACAGGTCGTCGCCTGTTGCTCAAACTCAGCGCGCTTGGCCTGCCGACCTCGACTGAAGCGCTCGACCCTATTTCACCGCAGTATTTACACGACATCATTACATGGTCTGCGATTGGCGCGCGCACCACTGAATCACAAACTCACCGTGAAATGTCGAGTGGTTTGAGTTCACCAGTTGGATTCAAGAATGGCACCGACGGCGGTCTCGACGTCGCAATCAATGCGCTGAAAGCCGTTGCGAGCCCGCACCGTTTTCTGGGTATTGATCCCGAAGGCAAGGTGTCAATTATTCATACGACGGGTAATGCATACGCACACATTGTGCTGCGTGGTGGCAACGGCATCACCAATTTTGATGCAACCAGCGTGGCGAATTGTGAAAAGCAATGTATCAAGGCCGGGGTTACGACCAACATCATGATTGATTGCAGCCACGCCAATTCGAGCAAGGACCCGGCCAAGCAGCCAGCAGTGTTGGCGGATGTCGTCGACCAGATTGAGGCCGGCAACAAATCCATCATCGGCGTGATGCTGGAAAGTAATCTGCACTTCGGTCGCCAGGACATTCCGCAGGATCTTTCGCAATTGAAATATGGTGTGTCTGTGACTGACGGCTGTATTGGCTGGGAAACGACGGAAACTGCGTTACGCGGCGCACACAAGAGATTGCAGAAGGTTTTACCTACTCGCTAATTGCGGTAGTAATCAAAAAAAATTTCCGGTGGCGGGAAACTCCGCACCGGAAATCAGTTTTTAGCATTTCGGAATTTTGGCGATTGCACCGAACAGCGCAATGTCAGCTTCGTCGTCACCCAACCAATAAGTGACGACGAGAAAAGACTGGCCTAAAAAGATGACCTACAGGCGGCGTTCAAACCACCAATCGTGAATCTCCCGAACATTAGGAGTGATCGCATCCGTCAACTCATCCAGCACGGCAGTATCCTGCGAATCAACTTCCCAATCTGAAGCACTCGTAAACGCGAGGATCGGTGCAGTGAGAGCTGCCATCTCGGGACCACCTTCTTCCCACGCTTCAGCCGCCAGGTCCATTCCACGCAGATAACCTTCGCACCATTCATCAACTACGATGTAGGCTTCGTCGTCTTCGCGGCCTTCCATGAACAGGGGTTCGAATTCACTGGTCTCATCCTGCAGCGTGGCAGCAATGCCATTCATGTGGCGAATCATCAATGTCATGATCGCGGTGGCATCTTCGGGATTTTCCCATTCTGGTTCAAAGTCGCCCCATACTGCGGGCAACCAATCAGAAAGTTCTATGACTTCGGGCCCACTGACAATAGCAGTGAACATACCGTCGAGTTCGGAAATGCCAAGCACTCCTTCGTCCTGGTCATCAGCATAGGTATCGTCTTCGAAACGATTAAAAAGGAAACGGTCAAGAACATGCAGTTCTTCGTCGTTCAGTGGATGGTCAAGATTCAGCATTGTGTTGTCCTGTAGTGATTGCAAATAGGATCAGTAGACTTGCCCCAGCACGGCTGGAGGCATTTGTAGAGGCGCACTGTTAAAGCTGAAAAACGCGAAACCGCGCCCGACCCTCAGGCGCCGTTTCTCATTCGGGTGCAATGTTACGCTTTTTTGGCTGCTTTTGGCTTGGGAGCTGATTCCACCCATTTTCCGCCTTCGTAATAAGCGGACCAGCCGGTCGGCTTGCCTTCGCTTTCACTCTGCACGTATTGCTCGCGCGTTTTGCGGCTGAAATGTAATACAGCGGGGTTACCGTCAGGATCCGTTTTAGGAGCTTTCAGCAGGTAGTGATATTTGGGATCAATCGCAGCCTTGTGCGGGATCAGCTCACTGACCAGCGGCGCACGGGTTTCGCGATTGCGTGGAAACTTGCTTGCCGCAAGGAATAAACCGGAAGCACCATCGCGCAGTATGTAATGGTCATCCACTTTCACACATTTCAGTTCAGGCATTGGCACTGGATCCATCTTCGGTGGTGCGGCCTCGCCACTACGCATTAACTTGCGAGTATTTTTACAGGTCGTGTTGGTGCAGCCGAAATATTTACCGAAGCGGCCAGTTTTCAACTGCATCTGTGAACCACACTTATCACACTCGAGTGTTGGGCCGTCATAACCCTTGATCTTGAAGTTGCCTTCTTCGACTTCGAAGCCGCTGCACTCAGGATTATTGCCACATACATGTAATTTGCGTTTTTCGTCGAGCAGGTAGGAATCCATCACCGAACTGCAAATCTTGCAGCGATGTTTTTTGATCAGCAATCGTGACTCGGCTTCGTCGTCAGCATCCACACTGATCGCTTCATCACCCGGGGTGAGATTCAGCGTTGATTTGCAGCGCTCTTTTGGTGGCAGGTTGTAACCGGAACAGCCGAGGAATACACCGGTCGCCCCCGTTCTGATCTGCATGTTGCGACCACAGAGTGGACATTTGATGTCCGTCTCAGTCGGATCGTTGGCACGCATCCCACCTTCATCCGCCTGTGCTGTGCTGAGCTGTTCGCTGAACTTGGCATAGAAATCGTCGAGCACACTTATCCAGTTCAACTTGCCCTGCGCGATATCGTCGAGTGAATTTTCCATGTTGGCGGTGAAGTCGTAATCCATCAGATCGGTGAAATTTTCTTTCAGGCGATCAGTGACGATGTCACCCATTTTCAGCGCATAAAAGCGTCTGTTTTCGAGTTTTACGTAACCACGTTCCTGGATGGTAGAAATAATCGCGGCGTATGTAGAAGGACGCCCTATGCTGCGTTTTTCCAGTTCTTTGACAAGACTTGCCTCTGTGTAACGCGCAGGTGGTTTGGTGAAATGCTGAATCGGCAGCAGCTGCTGCAACTTGAGTGTTTCGCCAACTTTGATATCAGGCAACACCACGTCTTCATCCTTGCCACTGGCAGGAAAAACTTTGGTGTAACCGTCGAATTCCATGATGCGGCCCTTGATGCGCAATTCGAATTCACCGGCAGTTACATCCACTGATGTGCTGGTGTAACGCGCAGGTGTCATCTGGCAAGCAACAAACTGTTGCCAGATCAGGCTGTACAAACGCACGGCGTCACGCTCAAGTGCGTTTAACGCTGTCGAACTTTCGGTAACAGCTACGTCTGAAGGTCTGATCGCTTCATGCGCTTCCTGTGCACCTTCCTTGCTGCTGTAGCCAATGGGTTCGGGCGGCAGATATTTTTTGCCGAATTTTTTGTCGATGTATTCGCGGCACGCGCTGACAGCATCGGCACTCAGTTGTGTGGAGTCCGTACGCATGTAAGTGATGAAGCCGGCTTCATATAAACGCTGC
The DNA here is from genome assembly GCA_040386995.1 of Pseudomonadota bacterium. Lineage (GTDB taxonomy): Bacteria > Pseudomonadota > Gammaproteobacteria > Pseudomonadales > Pseudohongiellaceae > CAILUG01. Next base: position 44,726 of record JAZKES010000005.1, on the reverse strand, counting down.
GCCATCATCATGGTTTTTTTGACGCTGTAGCCAAGACGGGTCGAAGCTGCTTGCTGCAGGGTCGAGGTAATAAAGGGTGCTTTAGGTTTCGACGAAGTTGGTTTGTCTTCGCGATTGGTAATCTTGTAGTCAGCGCCCTGCAACACTTTGGTTGCAGCCATGGTCGTGGCTTCATTGGTAGGACGGAATTCCTTACCACTCTGCTTCACAACCTGGAACTTCAATGCTTCTTTATGTTTTGCGGCGAGCAGGTCGGCATAGACCTCCCAGAATTCTTCCGGAATAAACGCTCGTATCTCTTTTTCGCGCTCAACCAGTATGCGTACCGCTACCGACTGCACACGACCGGCAGACAAGCCGCGCGCCACTTTGGCCCACAACAGCGGCGAGACCATGAAACCAACCACGCGGTCCAGAAAACGCCGCGCCTGTTGAGCTTCGACATGTTTCATGTCGAGTTTGCCAGGTTCGGCGAACGCAGCGTCGATAGCTTTTTTGGTAATCTCGTTGAACACAACGCGCTGATAACGATCAGGGTCGCCACCTATGGCTTCCTGTAAATGCCACGCAATGGCTTCCCCCTCTCTATCCAAGTCGGTTGCGAGAAAGATGCGATCTGAGGTCTGTGCCAGCTTCCTGAGTTCGCTGACCACTTTTTCCTTACCGGGCAAGATTTGGTAGTTGGCTTTCCAGCCTTTGTCGGGGTTGACACCCATGCGGGCGACGAGCTGTTCCTTGGCCTTGCGTGCCTTGTGCACGATCTTCTGCGAAGGGCTCAGTTTACGGGTCTCTGCAGCTGCCTTTGTGCGCGCCTGAATGTCGACACCTTCGCCGTTGCCACTGACGGGCAAATCGCGGATATGGCCAATACTGGACTTGACCACGAAGTCTTTGCCCAAGTATTTATTGATGGTTTTTGCCTTTGCCGGAGACTCGACAATAACTAGATTTTTAGCCATTACTACCTGATTTTCCTGATTTTTTTGCAGAACCAACGGAGGCCGGGAAGATGCTGAAAGTGCTGGCTTTTATCCCCTACCGGAAAAAAGGCGGGCATTAAACCATCGCTTTTGGGAAAAGAAAAGCTGCGTATTTTTGCCAAGGCGTCAAGCAGACAAATTTGTTTGTCCGCCAAGGCAACACAAAGGAGTGCGAAAAACCTGACGATCAACGAGCAATCAGGCGACTTTCACTTCCCGGGTCCAGCCAAAATTATCGGTGCGTTCGCCCTTCTGGATCTGGCACAGAATCTCATAGAGGCTCTGCATCACAGGGCCGACTTTTTCGCCATCGCCATAGAACTTGTGCCATTGATCGTCGAACCAGATTTTACCGACCGGTGACAACACCGCTGCAGTGCCACAGGCTGCTACTTCCTGGAACGTATCGACTTCCTTGCGTAAGTCGATTGGCCGTTCTTCAGTGACCATGCCAAGCTCTTGTTTGGCAATATCCATGATGGAGCGGCGCGTGATACTCGGCAGAATCGCGCGTGATGAAGGTGTGATAAGTTTGTTGCCGGCCAGCGAGATCAAAATGTTGGCTGATCCTGCTTCTTCAATATAACGATGTTCGGCCGCATCCAGATATAACGCTTCATACGCACCCAGTTCCTGTGCCTTGCGTGTTGCATACAGGCCGCCTGGATAATTGGCGCCTGCTTTCACGTCGCCGGTACCGCCTGGTGATGCACGATCGAAATCAGAAACGGCAAGTGAGATGACGGAAAGACCGCCACTTTTATAATAAGGTCCAACCGGGCACACCATTACGCGAAATTCATAACGCTTGGCTGGTCGCAATCCCATGTTCGAACCTACCCCAATTAATAGCGGGCGAATATACAATGACGCACCACTGCCATACGGGGGCACCCACGCCGCGTTGGCGCGCACCGCCTGCTGAACACCATGCAGGAAAAGTTCTTCGGGTACGATCGGCATCGACAAGCGTATGGACGTGTTGCGCATACGTTCGCTGTTTAGTTCAGGTCGGAACAACAAGATGCTGCCGTCTTTGGCCGTTTGCGCCTTGAGCCCTTCAAAACATTGCTGGGCGTAATGCAAGGCTGGAGAGCCCTCATGCAGTTGCATGATTTCGGAAGTGATCAGTTCGCCGGGGGACCATTGGCCATCTTCCCAGATCGCAGAAAAGCGGTAATCGGTCTTGGTGTATTCGAAGCCTAAAGTGCTCCAATCGATATTTTTCTTTTCCAACGGTCTTCTCCAGCTGAAGTGATACAGACGGTTCTCGTGAGGACTTCTGAACAGATGATGTCGGCGTGGAAAAAATGCGATCCATTATTTAACTAACATGGATTCTGCTTTGCCAGGCGGATGAATACTCAGAAACCCCGAATCGGCGCGATTATACCCGGAGCCCGCTAAATAGGACACTTGCCTTGACCAATCTGTAACTTTTAACTTTCTGATAGGTAGTTTCCGTTATTCCTGGTTGAACTCAAACTGCCATGTTGTGCTGGCATTAACTTTCGTCAGCTCATAACATCGAACCCTAAATTCATCCTCACTCGCCACCACGTAATGCAACAACCCGCTATTCCTCCATTAATTGATATCGGTGCCAACCTCGGGCATGAAAGTTTTGACCGGGATCGCGCAGCCATCATAGACGCGGCGAAAGCGGCGGGAGTTACAAAACTCATCGTTACCGGAACAAGTGTTGCAAGCAGTGAAAAAGCCGCAGGGCTTGCTGAGCAATATCCCGGCTATTTATTCAGTACTGCCGGTGTTCATCCTCATGATGCGAGTGGCTTCAATATCGATACGCCAGCCCAGCTTCATTCCATCGCCCTGCAACCTCACGTAGTAGCCATTGGCGAAACCGGCCTGGACTTTAACCGGAACTTTTCGCCACCAGCAGAACAAGAGGCGGCGTTTGCTCAGCAGCTGGCGTTGGCCGTCACGATGCAAAAGCCCGTGTTCCTGCACCAGCGTGACGCACACACCCGCTTCCTTGCGATACTCAAGGAACAACGAGATGCATTGAGCAAAGGCGTTGTGCATTGTTTTACCGGCACGCGCGATGAGCTGCATGACTATCTTGATCTTGATATGTACATCGGCATTACAGGCTGGGTCTGTGATGAACGCCGCGGGCAGCATGTGCAGGAATTACTGCACGATATTCCGCATAACCGCTTATTGCTCGAAACCGACGCCCCGTATCTGATGCCGCGCAACATCAAACCAAAGCCGTCCGAGCGGCGTAATGTGCCGGCCAACCTGACCTGGGTACTGGCAATGGTGGCCTCTTGTTTGCAGCTACCGGAAGTTGACGTGGCAAAGCTGACCACGCGTAACGCAATTGATTTGTTCAATTTATGAAGTTTGCTATATTGCCGCCCCAATGAAAAAACGAAACTTTCTCAAGGCTCTACTAGCCACCGGCGGCATGACCATCGTTGCAAGCCGCACCGCGCAAAACACCGCAGAGCCACCCGCACAACCGCTCGATTCAGCAGCCGCTGGTCTTGAAGATATGCCCGCCAGCGTTGCCAACGAAGAAGTTCAACTCGTTGCTTTGCAGGAGAAAGAATTAAACCCCGCCTATCGCCATATTGAACGCGAAGTAAAAATCGACCAGCTGACTGAAGCCAATGCTGAACAAGTAGTGACTGATTACCTGGAGAAGATCCGTAACTTCGACGCCAACTTCAAAGGCGATATCTTCATCACCGAAGCGCAGAAGCAATTACTGCAGCCCACCCTCGCCCGCATTGATCGTGTACTTAACTATGTTGGTTACGCCAATTTCAATCTGTTGAGTTTCGATGAAATGTTGTTTTTTGCGCGCAACTATCCGGGCATAGGTCCGTTCGAAAAAGCAGAGATTGCCTTCCTCGAGGAGGTTTTTTACACCGATGCAACGAGTTATGGTTTCTTCGGTGAAAAAGTGGCGCCCGAGATCAACCATAGTATTGCGCAACGCGATGTCGAAAAAATCGAAGGCAGTGGCCATTACCTGCTGAAGGGTGATTCACTCAAACATTTCATGCAAATACGCAACGATGTCGGACCTGACTTGCTGTTAACGTCAGGGATACGCAATAACGTTAAACAAATGCATCTGTTTCTCGCCAAGACCGTGCAGGCTGACGGTAATCTGTCACGCGCTTCGCGCTCGTTAGCGCCGCCCGGACATTCCTTTCATTCGAGCGGGGATTTCGACGTAGGCAAGACAGGCCTCGGCGAACTCAACTTCACGGCCGACTTTTCTCACACCGAGGAGTTCGTTCGATTGATTCGACTGGGTTATGTCGATATCCGTTACACGGACGACAACAAGTTCGGTGTACGTTATGAGCCATGGCACATAAAGCTCGTTTGAGTATTTGCGGATTTTTCAGGTTTAGGACGAAGGAATGATTCAGTAAAAAGTCTTCAAGAATAACAAGCAGCAATAAACGTGGTTATTTCTTCCAGGCCAAACGGCCAGCCAAGCTCCTGCCATTCCCCTTCCGCGCTGTAGGCACCTAATACCGGAATCCTGATACCGTATTTCTGCATGAGCTCATCGGAGTTGCTGATTTCTTCAAGCTGTAATTGCTGCGTGTCATTCAACACGTAACGCAACATTGCTTCGGCCTGCTCGCACAGATGACAGCCCGACGTGGTGAATAAGTAGAAATGCGTGATCGTCACGGCTTCGGGTCCTGCAATTTTTTGCATGCCTCCACAGCGTCCCGAATCAGTGAAGGACCAGCAAAAATAAAACCTGAGTACAACTGAACAAGTGTAGCGCCACGCTGCAGTTTTTTCGCAGCGTCCTCTCCAGCCATGATGCCGCCAACACCAATGACGGGCATCGCACCTTCCAGCGCGGTTACCAGCTGCGCCATTACTGAGGTTGCTGTCACGGTGAGTGGTGCACCACTGAGACCACCTGCTTCATTCGCATGAATTGAGCTTTCCACTCCAGCTCGACTCAGTGTTGTATTCGTCGCAATCACGCCGTCCAGCTGATATTTGCGCAACGATTGCGCGATGCTGATGATTTCTTCGGGCGTCAGATCCGGTGCAATTTTCAACAACAGCGGAACCTGTTTGTGATGCAGCTGCGCAAGAACCTGCTGTTCTGCCTTGAGCGTTGCAAGCAACTGTTCAAGTTGAGCGCCGAATTGCAGCGACCGTAAGCCCGGCGTATTAGGTGACGACAAATTAACAACAACATAGTCAGCATGTGTGTACACCTTCTGCAGGCACAGCAAATAATCCTGCGCAGCATTTTCTACTGACGTGGTGAGATTCTTGCCGATATTCACTCCGACCACGCCCTTATAACGGCGCCGTTTAAGCTGCTCGACAAGATGGTCAACACCCTTGTTGTTGAAACCCATTCTATTAATGATCGCGCGCTCTTCAAGCAAACGAAACAAACGCGGTTGTGGATTGCCGGGCTGCGGTTTCGGCGTCACCGTACCGACTTCCACAAAACCAAAACCGAGCGCACCTAGTGCATCAAGATAGTCGGCGTTTTTATCGAGCCCTGCAGCAAGGCCAACAGGATTGGTGAATTGCAGGCCGAATGCAGTACAAGGCAAGTTGTGTATGACAGGTCTGAACACACCAATTAACCCGATACGATGCAGCAAGCGAAGGCCTTTCAGACCCAGATCATGCGAACGTTCAGCAGGTAATAAAAACAGTAACGAGCGGCCAAGCCAGAAAAAAAATGAGGACAAGAAGAAAGCTTCCGGAGGGGTTAATAGAAGGTGTAAACGACACAATTGCTCCACAATATAGTCATTGCCCGGCCGCCACTCAAGTGCCATTTTCATTAGTGCAGTTTTCCCTATAGAATCCCTGCCCTTGATCCATCGCTAATCCTGAATGCAAAAATAAAAACATGTCCTCAGCTGCCACGCTGATGCCTGAAATACAGCACCAAGAGACCCTTGTATGGCTTATCACGAAGTAATCTCCGAACTCAAAAACTGGCTCTCGCACCAAATCATAGGACAGGAAAAATTAATCGACCGTTTGCTTATTGCAATCCTGGCGGACGGCCACCTGCTTGTGGAAGGAGCGCCCGGACTCGCCAAGACGAAAGCAATCAAAAATCTTTCCACCGCAATCGAAGGTGACTTTCACCGCATCCAGTTTACGCCCGACCTTCTGCCAAGCGACATAACCGGCACCGAGATCTACCGACCGGAAGACGGCAGTTTCCGTTTTCAGCATGGTCCTATTTTTCACAACCTCGTATTGGCGGATGAGATCAATCGCGCACCTGCCAAAGTGCAGTCGGCATTACTCGAGGCAATGGCCGAGCATCAGGTTTCTGTTGGCAGACAAACTTTCAAGTTGCCCGAACTTTTTCTTGTCATGGCAACTCAGAACCCTATTGAACAGGAAGGTACATATCCGTTGCCCGAAGCGCAGCTCGACCGTTTCCTGATGCATGTGACTGTCGACTATCCTGCAATAGACTCCGAACGCAAGATCCTGCATCTCGTGCGTAATGAAGCACGCAAGGTGAATGTCGAACCACCTGTTCCGGTACCGCAAAAAGCGTTGTTTGCAGCGCGCCAGGAAGTATTGAATATTCATATGGCTGAAGCTGTGGAGGAATACATCCTGCAGCTCGTCATGGCGACGCGTAACCCGGAAGTGTACGGCAAGGAACTCGCGTCCTGGATCGACTTCGGCGCAAGTCCACGCGGCACCATCGCACTGGATTTATGCTCACGTGCACACGCATGGCTCAAGGGCAAAGATTTTGTGAGCCCCGAAGATGTACATGAGGTTTTCCACGATGTATTGCGTCACCGTGTGTTGCTCAGTTTTGAAGCCGAAGCATCAGGGATCACTCCCGATAAGGTGCTCGACAAGATTCTGGAACTGGTGCCCTCCGCCTGAACATTTCACAGCAAGGTTGAGCCGCGATGCCACGTAGACGTCAGTTGAACATCGAACAGGAGCAGTACCGCTGTCGCGGTGCGTTTATTAACCTGAAGCAGATGCTTGACCAGCGTCACGTCGCCAAAAATCTCGAACTCGATTATCACTCCCGCACACGTATCGGCATGGCCGGTACACACATCTCCAAGATCAAGGGCCGCGGCGTCGACTTCGAAGAATTTCGCGCCTATCAGCCTGGTGATGACATCCGCAGTATCGACTGGCGCGTTACCGCCCGAGTCGGCAGACCTTTTACCAAAGTATTTCGCGAAGAACGTGAGCGTCCGGTCATCATCGGCGTGGACCAGAGCCGGAGTATGTTTTTTGGTTCGCAAGTTGCATTCAAATCAGTAGTAGCAGCGGAAACCGCAGCGATAATCTGCTGGACCACTGTCGACAATGGTGATCGCGTTGGCGGTGTGGTGTTCGGCGACAGCAGTCAGGAACTCGTAAAACCGCGTCGCAGCAAACGCTCGGCCCTGCGCTTTCTGAATGCGTTGAGCGAATACAATCAGCAACTCGTGCGGTCTCATAAAGAAGCCCAGTCCGCCGCTGAAAGTAATTATCTGTTGCAGGCATTGCAGCAAATGCATCGCATCACGAAACCGGGCTCGAATGTGTATCTGATCAGCGACTTCGTGAATTTCGATAGTAATTGTGCACGACTGGTCCAACAACTTGCTCTGCATAACAGCATGACGTGTGTACTTATTTATGATGCGCTCGAGGAAAATTTGCCGCGTCCTGGTGTCTATGGCATTACGGACGGTCAATCGCGCAGCACCATCGATACGTTCACGCGCAGCGTACGCGAGCATTACCACGAGGATTTCGATCAGCGTATTAAAACGCTTACCGATACACTAACCAAAATACAGGTGCACCTGATTACAGTGCGCACCAACGAAGTCGTCATGGACCAACTGGAAACATGGAAGCAGAAGACCCACTAGCCCAACTCGCTGATATCCATTTACCTGGCGAGGTTTCATTCTGGCCACCAGCTCCAGGCTGGTGGATGCTGGCTGGCGTGCTGTTACTGACCATCGCACTTATCGGCCGATATTATTACCTGCAAGGGCAAACACGTCGCAGGATGAATTCGGCGATGTTTGAACTCGACCAGGCGTATCGAACCTGGCAGGAGAAATCGCAAACTGAGGCTGATCGCAATCAGGCTGGTCTTGATTTGTTATACAGCTTCAATGCAATTCTGAAACGTGTTGCGCTTGTGTATTACCCGCAAACCGATGTCGCAAAATTAACCGGCACAACGTGGCTGCGTTTTCTTGATGGGGCTGACAACAACACAGATTTCAGCGAAGGGGTTGGCAAAGTGTTGAGCGATGGCACCTATCGTCCCGTGTTTTCCGCTGATGTCGATGGACTCTACTCCGTCGTCCGCCAATGGGTTATGAGGCGTTATCTGAAACCGCAAACAAAAAATCCCGCTACCACTGCAAAAGCAAGCACTGAACAAACCGCAGAGGTATCGGCATGATCGGTTTCGTGTGGCCATGGGTGTTTATCTTGTTGCCAGTCCCCTGGCTCATCAACCGGCTTGTGCCACGCGCCGGTAATCGTGAAGCTGCGTTATTCGTACCCTTTTTCCGTACCTTGTCATCATTACAAGCTGGCAATGCCCGCAGCGGCGCGCGCAGCAAATTACTCGCGTTGCTTGCGGTGCTGACATGGATCTTGTTAGTCACTGCAGCAAGTCGTCCGCAGTGGATTGGTGAGCCGATCGAGCTTCCGACTACAGGTCGCGATTTGATGATGGTTGTGGATATTTCCGGTTCGATGGAAGCACAGGATTTGCAGCTCGGTGGTCAGACGGCCAATCGCCTGCAAGTGGTAAAAGCAGTTGTCGGTGACTTTGTGGCACGCCGCACTGGTGACCGGCTTGGCCTAATCCTGTTTGCTGCGCGCGCCTATACCCAAGCGCCGCTGACTTTCGACCGACTTACTGTCCAAACCCTTTTGTATGAAGCGCAGATAGGCATCATTGAAGAAAACGCTACTGCTATTGGTGACGGCATCGGCCTTGGCGTAAAACATTTGCGCGAACGTCCCCAGACAAGCCGCGTATTAATCATGCTCACCGACGGTGTAAATAACGCCGGCGAAGTCAGTCCTATTCAGGCAGGCGAACTTGCCGCGCGCGAAGGCATCAAAATTTATACGATTGGTATCGGCGCCGAAACCGGTACGTCGAGTTCATTGTTCGGACCACGCGTCGTGAATCCTTCTGCCGACCTCGATGAAGATTCACTGACCGAAATTGCCGAGAAAACCGGCGGCCGTTATTTCCGCGCGCGCAACATCAACGAACTCGAACAGATCTATACCATGCTTGATCAGCTCGAGCCGGTTGAACAGGAGGCTGAAACATTTCGCCCCACACTCACGCTGTTTTTCTGGCCGCTTGGCGCAGCGCTTGCGTTGAGTTTTCTGATCGCGTTGTGCAAGATTCCGTGGAGTCAGTTGTATCTACAGGCACGCACGAAGAATGAAAGTCATGATGGACTACTACCTGAAGGCGGAACTCTCAAATGAATTTCTTGCCGGCTGACCTGGTCGAAAATTTTCATTTCCTGCGCCCGCTGTTTCTACTGGCGATCATTCCTGCGTTGTTGCTTGTGTTACTTCTGCGTTTTCTGCAGAGCAGTCAAAGCAGCTGGCAACTCGCGATTGATGCACGCCTCCTTCCTTACTTACTCGACAAAAACAGCACACCCGCACAAAGTTATCCGCTTTATGGCCTCTTTCTAGTATGGGTGCTTGGTATCGTCGCGATGGCGGGCCCAGTGTGGCAACAAAATCCCGTACCAGTTCAGGAAAAACAGGACGCGCTTGTCATCGTGCTGGACTTGTCGATGTCGATGTTTGCCGACGACGTGAGTCCCAATCGCGCAACACGTGCACAGCGCAAAATCATCGACATCCTCGAATACCGCCGTGCCGAAGGCCAGACCGGTCTTGTGGTATATGCTGGTGACGCCCACGCGGTGACACCAATGACGGACGATGTAGAAACAATCAGCAACCTTGTACCTTCGCTGCGTCCCGACATCATGCCGGTATTGGGCAGCAAACCACTCACTGGAATATCACTCGCCATGGACTTGCTAGCAAACAGTGCATTGGCAAGAGCACACATTCTGCTGTTGAGTGATGGCGTCGAGAATACCGATGTGCAGGCAATCAACGAGCAACTCGCCGGAAGTGGCCACCGTTTGTCGGTGCTGGGTTTTGGCACAGAACAAGGCGCACCGATTCCAATGGGTCAACAAGGCTTTCTGCGCGATCAGAACAATGCGATAGTAATTCCGCGTCTCGAACGCGCGCCTTTGCAATTGCTCGCGAGTGATAACAATGGCCGCTACAGTGACGCGCAGCTGACAGATGACGACATCAAATATTTACTGGACTCAAATATTTTTACCGAAACGGAAAATCTCGTGGATGTAGAACGCGAATACGACACGTGGAATGAATCCGGCCCATGGCTTTTGCTGCTCGCCCTGCCCTTCGCAGCAATGGCGTTTCGGCGTGGCTGGTTGCTGAGCATTGCATTACTGTTCTTCATAACACCCAGTGCCAAAACCTATGCGCTCGACTGGCAGGATCTTTGGCAGCGCAAGGATCAACAAGGTCAAGACGCATTCACCCAGGAACAATACGACAGAGCCGCCGAAGAATTTCGCGATCCCGCGTGGCGTGGCGCGGCGAACTATCGCAATGAAAATTATGAGCAAGTCGTGCAGGATCTCGCGCTGCTCGACAACCCTGAAGCTCACTACAATCGCGGCAACGCGCTCGCCAAACTTCAGCAGTTTGAAGCCGCAATTGCCGCCTATGATCAAGCCCTTGTTCAAAATCCTGATCTTGTGGACGCGCAACACAATAAAGAAATAGTTGAAGAACTTCTCAAACAACAGGAAGAACAAAACCAGCAACAGCAGAACAGCGAAGGCGAACAGCAGGACCAGCAGGAAGGCGAACAACAGGATCAGCAAAGCCAGGATCAACAACAGCAACAACAAAGCCAGCAACAACAGCAGCAGAATCAGGATCAGCAACAACAGGAAGGCGAGCAGGACCAGCAGGCTCAACAAGAACAAGAGAGCCAGGATCAAGCGCAAAAAGGTGATCAGGAAAGTGAAGAAGGTGAACAACAAGAACAAGAGATGAACCCTTCCGACAGCCAGGCCAGCAAAGAAGAAGAGCAGGCAATGCAGCAATGGCTGCAGCGCATTCCGGACGATCCGGGCGAACTCTTGCGCAACAAATTCCGATACCAAAGCCAGCAGCGGGCATTCGATTTGATCCAGAACCCCGCGATGGCCGAACAACAAGCGGCAGAAAAGATATGGTAAGAAGACTATTCCTGTTTTTAGTGATGGCAGGATTTGCGCTGCAGGGTTTGGCGCAGAATCCACCATTGTCCGCATTCGTTGATCGCACCGAGATATCCATCAGCGACGTGCTCACACTCACGGTTCGTATGGATGCGAAACTTGGCACTACTCGCCTGCCGATGGATGGACTCAGTCGCGAGTCGTTTGAACAGGTCGGTGGCGTGAGCACGCGCAGCACCTACACAAACAATAACGGCAATATTCAATCGTGGACCGAATACAGCATCATGCTGCGGCCACTCAAGACCGGTGTGTTGACGATCCCGGCATTCAGGCTGAACGGCGAAGTTTCCAATCCGATCACGATTACTGTCGGTGACGCCAGTCAGACGACATCGACCGATGAGAGCGAAGAAATTTTCATCCAGTCGACTGTCAGCAAAGACAAGGTCTATGTGCAGGAGCAACTGCTCTACACAATCAAGATTTATTACGCGATTGGTTTTGACCAGGGTGCGCAGCTCACATCGCCGCAGGTAACCGATGCAGTTGTGCAGCAGCTTGGCAGCGACGACAACTATCAGGAAGTCGTAAACGGTATTGGTTATAACGTCACCGAACGCAGGTTTGTGATGTTTCCGCAAAGCAGCGGCGAGCTCACGATACCACCCGTATATTTCTCGGCGTCGGTTGGTCGGCGCGGCGGCATCAATCGCTTTTTCAGCAACCGCACCAACGTAAGAGAAATCAATTTGATGACGGATACTCACGTCATTGAAGTTGCGCCCGCACCCGATACCTTCGATGGTCAGACATGGTTGCCTGCCGCAGCATTGACTCTTGAAGAAACCTGGAGCGGCGAACTCGACAATGTTGAAGTTGGTGAAGCTGTTACGCGTAACGTTGTGGTCACCGCTACGGGACTATCAAGCTCGCTGTTACCTGGTGTTGAATATGCCGATATTCCGGGCCTGAAATATTATCCCGATCAACCAGCGCGCGAAGACGTCGCGGACAAGAATGGCATCGTTGGCAAACGTTCGGAAGGCACTGCAATCGTCGCGTCCCAGCCTGGCGAATTTTTGCTGCCTGAAGTCAAACTACCCTGGTGGAATACCACTACCGATACTCTGGACGTTGCAACACTACCCGCTCGCACGATTACCGTTGTGCCCGCTGCTGGCAGCACCGCCAACACCTCATCCACAACGCCTGCGATCATCGATCCAGCAGGCGAGCCACAGATTTCTGCACCAGCGTCGGATGATGCGAACAATGACTCTGGTTCCAGCACATTATGGATGAGTGCAACCGCACTGTTTGCTGCCGCGTGGTTGTTCAGCACCATGATGTGGCTGCGCAGTCGCCAGCAGGTCGCTTATGCAGAAACCGTTGGCCATGCACAACCGAAAGTTACCGTCATGCCGGAATCAGGCAAAGTTGTGAGCATAGAAAAACTGCCAGACCCCGAGACGAGTTTGAAGGTGCTGAAGATCGCATGCGATAACGCTCATCTGGCCGATATCCGCAAGGCTCTGTTGAGATGGGGCCAAGGCAGTTTCAGAACACCGAATATTCTGACGCTTGATACACTTGCGCAGCACTGTCAGAGTGAATCCCTGACCGTGATGTGTCGCGATCTCGACCTCGCGTTATATGGCAGCTCCGCGCAGCGTGCCGCGTTCGACAGCAAGGCGCTTTACAACGAAGTGGCGACTTTGCACAAAAATGGTGTGAAGCAAGCAAATGGGGAAAGCAAATACGGGCTGCCTCCGTTGTACAAGAATAAATAATTCCGCTGTCACACGTGCATCCACAACATGGCGGCTGCCAGTAGATTATTCATCTGCGCGTCGCCAATTCTCGTCGGCCATTTTTCTGAGCCGTTGTTTGAACCTTTGATCGCAGCGGCTCTTGCGTACTTTCACTGAGCCAAGCCATCTGCAGGAAACGATGAAAGCAATCGCAACGTGCGCAGGTCATAACTCTGCATGGCCCTGTGCTGCTTTTTGTTGCAAAAGCCTGTCCGCAAAAATTTGTTTGTAAAAAAATGTGTGCACAAGACTGCTGGATAAACTGTCGTGAAAGGCTGTTGCGGCAGGATCACTAACCCTTCAATAAAAAGACTGGAGATTCAAATGCCGCAAACTACCGCGCAGTTCAATTATGGTCTTGGCATGTTCCGTACAAGCCTGTTATCGATCTTTATGCTTGCTGCGTGTTCACAGCAAGAACCAGCACAACCGACGGCACCTCCCGTCGCTGAGCAAACTCCTGTTGCTGCAGCACCAGCTCCCACAAGTTCGGATGTCACCGTGTTTGAAGGTGCCCGCATCATTATCGGCGATGGTTCGGCACCCATCGAAAATGGCGTGTTCATCGTTGATGGTGATCGGTTTGTCGCGGTAGGCGCGAACGGTTCGATAGAGGTTCCCGCAGGTGCGACGCGTGTTGATCTGGGTGGCGCAACTGTCATGCCGACTATCATCGACACTCACGTGCACCTGAGCCGCGAACGCGAACCACTTATCGAAGATCTGCGTCGCCGTGTGTATTTTGGTGTGAGTGCCGCAATGAGTCTCGGTCAGGATGAAGGCGAACCCCCCTTTCAGGTTCGTGACGAAATAATTCCTGGCGCAGCTCTCTATCGCACTGCTGGCCGCGGCATTACTGCTCCCGAACCGGGCCGTACTGAAATTCCACATTGGGTAACGACGCCGGAAGAAGCAAGCGCCGCTGTACAAGCAGAGGCCGCGCTTAATGTCGATATCATCAAGATATGGGTCGATGACCGCAACGGCCAGTTCGATAAACTCACACCGGAACTTTATGGTGCTGTCATCGATACGGCACATATGAACGATCTACGCGTAGTTGCGCATATCTTTTCACTTGAAGATGCGAAAGGATTGCTACGTGCAGGTGTGGATGCCTTTGCGCACGGCATTCGTGATACCGATATCGATGACGAAGTCGTTGCGCTGTTCAAGGAGCATCCAGACGTCGTATTGGGGCCTAATTTGCCGGACCGCGGCGTTGCCGCTGACATGAGCTGGCTGCGCGGCAGTATTCCCGATGAACAGTTACAACAACTACAGGACGCTGCAACTGATCGACCTGAAGTTCAGCAAGTGCATGGAATCCAGGCGCGCAATCTTGCACGACTGAGCTCAGAAGGTGTACGTATCGTGCTCGGCACCGACGGCAATACACCCTGGGCACCACATGTCGAAATGGAAGACATGGTTGCAGCTGGCATGACACCCATGCAGGTCATCACTGCAGCGACGAGCAGCGGAGCTGAATACATGCGCCTCGATGAAGCGGGCGAAATCAGCAACGGAAAAAGTGCGGACTTCATTGTGCTCGACGCCAACCCGCTCGACGACATAACGAACACCCGTCGCATTCGCGATGTTTACCTGCGTGGTGAACTCGTCGACCGCGATGGTTAATCGGTGTTAGGGGAGAACATTATTGTTGGTGCTCTCCCCTGCACCGGTTTTGTGTGGTCCTGTTTAGTGGAATGAATTAACCGTAACCGTCGCGCTCATAAATGCAGTGGTGCAGTTGATAAAAAAAACAGCAACCGATGGCAGTGTGTCGGACAGTTTGGCTAGCAGTATTTTTGTCGATGGTTTCGATCTACTGAATACAGGTAATCATCGATGAGGTTTAACCCGAACATGGCGCACACGCCTTTATATTGATGTCATACGCCCTCGTTGTCGCTATGAAGCCTGACAATTCCGGCAAACCCAATTAACCATCTGTGAGTTGTTGCACATTGTTTCCTTACAAACCACGACTGAATCTTGTTTCTTGCCTATGTTCTCCGGTTGAGGTCGTGCTAATATGACCGGCGAGTCATAATTCTGGTATCCTTCTCATGTTGTCAATAAATTCACTGTCCCGACGTACCAAACCCGGGATGGCAATACTGGTATTCGTTCTTCTGTCGGCCCCTGTCGCGTTGCCAGTCAATGCTCAGGACAACTCACAAAACCTCGATACCAACGCAACGCTCACCGTAAACACTGACGCGGTCGAAACCGGCAGCTTTGCGCGTTACCTGACGCTGAACGGAACGATTAACGCGTGGCAGGAAGTGGTCATTGCGCCTGAGGTCGGCGGCTACCGGGTCGAAGAAGTGCTGGTAGATGTGGGTGATTATGTTGAAGCCGGACAAGAACTCGTCAGACTCTCAGGTTCGTTGTTGCAAGCTGACTATTCAGCGAAACGTGCGACGCTCAAACAACTACAAGCCGAACACATCAATGCCCAGCTCGCGCTGGACCGTGCAAAAACCATCGCTGAAAAAAGCCTGCTGTCGAAATCCGATCTCGATCGTCTCAACAGCGAAGCACTCTCCGCTGAAGCGCGTCGTGAAGGCGCAATAGCTGATCTCGAAGCTGCCCAGATGCGCCTGGATTACACCAGAGTTGTTTCACCCGATGCTGGTGTTATCTCTTCACGTACGATCACCGTTGGCCAGCTCGCCCAGGCTGGTACTGAAATGCTGCGCCTGCTGCGGCAGAACCGTGTTGAATGGCGCGGTGAAGTACCTGAATCAAGCCTGCCTTCACTGCGTGTCGGCCAGGTCGTTACCGTCACGTCCGTCGATGGTCGCGAACACCAGGGTACCATTCGTGTGGTATCTCCAACCGTAGACACTAACACCCACAACGGACTCGTCTATGTCGACGTTCCTACTGATGAAGCATTACGTCCGGGCATGTTTGCACGTGGCAAGATTGAATTTACCGCGAGCTCCGCACAGCTGATTCCGCTGACAAGCCTCGTGAGCAGCGATGGCTACAACTATGTTTTCGTCGTCGGTGCTGATCGCCATGTGCGCCGCCAGATGATCGAAACCGGCGTCATTCAGGGCAACAGCATCGAAGTCATCAAGGGTTTGCAGACTGGCGACAACATCGTCACCAAAGGTGCCGGCTTTCTTAAAGACGGCGACCTCGTTAATGTCGTAGAGGCTAACTGACATGAACTTTGTTACATGGTCCATCCGCAATCCTGTTCCCGTCATCATGATGTTCATCGCGCTGACCGTAGCGGGGATCGTGAGTTTTCCAAAACTGGGCGTGCTGGACCGGCCCGACATCGAATTCCCCGCAATAGTCGTGACGGTGACTTATGCCGGCGTCGCACCATCGCAGATGGAATCCGAAGTCACGCGCAAGGTTGAAGATGCTGTTGCAACACTTGCAGGAATTGAAGAGCTGCGCTCGACCGTAAGCGAAGGCGCATCAACCACCATCATCCAGTTTCGTTTTGGTATCGACCTGAGCACAACGATGGACGAAGTGCGCGATGCGATGACCCGTATCCGCTCCGACCTGCCGCAGGATGCCAACGAGCCAATCGTTTCTCGAACAACCACAGCCGGCCTCCCCGTCGTCACCTGGAGCGTCAGCTCCGACAAGATGACCGATACCGAATTGTCCTGGTTCGTGGATCTCGAACTTGCGCGCGAACTGACTGCAGTGCCCGGCGTTGGTCGCTTCAATCGTGTTGGTGGTGTAAATCGCGAAATTCGCGTTGATCTTGACCCGGACCGTATCGCTGCGTTGCGCACAACCGCGACCGATGTGTCGCGCCAATTACGCCGTATTCAAGCGGAATATCCCGGTGGCGAAGCTCGCCTCGGCGGCGTAGAACAAACAGTTAGAACCACCGGCTTGATCTCGTCAGTGCAGGAACTCAAAGCACTTCCGATCCTGCTGCCCGACGGCCGTAATGTACGACTCGAAGTATTAGCAGACGTACGTGACCAGGCGAGTGAACAGCGGCAGATGGCGCTGCTCAATGGCAAACCTGTGGTGGGTTTTGAAGTCGTACGCGCATGGGGCGCAAGTGCGCTCGATGTAGCAAAGGATGCACGCGCAACTGTTGAACGTCTGAAACTCGAATATCCCGACATCACTTTTTCCGAAGCCAGTTCAACGGTTGAATATATCCAGACCTCATTCGATGCGTCGATGGAAATGCTCGTCGAAGGCGCGCTCCTCGCCGTGCTCGTCGTCTGGATATTCCTGCGCGACTGGCGCGCAACGCTGATCTCTGCTGCTGCGCTGCCCTTGTCGATCATCCCGACGTTCTGGGTGATTTTTATGTTTGGCTACACACTCAATATTCTGACGCTCGTTGCGCTCACGCTCGTCGTGGGTATTCTCGTGGACGATGCGATTGTCGAAGTGGAAAACATCGTGCGCCATTTGCGCATGGGAAAAACTCCACGTGAAGCAGCAATGGATGCGGCCATCGAAATTGGTCTGGCTGTTGTTGCTACTACACTCACTATTTGCGCGGTGTTTATCCCCGTCGCATTTATGGGCAGCATTGCGGGCGAATTTTTCCGTCCATTCGGTTTCACTGTTGCAATCGCGGTACTGTTCTCGCTGCTCGTCGCGCGTATGCTCACGCCAATGATGGCGGCGTATTTCCTCAAGCCGCATATGGAAGTCGAACGTGAAGGCAAATTGTTGCTGTGGTACCTGGCCAAAGTCCGTTGGTGCCTACAGCACCGTGGCCTGGTTGTGGTTGTCTCGAGTGTCGTAATGATCGGCATGTTGTCGCTGTTCCGTTTTCTGCCGACCGGTTTTGCGCCGGCAGGCGACAATGGTTTCACGCAGCTGTCCGTAGAATTGCCGCCCGGTTCGCGACTTGAAGAGACACTTGCAGTCAGTGAACAGGCGCGTCAGATCATCGCAACCTTTCCGGAAGCGATCAGTGTGTATACCGCAATCGGCGCTGGTGCTGCCGGTGATGGTTTTGGCGGCGGCGGATCTTCCGGTGCCGTGCGCAGTTCAACGTTGACGATCCAGCTTCAGAAAGACTCGGGCATCAACGGCTTGCAGCAGGAATTCGAACGCAAAGCTACCGAAGCCCTGCGCGGCATTGCAGGCGCTCGCCTGACCTTCCAGGGCGCCGGTGGCGACCGTCTGGAAATGACACTGGTAAGTGATGACTCAACCAATCTCTCCAACGCTGCAAACGCTGTAGAAGCGCAGCTGCGCACTATCCAGGGTCTTGGTGCAGTGAACAGCAGCGCGGCTTTGCAAAAGCCGGAAATTGTTATCCGTCCCGATCCTGAAAAAGCAGCAGCCCTGGGTGTTACCACCGAAATGCTCAGCCAGGTGACACGTATCGCCACCTCCGGCGATGTGAGTACGGGTCTCGCAAAATTCAATCTCGATAACCGCCAGATTCCGATACGCGTACGTCTCAATGACGCGTCGCGTATGGACATCGAACGCCTGAGTCTGCTTTCCGTACCAGGCAGCAATGGTCCTGTACCGTTGATCAACGTGGCTGATGTTCGGCTTGGTTCTGGCCCTGCCGAAATAACGCGCGTTAATCGCAGCCGTAACATCACGCTCAGTGCAAACCTGAACGGCTTGCCGCTTGGCGACATTCTGGAACAGGTGGAAAGTTCGCCCGCCTTGCAGAACTTGCCCGAGGGCGTCGAGTTTTTGCGCACGGGTGATGCGAAGTTCATCCAGGATGTATTCGGCCGGTTTGCAACCGCAATGATCATCGGCATTTTTGCGATTTATGCGGTGCTGGTTGTCCTGTTCCACAAATTTGTTCAACCCCTGACCATTCTCTCGGCATTGCCACCGTCTGCAGCAGGCGCCATCGTGGCGCTCTTGATCTGCGGCTACGGCCTTGCGATCAACTCGCTGATTGGTGTGTTGATGCTGATGGGAATCGTGACGAAAAACTCTATCCTGCTCGTCGAATACGCGATCATGGCGCAGCGTGATCACGGCATGACACGTTTCGAAGCAATGATGGACTCATGTGCAAAACGCGCGCGTCCGATCGTGATGACATCGATTGCAATGTGCGCTGGCATGCTGCCGGTAGCGATGGGCTGGGCTGGTGATCCGAGTTTCAGAGCACCAATGGGTGTGGCGGTATTGGGTGGACTGATTGTTTCGACGGTAATCAGCCTGTTCATCGTACCGGTGTTCTTCACTCTGGTGGACGACATGCAGGAAGGTGTGCAGAACAAACTTGGCAAGCTGTTCGGTTCTTCACCCAAGGAGTCCGAACCAACAACGATTGTGCAGCAGCACTAATCCAGCAGCAATTCTTCGCGTGATATAGAACCATCACCTTACCCCTGTCCTACGTCAGCGGTAAGGTGACACGCAACAGTTGCGATGCAATTTTCGGATCATCCGCGTCGGTCACTAACAACAACTGCAAACCGCTCGCCTCACCTCTAGGTTCATCTGCACTCGCGTCCTCAATTTGCTCTGCGCCTATTCCAGTTTGCTCACGTGTTCCAACCTGCCCTGCGCCTCTTCCAATTCCTGCGCCTGTATTGACGACTGCGATACCCTCGACCTTCGGCCGTCCGTGTAAAAAATACTTCCCGGCAACTTTCCCCTCTGGATTCACTATCCCTACCATTGAAGCGAGACACGCTCCATCCTGATAACTGTCTTCGGTATTTTCGGCGACCGCACAGAACACCCACCAGCCCGCATGCAGCGCTGCAGCGTCGGTTATGCTTAGCGGCACTCCATCTACGCTGCCTATGTCGAGTTCGTGAATACTCGCCGCTACAGGCGCGGCAATACCCTCCTCCTTCAACCAGCCAGCCACTGCAGGCCAGTGATACGTAATACGCGCGCTATGTTGTTTGCTTTTATTACCGCGCTGCAAAAGATGAAACTCTCCACCTGTGACAAACGCGCCTTCGATATTCAAATCATCAAAATGTTGTTCCAGTGGTTCATACAGCGCTCGCAGGTCAAGCCGGCGTATATCGGCCAACAATGCGCCGTTGTGATCGAAAGGCATCAGCACCGCCTGGTAACGGGTTTCCTTCGACCCCGATCCCATCGCCAACAACGCACCATACGGGAAGTCAGGCAACGCAGGCAGCAGGCTCAAACTCTCAAGATCGGGTTTAGCCTTTTTGCGTTTCCCCTTGTCCCTCGGCAAGTCACCCGCAAAAAGGCGAATCAGTTCAAGCGGTGCAGCATCGGCTGTGTTGCAACTGGAATCCAGCGCAAAACAGCCCAGATGATGTTCATCATCAGCGATGACATAAGCCTTATCACCCGCGCACACCAGACCACTCGCTGCACTCAGCCAGGCCTTGCCGTGTGGATGATCACGCAAGTGGACATTCAGCTCCCGCAGGAGTTCTGGAACCAGCTCTTTCACGTTATAGCCTTATCAGTGCAGTCAAAAAATTTAATCGTCTGGTCGAGGATGGTGTCTGGCTCGACTTGCTGGTTACGGGCAATGGAGTGAAAAGTTCTACTGCAAGATCATCAAACGCCAGCAGTATTCATGTAATCAAGCTGTCTGTAGCACTGCTACTCTGGACACCTTTTTCCACGATACCCATGAGGCAATATCATACGGGCTTACCGCACAATCCAGTCATTTTTGCGATTTTTCCTCAGATGCTGGCTTCAATTTGCTGCCACGAAAGGCATAATTTATTTTTTCTGTATACCATGTTGCACCCTTACACACTGTTGATTGTGGTCCGATATGGCGGATCTGGAAATTTGATGTCTTTATCAATCAAGCCAAGTTCAATTCTGCAACTGACGATAACCGGTTTTCTCGTCGTTACCGGTTTGTTGATTTCTGCACTCATCGTGACCGCAGAACAACTTGATGGTGTCACTGATCGCAGCCAGCGCGTAATAAGCCAGTCCGCGACGGCCATGCGGGCCAGCAGGATCCTGATCGAACAGATCACCGCGATGGAACGCAACATCCGCCAATACCGCATTACCGGGGATGCCGAAATACTCAAGATATACGCGAACCGCCGCATTACCTTTGCGGAGGTCGCAGCGCAAATGGCCGGCCTCAAGCTCGCAGATGAAATTACGGGTTATGTAGATAGTCTTCTCAGCAACGAACAACATGCGTTTGAATCCGTCACGACACTGCCAGGCAATCCGGACATCGAAGCCTTGTATCCGCAAATGCTGAATATTGCCTATGAGATCTCACGCGCGACTGATGAATGGACCGACAATGAGCTTGCCAACATTCGCCGGGAAAGTGAAGAAGCGCAGACAATGCTGACAGTGCAAACTCTCGCACTGGTAAGTGCCGCGCTGGTCCTGGCAGCAATTTTCACGGTGTTGATCACACGCCCGCTCATTCAGGTCACGAGAGCCATCAACCAGCTTGGCAGAGGCGCCTATGAAACACCGGTAAAAATTCGCGGCCCGCAGGATCTTGTTAATCTCGGCGAACGGCTCGAGTGGCTGCGTGGCAGGCTCACCAAACTCGAACAACAGCGGACCTCTTTTTTACGCCATGTGTCGCACGAACTTAAAACGCCGCTCGCTGCTATTCAGGAAAGTTCGGCCTTGCTGAGTGAAGGACTTGTTGGTGATTTGACCCCCGACCAAAACGAAATAATCAGAATACAGTCGAGCAATTGTCATCGCTTGTCGACCATCATCGAGAATCTTTTACGCCATAACTCCGACAGTTTTTCCGTGTTGAATGCGATGCCGCAGGCACTACGCTTCGACAAAATAATCGACGGTGTAGTTACCACTCACGAGCCGGATCTGCGGTCGCGGCAGCTGCGCATAGAATACGAACTCGAAAAAATTACCGTAATGGGCGAGGCTGAACAATTGCGCGTAATCGTCGATAATCTGCTGAGCAACGCAATCAGATTTTCGCCCAATGGCGGCATGATAAAACTCTGGCTTCGGCAGGAAGGACAAGATGTGGTATTTGAAATTCTGGACCAAGGGCCAGGTATCAAACCCGAAGAAGCAGAGAAAATTTTTGAAGCATTTTACAAAGGAGAGGTAGACGAAAAGGATTTCTATAAGGGCAGTGGTCTCGGACTCGCGATTGCCGAAGAGTACGCCAAAGCCAATGGCGGTGCGCTTGTTGCGCTGACCTCTGGCAAGGGCGGCCATTTCAGACTGACCCTGCTCGACAATCCGAAGGAAGCCTGATGACTACTGCAATCGAACACTGCTCACGGCTGCTCGCTGTTTTGCGACGCCCTGTCTTGCGACTCCCTGTTTTGAAACTATCTGCGTCGAAATTCGCAGCAGTATGGCTAGTTTGCAGTGTGCTTGGTGCCTGTACGACTATTGCGCCTGAACGTGCCGAGGTTGTATCCGTCGCGCTCGACGAACAATTGGCACCACTCGAATATTATGAGTGGATACGCGCAGCGCCAGAAGCCGCGCTCAAGGTCGAGTTATATGGCCTCACGATAAACAGTTTAACAACTGATCCTGTCGTCACTGCTGTGCGCACCAGCATGATATTGGGGGCATCTGCATTCACTACACGAGAGTCCGAGCAGCAGGCTTCCAGGTTGATCGACGACGTTTCAGGGATGCAGACGACGACCGACATTGGCAACGCATATAAAATGTTCGCAGGTGTACTGCAGACACTTTCGCAAGAGCGCCAGGATTTGCGTGCCGCCAGAGCCACTGTCCAGCGCGCGCTCGTCGAGATCGATGGCCTCAAAAGCCGCAACAAACAGCTACAACAACAGATTGAAGAGCTCACCAGCATCGAGCAGCAGATTATCGAAAGGGAACAACTCAATTCACTTGAACCGTAAACCCGCCATGCATTTCTTAAGGCATAACAGACATCTTGTCGAACGGACGCGTTATCAATTTTTGATATAGTGACTACCGCCGCCTCTTGATTGGCACCAAATACATACGCAATAAATACAGAATTGAGTGATGGAGCACACACGTGAAGGTAGAAGCAAAATCCGACGTAAGGGTAGAAACCAAAGGTAGATCCGAGAAGTATCGCATTCTGCTGGTGGATGATGATGAAGACCTGTTGCATCTGATCAGTCTTCGTCTTAGAGCTAATCAATACGATGTAAATGCCGTCAGCAGCGCAGAAAAAGCGTTGGCGCAGTTATCGCTGTACAAGCCTCATATAGTCATTACGGACCTGAAAATGTCCGGCATGGACGGCATGGCCTTGTTCGATACTATTCAACGCCGCCACCTCAGTCTTCCCGTCATTATCCTGACTGCCAACGGCACCATACCTGATGCTGTCGCCGCGATTCAGAAAGGCGTGTTCAGCTATCTCGTCAAACCGTTCGAGCCAAAGGTGTTGCTCGGCAGCGTGGCACGCGCGCTTGGTCATACCGGCGAATTATTTACATCGACAGGCGCAGAAGATTCGCGCGAGTGGCGCAAGAAAATCATCAGCCGCAGTCAGGTCATGGAAAGTGTTCTGCAGCAGACCAAAGCTGCAGCCGCTACGGATGTCAGCATTCTGATTCAAAGCGAAACCGGCACCGGCAAGGAGTTACTTGCGGATGCGATTCATCAGGCCAGTGGACGTCACGACAAACCGTTTATCGCTTTTAACTGTGCCGCAATTCCTGAATCACTGCTCGAATCCGAATTATTCGGCCATATCGCCGGCTCATTCACGGGTGCCAGCCGTGGCAACCCTGGATTATTTCTGGCCGCAAACGGCGGCACGGTATTTCTCGATGAAATCGGCGACATGCCGCTTGCAGCGCAATCAAAATTGTTGCGGGTACTCGAGCAGCATGAGGTACGACCAGTGGGTTCTACAACAACTGTTCCGATTGACGTGCGTATCATTGCGGCTACGCACTACGATCTAGGCCAGAAAGTAGCGGATGGCACCTTTCGCCAGGACCTCTATTACCGGTTGAATGTCATCACGCTCGAATTGCCGCCGCTACAACAGCGCCGCGAAGATATTCTTTTGCTCGCCGAACATTTCTGCCAGACCTTTGCGACGAAAAACAAAAAGTCGCTCGTCAGGTTTTCGCCCGAAGCTGCGCAGGTCTTATTGACTGCACCATGGCCTGGTAACGTGCGGCAGCTATATAACGTCGTAGAACAATGTATTGTGTTATCCAACACGCCATTGATTGTTCGCAGCCTCGTTGAGCGGGCTTTACGTTACAAACCCGATCGTTTGCTTGGTTTGAATGAGGCCCGAGACCAGTTTGAATACGACTACCTCATAAGGCTGCTGAATCTGACGGAAGGAAATATCGCACTTGCTGCGCGGTTGTCGGAACGTAACCGCAGCGAATTTTACAATTTGCTCAAGCGCCATGGCCTGGATCCGTCGCAATTCCGCAAAAGTACCGATCAATTGCCCTCCGATTAAAGGGTGTTGGCTTTGCCAGACACTAGAGCCCCAACAAATCAAACACTTACATAAACCGCTCGAAAGATGCCGGCAAAGCCCAACACTTTTGTCCTCAAATTTTTTCGTCGAAATCTATAACTTATTGTTTTTAAACAACAAAATTTGTTGGCATTGAGTTTGCTAAAGATATATCGGAATTGAAGAAGATATCTGCAGGGTCACTTCAAATGATCGCTACAAATATCTTCTTCAGAGTTTCGGAGATTCAAAGGATCAGTTAATTCTCCTGCCAGGGCTATAAGCCTCTGCAACAGCCCTGGCAGAAACAACTTCTGATTTTTTTCCATCACTGATCACGGCTGATCACAAAAGTGATGGGGTTTAAGTATCAAGGAAGTGCAGGTGTCC
This sequence comes from Pseudomonadota bacterium, assembly GCA_040386995.1. Taxonomy (GTDB): domain Bacteria; phylum Pseudomonadota; class Gammaproteobacteria; order Pseudomonadales; family Pseudohongiellaceae; genus CAILUG01. The sequence continues at coordinate 19,876 of JAZKES010000005.1, read as the reverse complement.
CTGCCGACTATCAAGACCTTTGATGCCAATACCGATTGACTGTTGTTACATCAGTCGGAGGCGGAGGAGAACATACGGGGTTTTGATTTTGCAGCAAATGGATTTTGCTGGCGGCAAGGGACTGGTCTTTTCGAACCTGTGTATCACCTTATCTTGAAGACCCCGGTCTTGAAACGGAAACATCGAGCTGGAATTGTAACGACTCTCGCTTCGGCTCCCACTCCACGGGGGCCAGTTTTCCTCTCCCCTTCTCGCATAAAAAACCAGTTGATTCAGAATACCTGGAGCGTGCTATGCCGGGACGAGTTCTAGTTTCGTTCGGCGTCATCCACTATCGTGCGTAATGTTTCCTGATAAAGCTCCCTGAAATCACCACCCAGTGCTACTGCTTTTTCCGCGTATTGGCGAGCCTGTGCCTTGTCGCCTGATTCAAACAGGATCTGGGCGAGGTTGTTGTAAGCCGGTGCATAATCGGGATAAGTGTCCGTAACTTTTTTGAAGTTATCAGCCGCGATCTGTGCTTCACCAATGCCGTAGGATAAATTGCCATATCCCATCAATAGATTACGGTCAGTGGGCCATGTTTGCAGGCCGCTCTCATAAGCGTTGGCGACTACACCAGCATCCGTACCCGCCTCAAGTGCAACTACTGCATTGAAGTATTGCAACGGCTCTGCAGAGGCCGGCATCGTGCCGGGCTCGAGTACCACGATTGCCCAATGTTCCGCGCGCGCCCATGTGCGTTCGAAAATACTCAGCGATATTTCGTAGTTTTCCTGCAGACCCGAATTCAGAATAAGCTTTCGGTTTTCAACATTAAAACCTTTCACAACCGCGTAGTGCCATTTCGGATACCACGAAACACCGAGGTTTTGCATGACCAGCACCGGATTTCCGGCAGAAATCTCGGTGAGCAATGCGTTTAATGTTCGCGGAATTTCGTAAGCAAGCCTGTCATAACTTCTCGCTGCGGCAATGAGTTCAACCTGGAATGAACCCTGCCGTTCAGGCACATATACAAGAGGAACAAGATCGTCAGGAGTTACCGCGATGTGACTTGCACCCAGTACGGTTGCGAGCGCCGCCGGGCCACACTGATACGCATCCTGCGCAAAGAAAGGAACCTCATCAAGCAGGACTGGAGCACTGAGCGCCGCCGGAGTCTGCTGCAACAAGGCAGCTGACTGGGGTGGCGTTGCGCAGCCCCCCAGCAGCGCGAGACAAAAAACACCTGTAAAAAACCTGCTATCCACAGTCAGGATTTTTAGCGGTTTTATATTCCCGGGAATATGTCGGTAGCACCCAGCACATCCAGCAATATCAGAATCACAAATATCAGCACAACAGCGCCGAGTACACCATCACCACCCGCGGGTAACATGGCCAGTCTGTCCTGGATCTGCAGCAATTCGCTTTCAGTCAGGTTATTGATACGTGCGTCGACATCCGCACTACTCACGCCATAACCAAGCATGGCTTCACGCACATCTGCACGCGCCATGAACGATCTGACTTCATCACGCTGCAATTGCTGTTGGGCCTGCATCGCGAGCTGATCGTTGTCCACCATCGCAGCCATCAATGGCGCCTGAAAACTAGCCGCCAGAAAAACACTTGCTACAGCAACGGTGCAGGTTTTTCTGAACATGGTAATGGTCCTCATATAAATCTCCTTATTAAGTTATGTGCGGTAAAAGCTTGGCATTTTTTTGAGGGCTTGACCATAGCAGAGTGATGAAAGATTCGGTCAGTAAATGCATCAGCAAACGCTGGAAAATATTGTCAGAGCGACTGCTTTTTATCGCGAGTGAAACCGGTTTGAGACAGCTGTAAAAGGTCTTTGATAAAACCTGCCGCCTGAATGAATATTGCGGCAAAAAATCGCAAGGGCACATCGGTGCACTGAGTGATGTAGTGAAGGAGATTCTCAAACAGTCTGCTCCTGTGCGAAGCAGACTGTTGTAGAGCAGCGTGAATTTTCAACCACGCTCCCGAACCGTTCGCTTACATCAGGTCGGGGTTATACGTTGGGGAATACGTCTGTCGCGCCGAGTAAATCGAGCAGCACAAAAATCAGGATTACCACCACTATCGCCTCAAGTACGCCGCTACCACCTGCGGGCAGCTGTGATATACGTTCCTGGATTTTCAGCAGCTCACTTTCGGTCAGATTGTTAATACGCGCATCGACATCAGCAGTGCTGACACCATAACCCACCATCGCATCCCGTATATCTTCGCGCGCAACGAACGATCTGACTTCGTCACGTTGAACCTGTAATTGAGCCTGCGTGGCGAGCTGATTATTGTCGACCATTGCGGCCATGACGGGCATCTGGATCGTGGTGGTCAGAAAAACACTTGCCAAAGCCACGACTAAAATTTTCTTGAATGTGCTTGCTGTTTTCATATAAAGCTCCTTTTAAATATATACAACTCCTGGTCCGGCATTGGTACTCCGTCGCATCAACTCAACTATAACATCTCGCCGCTGCCCCATAAAACCGGCCGTACGCTCGACCAAATCTCACAAAAATCAGTTCCTGTGGCGAACCACCCGGTTCTAGAAATAGGCGCGGGATTCTGCCATTTTTGCCACGCGCAAAAAAACATCCCTCCCGCTCTCAATGTGACGGGAGAAGTTATATCCGCACCCAGTGAGTCCTGATACCAGTTAATGCTTTACCTATGTTTGCCAACTCTTGTTTCGCATCATTCGTGTGGCCTGCCAATGTTGTTCGCAAATCCAGCCTGAATATTTTTGGCTGGTTACGCTTTCAGGACGTCCAGAAAAATATGATAACAACCACAAAACCTAAAGCTCAGAAAGGGGAAAACCAATGAAAACAATCAAGGGGAAACCACATGTATCAAACAGACTGGGAGTACGCAGGCTAATAGTATCGACGCTGGCAGCAGCAGTATCAGCCGCGATCACGGGCGCTCCTTCAGCACTCGCACAAGAAGATCCTTCACTCGAAGAAATAACCGTCACGGGTTCGCGCATCAGGCAGCAATCCGGATTCGAAACGCCGATTCCCGTCACCACGATGACTACCGAAGAACTGTTCGACTTCGAACCCGGCAATACTGTATCGGAACAGCTCGACGCCCTCCCCCAGTTTTTTAACAACACCGGCCTGCAACAGGTCAGCACTGCGCAGGTTGCTACGTCAGGCTCAACCTCCCTGAACATTCGTAATCTTGGTGGCAACCGTACGCTGGTACTGTTTGATGGTATTCGCGTCGTACCCGCCGCGAAAGAAGGCGCAGTTAACGTAGATGGTTTTCCCACTGCGTTGTTGCGTAGTGTAGATGTTGTTACAGGCGGCGCGTCAGCGGCATATGGCGCCGACGCAGTTGGTGGTGTGGTCAACTTTGTTCTGGATCGTCAATTCAAAGGTTTTGTATTTGACACTAGCACGGGCATGAATGAAGAAGGCGACGGTGAGCTGTGGAATATATCCATGGCTGGCGGCAAAGCGTTTATGGATGACAGACTCAATATCATAGGCTCTGTCGAAACCCGCAAGATCGAGGGCTTCGCGCGCCGCGCCAATGAAGTCGAGGAAATGCAGCGCTGGGGCCACGTAACAAATCCGAACTATGATCCCAAACGTGCAGGTGCACTCGATAATCCATTACGGTTGACGCGGCGTGATGTCACGTCACTCGTCAGCTCTCCAACGGGTATGATCCTCGGCAGCGGTACATCACTCGACAGAATGCAATTTTCGATGGATGGCAAATCGATCCAACCTTTCGTCCTCGGTGACGTGAGTGCGTTGGGCGGCACACAAACTACATCCGGCGGACCGGAAGCTGCGTTATCAAACGACGCGTTTGGTGGCGGTATAGGTGGCACTGAAGCGGAGAACACCTCTGCATTTCTCGCAGCGCAATATGAGTTGAGCGATACCTTTTCGGTTTTTGCGCAAGGCATGTACGGTAAAACCATCGCCACTAGCGTGAATGACCGCGGTAGCTTTTTGTTCAGCGGCCAATGGGCGCCATTGATTGCGGTTGATAATGCGTACCTGCCGGAATCGGTGCGGCAGGTCATGATTGCGAACAACAAAAAGGAAATTGCGATTCATAAAAACGGTTCGTTCGTGGATCGACCTGAAGTCGGTCAAGGCGGCGAAGGCATCAAAACCATTTCCACGAGTTCGTATAGTGCGGGTTTTGAGTGGGATCTTCCGGTAAGCGACTGGCATCTGCGCGGCGTCTATCAGGATGGTCAATCAGATAGAACCGCAACCTTCGGCAACTTGTTCCGCGTCGACCGTGCGTTCCTCGCAATGGATGCCGTGCGTGATCCCGCCAACGGTGCGATTGTCTGCCGTGTGCAGCTCGTCAATCCAACTCCGCAACAACTGGCTGCCGCGCCAATCGTGCAAGGCAAGATCAACGAATATGGTGAGCCACTCAAATCACCGATTGGTCTCGACAACACGGTTAAGGACTGCACGCCATACAATTACATGGGCAGCGGAAATCTGTCGAAGGAAGCACTGGAATACATAGAGGGCGATGCAAAAACTGCTGTCGGTTTCGTCGACCAGCAATTTGCAGAAATACTGCTCACGGGTGAACTGTATGAAGGTTGGGGCCCCGGCGCGGTCAGTTTTGCATCGGGCCTTACCTGGCGTGAACAGAGTTTCAAAGACCGAACCTATCCACGCGAAATCGATGAGCTCGGTCCTGTACTCAACGCGCCTGAACTCGGTATTCGCGGCATTCCCATTGGTTATGCGGCGCCAAACACCAACGGCAGCCTTCATTACATTTCCTCTCTGCCGAACGTCAGTGGAGACAACGGGGTATGGGAATACTTTGGTGAGTTGAATGTACCACTGTGGGAAGGCAACCTGATTGGTCAGAATCAACAGCTCGAAACCAACCTTGCGTTCCGTCGTTCCGACTACGACCGCAGCGGTCAGGTCGACAGCTGGAAAATCGGCTTCAACCTTCAGCTCATGGAGGACGTGCGATTGCGCTACACAACGTCCCGAGATGTGCGTGAACCAAGCTTTGCCGAACTGTTCGATTCCCAAGGCACCAACGGCGTATTTCGTGATGCGAGGATAGCGGGCAATCCTGAACGGCAGATATCCAAAACGTCCGGTGGTAATGCGAACCTGAAACCTGAGGAAGCGGACACGGTAACTGCCGGTGTCGTCTTCACGCCATCGTTCGTTGAGGGGCTGCAGGTTTCGTTAGACTGGTATGACGTCTCGATTGATGGCGCAGTAGGAACATTGGGCGAGCAACGAATCACCGATGAGTGTTTCCTGAATAACGTGCAGAGTTTGTGCGCGCAGATCGAGATGGATGCAGCTGGCACTGTAACCCGCGTGTTCGACACCTTCCTGAACGTCGCGCAGGCAACAGTGGAAGGTTACGACCTGGAATTTGTGTATCGTATCGAGCCCGATTTATTCGCTGATCAAAGCGAGAATTTCAGCATTCGTGCATTAGCTGGCTACGTGGAAGAACGCACCGATACTCCGCTGGGCGGCCGCGCGCTGGACAGATCAGGAACACGTAACTCTCCTGACCTGACGAGCGTCCTTACGACCAACTACGGGATCGGGCCATACTCGGTTCAGTTACAAGCGCGTTATATCGATTCAACAGCTCTGGATGGCACCTGGATTGAAGGACGCGATGTTGATGACAACACGCTGCCTTCCATGACCTGGTGGAACCTTGGCCTTGGCTACAACGGGGAGACCTCGAATGGCGCATCCTGGCGCGTGGGCTTTAACGTACAGAACCTGTTCGATAGAAGTCCAATTATCGTACCAACCACATCCACACGTTTCGCCATTCAGGGTTTTTCCGGCGACACCTACGGACGCAGGTACAACGTCAGCCTGAACTACAACTTCTGATTGATGATGAAACACCGGTTCGCCGGAATTTCATTTACATGAAAAAACAACGGGGCACATAGGTGCCCCGTTTGTTTTCTACTTGAAGAAAATCCTCTTGTGAGGTCGAGACACAATCTCTGCTATTCACGCGCTTTGCGAGTCAGCGCGTGGTTTCAGCAACGCGCGAGCTATGCAATCGAATTCGACAAAGGCACCCACGCGCCAACATCTGCATCGTTGATGCGACGAGTTATTGCGTGTCAGTAAATGTTTCGAAACTAGATACTCTGTCGCAGTAAAAGATTCACAAAAAAAAAGCGGAGCGCCAATGCGCCCCGCTTTTCTCATAACCAGTTCCAAACTTACTTATGCAGACTTCAGCAAGGGCTGCACATTGCTATCGTTGATCGGAATAACTCTTGGTTTCATTGCTTCCGGAATTTCACGTTCCAGTTGCACATGCAGCAAACCGTTGTTCAGGGACGCAGCTGTCACCTTCACGTGATCAGCAAGCTTGAACTGGCGCTTGAAGTTGCGCTCCGCGATGCCCTGATGCAGGTACGTGCGGCGCTTCTCGTTGCTCTTGTCGGCTTTGGCAGCAGCTACAGTCAGAGTATTGTTTTCGCTGGTGATGGTAATTTCCTGCTCATCGTATCCTGCGATCGCCATCGTAATGCGGTATTTGTCCTGCTCAAGTAATTCGATGTTGTAGGGCGGATACGCAGGCTGGTTGCGTTCGCTCGAGGTTACTGAATCAAGCAACGAAGCGAGGTGGTCGAAACCAACGGTTGAACGGTATAACGGTGCAAAGTCAAAAGTAGTCATTGATATATCCTCATCAAGCAATATTGTTAAAAGTTAACGTGTGGTTGATCAGCCTGTTCAGGTGAACCCGACTGAGTGTGACCATACCCATCTCAGCTACAGCCACGTTTCAGAGATAGGAGCGCCGCAAACTTTTTCAACTCAATGCCGGATAAAAATATTTTTCCAGTTCCAACCTTGAAATTCTGCAGGGCGATATCAAGTCTATTTTTTACACTTTTTATCTCTGCCACATTTTGAATAGCATGAATTTCCAGCCAATTTATCGTTGGATATTGTGAGAAATATATTCCGCACTAAAGTGGAGGTATGCTTTCGGAAAGTCACGGCAACAATAAATTATAGATATTCTTGATAAATTATTGCGAGTTTTCTGTCAGCTTGAAACTGCCGGATGAAATGAACTGCAAGGTCAGTTCGACCACAGCTTTTCGTTTCATGATAAAGGGATGTGAATATGGCACTTCAATAAAATCAGTCATACCTGCAACCTTGGTGTTTTCCACCGACACCTTGCCATCGTCCGGATTCGCGAGAAACTGCGACAAAATTACATTGAATGTTCTGGTACCCGCGATAACACCAACGGGATAAGTCACTGCCGGCAACTGCAACGGAATACTGTTGTCATCGATGCCAAGCTGCATACCTGCTGGTCCGTTGTACCACTCGAAGCCGGGCACGTCATGCATCGCAGCGACCACTCCGCTGCCCTGATTTGGCGGTGCAATCATCACCACTTTGCCCAACCTCGAAAATTCGTTATGTGCCAAATAATGACGCACCAGAATTCCGCCAAGGGAATGGGTCACGAAATGCACGGTGCTGTCTGGCGGGCACGCAGCAATGCCTTTCTCGATAGCCGCAGGTGCGAGTGTCTCTATCGGAAATTGCGTAGATGGATAATCGATATTCGCAACTGCATAACCTGCCTCGCTGAATGCATCTGCAAGTGTCTCCATCGAAGCCGACGTGCGCGTGAGGCCATGCAGTAACACAACGCAGTCCGCGCGCAGATCGCTTGCAACGAGTAGAGCAAGGCTGAAAGCCAGCATTCTGGTTGTGGTGCTGATACCTGCATTACGCATGCGGTCATCGACGGGATGACTAATGACGAAAGCTATTTCGACAAGCCATTTAGTAAAGAGCATGGGCTTTTGCAAACAAGAGAAATGTGGCGTTAGTTCTGCAGGGATTTCAAAGCACAGATATCAAAGTAGCGATGCGGTGCGCACCAGTACACGGTGTCCGTCAGGATCCCAGAAGCTGAAGCCGTTCGGCAAGATGGTCTCGATGATGCCACCTGCGGCGAACACCGCTTCGGCGGCAGCGCCCAGATCAGTGGTCGACACTACGACTGAAAAATAATTCACCCCGGGTGACTGACCAACGGGTGTCTGCGTGAGGCGGAGTCTGGCATTACCCACATCGAACCAGAGTGATCCCGCCTGTAGACTGCCGGTCTTGTTAAGTAAACGCGAATAGAACAGCGAATCCACTTCGAGATTCGTCACGGTGATAAAAATCTCATCGATAGCCAATGCTTTGAACACAGGAGCTTGAGTCATTGGCCATGACTGTGGACTCGCACTGGTCTGTGATAACTGCTTCCACGTATTGTTTTGCGCAAGCTGGGTGCGTGTGCCATCGCGATCATCCACCCTGAGGTCATTGCCGCTCGGATAGTCCTGCCACATTATGCCTTGTGCATCGAGAAAGCTGTGGACCTCGCCAATATCGAAGTCGTCTATGCCAAAACACACATGATCAACTGTTGCCTCGTCGCGCTGCTCCATTGCCATATAGCTATTGCCCAGCATGAGATAACGACGTTCGGTCTGATTGTGTTTCCAGAGATCATTGCCAAATAGTCGTGTATAGAATTGCAGTGAGCGGTCGAGATCGGTCACAAAAAATTCGATGTGATCTATTGCAGCGTAGTCAGGTTGATCCTGGGGTTGAGCGGCCAAAACATCCATCGCACTCACTAGCGCAAGCAATCCGACGCAGTAGCTTGTTAAACGTCTGTTTATTCCAGACAGAATCATGGTGCTCCCTTCCGTAAATATTATTGTTATCGGGTTATGTACGATGCGGCGCAATTCTTTTGCTACGCCGGGCAATCTGGTGCTTATACGTCCGGCAATATAGCGGGTTTCGCGCAGGCCGCAAAATAATTACTGAAGCCCTTGTTTATATCGACTCCACACACTGGCTTTGTATCGGCTTGGTATTGAAGACTGCACTGATGCTGCTTATGAAGGTTTGGACACATTCCCGACTCAATCTGATCATCACTATTATCTACCCGGAAAATATTTTGAGCGGCTGTATCAATCCAGACTATTCTTTAGTCACTCGCGCCTTCGAGAAAGCCCGCGGAATTTTTGCCAGTTTCGCACAGGCAAGTGTAAACAGTGAGTTGGTTTTAGCGAGGATCGTTTGATCAACAGAGCAAAGATTTGCTGCTCATGACCCGGCTACGGATGCAGGAATCACAAGTTCAGACCTACACGCGGAATTGAGCTGTAGTTGGCGGGAAAAAATTCGTTGTTTGAAAATAAAAACGGCTCACTGCGTCAACTACCCACAGCGAGCCGGGCTCGCGGGAGACGTGTATCTACTGACTAGAAAGTCATCTGCAACCAGGTCCACAGAATCTGCTTGTCCGCTTTCGCGAGCAGATCGCCCTGGCTGTAGTCGGCATATTTGATGCCGTACTGATAGTTGTTCTTGATCGGCCTGACCCATTGCAAATTGAACTCGTCGCCAAGATCATCCACGGTTGCAGTGCTGCGTTCAGCGCTAAAGTCGTGATAAACGAAAGTGAAGGTGCCACCCACAAGTGGCAGCGCAATATTCAGGTACGCATCTTCAATACCTTGCGTTGGTGTGGCGAGAAACTGATCCGCCCAACCTTCAAACGCATGTAATGTCGCCAGCGGTGTCGCGAAACCATACCTGCCGTTATCCGAGCCAAGCGATTCAAGACCCAGCTTTACTGCAACACCCTTAACCGTTAAGCCACCTTCGACGATGTAATAATCGGCATCGAATTCTGCGAGGCCACGTTCGGATTCCTGGGTCGCATATTCAGCAAGATAGGTTGCGTCGAAACCACCTACATTACGTGTGCCAGTCAGACGTACACCGTACGTGTCGAGGCTGTTATCAAGCGCAATATCTTCTTCAAGCAGGTAGGCATAACCAGTCAGAGCACCAACTGGCGTATTGATTACGCCGTGAAGTAGATGATCCTTGCTGTCGATATCTGCATCCTGGGCGAAGATACGTTCGCGCTGGGTCAGGTAGTTGTAGTCAAGGGTATAGGTCTGCGCTGCATCCTTTTTGTACTGCAAGGAAAACGCATCGAAGGATTGGTAATCCTGACGCCAGGGCACTGCACCGACAAATCGCTGGTTGTCATAACGGATATCCTGACGGCCCAGACGTGAAGTGAACCCACCGCTTACATATTGCAAATAGGATTGATTGAGTTCGGTAGTTTCAGCATCGGCGATGGTTGAATATTTACCGGGATTATGACCCGACAATGGCGCAGAAAAGTCGCCAACACCAACGATACGCACGTCTTCGAATTCAATCACTCCGGTGAAACCATTCAAGGGAGCCGTAGTATATTTAAGAGCAGAACGCAGCGTAAGCGCGTCTGCATTCTTCAGCGCATTGTCTTCGTCGACAGCTTCATAACGTAGATTAAACGAACCGGATGCATCGCCCCTTGCAACCGCCGCATCAATCGTTCTTATCTGTGCAACAGCGTGTCCTGCGGACACTCCCAGCGTAATCGCAACAGCGAGTGCTCTTCGGGAAAAAAACTTCATACTACTTCTCCTGGTGAATAAAACTAAGTAAGTGTCGAATCGATTTTGATTTCGTTTTTTTATTTCAGTTTTTTTGTTAAACCGCTTTTTTAAGCAGGCCGCGCTTTTTGGCGGTCACCGTGGCGATGTGTTCCACCTTGCGCTGTTTTTCGTAGAGGAAACGCAACACCTGCGCACGCAGAGCTGCATATTCAGGCATGGAGGCAAGCGCAAGCCGATCACGAGGACGCTCAAGTTCGATGTCAAGAATTTCCCCGATTGTCGCAGACGGTCCGTTGGTCATCATGACGATACGATCGGAAAGCAATACCGCTTCATCGACATCGTGCGTAATCATGATGACGGTGTTCTTCAGTTCGTTCTGGATTTCCATCAGTGAATCCTGCATGTGAGCTCGTGTGAGTGCATCGAGTGCGCCGAACGGTTCATCCATCAGCAGGATTTCGGGTTGCATGGCCAGAGCGCGCGCAATACCTACGCGTTGTTTCATGCCGCCTGAAATTTCACTTGGCAATTTGTTCATCGCATGATCCATGTGGACAAGACGCAGGTTGTGTTCAACCCACTCGCGAATTTCGGCATTGGATTTGGTTTTGCGGAACACCTGGCGCGCAGCGAGCTCCACATTTTCATAAGCGGTAAGCCAGGGCAGCAACGAGTGGTTCTGAAACACTACAGCGCGTTCAGGGCCGGGTTCGTGAATTTCCCTGCCGTTAAGAATCACACCGCCACGTGTTGCCTGGTATAAACCCGCGACGATATTCAACACGGTGGACTTGCCGCAGCCGGAGTGGCCGATCAGCGATACAAATTCGCCTTTGCTGATTTTCAGGTCTACACCTTTCAAGGCGGTAAAAGTGCCGGACGGTGTTTTGAATTCCATGTCGATCTGGCTGATGTCGAGAATAATGCTCATGATATTTCTCCTGTATTCCTATATGGCAAAGGTGGCTTAGCGTGATGCGCTGGCTTTGTCCCAACTGACCATGCGCTGTATCTGCAGCATGCAACGGTCGAGCAGGAAGCCAATCAAACCAATCGTGAGTACAGCGACCATAATGCGGCTCAGTGAGTCTGAACTGCCGTTCTGGAATTCATCCCAGACAAATTTGCCGAGGCCGGGATTCTGCGCGAGCATTTCTGCCGCGATGAGTACCATCCACGCGATGCCAAGAGAGAGGCGCATGCCGGTGAAGATCATCGGAATTGACGCAGGAATAACTATCTTGCGGACATGAGCAAGAGGTGACAGACGCAAAACGCGGCTCACATTGCGGAGATCTTCACTCAATGAGGCAACACCAACGGCTGTGTTGATCACCATTGGCCAAAGGCAACACAGGGTTACGGTGATCATGGAATTAAGAAATGATTTCGCAATCGCGGGATTTTCTTCGGTGTAAACCGCACTCACCACCATGGTTACCAGCGGCAACCAGGCTAATGGTGATACTGGTTTGAAGATCTGAATGATCGGATTGACCGCATTGTTTAGCGTCTTGTTCAGGCCGATCGCAATACCAAGTGGAATAGCGAGTATCACTGCCGCAAAGAAGCCGCTGAGTACTGTAATAAGGCTGGTTACGATCTGGCCCGGAAACGTCGCCTTGCCGGTATAAGCGCGGATTTTTACTTCATAGTCAGGCTCAGTTGTCAGACGCTCTGCATTACGTTCATCCTGGCGCTGATAGAACTCGACAGCCTTGACCTTCTCATCCTTGTATTCGGTGTACAGATTTCCCATCTGTTCCCAAACCGCATCGGGTCCGGGAAATTTGCCGAGTGAAGTTGTGATGTTATTTGCAGTGACTGACCACAAGAACAGGAACACGACAATTCCAACAAAAGGAACTGCCACCATCTGCACGATGTTGATTAGCACTGAAGACATGCGAGCGCTCAATTTCGGATACGCTTGCAAAGGGTTATTAAAACTTAGCAGTGTGGCCATAACGTTTCTCCCGTAGCCAAAAAAAAAGGCGTCTTGTCCTTGAGTAAGAATTTAATCTCCTCACGGACAGACGCCTTTGTCTGTTGCTGTGCCATTACTGGATCAGCGATAACTTTCGCAGCTGGCTGTATACCTTCGTTGGTAACTGCCTTTCTGCTGCCGAATACAACTTGCGTTGCTCCGACTACACATAACTAACTCTGATTAATGCTTAGCAATGCGTGTGCCAGATTGGTCAACCCACTTTAACTACTTGATTTTTAATGATTCCAGAACCTGCAACCCGAGCAATACGTTTGAAGTTGTCACTGTAGCTGCTTTATATGTGTGCACCAGAACCAGTGGTCGCACCAAATTAGCCGGGCCACCGAGTTTCGCGCATTGAAATTTTCAAGAGTCTAAATTAGACACTGCAAACTGCTGTAGATAAGCGCCGGTGTCATCAGGATTGAATCTGATACCGTCGATGAAACGATCGGCACCAACAGTGACTTCGCCCAATTCCCACGACGCTGCGTGTTTGCCGATCTGGTAAAGCTGCTCTGTCGCACACGGTATACCGACATTTCGGCAGGCCTGCTCGAACAGCGAAGACAGAAATATGGAATTGATAAATGAGTGGTCGGCATTTGTTGATGGCACATGCCCCCAGCGCATCATCTGACTGAGGAGCCACGTGCCATGAGCAGGCCACGGATAGTTGGCCGAGTCACGGAAAAATTGATGCCGGCCCGTCTTGAAGCCACTGGCGAGTGTTTCGGGAGTGAAGCCGAGATATTGCGGTTGCGTGAGAATGGCAAGCGCTTCATCGCGATTGGCGGGCTCCTCCAGCCATCGGCACGCACGCAGCGTGGCAGTGATCAAAGCGAGATGGGTATCTTCATTAGCTGCCGCCCAGTCGCCGTGGACAGCGAGCACTTTTTCGGGCGCGTTATGCCAGATGTCCCACGTATTAAGCAGAATCTTGCCGTGCCCTTGCGCTACTGCAACCTGGTTCCAGGGTTCGCCGACGCAGAAACCATCGATTCTGCCCGAAGCCAGCTGCGCAACCATTTGCTCGGGTGGAATAACAACCATGTTGATGTCGTGATCCGGATGAATACCGCCAGCTGCTAACCAGTAGCGCAATAGATAGTTGTGACAGGAATACGGATAGACCGTGGCAAGCGTCAATGCAGCTGTACCTTGCTGCGTTCGCTCGTTAATCAGCTTGCGGAGTGTTAGTACCGAAATGTGCGGCGATGCGAGCGCTTCAGGATTCAGCACGCGCAGTTGTTCAATCAAACTGTTTGATACTGTAATAGCATTCCCGTTGCGACTCAGGACCATTCCTGTGACCAGTGGAGCTTTCACTTTATTCAGGCCGAGACTAACGCTGATTGCCATTGGCGCAAGCAACTGCGCACCCTGCAAACTACCTACGTAAAGTTTGTCGCGGATGTTGGCCCACGATGCTTCACGTGAAAGATTGACCTTAAGTCCTTCCGCAGCAAACAGTCCCAGTTCCTGGGCCAGTAGCAGCGGTGAGGCATCGAGCAGGGGAAGAAACCCCAGCGTCAATGTCTGCTTGTTCGTTGACATGCAAGCTCCATAGCATTATTCGAGTAATTCGGCCGCAGCAATAATGCTGCGTGCCAGGTCGGAAAGTTTGAGATTCCTGTCCATCGCCATCTTGCGCAGACGGTGATACGCCTGCTCCTCATTCATGGTGCCGCGTTTCATCAACAGACCTTTAGCCTTGTCGATCAGTTTGCGGTCACTGAGTTGCAAACGGGTGAGTTCGAGTTCGTTGCGCAGTTCCTGGTATTCGCGAAAGCGCATCATGGCAACATCCAGAATCGGACGAATGCGATCCGGGTTCATGCCATCAACGATATAAGCCGTCACACCAGATTTCACAGCGAGCTCAATCGTGGCGGGGTCACCGTTGTTGGTGAACATAACAATGGGACGGGGAGTTTTGCGTGTAATGACCTGCATGGACTCTAGCGTGTCGCGGCCTGGATTATCGAGATCAGCGATGATTACATCGGGCTGGCAGCGCTCTACTTCTGCCTGAATGTTGTCGGCAGTGGTGACTTTGGCGACGACTTTGTAGCCCTGAGCGGTGAGTGTTTCTTCCAGTACATTGAAACGCGCAGCCAGTTCATCCACCAGCATAATTCGGATTGGTTCTTGGCTCATGTAAGACTGACTTCTTGCCCCGGGAGAATACGCATACTTGCAATGCAGCGTTCGCTATTTACCTTCAAGTTCCGTGCCATGGCGCCAACGCGGGGCACCCCGCACTTTATATGGGCTTTTTCATCGCAAGCGAGAAAACGAAGCACCAAAGAAGTGCCTTGGGATATTTTGTGCACCACGGTGCGTGTGGCTTGCCCAATCCGCAACCCCTCGTTATCTTTGCTGTCGCCATTTACCTCCGATAATTTTTCCTCATGAAATTGCGACAACTGCTTAGCTGGCGTTTCTCTCTGATATTTTTTCACCGCTGGCTTGGCATTCTGGTCGGCTTGATGCTGGTCGCGTGGTCGATTTCCGCGGTTGTTCTACTTTACTACGGCATTCCGCATTACACGGCAGGTGAACGACTCGACCGCTTGCGTGCGCTCGATCTGGGCAGCATCTCGATTACACCGCAAGAAGCGCTCGCCAAAGTGGGCGGCACACCGTTTCGGCTGCGCATTTCGATGCACGAAAAACGCCCTGTTTATCGCATCAATACCGGCACCGTGTTCGGCAACTGGACGATGGTGTATGCGGATACAGGCGAAGTCATGAACAGAGTAAGCAGGGACGACTCCATTTTCCTGCTCGCGGATATGTACCCCGAGTTTGCCGCCAACATGTCTTACGAATTTCCAATGACTGACCCCGATATGTTTACGCACTCACCGGGCTTGCAGAACTACATGCCAATGCATCGCATCGCGATAAATGACGATGCAGACACCCGTATCTACGTTGCCGAAAAATCCGGCGACATCGTGATGCGGACTGACAACACAAGTCGCTTCTTCGGTTTCATGGGTTACAACCTGCATACGCTGTTCTTTTTTCGTCAGGCAAGCTGGTGGACTCCGCTGCTCAGTTGGTTGAGCTGGATCGGATTAATCATGACCGTGCTCGGTTTGGTGCTGGGCATCTGGCGTTTCAGCCGCAAGCCGATTTATATCAAACGTGGTGACGCCTATCGCACGCCTTATGTCGGCTGGTGGCGTTGGCATCACTACGCAGGACTTATCTTCGGCGCGTTGATGTTGACGTGGGTATTAAGCGGGCTCGTTTCCATCGGCCAGATTCCGGGCTTTGCGGAATCTGCCTATACCACCGATCAGATCAACGCTGGCGCTCGTACGCTGCAAGGATTTGGTGCTGCCACCGACTTTGCGCCGCTCAGTATCAGCGGAATACAACATGCAGCAGATGCGATAGGAGAAATTTTTCCGATCAAAGAGCTCGAGCTGCTTTATCAAAATGGCGTGCCGTATTTCCTGGCCTATCGCGCACCTACCGAAGACGAGCTTACACATTGGGTTTCGCGTAGTGCGCTCGATTTCAACAATCTGACGCTGGAACAGGAACATCGGTTTATTGCAGCCACTGGCCTCGATGCACAACCTTTTGTCGACTTCAGCGAAGCCGAGCTGCTCAACGCTGCAGCACGCGCGATGCCCGATGCAGCAATCACTGAACAAACCTGGTTAACCGAATTCGATGATTATTATTACTACACGATCTCGTCTTTCGATCTTGGCTTGCCACGTCCGGTAAAGACTTTGCCAGTGCTACGCCTCAAATATGATGACCCGAATGAAACCTGGCTCTATTTGACGCCCTCGCATGGCCAGATGCTTAAACTGGAAGCCATCGACCGCCGCAACCGCTGGGGCTACTACGGTTTGCACGGGCTCGATTTTGCGGCGCTATATAACAACCGTCCGCTCTGGGACATCGTTGTTATCTTTTTGTTGCTGGGTTGTTTAACCTTGAGTGTTACAACGCTGGTACCAATGTTCCGACGCGTGAAAAGACATTTCTTTCGTCTGCTGCATGTTGGCAGATGGTTATTTCCGCACGACAAATGAAGATTGAAAACTAAATACTGAAAAACAGACCGACAGATGCTGAACTGTTGCTCGCAACGCGTAGCATTACGCGCAACAGCTCAGCATCGAGCGAAGTGGTTAAAGCTCGGCAAGCAACTCATTCGCCGCACGTATACCGGAATTAAGCGCACCTTCCATATATCCCTGCCAGTCGTAGAACGAGTCAGTGTGTTCGCCGCAGAAAAACAAGTTGCCCGCTGGAGCCCCTACCCTGCCTTCAAGCTCAGTGAAATAACCCGGACGGTTACAGGTGTAGGCACCTTTGCTGAACGGATCACTCGGCCAGTGTTGCATGTGAGCGAGGAATTTATTCGGCGCGGTTTTCTTGGCCGCAGACATCGCACCACCCCAGATTTTTTCGAGATCAGTAAGCCAGCGTGCAACGTCTTGATCGATCTTGGCGGGATTCAGATTTTTTGCGCGTTCTCCACCCGAATAATCGAGCAGTACTGCATTACCCGGCGACACTTTGCTCGGATTATTTTCCCAGGTAGTCTGGTGATTCGGCAAATCGGAATAACTCGCGCCTTCACTACCATGATCACCCCAGAAACGCCGCGTGAAACCAACATGCATCTTGGTGTTAGCCCCATAGAATAAATTATCGATGGCGAAGCGGTTTGCTACGGGAAGATCAGCCGGCAGTTCCACGTCGCGCAAGGTTGAATACGGCGTCGCAAATACTACGGCATCATGCGTGACAGTTAATGTGCGACCGTTGTCATCGAACGTGAGTTCAACACGACCATCACTACGTTTCGCCACACGTAAAAGACGCAGGCCGAGTTCGATAGGACCAGGCAAACTATTGGCGATACCACGCGCAATCTGTTCGTTGCCACCCACAATGTGATAACGCTCGTCGCTGAAAACACCAAAAGGCTGGAACCGCGAGCGTTTGTCGATATGCATGAAGAACAGCCAGTTCAGGACATTCTGCTGTTCAATTTCAGCACCGTATTCAATGGAGTAGATGACATCCAGTGCGGCCGTGACGGTCGGGCCGGCGCCAACACGTTCGAGGTATTCACGCAAGTTGGTGTTATCCATCGCGACATCAAATGGACTGTGTGTCTTGTAGTCAACGTAGTTGGAAAGTTTAGTGAGATCCGGCCTGATGCGGTTTGCGAGATCACGGAATTCTGCGACGACTTCTTCCTCCGCAACTCTGTTACCGGCAAAGAAGTAGCTCACTTCACCCGGCAACCACTGCTTTGTTACATCTTCAAGTTGCAGTTTGAAACGTTTGGCATAGGCTTTGATAGTAAGGTGAGTGGTGTCGATTAACTCGCCGCCGCGCTCCACGACTTGTCCCGGGAAATTTACCGGACCTGCAAACGCACCGCCCATGGACCATTGACGGCCACCGATACGTTCGCGACCTTCATAGAGGGTAGCCGCGATTCCAGCTGCGCCAAGCGCATCGGCACACGCAAGTCCCGCCAAGCCAGCACCAACAATGCCGACCGACACTTGCGGACGCGAACGCGCCGCGAAGCCGAGCTGCGGAAATACCAAAGCACCGCCAGCCATTCCCGCTAACCCACGCAAGACATCACGACGTGTGTTTTCCTTGACGGTAACTCTTTCATGTCGCAGCCGGGCTTCAGCCGCGCGTTCAAGGCCTTCCGCCGCGGATATCCCGCGATCAGCGCATAATTTCCCGAGGCGCATCGCGCGCACGACCTGATCAAATCCAGTTGTCTTACCCATATCGCCTCTTTCCGGAACAGCCAGTTCCGACTTTTTTTATTAACAGTTAGCCGCACAGACGGCGGTTATCTTCAAATACGGAGAATAGAAGTATTCGCACCACATTGACAAGCTTCGATAGCGAGGAGAAAAATAATCGCGAAGCATTTGCTTTCTGGCCGACAGTTTTAATGTTTATTTGTTGCGCACTTTGCACAAATAGCTCAGGGAGTTCGGTCTTGTGCTGTATGGATTTGATCTAACCCGGATATTTCCATTGCCAGCGAAAGAGGCCCTGACCATGAAAAGTCTGACTGCCCATCACGCACATCTCGCAGCCCGTTTATTGCCGCCAATTTTTGCTCTGCTGATTACTCACGGTAGCACCGCAATCGCCCAGGTCGATCGTGAAGTCAAACAATTGCTGTTTGAACCCGTACCACTCGCGTTGGCCGAAAGCGCGCCGATTACGCTTACCTCGTATGCTGCAGCTGAGGCTGAGATTCCGGGTGACAACATACATACCCCGTCTTACACGAATGAGGAACTCGACCAGATCGAGGCCGACATAAAACGTTATCTGTCGATCGTAGGAGACATGGAAGCTGTCGAAGGCCCCTTTTCAAATGAGCTGCGCGAAGATCTTTTCGCTACAGGCAATCTGTATCAACGTATTGGCGACCATGACAACGCTGTACGTATGTATACACGTGCGCTTGCGGTTAGTCGGATCAACTTTGGTCTGGAGGGTCTCGATCAGGTGCCAGTAATGGAAGCCATGGCGAAAAGTTACGCGGCTCTCAACAAGACCTCTAACGCCGATGAGATGATGCTGGCCGCTTTCAGCTTGCAGGAAAAAAAATACGGCGTGAACACCATCGATATGATTGAGCCCCAGATAAAACTTGCCGACTGGAACACACAAGCATTCATGGATCGCTCAAGTATTCTCGTCAATATTCCGCGTATGAACGTGCAGAATTTTTTGCTCGATCCCAAAAATTATATTCAGGACTCGCAAGACATTCGCAACACGCCTCTATACAACCTTTACCAGGCGCGTAGCCTTTATCTGAATGCGATAAAGACACTCATTGATGCGCGCAACTACACGCATCCCCAGATAATGGATCTCGAACACAAGCTGCTCACCAATTATTTCCTGCATATGCACAGAGAGAATATTTTGTATGAACCGGATTTTTACCTGACGCGAAAAAAGACCAAGACCGCCACGCGTCTGAACCAGAACGCGATCGAAATGATGAACTCCGAAAACTATGATCTTGGTATCGAAGCGCACAAGCGCAGGATGATCTACCTCCAGAGTAACAAGGCGCGAACTTCAGAGTTAGTCGCGACCGCAATGCTCGAAGAAGCGGACTGGGATTTATTGTTCGAACGAAAAACCAACGCGGCCGAAAAATATGACAAGGCTTATCAATTTTTTGTCGATAACCCGAACTTTCAGGTCGAAGCGAATGAGGTGATTTATCCTGCGGTGCCCGTAGTCCTGCCGACTTACCTGCCCCCACCCAACAGTCGTGCCAAGCTGGGCATCGCGCCTGACGCAAA
>JAZKES010000004.1:3231-51283 GCA_040386995.1 Pseudomonadota bacterium | reverse complement strand
CATGACAGTGCCGCGCAAAGCATTGATATTAATGTGCAAAATTTGTGCACCGTGGTTGATTGCGAGCGAGTTCAATCAGCGGATAGAGTTCTGCTATAGAAGAGGGTATTTGTCTTGGTGGATCCCGCCCGGAGTTCCAACCTTCGATTGCTTTTGTACCCATGAATCAGTAACTATCCGACGCAGCAATTCATCCAGGGATTTCCCAATTATTTCGCTGCCAGGACCTCCTTGCTCTGTAATGAAGTATTTCGTCTCATTCGCCACAACTGAGTAGCAGGAATGGATGTAACCGGCATTTTGTTGAGCATGTTTAAGCAGAACTGGTGGATCTTCCCAATTTTGCTTTTGCTGTCATTTCTTACATCACCACTCATTAAGGGCTACTGTGGTGAGTTGTTCGTAAAGCTGCTCATCAGGGTTACGCTCGACAACAAAATCTGGCAGCGTTTCCACAATGTCACGCTTTCATCACTCGATGGCACGACGCAAATAGATCACGTCCTCATCTCCCGCTACGGCGTTTTTGTCATCGAAACAAAAAACATGCGAGGCTGGATTTTTGGTAACGCGGGTCAGGCAACCTGGACCCAAAAAATCTATCGCAGATCCTACAAATTCCAGAATCCTCTACGACAGAATTTCAAACACCTGAAAGCTCTCGAGCTGCTGCTTGGCATCCCTTTTGAACAAATTCATTCTGTTATCGTGTTTGTGGGCGGCAGCACGTTTAAAACTCCTATGCCCGCGAATGTTACGTTTGGCGGTCGTGTAATTGAATACATTTGTTCGTTCAGCGAAGTTGTCTTTACTGAAGCACAAGTGCAGGAAATGTCACAAAAGCTTGAGCAAGGAAAACATCTAGCCAGTTTTGCTACTCATCAGGGGCATGTCGAAAACTTACACAAGCGTGGCGATATAACTGCGAGCCGCCTGTGCCCGAAATGCGGCAGTTTGGTCGTTATTCGCACGGTTAAATCGGGCGAAAAAGCGGGGAAGCAATTTTGGGGATGTTCTACGTATCCCAAATGCAGACTAGTGCAAGACTTTTCCTGAGCGAAATTTTTGGACTCTTCTTGAGTCGCAGCTGAGTAGGTTTATTGCACAACAAGATGACAACAATCAGGAGAAACTACGGAGATGAAACTATCCAACCTTCGGCCTTTTGTGCCTTCAGGAAAAGATTACGCCCTCGCGAAAGCGTTCTTTCTCGATATCGGATTTGTTGATAACTGGAGCGATGAGGCGTTGTGTGAGCTGCAGTTCGGCGATGCGAAGTTCCTGCTGCAGAATTTTCAGCATGAAGAGATGCAGAAGAATTTTATGGTCTACGTGAATGTGGATGACCTCGATGCATTTTATGAACATCTGGTGAAACTTGATTTGAGCAGGAAGTATCCTGGCGTGAAGTGCAGCAGGCCCGAAAAACGTCCATGGGGTATTCGCGAATTACATTTGATCGATCCGGCTGGTGTTTGTTGGCACTTTGCGTGAGGCAAGAAGACAAGCCGGCCTGCGTTGTAAAGTCTCCTCGTTCTCAAGCATACGAAAGAGTATGGCGATAACCGGCGATGCCACATTTTTCTTGAATGCTCGAAAATTGCTGCATAAAGTTCCAATCATAAAATGATTCATAACAGAGACAATCGCAATGGCCGATGCCACATTGATCCAGTTTGTAAAAGAAGCTCTGCATGCCGGTGCATCGCGTGCAGAAACAGAGCAGGCGTTGCTAAATGCGGGCTGGGCGAGAGATCAGGTTAACGCGGCGCTTGATACATTCGCGCGTGTTGACTTCGTCGTTCCGGTGCCCGTGCCAAGAATCCAGCTCTCGGCGCGCGATACGTTTTTGTATCTGGTCATGTTTGCAATGCTTTATCTGAGCGCATACAACCTTGGCAATTTGCTGGCTCAGTTTGTCGAGCTCGCATTTCCGGACGAAGCGTTCGAGCCGTATGGCAATTATCAAAATTCGGAAATCAGATTCTCTACGGCAGCGTTGTTGATTGCGTTCCCCGTATTTCTGTTCGTTGCTGCGCTGATCAATAAACAGATTCGCGTGACGCCGATACGGCGGTTGTCCGGGATTCGCAAATGGCTTACCTGGTTAACGCTCGCGATTGCCGCGTGTATCATCGTGGGTGACCTGATCTATTTGCTTAATAGTCTGTTGTCGGGAGAATTGACGACGCGTTTTATTCTGAAGGCGTTGATTGTGGGGTTGATCGCTGGTGCGATTTTTATTTATTACCTCGCGGAGATGCGCAAGGATGACGAGGTACTCGCACCATGATTTCGAATAAACACATTACTGTTGTTGCATCAGTGATCGTGGCCATCGCGGTTGCGGCTGGTTTGTATGTGTCGGGATCGCCCGGTGAACAGCGCCTGCTGCGCCTTGATGAAAAACGGCTATCCGATCTTCTCCAGCTGTCGTACGCAATCAGTAATTATTGGGATGAAGCTGAGCGGTTGCCCGCTGGTCTTTCTGCTCTGGTTGATGGGCAACGGTTGCGCGGTGTTCCGGCGGATCCTGAAAGCGGCGCCATGTATATTTACGAACCCGGCGCGATGGATGCCTATCGACTGTGCGCAGAATTTGCGCGAGCGTCCATACAACGCGTGCCAGATGATTTCTGGGCACATGAGGCCGGACGGCAATGTTTTGCGCTTGAGGCCGGGCCTGAGCGTTAACGCGCGATTATTGTTCGCGTTGCGCGAATAACTAAAAAAAGCACTGAATTCTTTTGAGTAGGTTGCGCTGATCAAGTACAGCGCGCCGTAATGCGATGACAATTTCATTTCGATCAGCAAGCTCTTCCGATGGTCCTGCAATCAGCCAACTGATCCGCAGCCTCGCACATTACATTGAGGATGGTCCGGTCAATCCGGATTGTGAGTCTTACCTCAATACCATAACACCCGCGGCGATTACGGATCGGATCGTTGCGCCTGGCTTTGTGTACATCGTGGCGGAAGATGAAAATGGCCTGTGTGGTGTCGCGGGCATAAAAGATGCGCGTCATCTCTATCATCTGTTTGTGAAAGAGGAATTACACAGGCGAGGTGTTGCGCGGCAATTGTGGGACCGCATTATGAATACCTCTGCAAGTTTGTACTTCACGGTGAATTCGTCGTTATTTGCAGTGCCGATTTATACTCGAATGGGATTTGTCGCTTCAGGGGCACAACAGACCAGGAACGGGGTTACCATCCAACCTATGGTTTATTCCAAAGTCTGACAACTTACAGCCTGACAACTCACAGTCTGATAGAGAAAGAGTTGTTAATTGCCGGGATGAAACAACGGCACCTCGCCTTTGCTTATTCTGAAACTCCATCATGTTCTCAGCCAGAGGGATCACACATGCAACACCGGACGTTACTGCTTTTTTGCTCATTGATGTTAGTCGCGTGTTCGCAGCAACCAGCGCAGCTGGTATTAACTGCGCAAAGTTACGGTGACGTGCAGTTTGGTACGCCGCTCGAAGAAATAGAAACAAAATTACAACAACTGGCTGAACCAAAAATTCCTGCAGAGAGTTGCAGCTATGTAACTTTCGCAAATTATGCTGACATTCGTTTTATGGTAGAGGATGGTGTTGTTACGCGCGCGGATGCGGGTGAGAGTATTGCGAACGAGACCGGATTTTCTGCCGGCACCAACAGTGCCGACCTGCTAAAGGCTAATCCGCAGATGAAGATTACGCCGCACAAATACGAGCCCGAAAGTCGCTATCTGATTCTGGCTACACCCGATGGCAACAACGCGCTGGTATTCGAAGAGAGTGGTGGGCTGATTACGAAGGTGAGGGCGGGTACTGAGCCGGCTGTTGAATATGTCGAAGGTTGCGGCTGACAAAAGAGTGTCAGCACCAAAACGTGCTGCGTATGATTCTGAATCTCTCTCTTGACCATCAATCTGAAATTAAATTTTTGCTTCTGGTCTGTTCATGCAAGTTTCTGCTTTTGGCATGAAAGCCACCAAGGAGTATCGGCATGACAAGAAACAACAACGCCGAAATACTCGAGACTTCGTTGAGCATAACTACTCTCGCCATAATTAACGTAGCGGCGCCGATTGCCACGTGTATGCCGGTTTTTGGCAGATAACGAATCAGCGCCATGCCGACCAGATATCCAGTAATAATCCACACAAATCGGGTACTGAATAATAAGAGCGTGGCCGGATAATCAAGCTCATATTGCAGATATCGTCGTAGCGGCAGTATTGCCCACAGTTGCAATTTCACAACGAGTTCGTAAACAGCATATCCCGGCAAGAGGACAAGCAGGGGTTGCTGCAATAAGGTCTGTCGCCCCAGCGCAAGTGCTGTCAGAAACACGTGCAGGATGAACCACGGTTTGCCGTGAATCTGCGCCTGCTCAAGCAGATCCCCCTCTATTTCTTCAGCTTTTTCGGCCGTGGTAAAAAATGCCAGCAACACGAGTGAGACAGAAGGCTTATGCATATAAATCTCCGAGAATATCCAGACCTTTGAGCAGATTGCGGTAATCGCCTTGGGTTTTTTTCAGCGCGTTTAATCCTTTAACGGTAACGTGGTAATAACGTTTTGCGCGGCCGCCGCGCTCGGGTGTTGCTTCGCCCTCCGATGATTTCACAAAACCTTTGGTCTCCATACGTTCGAGCGTGGTGTAAATCGCACCCGGCGTTGGATTACGTTTGGTGTGTTCCGAGATCTCATTGCGGATCGAAACACCATAGGCGCCGACGGCCTTCAGTCGAAGGATAGCGAGTAATACGACTTGTTCGAAGTCGCCGAGGTTTTGTATTTTGTTCATATGTACGAATATGTAGTACATATAACATGTTGTCAACCAGGGTGTAGAAATGTTTTTCCGGGTTTCAAACATTCACGTGACAGCTGTCGTTCAACAGAAGTTTTTTCATTGAGATGAACGAGAGTGCTTGCCATACGATGAATCTTTGATTTGAATGGTCTCATGCTCGGATGAGCTTCAGCCTATTGGTCTCTCTAGTGCTGTATTCAGGAGGATTTGCTACATGGACGCGGCATCTGATGGTGATATTTCGTTTTTCACGGTTGGCTACATTTCATTAATCATCTTTCTCGCGATAGTTATTTGGTCGATCCGTCGGCATCGCGATCCGAAATTACGCATCAAGACCGACTTATCCATAACCGAACTGATTCCTTCGCTGGCTGGCCTTACTCTCAGTTCGGCGGTAGCGGGCAATTCGGTGGAAATTTTCGAGAACGGAAAATTCTTCGATAAATTAGTCGAACGTATTGGCGCCGCACAACAAACCGTACATTTCGAAACCTTTTTGTGGAAGGAGGGCGTGCTGGGCAATCGTATTGCTGCGGCGCTCGCTGAACGTGCAAGCGCCGGTAAACAGGTGCGCGTTTTGCTGGATGGCCAGGGTTCGAAAAATATTGGCAAAGCGGCCGCTCAACTAATGAAGGATGCGGGCTGCACTGTTGTTTATTTCCACGCGGGGCGTTTGCGTAATATTGGCGTGATGAATGATCGCGACCACCGTAAATTAGTCGTGATCGATGGGAGAGAAGCCTTCGTTGGCGGCCATTGCATTGTAGATACCTGGCTTGGCGAAGCGCAGGACAACGAACACTATGGCGATCTAAGCGTACATCTGCATGGCCCTATCATTAACAATTTGCAGTCTGTATTCAGCGAAAATTGGGCGGGGGAAACGGGTGAGTTGTTTGTAGGTGATGGTGTATTCCCCACACTCGATAAAGCTGGCGATGTGCTGATGCATGCTGCGTACGCCAAGCCAGAAAGTTCGGCTCCGGCAGTCAAGATTTTGCATCACACCGCGATATGCCTCGCACGCAAACAGATCAGGATCCAGAACCCGTATTTCATTCCAGAGCCCGAAGCAATCGATGCATTTGGTGCGGCAGTTAAGCGTGGGGTGGATGTACGCGTTTTGATGCCGTCAACCAGCGGTTCGGATAATCCGATGGTGCAGCATTCGGGTCATCGCAATTTCGAAAAGCTGCTGCGTTGTGGCGTGCGACTGTTTGAATATCCGCACACGCTGTTGCATCAGAAAGTCATGACGGTCGATGGTGAATGGAGCGCAATTGGTTCGAGCAATTTCGATGACCGCTCGTTTGAAACGAATGATGAAATCACGCTGGGCATAGTCGATGCGGCAACGGCGCAAAAATTCGATGCGGTGTTTGATAAATATATGCCGCGTTGTACTGAAATCAAACTCGAAGACTGGCACAAGCGTAGTCTTGGTCACAAACTATTGGACAACATCTGTTACGCGATTAATGAAGTGCTCTGACTCGCATGTCGTGTGACTTCCTCAGCCGATTGCCAATATGTGATCAAACCATATGGCGGAGCCTGGGGTGATCACAGAGTTAGTGACCCCTGATGTCGCGTGGTGACCATACCAGTAGTGACTGACCGTAATGTCTATTAGAAATGCTGAGTAGAAATGCTGAGCGGAAGTGCCCGGGTCTTAAGGAGAATTGCCTCCTTGGTCAACGCCGTTTCATCTCACTTAGATACGTTAACCGTTTGCCTCCATCCGGTATTTTCTTTTCGAGTAATGTGGCTCATCAATCGCAAAAGTTTCGCGCCTGTCCTGATGAGGGGATTTTTGCGCCGGCTTGGTGCTTGTGCGAACTTGCCTGATCTCGGCTTCTTCCCAGAGCGGATTTCCATCTTCTCCGTTTTTGATGACTAACATTAACTTTGACATGTCCTTCTCCGTAAGACGTCCCTCATGGACGTATTACTTAGCCGAAGCAACTGCTATACCAATTTTCATGCTTCGCGAAAAACAACGTTGAAATAGGCCAGAACAAACGGTTTGAAAGGGGTGGTACGGGATTTCTGGCAGAAAAACGCGTGGCGAAAATTACGCGTTATCTATGAGACAACGCGGCGCAACGCCAATACGAGAAAATTTTACATCCACCTCTGGATTTTTTGTCTCGTCGTGGCGAACGATTGAGCAGCTTTCATCGAGCTGCCTGACAGCAAGGTGTGGGTAGGGGATGGCTAACGGGCGGAACTCTCAAGTGCGAGTTATCTATTGAGGAGACTACTGTTGGTTCGTTGACTGAAGGAAATTGGCGGGCGAGTCTAAGGGGGAAGGTACTGGCTTGTATTCGGTTGGGAATAACCGAGCCGGCATTACTGCCAGGCTCGGCGAGTTCGTACCAGGATTAACCTGGCTGTAACATGTAACCACGATTGCTCGACACATTTCTGAGCAGGTCGGGATCGTACATGTCCTCTTCAGCCAGCTGCATCGACCAATCTGCAATCGAGACGGTGGTATGTTCCTGCTCGGAATAAACCTTGTGCTGACGGGTAAGTCTGTTTTGTCTGATCTGGATTACGGGTTGACCTGTATATTTGGCGCTGAGGTTCGGCTCTGTGCCGGCTTCTTTTGATTTTCCAGCTTCCTGCCTGTTTTTATTAAGTGTGATCACGTTTCTCATAAACATCCTCATTAATGCAGTCGCTCTCTCGACTGATCAGCTCAATAATTTGGAGTGGTCGCTCTCTCGACTGCTCCAGTCCTGCGTTTGAGTAGTCGATCCTTCGACCACTCGGTTTCGTCATTCTCCCTAGCATTAGCAATTGGTGTACCAGTTTTTCGAAGCCAACCAGGAAGATTAAACAGTCACTGCTTAAGGCGCTGGAATCAGAAGAAATTCAACACCGACTGCACATATGCTTTGAATGAAATTGGGTTGGAAAAGTTCCTGACGAGCGGCGATGCAACGGAGTAATTGTTGCAAATATTACATTGGCATCTAAATTTTTTTCTTGAAGTGCTGACTTCGAGACAGATGGTTTAAGAAAAGAACAGGAAATGGCAAAAATCAGGTGAGGCGGGGCTGATAAAATTTCCTGAATTTTGATGGCATTTTAATCCGCGTCGCAGTTCGCCACTTGGCATACGGCTTGCAAAACTTAAACTGGTACGGAAGCAAGGAAGCTGTCTCGTGGAAATATTGCAGTTCACCAACAAATCAGAAAAACCAAAGCAGGAGAAATCGGACGTTGTTCTTTTGATGATCGACGTCATCAATGACTTCGATTTCGAGGATGCCGAAAAGTTGCTGCGTTTTGCGATTCCAGTTGCCGAAAATATCGCGGCACTCAAGAAGCGGGCTGTTACGAAAGGAATTCCGATTATTTATGTGAATGATAATTTTGGTCATTGGCATACCAGCCTCGATGCCCAGGTTGAACATTGCAGGCAAAGTAATACCAACAGTAAATGTGTAGTCGAATTGTTGCTGCCTGAGAAAACTGATTACTTCGTATTAAAGGCCAAACACTCTGGGTTTTTTTCCACCACGCTCGAACCGCTGCTCAATTATCTCGAAGCCAGGACACTCATCCTCGCCGGCTTCGCGACTAACATATGTGTGTTGTTTACGGCGAATGACGCCTACATGCGTGACTACGCGCTGATCGTGCCGCGCGATTGTGTGGCGGCTAACACCGAAGAATTGCATAACCATGCGCTGGAACAACTGGAAGGCGTGTTAAAGGCTGACACACAGCCCTCGACGGAACTGGAGTTATAGATAAGTTGGTTGGGCGGTGATTGGGAATATTAATTGAATGCAGACCGCTCACCTCAACCACCCGATATCGCGCCCACTATCAAAAATTCCTCGCGCCCTTCTGCGACTGCCGCTGGCAGCAGTGTATCCAGCCCTTCGTGGGAGATGTCCCGTTGGCACGCAAAGAAGCGCAACAGAGGACGCCGCTTGCCCGTGTGCAGATCGACAATTGCACCACGCAAGGTTGGATAACGCAGTTCGAGGGCTTCGATCACGGCGCGCTGGGTTGCTGGAGTCTTCACATCGATAGTGATGTCCGGATCGATCTGCGCGAGGCGTTGGAGGTGGAAAGGAAGCGTGACTTTAATCATCCATAATTTCTCAAGACAATTCTGTAACTAGTGGAACTGGCAAAAAATTTCGATGCAGGCGATGAGCAAGTACAAGAAGTGACGCCGCATCCGGAATCACTTCTTGCACAAGTCATGTCAGTTGATCGTCTGTACTTCCACTGACAACACCGCGGGTAAATCACGCGCTATCGCAGTCCAGTTGTCGCCGCTGTCGGCTGAACAATAAATCTGCCCACCAGTCGTCCCGAAATAAATACCGCAGGAAGGCAGCGTGTCTACGGCCATCGCGTCGCGTAGCACGTTTACGTAGCAGTCGCTTTGCGGCAGGCCTTGCGTTAATGCTTCCCATTGGTTGCCACCGGCACGGCTGCGGTAGACGCGCAATTTGCCTTCGGGTGGGTAGTGTTCGGAATCACTCTTGATGGGCACCACGTAAATTGTATCGGGTTCGTGTGAATGCACGGCAATTGGAAAACCGAAATCACTTGGCAGGTTGCCACTGATTTTCTGCCACGAATCACCAGCGTCGGTACTACGCATCACGTCCCAGTGTTTCTGCATGTAGAGTGCGTCGGGTCGTGCGGGATTCATCGCGATGCGATGCACGCAATGGCCGACTTCTGCATTTGGATCCGGGATGTATTTGGAATACAGCCCCCTGTTGATCGGTTTCCAGCTTTCGCCACCGTCGTCGCTGCGGAAAGCGCCTGCGGATGAGATGGCAATGTAGATACGGTCAGCATTGTTGGGGTCGAGCAATATTGTATGCAGGCCCAGGCCGCCAGCGCCGGGTGCCCATTGTGCGCCGGTGCCGTGACCACGCAGGCCCGCCATTTCGTGCCAGTTTTTACCACCATCGGTGCTTTTGAAAAGGGCGGCGTCTTCGACTCCGGCAAAAACGGTTTCGGCATCGAATGGTGATGGCTCAAGATGCCACACACGTTTAAATTCCCAGGGATGTGGCGTGCCGTCATACCATTGATGAGTGGTGAGCGGAGCGCCGGTTTCCGGCGATGTGTCGTACTGGAACTTGTTGCTTTCAGCTTTTGGAAAACCTTCGGGAGTGGTCTTGGGTTCGCCGGCTGGTGTGCCAGGCTGTTCCCACGTTTTACCGCCATCATCGGAGCGCTGGATGATCTGTCCGAACCAACTGGACGACTGTGAAACATAAAGCCGGTCGGGGTTAACAGGAGAGCCGGTGAAATGATAAATCTCCCAGCCACCAAAAAAAGGACCGTCGATTTTCCATTCTTTACGGTCGCCATTCGACGTCAGAATAAAAGCGCCTTTGCGTGTGCCTGCCAGTACTCTTATGTTGCTCATCCGCTGTTCCTCTTGCTGGGGTTTGCTGACTATTCAGGATTGTGCCTTGTTCCCGGCCGCGCGCAAAGCTGGGCTGGTTGTAAAGAATAGTCGTTTGAGCGGAAGGAATATCGACAGGCGGGAGCAAATATTTTGAGGATGACAGCCGAACCAATTGGTCCTGAGTGCCGATCCATCAGGCAGCATGTTACTCAGGCCAAGGATATCGGCCTTGCCGATTCGGGCAAGCGCGGTACGGAAGGTGAGTCGATTTCTTAAGCTGCTTGCCAGTCCTATTTATCTATCGTCGGAATGATTCAATTGGCCTTCAGCTGATGTTGTCCAGTGGATTGAATACCCCAAAGCACTGGTTTACCCTGCCGCTTCATTTAACCTTCCAGGAATTTCATCATGCGTATTACCCACTTGCTCGCTCTTGCGGCCGGAATCAGTGTTTTTGCGATGAGCCCCGCCCAGGCTCAGGACTATGGCACGTCCATAAATTTCGCCCAGGCGAAAGAAGTGCTGGCCGCTGCTGAAGCAGAAGCCGCTAAACAGAAATTCACAGTGGCAATCGCAATCGTGGATACGTCTGGCAAACTTGTCGCGTTTTCAAAAGGTGACAATACCCAGATCGCTAGCGTCGAAGTATCTGAGGCCAAGGCTGTTTCAGCCGTAGGTTATAAAAGACCCACCAAAGCCTTTCAGGATACGGTTGCGGGCGGTGGAGTTGGTCTGCGTGTATTAACTCTACCTGGCGCGGTAGCAGCCGAGGGTGGTGTTCCGCTGCTGCTTAATGGTGCAATTATTGGCGCGATTGGTGTGTCTGGCATGTCATCCGAACAGGATGGAATAGTAGCTGCGGCAGGTGTCGCTGCAATAGAGTGAGCGAAGGAATAAACAAAAGGCGTACACGAAAAGGAACGAACGAAAAAAAACCAGCCGGCCAGTGCACAACGCCGTCGGCTGGTAACCAAAAACCTGCAAATTCAAGCGTGGATTTTTGATGAGACCGTACAGCTGCTGCAAACTTTCCTGCTGGTTTAACTATTATTTGCTAATTTCAGTAAATCCATCCGCACCGATTTTCGAGACCGAGTGGTTCGATAAATCACAAATTGCTCCGGCAATTTTCAGGACCATTTAACTATCTGGAATGATCCCTTCATAAAATCGCCAGCGCCGTAACTCAGCTGGCAGCCTTTTCCTTGAGCACCAGGAACTCCACCACCTCCAGCATGTCTTCGTGGCCCGGCACCGCTTCGTTACCTTCCACCATATATTTACCGTTTACGATAAGGACTGGCACTGAAGGGATCGGGATTTCTTTCTGCATCGCTTCTGCCTTGCGCAGCAGGGTATCCACGGTGAAAGAGTTGTAGGCGCTCGTGAAGTCTGTCGCTGCTACGCCGTAATTGGCTACTAGTTCAGCTGCTGTTGATTCGTCAGCGAGTGGCTTTCTGTTCTTTTGCACCTCGTCAAAAATGATGCTGTGTAATGTGTCGGTCTTGCCAAGTTGCTGCACTGCATAGAACAGTCGGGCGTGCTGTTTGTTCATCGCGCTCCAGACCATCAGAGGTGTGCGCGTGAAACTGATGTTTGCGGCTTGTTCATCAGCCCATGATTCCAGCAACGGATCGAACGCGTAACAATGCGGACAGCCATACCAGAACACTTCAGTGACATCGACCTTGTCGTCAGTTGTATTGAGTCCTTTTGCATAGGTCGAAGCGGGCAGGGTGGTGTAATGAACACCTTCCACAAACCGTTCGACTTGCGCATAAACGCCAGCACTGAGCAGTACATAAACAACTACTAACAAAGACCGCAGAGAATTTTTTCCGGACAGCATGATTCACCTCTCAAGTTAAAGGATGTTGTTATTGGCACGAGCTGGTACTGAACAAGTTTGTAACTGATTGCCTTGCTCATCGACCTGAAATGAATAGTCGTTAGCAAAGCCAAGCGAAGGTGGCAGGAGCTGACCACTCACGAGGCCACAGGTAAGTAACGCAAATGAATAACACACAGCGGCAAACGGGCGCGAAGGCCAGAGGGTATGAAACAATCCCGCGCGCGGCTGGATTTTGCGCGAGGAAGTACTGGGGGTTTGCGAAAGCTTGGTAATTTCCGCAGCAAGACGCGCTTCGAAATTTTTCTGCAGCCCTGCCGAAGGTTGTTCAGCACGATCAAGTAATGTATCGAGTTCGTGCAATCGCCCGAGTTCTGCACTGCAACTCGTGCAGCCTGGCAGATGGTTAGCGACCTGTGCGCTTTCGTGCGCAGGCAACTCGTTGCGGTTGTAATCGATCAGCAGTTCTGAGCATTGTTTGCAATTCATGATGGCTCTCTCATGTGATGACTTTTAAAAAATGGACTAGTCATGGCCTTGGCGTTCTTCATCAAAATACTCGCGCAATAACAGCAGGCTGCGGTGCAACCTGACCTTGATAACTGACTGGCTGCAAGCAAACAGCTGGGCGAGATCTGCACTGCCGAGTTCGCGAATCCTGCTGAGCAGTACCAGTTCGCGTTTGTCGTGCGGCAGGCGCAAAAGTGCGCGTTGCAATTGCTGGCCTGTCTCAACTTCTGCTTGCAGTAGCTCGGGATTGTTCAATGTCTGTGCGGGTATTTCCGCGAGCACTGCTTCATCCGTAATGTCTTCATATTCCTTGTCGCTGAAGTTATCCGCGGCGGAATTACGTGCAACCTGGTACATCCATGGAATGAACTGCCCCGATTCCTTATAACTACTCGCGTAGCGCAGCATACGAATGAAGGTCTCCTGCACAAGGTCTTCGCTGACGACCGGCGAATTACCGAGCTTGCGGAAAAAGTTGTACAGCTTGCGGTGATGCCGCGTAAACAGCTCCGCTAATTGCTGTGGTTTTCCCGTGCTGACAAGCAGCATGAGTTCGTGATCAGTTAATTCCGGCAAGTGTGCTTTCCAGGTGCTTTGGGTATATATACTGGGAGAGGGCTCGAAAGTTACATTGTTACCAAAAAAAATATAGGCCTTCCGGCGCAGGTGATTCCGGAACGCCATTTTTGACACTCTGCGCTATTATTACTGCAGCAATTATCGATGCGGGTTGTGCATGAAGATTGTTCATAAAGAGTGTTCATGGGGGTGAACAGATGGCTGAAATCAAAACCAAAAAGAATACTGCAAGTGTTGCTGAATTTATCGCGAATGTGACTAACGATACCCGCCGCGAAGACGCATCAACAGTGCTTAAGCTGATGCAGAAAGTAACCGGCAAACAGCCGAAAATGTGGGGGCCGAGCATCGTCGGATTCGATGAATATCATTATCGTTATGAGAGTGGGCATGAGGGCGACATGTGTATGATTGGTTTTTCGCCACGTGTGTCCGCATTGACGTTATACACATTGCCGGCTTTCGAAGGCAGGAAGGAACTACTCAGCCAACTCGGCAAACATAAAGAAGGCAAGGGATGTCTTTATATCAGCAAGCTCGCTGATGTCGATCTGAACGTGCTCGAAACCATCATCCGCGCCGCTTATACGTGGATGCAGCAGAATCAAAAAAATTGCCGCTAGCCTGCACGGTTCATTTTGCGGCTTTTTCGATCTGCAGGACTTCGCAGGTTTCGCCAGTCACACGCCAGCGGATGTTCAGGTCGTATAGAAACATGCCAAATTCACGCGCGGATTCCTGACGTACGTGCTGCGCTGGGCGTGGGTCTTGTTGCAGCACTGCAATGATGAAGTTCTGCAATTCCGGATATTCCCTGCCAAATTCCGCCAGTTGGTTTTGAGCGTCCGTTGTGAAATTTATCTGCAACACATTTACCGGCGCATTTTCTGCATAACCACCACGCGCATCAGGTTTTGCATCGGCATACGGCAGGTAAGGTTTGATGTCCAGAATCGGCGTGCCATCGACAAGATCGATTCCGCGCACACGTAAAATCAGCGCGGCGCCGCGTTGCTGGATATCCACAAATTCCACGACTGACATGCCGATTGCATTGGGCCGAAACGTCGAGCGGGTCGCAAATACTCCCACACGTGTGGTGCCGCCGAGACGCGGCGGAGTGACGGTTGGTGTCCAGCCCTGCGTTGCCGTTTCATGGAAATGAAATAACAGCCAGAGGTGACTGAACTGCTCGATGCCGCGAACACAATTGACGTCAGCAAACTCCGCTTCAAAATGAATTTCGCCAATGGCTTCGCGTACCAGATCGGGTTGGCGCGGAACCGCAAATTTCTGTTTGTACGGGCCACGCATGTACGCGATGGCGCGCATCTGCAATTCATCAGGAGGCATTACCATTGCGAGTGATCCTGGGTGAAGAATGGGCCGAGCGCGAAATAGGCGAAGTGTTCGGGCTGTAGCCCCGTCATGAATCTGGTCACGAATTTGGTAACGGATTTGAAAGCAGCGTTGGATAGGTTCATGTAGCGTTGACTCCTTCACGAATTTTAGCCCGAAAGCAGCAGTACCAGCCATGTAAAGCACGTTGGGGCGCTGAATTAATTGGTTGTCCCTGTACGACCATTTTGGGACAATCGCCGGCCTTGGAAATCAACTGAGTCTGCTCTTATGGAAATTAACGACAACTGTGTTGCACGTTTTCACTACACGCTGAAAGATGACAAAGGTGTTCAACTTGAAAGCTCAAAGGGCAGCGAGCCCATGACCTATCTGCACGGCCATGATTCCCTTCTGAAGGGGCTTGAAGAAGCGCTGGTTGGCAAAAAAGTGGGCGATGTTTTCACCATTACGCTATCACCCGAACAAGCGTTTGGTGAATTGCGTGCAGAGAATGAATTGCGCGTGCCGATCAGCCAACTGCAGGGCGCCAAAAAATGGCAACCTGGTATGCAGGCAGTCATTCATACTGCGCATGGTCATCAACAGGTTACCGTGTTGAAAGTTGGCCACACTATGGCAACAGTTGATACCAATCATCCCATGGCCGGCAAAACCCTGACCTTTGATGTTGAAGTCGTGGAAGTACGCGAAGCGTCTGAAGTTGAACTGACCCATGGCCATGTTCATGGCGCGGGCGGTCATCACCACTAGGCTCGCCGGATCAAGTAACACCTCATTCAAAGGAAACTGATGGAAAATTTCTTCCAGGCCGAAAGCATTTCAAATGTCATCCAGCTTGCGGTGGCCCCGGTATTTCTGTTGGCGAGTATCAGCGGCGCGCTGAATGTCATGTCGCTGCGCCTCGGTCGTATTATCGACAGAGGACGGCGTTTGAATGAGCTTCCGTATGAACAGGGTTCGCCACAAGCTATCGAAGCGGATAATGAACAGCGGCAGTTAGCGCGGCGAGCAAGGCAGATTCATCAGGCCATAACACTCAGCACGATGAGTTCGTTGTTTGTATGTCTTGTTATCGTGGTGTTGTTTGTTGATGCGTTGTTCCAGTTACATCTGGAAATTTTTATCGCAGTGTTGTTCATCATTGCTCTGTTGTGCCTGATTGTAGGGCTGCTGATTTTTCTGAAAGAGATCAGGCTCAGTACCCATGCATTCAACTTCGGGCGTTACAAGATTGTTGATAAACCCTGAACTGGTTTGACGCCGGGCATTCTTGCGAGTGTCCGGCGTATTCACTCCGCACTTCACACTCGATAGTTGTCAGTCAAATCAGGAGCCGAGAGAGTCGGCTACCAACCCATCCAGATCCTTGTCGCTTCTGAATCCCAAAGCTTCTGCAAGAGGCACTTGCAACGGCGGATAACTCCCGAAATTGGTCTGCACGAAAGGATCAGCTTCCCACGTGATGAGTTTGTCGATATCAGGATTGTTGGTATGACGGCCAATAGCAGCAACGAGGTCTTTGAGCGTGACATGTAACGCCGGCAGCATGAAGGTTCGACGACTGCCGGTTTCGATAGTTGCGGCATACATCAGGTTGCGTACGCAGCAGCGCACAGACATCAGCCAGCTTTGCGCCTCACTCGAGGTTGGGCATACAAAGGGTTTACCTTGCGCAAGTTCGCGAATGAGATTACTCAGAAAAATTGAAATCGCGCCGTTGGGTTCGGGTGGTCTTGCCACGATGCCTGGCAGACGTATCGAACAACCTTTGATCCAGCCACGCCGAATGTAGTCTGTTACCAATACTTCTCCTATCACCTTATGTGCGCCGTAGCTCAACATCGGCGAGGGCAGCGTATCGTC
Organism: Pseudomonadota bacterium; assembly: GCA_040386995.1. Classification (GTDB taxonomy): domain Bacteria; phylum Pseudomonadota; class Gammaproteobacteria; order Pseudomonadales; family Pseudohongiellaceae; genus CAILUG01. The sequence continues at coordinate 34,904 of JAZKES010000004.1, read as the reverse complement.
AGTCACTATTGGTACCTGCGGTTTGCCATACACGGCAATTGAGCTGGCAAAAACCAGCGTTGGGCAATTGCCTTGGGCCTTTAGCGCATCAAGGAGACGAATCAGGCCATGAACATTAACGTCCAGGCCAAGCTCGGGGTCTTGCTCGGAAAGCCCACTCGGCACAGAGGCGAGGTGAAACACCAGATCGGCGGGAACCTTGAGAATTGTTTGCAGTAAATCAGCATCGGCAAAACTGCCGGCAAATTTCTGCAGAGTCTTGTGCTCGGGAATCTCGTCGATTCGTAAATCAACCGCAGTAACCCGCAAGTCAACATGCCGCGCAAGCTGCGTTTCAGAAAGCAGGGTTGCAAGCAGTTGCCTGCCGATAAAGCCGTTGGCGCCGGTTACTACAATGTGCATCGTGAGTACATGTGCTTGCGTGGAAAGTTGCGCCGAGAAATTTTCATCATGTCGCCTCGTTTGTCTCACTTACAAAGAGTCAGCAGATTTTCTGCGATCAGTATTTTTTGGTTAACTTGTCGAGATAACCCATCGCGAAAGCAGAGAGTACAAATGTCAGGTGAATGATCACGTACCACATCAGTAAATCGCGATCGACATCTGCCATGCTCATGAAGATGCGTAGCAGATGTATCGAAGAAATCGCCACGATGCTTGCGGCAACTTTCATCTTGAGTGATGAGGCGTCCATCTTGCCAAGCCAGCTCAGCTTGGAACTTTCGGCTTTGTCATCGAGTTCAGAGACAAAATTTTCGTAGCCGCTGAGCATGACCATAACAAGCAGGCCGCCCACCAGTGAGATATCGATGAGGGACAGCACAATCAAAACCACATCGGATTCGCTGGCAACCAGCAGGTCATGAAAGAGGTGATACACCTCCTGGAAAAATTTGATCATCAGCGCAAACAGCGCAAAACTCAGGCCCAGATAAACCGGTGCGAGCAACCAGCGTGCACGCACCATGAGGGATTCGATAACACGTTCCATACTTTCTCCAGTTTCAGCTATTGGCGTGCAGTATACCGGAGAAGAGCGGACAGACATCAACCCATAGCGGCGATCGTTCGCGTGACAAATGCATCACAGAAAATATGCGCTGAGCGCGCACCTTTCAGGAAAATTTTCTTGCGCAGGTTATGGACGAAGTCCGGTGCGCCGCACAGAAAAACCCGCAGCCTCGGCAATGTGGATGCATCGAGCGTGGCGAGCGCTGCCGCGATCACGTCGCCTTCAATGTGCGCTGTGTCTGATACGGGGCCTGCCAGCACGATGCCCTGGTAACGAAAGTTTGGATGTTTCTGCGCGAGCGCCTTTAATTCATTCACGTAATACAAACGCTCCGGCGCCGTGCCGCCATGCAGCAGGGTGATAGGCCCCGTGTGATTCTTGTGCAAGGCATCGCGCACGATGCCGTAAAGTGGCGCGAGTCCGGTTCCGGTGCCAACCAGCAACATCGGGAAATCGCCTTGCTCGGCATCCAGGTAAAAACAGGCACCTGCAGGCCCGCGTGCATACAAGGTTTGTCCGACTTTCGCCTCGTTAAAAAGCCAGTTGGTGAATAAACCGCGGGACGTCTGCGCAACGTGAAGCTCAAGATAACCGTCGTGCAGAAAATCATTCGCTATCGAATAACTTCGCGTAATGTCGCTCGGGCTGATCAGGCTCAAGTATTGTCCGGGGCAACTGCTGAACATGCTGTTTGTATCTTCGGGAACGAGCAACAGGCGCATGACTCCACTGTTCAACATATCCATGCTCTTGATGCGCACTGAGATGGCAAGTTCTTCAGTGCCCGGCAGGCGCACTTCCACATCTGTTTCGGGAACCCATTGGCAGGACATCACATAACCACCGGCCTGGAGCGTAGGTTTCAGACCGGCGCAGGCTTTTGCCGGCGGTGTTGAATCAACTGACTTTACGAGACATGCCTGACATACGCCTGATTTGCAGGAGTACGGTACCGGCTTTTCGTTCCGTAACAGGCAGTCTAGAACAGTCTCATTTTCATTGAGCGAATACACGGTTTTGCCGATCTTCAATTCAGGCATAACAATTCACCTGCAGCGAGTGTGAGATTGATGATTCATGGCGCGCTTGTACCAAGGGTGTGGCTCACCACCCTTGGTAAAGAAAAGTTGGTATATGCTCGCGAGAGAATCAGAGATTCAGCACGTCATCATGGGTGCTTCCAGCAATACTCATGACATCATTGATGAGATGTTGGGGCACGTTCAGTTCCTGCAGTGTGCCTTGCAAATGGCCGGCCACGGCATTGAAATGCTCCTCTTTGATCTTCATGTGTTTATGCGCTTCGCGCATGTCTTTGCCCGAATATTTGCTGGGACCACCAAAGGCCATGGTCAGAAAAGACTTCTGTTTGGCGACCTGGCGGTCCATGTCGACGTCATCAAAAAAATCACTGATCAATGGATCGTTTAATACACGACGGTAGAAAATATCGACCGCCGCATCCACCGCAGCTGCTCCGCCAATTTGTTCATATACACTTGTCATGTGTTGCTCCTCGGTTGGGTCAGGTAAATGTTTAATGATGTATAAATAATACATCATTTGAGGGCTTTGCCAACAGACTTTTGCAGCCAATTTGCGGCAGATCAATCAAACGCGCGTAAAAGCGATAAGTTTGGGATTTTTGATGAGATCGCTGAGGTAATACGCGCCGAGTGTATCGAGGAAACTTTTCTGCGCCTTGGCCAGTACATGTTTAAGGCCACACATGCCATTGATCTGGCAGGTGTTTGTCTCGCTGTTGAAGCATTCCACCAGTGGTGTCGTTTCGAACGCCATTACGATATCGCGAATATTGATTTGTTCTGCAGGTATAGCCAGCACGATGCCGCCATTGCGTCCCTGCGTGGTTGTGATGTAACCAAGCTGCGATAGGGAGTGCACGACTTTACGCAGGTGTTCCTTCGAGATGCCGAAAGCTTCAGAGATATTGGTGATGGTCACAAGTCGGCCAGCTGCACCGGCATAGAGCAGAACACGCAGGGCGTAATCGGTATAACTGGTCAGGCGCATGAAAAGGTTTTGTCCGGATCAAATAACGCGCCGCTAGCATAGGAGAAAGTACTAGATGCGGCAATTTACTTTAGGAGTATTGCACTATTACCAATCGACCAGGCAGATGCAGATCAAACAGGATGCATCTTGAAGTGGTGGGAGTAGTAGGAATAGTAGTCGGAATAAACGTGTGTGACGTTCTGTTCTCTTGCCGAGTTGCCTGCACGTCGGAACCCGGCACAGGTTTTTAGTACACGTCGCGCTGGTACCGTTTTTCCTGTCGCATCTTCACGAGCACCTGGCGCGCGCTTGCGCTATCAAGCTGTCCTTGTTCTTCGATGATCTGGAAGAGCGCTTTCTGCACATCTTCTGCCATGTGTTTTGCATCGCCGCACACATACACATGAGCGCCCTGTTGCAGCCATTCGTATATCGTGCCTGCCTGTTCGAGCATGCGGTGCTGCACATAAAGTTTTTCATCCTGATCACGCGAGAATGCGAGATCGAGATGGGTCAACACGCCGCTGAGCAGCCAGTGGTTTAACTCGGCTTCATACAGGAAGTCCATGCTGCGCGACGGGTTGCCAAAAAACAGCCAGTTCTTACCGCGCGCATTGGTTGCCGCACGCTCCTGCAAAAATGCGCGAAACGGGGCAATGCCTGTGCCGGGGCCAATCATGATGACAGGTGTATCTGGCGACTCCGGCAATCTGAAATTCGGATTGGGGATGACAAACACTCCGAGCTTGTTACCAGGCTTCAGCCGCCAACCCAGAAAGCTTGAACCTGCGCCTTTGCGTTCCTGCTCGCCTTCCTTGTAACGCACCATGGCGACGGTCAGCGAGACCAGATTTGGTTTTGTGGTAGCTCGTTGTGTTGCTTCAACTGCATCGCCATTGACGGCAGGAGTTGTGCGACGCGCATCACCCGATTTTATTGCTGCGGCGAGCGCTTCATTCCAGTGTTGTGAGGAAGCGATTGAATATTGGCGGGGCGTGAGTCTGCGTAAACAGCTGAGCAGTTGCTGCGCATCAGGTGTGCATGGGAACTGGCGCAGGACTTCGGCAATCTGGCGGTGTTCGAGATATTTGCGTAAAGCTGGTGTGTTGGCTGCCAATTCATGCAGCTCTTCGCTTTGGCACAGATCGGCATAGTGTTTAACGAAGCCGGGATAAATCTGGGTCAGTTCGAAGTGCTCCCGCAATGCTGTTTCCAGGGCCATCACTTTGGTCTCGACCAACACTTCAGTGTCTGGAGCCAGATTACAGAGCGCACATACCTCATCCACAAGGCCGGGGTCATTGTTGATCCAGATACCAAGACTGTCACCCGGCTGATAGGTAATGCCTGAGTCGCCAAGATCGATTTCAATATGGCGCACATCCTTGCTGGAATCTTTGGAGGTGAGTGTATGTTGACTCGTCAAAGTTGCGAGATACGGATGCTCGCGCTGCCAGATTAATATGTTCCTGAGGGGGACCGCGTCGATGCTGCTTGTCATTGATGGCTTCTGTCGTTTGGCAAAGTTCGCATGATAAAACACTGTGAGTTGCGTGACGTACTGTTTAGTTTCGCAACAGAGCAACACAGCCAGTTTTGAGGAAAGAGGTTTAGTCCTTTGAATAACATTCAGTTAGTGAGTTATCTGCAAGACTACATCACCATCATCGCTCGAAAGAATTGTCTTGAACCAACTTCAATAAGATATCTAAAACCAAGAATAGACTTTAACAATGGTATTTATATGATTGTTAAAAATGACTTTTAGTAAAAAATTCACATGATGCGTTAGCCCATCAGGTGCAAAATTTCCACCCGTGGCGGGTTGCCCGGTATTCGCTTGTTTAGTGAGCCAGAAGGACCGTACTTGCTACGTCATTTGGCCACTATGCGTACGTCAATCCACTGCTAGCATTCGGCCTGCTTTTCGTTTGGTAAATCGCGCTGGTACGCTAATTGCTCCAGTTGGATCAATGGCTCAAAAAAGAACATAAATAATGATGATCCACCTCTCTGCTCGCCCCACAACGATGCATTTTCAATGTCTTGGCACCGTAAAGTGACACGCCTGGTAGTACTAACGCATCAAGAATGTGCGCCTGCCTGTAAAGGACGGGGATGACGATGCGTCCTACTCAACAAATTTTCAGGGTCCGCAGGGAATACAACATCTGGGTTGGCAACCAGACCCTGGAGGACTATGCACTTCGCTTTACCGCTAAAACCGCGCGCCGCTGGACGATCGATCAGGTTGCCAAGACAGCACTTGGGGCAACCGCGTTTCTGGCGCTTGAAGCCATCGCTGCATCGGTCACGCTAAGTTACGGTTTCACCAATACGATTGTGGCGATGTTTACCGTTGCGGCTGTGATCTTTGTTACGGGTTTGCCGATTACCTACTATGCGGCGAAACATGGGCTGGATATTGATCTGCTCACGCGTGGGGCAGGGTTCGGTTATCTGGGATCCACCATTACGTCCCTGATCTATGCGTCGTTCACGTTTATCTTTTTTGCGATCGAGGCCGCGATTCTGGCTTCAGCGTTACAGGCTCTGTTTGGTATTCCGCTCGCGATAGGTTATGTAATTTGCGCGATGCTGGTCGTGCCGATAGTGACTCACGGCATAACGGCGATAAGCAAATTTCAGGTAGGCACACAGAACCTCTGGTTGCTGCTGCAAGTCGTAGCGCTGGTTCTCGTGGGTATCAATGAATATTCCCATATAGATGACTGGACTCAATACGCACCCGCCACACTTCCGACCGGTAACAGTTTCAACCTTGTCAGTTTTGGCGCTGCGGCGTCTATCCTGTTTGCGATGATGGCGCAGATTGGCGAGCAGGTGGACTATCTGCGGTTCATGCCGACGCTTACCAAAGAAAATCGCAAACGCTGGTGGTTCTGGCTGATCCTGGCGGGGCCGGGCTGGATCTTCATTGGGCTGATCAAAATGTTGTTTGGGTCGTTTCTCGCATGGCTCGCGATTACGCGTGGCGCAAGCCTGGAGCAGGCCGTTGATCCGACTTATATGTACCAGAACGTGTTTGTCTATCTCACGAATTCACCCACGATGGCACTGATGCTTGCAGCGCTCATGGTGATCATGAGCCAGCTCAAGATCAACGTGACGAATGCATATGCGGGTTCGATTGCGTGGTCGAATTTCTTTTCGCGGCTCACGCACAGCCACCCCGGTCGAGTCGTGTGGCTCGTGTTTAATGTATCGATCGCGTTGATCCTGATGGAACTCGGCATTTATCGCGCGCTCGAAGCAATTCTTGGCATGTTCGCGATTGTTGCGGTGAGCTGGCTCGGCTGCCTGTCGGCCGACCTGATGATCAACAAACCTCTTGGCTTGAGTCCGTCATATGTAGAGTTCAAGCGTGCGCATCTATACGACATCAATCCGGTCGGCGTGGTGTCGATGTTGCTCGCGTCGGTTGTGGGCCTTTTGTGTTACACGGGCAGTTTTGGCGAAACACTGAGCCATCTCGCGCATTTCGTGAGTCTCGGTGTTTGTTTTGTGTCGGTGCCATTTATCGCGTGGTTCACGGGTGGCCGTTTCTATCTCGCACGCAAGCCGCTGGAATTTATCGACGTCATGCCACTTGATACCCTTTCACCGGACGGAACGTCAGCGGCACCAAAATACACGAGCCTGCAATGTTGTATTTGTGAAAATACGTTCGAGCATGAAGACATGAGCCATTGTCCTGCGTATCAAGGCCCAATCTGCTCGCTGTGCTGCACTCTCGACTCGCGATGCATGGACTCCTGCAAACCGCCCGCAAATTACACGCAACGTATGTTTGGCTGGTTGCGACCACTGATGCCCGAATGGGTTGTAAAACTCGCCGGTTCGCGACTTTCACGTTTTCTTGTCATCCAGAGTGTGGTCAACCTGATCATCGCAGTGCTGCTTTCGCTTATCTATTATCAGATGCTGCCGCTGCAGCCGTCTGAGACAGCGCTGCTCAAACAAACCATGCTGACCATATTTTTCCTGTTTCTGATTGTCTCGGGTGTTATTGCGTGGCTGTTCTTGCTGGCACAGGAAAGCCGCATGGTTGCGCAGCAGGAATCCTCGCGCCAGACCCAACTGCTGATGCAGGAAATCGAAGCGCACAAGGAAACCGATCAGCAATTGCAGAAAGCGAAGGAACAGGCTGAACACGCGAACAACGCGAAGAGCCGATACCTCACGGGTATCAGTCATGAATTGCGCACGCCGCTGCAGGCAATCCTGGGTTACGCGCAGTTGCTTAATCGCCGCAAGGATATCCCGGCACAACATCACAATGCGTTACAGACCATTCGCCGCAGTGGTGAACATCTCGCTGACCTGATCGAAGGTCTGCTCGATATTTCGAAGATTGAGGCCGGCCGCCTCGACATCTATCGCAACAAGGTCAACCTGCCTGATGTGTTGCAACAGATGCAATTCATGTTTCAGCAGCAGGCTGCGGAGAAAGGCATTGTGTTCCGGTGCCACGTGCACAACAGATTGCCCGAATACGTGATGATGGATGAAAAACGTCTGCGCCAGATACTCATCAATCTGTTATCCAACGCCATCAAATACACCGAAAAAGGAGCCGTGGATTTTCATGTGAGGTACCGCAACCAGGTTGCAGAGTTTGCGATTATGGATACGGGTGTAGGTATAAACCCTGCCGACATGGAGCGCATCCTGAGTCCGTTCGAACGTGTGCGTAGTCCTGACGTGCCAAACGTGCCGGGCACCGGACTTGGCTTGACCATTGTGAAGTTGCTCACTGAAATTCTGGGCGGCGATTTGAAGATAAGCAGCGTGCCTGGTGTCGGTTCGATTTTTACCGCGACGCTTATGATGGGTACGATCGCGAGTCCGGCCCAGGACTTTCCTTCGCGCACCATTACCGGCTATAAAGGCGCGCGCAAAGTGCTGTTGGTGGTCGACGACGAACCCATTCATCGTGGCTTGATGGCTGACCTCCTCAATCCATTCGGCTTCACCACTATTGAAGCGCACGATGCACGTAGCTGCGGTACGGTGCTGGCCGATGTAACGCCTGATCTGTTTATTCTCGATGTAAGTATGCCCGGCACCGATGGTCTGCAGCTCGCGGCAGAATTGCGAGCTCAGGGTTATAAGGCGCCTATCATCATGATTTCCGCCGATGCGCAGGAACATCATCGCAATCCGCGTGAAGATGCGAGCCACGATGACTACATGGTCAAGCCGATCAACAATTTGAAACTGGTGGAAAGGATCGGCCAGTTGCTGCAACTCGAATGGAACTACACTGACGAAGAGCTGATTCTTGAGTCACCTCCGCGCGCGTCAACTGAAGTGAACGTGACGTTGCCTGATCATCCTCTCGTGCGCGAATTACTGGCCTATGCACGTATTGGCCACAAAAAAGGGGTATGCGGTAAACTCGACCAGATCGAAGGTGAGTCGCTGCTGGAAGCCACAACAATGAACGTATTCAGGGATCTCGTAACGCGTATGCAATTCGAAAAACTGGCGATTACGATTGAGAGCAGGGTGTTATGACACAAATAAAACGTCAGGAAGTAATTCTCGTAGTCGACGATTCGCCCGACACGCTTGGTCTTGTTAACGATACACTCGAGGAGGAAGGCTTCAATGTGCTCGTGGCCCTGGAAGGAAAGCAGGCACTGACAATTGCGCAGCGGATCCGCCCTGACATGATTTTACTCGACGCGCTTATGCCACACCTTGATGGCTTTGCGACGTGTATCGAGCTGAAAAAAATTCCGGACCTCGCATCGATCCCCGTCATTTTCATGACTGGTCTTTCCGATACGGACAGCGTTGTTCGTGGTCTGCATGCCGGTGGCGTCGATTACCTGACCAAGCCGATCAATCCCGAGGAGCTTGTTGCGCGGATGAACGTACATCTGAGTAACGCGCGACTGACCAGCAGCGCATATAGTGCGCTCGATTCCACTGGCCAGTTTTTGTTTTCGGTAAACACGCAGGGCAAGGTCATGTGGGCTACGCCACAGACTCATGCGCTGTTTGCGCGCGCGAAAGCGGATGAGGGCTGGCGCGACACTGAGATGGCTACGCAGTTAGAACACTGGTTGATCCAGAACCCTAGCGCCAACAAACTACTGTTGCTTGAGGGACTTGAATATCAGCTTGGCGTGGTTTACATCCAGGCGCTTAACAGCAATGAAAAATTGCTTAAGCTGCATGATGGAGGAAAACCTTCTGGAGCCGAACTGCTACGCAAAGTGCTCAATCTCACGCAGCGCGAATCAGAAGTCCTGTTTTGGATCAGCAACGGCAAGGCCAACCGCGACATCGCCGAAATCCTCGGCATGAGCCCTCGTACGGTCAACAAACATCTCGAACAGATTTTTCCGAAACTTGGTGTGGAGAATAGAACCGCAGCGGCACGTATCGCGATAAGGACGTTGAGTCAGGGATAGCGCCACTTCGGGTTCGTATTCATATATCTGCATTCTTGCGCCGCGTTAAATTTCCCGCGCCACAAAAAAAATTATTCAGATTGCGTTGCCCACATACCTTGCCCGTGGCCGGATCAGGCAACTGTCCTTGCTGAATTCCATGTAGTGCGCGATGTAGCCGTACACACGTGCCATTGCAAAAATAGCCGTGAAATAGTGGCTCGGAATACCGAGCTGATGAAAGACGGCACCTTTGTAGAATTCCACGTTGGCCCAGATTTCTTTCTTGCTCTTGGAAAATTCGACCTGGCAGGCGGCTTCAACAGCTTCCAGAATTTCGAACAAATTCTTCGCTTCTCCTGATTTACATAGCGCCTTTGCCATCGGCTTGAGAATACGCGCGCGCGGATCGACGACTTTGTATTCGCGATGGCCCATGCCCATGATTTTCTGTTTTTGCGCGAGCACGTTTCTGACATGGTCAGCGGCGAGAGCAGGGGAGCCAATCTTCTGCGCCATCTCGAGAGCTGCCTGATCAGCTCCGCCATGCAGCACACCGAACAACGTGCCGATCGACGCGGAAATCGATGACTGGATCGGCGCCAGGGTGCTTGCACATACGCGGCCTGCGAATGTACCTGCATTGAAGCTGTGTTCCATCTGCAGGATCTGCGCAGTGTCGAGCACCTTCACCTGATCTGCTGTTGGCGCATGGCCGTTGAACATGGTCAGGAAATTTTCGTGAAACGAAACGGCGGGATTGGAAGGTAGCGGTGTGTTGCCGAGTTGCAGTTGACGCCAGCTTGCTACGAGTGAAGGAATACGTGCGGCAATCAGTAGACCTTGATGAGCCGTTTCGCTCAGGCCTGCAATCTGCTCCGCAGGTTTGAGCTGTAGCAGCGGCACTACACCTTGCAACATCAGCATCGGGTGCAGGTTGCGCGGGAGCGTTTCGAGTAGTTGCAATTCTTCGGGTGGGAGCTGGCTGTTTGCGGCCATAAATTCGTTGAGTGCTTTGTCCTGATCCGCGTCTGGCCATGAACCAAACAACACCAGCCAGACGATTTGCCAGAACGGCTTGGTGGCCAGGCTTTCAATTGAATAGCCGCGGTAGCTCAATAAACCTTCTTCGCCTTTTACATCCGATATGTGGGTTTCGCCCACCTCTATTCCCGCAAGATCGCGTGAAAAAATTACGTCATTACTCATAGTCATCTCCCTCGTGCATTGACTGTTGCGGAGTATAGGAAGGCTAGTAGAATCAGGTAAGTTAATATTTCTTATACCAATATCAGTATTGCTTATGCGATTTGAAAACAGTGAACTCCGAACTTTCCGGGCAGTGATTGAAACAAATGGCTTCAACAGAGCCGCGGAACTGCTGCATATCAGCCAGTCCGCCGTCAGCCAGACGATCGCCAATCTCGAGGCAAAACTGGATGTGCGGCTCATTCAGCGCGGCAAACAGTTGGTGCTGACCGATGCGGGGCGGCGATTGCTGGAATATGCCAACGATGTATTGAACCAGGAACAGGAAGTGCTTGATGACATTGTGCGCCTCAAACAAGGTAATAGGCAGACACTTAATCTTGCGATCAACAGTACGATCAATCGTTTTTATGCGCCGCAGCTGCTGAGCCAGTTCGGTAAATCGCAACAGGCAACCCAGATCAAGGTGACTGAATTACCCAGTCGTAATCTGATCTATGCAATTTTGTCGGGCAAAGCCGATTTGGCAATTGGCCCGTTTCAAAAACACATGGACGCGTTCACTACCATTCCGCTCTTCAGGGAAAACCGTCATCTCGTTGTTAGTCCCAATCATCCTGACTACAGCAACATCACAGAAGGCAGTAGCAAAAGTCTCAAAAGCGCGACATTGATAACGTCATTTCTGGATACGCCGGAAATGCGGCCATCGATGCAGCGACTGCGTGATCGCTTTCAATCGGTATGGGAAGTATCGAGCCTTAGCCTGCGCGTGCATCTTGTGGACCAGGGTCTCGGCGCAGCGTTCATCGACAGCAAACTGCTTGATGAACATCCTGTCTGTCGCGAGTTTACGCTGATCAAGGGTTTGCCGTTTTCCACTATCGAACGACAGGTAGGGCTCTATTACAAGGCGGGCAAAACGCTCTCGCCGTGCACCGAACAATTTGCAGAGATGTGCAGGGAATTCTGGCAAGCCTGAGTAAGGCATCGCAAATGTGCAGCTGGTTTTTTTGGAGTTCTATTGCACTTAAAAAAGGCGGAGAGTTGATACGCAGTTTGATGAGCCTATTGATGCCGGCTTCAAAATTATTCAAATTATAGGAAAAAATCTCGATTCTAACGGGAAAAATTCTCGAATTTCTCGCGATGAAATCATCTTGCTATGCCTGCAACCGCAAAAAGACATTGGTTTCAGGCCGTGAAGAAAAATTCTTTTACATCCAGTAGATTTTTTTGCGAAGCGCTTCACTTTATAAAAGAACTTTGCCGCATAAAGTACTCCAGCAAGAAGTACTTCAGAAAATAAATCCGAACTTTCTGAACACATCGCGGTCACAATTACTCAATTTACCCAACAGGATGTAGGTATTGAATCACTGACTATCATCATTATTAAGAAATAACATACGCTTAGGTAAAATATGACCTCTAACAACCTCATGCACCACGTCTTCCGTTTTATCAATTATTATATTCTTTCACTTACCATCCTTCTTGTTTCTATCGTTACTCCACTCTCTTCAGTCAACGCCGCCACCATTACAAGTGGTACATTAAAAGTCACTCCTAACACGCTCAATACAAACATAGTTCGCAAGGCCAATGAACTTGTGACGATGGGCGTACCATTGACTGGCTGCACGCTGATCGATCCAAAAAAATTCCGCTTATTCAATGAAAATAAAGTTCAGGTAGCAGTATTCGTCAAGCCAACGCTGTACTGGCCTGCTACTCGCGATAACTGTGGCGTTAAATCAATACGTGCGTTGAAAGTGCAGTTTGTATTTGATGCAACAAAAGGTATCAAGGGTTATAGCTGGGATCTTGGCGGCCGTACAACCACCGATCGTGCGGAAGCGCTCGTAAGCGAAATTGTGACGAATAACAGCACCAAGGGCGGCAGGAAAGAACCGCGCGTCTTCGGTATTCTGGATCCAGCTTATCTCGTACAGACAGGAATAACGCCACCGTCAACGGCGATCACGGCTGATGTCTACGACACGGCATTTTTCCCGATTCAATGGTCCAAAACTTCAAGCACCTTCAGCTACAACAGTTCAACTGTGTCTGAGTGGTTGTTTGATCGCGTGAGCACTAACTATAAACAGGCGATGCGCAGAGGCGATCTTGCGTACTACCGCGAGGCTTATCTTTCTCACGAGTGGTACATCTCGCAGATGGAAGTGACAGGGAAAAATACCACGGTTGTTGATTATTGCCTGGGTGGCTTCGACTTTGGTGGCAAGGCCAGCACGTATGGTTCCGGCGGTGGTGGCTGCGATACCAAGTATATTTATCTGGAAGCTTACAAATTACATCTGGCCCTCACGGGTGATGACAGTTGGCTGCCGAAAGAAAATGGCATTCCTTCTGCGAGCGGCAATATGGCCACCCGCGACAAAGCCTGGCGCACGATCGCGCACATGCTTGTTCTCGGTGATGTGCGCGGAGGTGTAACCCACGATCAGCCTGCGATTCCACAAGCAGGTTTTATCAAGCCTTATACTTCTTTGTCGACGATGTTCACCGAACGTGATCTTGGTTTTGGATTGCAGAACCTGGTTAATGCGTGCGAACTCACGCTTGATGCAACAATTTGTGGTTGGGCAGACACGGTGACTAACAACATCCGGCAGATGCAGATTGCCAACCCGGATGGAATCAAGCAATACGGTTACCTTTCGCATTCGTTGCGAATGCATGAAGGAGATTTCATGCCGTGGGTTGGCAACCTTATCGCAGCCTATTCGGCATCCAAAACCATCAAAGTGAAAAATGTTCTGGGCCAAGGTCATCTAGATCTGACGACCGGTAAAACCATTCGAATAGGAAGCAGCCTGAACGTCAAACTTGCCGGCAATGCCATCAAGAATTCAGATGGTACCTGGACGTTGCCGCTAGCGACGGCAGTGACGGCGTCTGCTGGTGCGAAGGTCACCGCGATCTATCTTCCCAGCAGCACGACGATGGATCTGACGCATGATACCGACAGAATATTTTCACCCTGGATGCAAGCGATCGCTGCCGATGCGGTGTGGCAATATCACAACTGGACTGATAACAGCGCGCAGAAAACAAAAGCAGCGGCGATACTGCTTGGCTTCGGTCGGGCTTACGCCGCTTATGCGCTTGATGGCACCCATTTAAAAGCATCCACCAAGGCTTTGATCGAAGCTGCGTTCGATGATTATGGTCCAATCAAGGTGTTTAACACCAACATCACGCTAATGTCTTGCACGAGTATTCCTGACGCACCATTCACGCGTTATTTTTCCAATGCCCTGATGAGTGCTGCGGATATGAACAGGGAATACGCCGTCCATGTGTTCCAGACCGGTGGTTACGCAAACCAGCATACTCCTGAAGGTGTTTTCCAGGTCGCGCTTGGTTTGTTGTTTGAAACCGACGCTGATAAGAAAGCAGCGATGCAGGCTGCGATCACCGACATGCGTATGTGGTTCAAGCACTACAGCTGTCCGACCAACATTACTAATCCGAAACGGCTCTATAGCTGGAGTCACAAGGGTGATCCGTTTGGAACTTATGCATACGTAGTTAACAAGCTTGGACTCTGACGGCACTTACGTCAGCACGGAGCGAGTGATAGCGCTGAGAAGCTCAACGCGTTACAGCAGTTGCTGCTAACGTTTCAGTCGGATGCGATTTCCGACGAAGGGTAAAGGCAATTACCATTACGCGAAGTGGGTTTAAGTTTCACAAAAAAAACGGCCATGGAAGGCCGTTTTTTTTTGTTCGGAATTAACCGATCAAGACGGCAATGCGCCATTCTGCTTACGTCGACTTGCAAAGCCTATACCGAGTAAACCCAGGCCGAGAATTCCGAGCGTGGCAGGCTCAGGAACGCTGGTAACACTTGTCAGCATAACCTGTACATCCAGCGTGCTTGTTCTTGCCTCACCCGTATACACGGTGTTTCCAACTTGTATCGCGTTCACCAGATTTGCAAAACGGAAAGAAGCCATCCATTGGCTGCCATCGTTTGCAGTAAAAAGTAAATCGCCCAGACCAACACCTGTAATAGCAAAGTAATCATCACAAGTAGTGCCTACCGGATTAGGAATGTTACAAGGCGCGATGTTCGGCGTTTCGGTGAGAGCTATCGTCACCGCTGACGTATCATCGAGGACAACAGATGAACCACCATCTGCATCCGAAACCTTGAATCTCCCCCAGATATCCTGCGGGCCCCAACTGGTAGCATTGCGAATCAGTACGTTGTTATGAGTCAGTGTTGAGATGGTAGTCCATGTATCTGCCGCCAGTGGGGATGGACCCGTTACTGTCGAGAGTTCCAATGAACTTTGTACCGCTCTATCTGCTATCCAGCTCATGGTGCTATAGAGCGGGGTAGTAGCGGGTACTAGAGAAGCATCGCCTGCGAGTGGATCGGAGTAGTCTGCGACTGCCACCATGTCTGCAAAGCCACCGTATTCGGTGAAACTGAAGATAGGTGCTGCGCTTGCTTGCATTGCATAGGACGAGGTAATTGCAATAATTCCCACCGCCAATGCTTTCTGAATCATCCTGAATTTCATTTAAATCTCCTTGTTAATCCATGTCCTTGAACAAAAGAATCCAGCAATACTTATGAAGGTTTTACTTGATTCCAATCAGGACACTGCAAGCATGATGCCATCATTGTAAAGTGTTGAATTTTATAGCCTAAATTTATGCGTTTAGGCCTAACTGCTCAGCTTTGTAAAGAAATCGGACAATTTCCCGTAAATTTTAAGATAATTTCCCGATACATCGAAACTGCCAGGCCTGCGTGTGTGACGCCGAAGAACCAACAACACCGCTTACTGCTAAGTCAGGCAGCTATGCTGAGTTTTTTAACAGTTCAAATTACGAGCGAGCGCGTCAAACCCAGATTAGAGGCGTGGTTAGCACAGGAGTAGCACGCCCGAACATTTTTTAATGGGGCTTCTCGAATTGAAAGCAGGAGTTTTATAACAGTCAGTTTTGAATGCAGTTGCTTACAAGCAATGTGCCCTGAAAGTGTTGTTCGCTATTCGTTGCTATCCGAATTTCTGCTAATTCCCCACATACACACCGCTCCAACCACAACTAACGCACCAAAGGTCCAGAGTTGGTGTTGTAGATCGTGCCCAATCGAGCCAAGCCCGTGCCCCGGATGCGCAGTTGCTACAGTAGTAGCGAGCGAGAGCAATGCCGTAGTGATCGTTTGCAAAGACTTTTTCATCACGCGTTCCTCATGGTGCTGTCGGACGGAAACTGGGTACTGCCAGGTGCTGCAGAAAATGGTGTCGTGAGTGCGGCTGCCAGTGGCCCTGTCGGCAGCATACCTTCGGTAACAATAAATTTGATTACCTCTTCGAGGCCAGCCCCGGTTTTCAGACAGGTAAATACAAAAGGCTTGTCTCCGCGCATCCGGCGCGCATCAGTATCCATCACCTCAAGTGACGCGCCGACCATTGGTGCGAGATCAGTCTTGTTGATGATCAGCAGATCCGACTTCGTGATGCCTGGTCCTCCCT
Source organism: Pseudomonadota bacterium (assembly GCA_040386995.1). Lineage (GTDB taxonomy): Bacteria > Pseudomonadota > Gammaproteobacteria > Pseudomonadales > Pseudohongiellaceae > CAILUG01. Next base: position 18,720 of record JAZKES010000004.1, on the reverse strand, counting down.
TGCGTGGAATTTTGTCACCTGCCGCGACGTCAATCACATATAACGTGAGATCTGATAATTCAGGGCTGAACGTTGCGCTGAGATTATCACCACCACTTTCCACGAAAATTACATCGACGTTACCATGGCGCGCGAGCAGTTCGGCGATTGCCGAAAGATTCATCGAGGCATCTTCGCGAATGGCTGTGTGCGGGCAACCGCCGGTCTCCACACCAATGATGCGGTCAGCAGGCAGTGCTTCGTGGCGGGTCAGAAAATTTGCGTCTTCCTTCGTGTAGATATCATTGGTCACGACGGCAATGTCGTAATGGCCACGCATCGCGAGACAGAGGCAACGCAACAACGCAGTTTTGCCTGACCCCACCGGGCCGCCAATGCCGATACGCAATGTCTGTCTGGAATATGATGTTGTCATGGTGGTGTCTCCTCAGGAACGGAACAAACGTGTGTATTGGGTTTCATGTTTGATGCTGGCGATCGCAAGTGCAGGCAAGCTGCTGCCAAGCTGAAAATCTTCAAGGGTATTGGCATGCCCTAACGCCTCGGGAATAGCAGTCTGTAGTTTCATCAACAATACCTGTGACTGGGTCTGGCCCAGCGGCAGAATTTTGGTAGCAGCCATGACATGGTTTTCCAGCCACGACCACGCGTAACAAAGTGCAGCCTGTTCACATGACAATTCCCACCTGTGCGCAGCAAGCGCGAACAGCGCGAGAAAGGTGGGTGGTTGTAGATTGTCAGGTAACACGATGCCAAGCTGAGGCAATAATCGTGCGAGTGCTTCGCCCGTCGCAATTTCACTGAGCCGGAATTCGGCCGTTTCGCGGCACGCGAGTACGTACGCATTCCAATAAGCCAGCGCGCGCATGTCGTGATCGGCGGACGCTTGCCAAAGCCGCATGAGCAGTGGCAAGTCGACGCTGGCCAGACCATGCAGAATCTGGTGCTGCAACCAGTCGTGTACATCATCCACTGAGCGCAGCCAGTTTGCGTCTATGGCGTATTCGAGCCCTTGCGAAAATGCATATGCACCCACAGGTAGCGCGGGAGAACCAAGCTGCATCATGCGCAGCAGCGCTGCATCAGTGGTGGAGAAGGCTGGCATGACTGTAGGCCCCTGATTCTGGAACAAAGATACGCTGCTCGCGATGTAGGGTCAGGCCAAGCATGATCAACATCTCTTCAAGCACATGATCCGGCAATATGTACATGGTGCGTTCTGCAACTTGTACTTTGACATGCCGATTGCCAAGGTGATAACACGCACGACTGAACGTGTTCCAGTTGGTGCAGCTTGCACCGACCACCTCTTCAAATGCGCCTTCGATCAGCAAGGTTTTTCCGCATTGCGTGCGCAGGTATTCACCTACCAGCAATGGCGTACCGCGATCGAGGAATATACGTACTTCATCTCCATCACTCGTTGTGGTGCGCAACCTGCCACGATCACGTTGGTCATGACTGAGCACAACACGTGAATCGATTTTTTCTTCGCAATAGGGGCCGAGACGTTCATAAACTTCGAGCATTGTTTTGTCCTCCACTATTTTTCTCGCTTTCGTTTAATTCTGATGGTGTTGCGGGCCTGGAGCCGGGCTGGCTTTGCAGGACACGCCGTAAATACCCGCACACGGGGCCAGCCACTCAGCATAGCTGAGTGGCGTTCAGCTGCGCACAAAGCTGTGCTTTGTAAACGCTTGCTTCACCCATATAGGCTCGGGCGCCCGCATCCCTGCGGGCGACGGTCCCGCAAAGCCAGCCCGTCTCCAGGCCTTCAAGTACCGTGCGGAATTCAAAAGCGTTCTCGCAAATTTCATAGAATCTCGCAGGAAGAGACACAACCCGGTTTCAGCAACCGTCGCCCGCAGGCATGCGGGCGCCCGAGCCCCATGGACGGGTTTACGGCGTGTTGTTGAAACCGGGTTGTCTCTCTGACCTTCACGTGTTTTTCCTATGTTTCGTCGTCATTTCTGTTTTATAAGTAAGCAACAGGCTGGTCGTGTTTTTCAATATCCGGATAAGCGATTGCCAACACTTCCCTCACATGCTCAAAACAAACTATACAACTGCGCCAGCGGCAATACTGCGGCAGGTTCACATGTCAGTAACTCACCATTGGCGCGTACTTCGTAGGTTTGCGGATCGACTGTGATATCCGGCAACCAGTTGTTCAGCATCATGTCGTGTTTGCGTATTGTGCGAGTGTTGCCACACGCGACAAGTTTGCGCTGCAGGCCAAGCTTTGCACCGACATCAGCATCTACCGCAGCCTTGCTTGCAAACGTCACTGACAGGTTTGCTGCAGCGAGGCCAATTGAACCAAACATCGGCCGATAATGTACGGGCTGTGGTGTCGGGATCGAGGCATTCGGATCACCCATCGGCGCAGCAGCGATCATGCCGCCCTTGATGATAAGGGCAGGCTTGATGCCAAAAAATGCGGGTTTCCATAACACGAGGTCAGCGAGTTTGCCCGCAGTGATCGACCCGACTTCATGCGCAATGCCATGAGTGATAGCCGGATTAATCGTGTATTTGGCGATATAACGCCGCACGCGGAAATTGTCGGAAGTATCACTGTCTTCGGCTAGAGGTCCGCGTTGTACTTTCATTTTGTGTGCGGTTTGCCACGTACGCGTGATGACTTCCCCGACTCGGCCCATTGCCTGTGAATCGGACGAGATCATGCTGAACGCGCCGAGGTCATGCAGGATATCTTCAGCGGCAATAGTTTCCTTGCGGATGCGTGAGTCGGCAAACGCTACGTCTTCTGGAATGCCTGGATCGAGGTGATGACACACCATCAGCATGTCGAGATGTTCATCCACAGTGTTGACGGTGTACGGTCGCGTTGGATTTGTAGAAGAGGGCAACACGTTCGGGCGCGAACACGCCTTGATGATGTCGGGCGCATGGCCGCCGCCAGCGCCCTCAGTGTGATACGTGTGAATGACACGATCCTTGAATGCTGCGAGTGTGTCGTCGACAAAACCACTTTCATTCAGGGTGTCGGTATGAATCGCAACTTGCACGTCGTAACGTTCGGCCACGGATAAACAGTTGTCGATGGACTCGGGCGTAGTGCCCCAGTCCTCATGCAATTTCAAACCGCATGCGCCAGCCAGCAACTGTTCTTCGAGTGCTTCAGGAAGACTTGCATTGCCCTTGCCGAGAAAACCGAAATTCATCGGAAGACTATCGGTGGCTTGTAGCATCTTGCCGAGATTCCAGATGCCTGGGGTGCAGGTTGTTGCATTGGTACCGGTTGCAGGTCCGGTACCGCCGCCGATCATTGTAGTAACACCTGACATCAGTGCTTCTTCGATTTGTTGCGGACAGATGAAATGGATGTGTGCGTCGATGGCGCCCGCGGTAAGTATCAAGCCTTCGCCTGCGATGATTTCGGTGCCAGGCCCTATGATGATGTCGACTTCATCCTGCACATCAGGATTACCTGCCTTGCCGATGCGCACGATGCGGCCATGTTTTATGCCGACATCGGCTTTGACGATGCCCCAGTAATCCATGACCAACGCATTTGTGATTACGAGATCCATACTGAATTCATCGCCGAGCTGGCTTTGACCCTGACCATCGCGAATTACTTTGCCACCGCCGAATTTCACTTCTTCGCCATACAGCGTGAAGTCGTCTTCGACTTCAATCCAGAGCGCGGTATCTGCAAGGCGCACACGATCACCCGTAGTGGGGCCGAACATCTGGGCGTAGGAATTACGATCGATAGTTGTCATTACTTTGTACCTTGATCCAACTTGCCCATGATTGCGCCACGAAATCCGTATACTTCGCGTTTGCCGCCATACGCGACGAGTTCTACTTCGCGGCCCTGGCCCGGTTCGAAACGCACGGCGGTGCCAGCAGCGATGTTGAGACGGAAACCAAGCGCGTCCGCGCGCGTGAATTGCAGGGCAGGATTCACCTCAAAAAAGTGGTAGTGCGAACCGACCTGGATAGGGCGGTCGCCAGTATTTTCCACGCGTATTGTTATGGTCGCGCGGTGTTCGTTCAGCGTGATGTGTCCTGGAGCAGTTATGATTTCACCGGGGATCATGGCAAGTTCTCGTTTTAATTTTAGGGAAGCTCTGATTAAGTCGTCATTCCCGCGAAAGCGGGAATCCAGGTTGTTGATTTTTCTGGATACCCGCTTTCGCGGGTATGACGTAATTTGAATTAATCAGAGCCTCCTTGGATATCGCTCTCAATTTATCGGGTTATGAACAGTTACAAGTTTTGTCCCATCCGGGAATGTCGCTTCAACTTGCACTTCATGAATTAATTCCGGAACACCATCCATCACTTGTTCCGCCGTTAATATCTGTTTGCCGTAACTCATCAGTTCGGCAACCGTGCGGCCATCACGCGCGCCTTCAATAATTTCCATGGTGATAAGTGCAACCGCTTCCGGATAGTTGAGTTTAAGACCACGGATCAGCCGGCGTTCCGCAAGCAGGGCTGCAGTGAAAATAATCAGTTTGTCTTTTTCGCGTGGTAATAATTCCATAAGGTTGTTTACTCTTTGATGTAAAGGCTGCAGGTACGCGGACTATAAGTTCGATTGCAAGTGTGAGGTTTGAACACGTTTATACCGTGGTTGGCCGCAGCACTCCGAATTGTTTGTGGCTTGTTATGAGCAGGAGCCGACGTGTATTTCATCATCGCTTTTCTCACGTAGTCCAGATGTTCGGCGCATAGGCTTCGCGCTGCAAAAGATGTGGTCGCAACGCGCGCCAGTAGCTGCGAAAACAGCGGCGTGCTTCTTCGCTGCATTTGCCGAGATAACGTCCCACCAGAAAATTACCAACTTTGGTGATGCCGCAAAGCGCAGGTTCAACAACGCTGGCAAGCGAGTGCAACACTTCAGCCGTGAATGTATTACTTTGCCCGGCAGCAAAAGGTCCGGCGACAAAGATGCCGCTGACCGGTAACGAGCGCATGCCACAGGCAGAGTGATAGAGGCTGAGCGTGCGACTATCGACAATGATGTTCTCAATAAGCAAGGGCAAACCATCAAGCAGAATTTCGAGCCTCTGGTGCAGACTGCCGCTGGTGAATTCGATATTGGAAACCGGCAGGCCAAGGCTGGTAATTTCCCAACCTATGAAACTGGCATCCTTCGCAAGATTTACGCGTGTTGTAAGTTGCGCGTGCGCGCCGGGAAATACGATGGTTTCCTGCGGTAGCCACTCGAGCGATGAGCCACTGCCAAGCGTGAGAATGTTGTGTTGTTCCTGCAACCGCAGGTCAGAGCGCGCCCGATAGAGACGACCCGCGCCCGGAGTTGTGCACAAGACTTTGGTGCCTTCATTGAGTTGTACACTGATCTGCAGGCGATCCCCCGAAACAATACCGCCGGGAGGGTGTAGCAAATAAACATGCGCAAGATCTATTCCTTCAGGATAGAAGGGCCGCTGCACATAAAGGGGGCCGACATGGCGATTATGCGTGAGACGGCAGCCACGCGCGGTTTTTGCAAACTCAAGTTCGAGAGACGCATGCCAGCAGCTGCCGGGACTCACAACGAGGGCAGGGTTTGTTGCCGGGTGGACAATGCTGTTCATGCAGTTTGTAGCCTATTCTATCGAAGCCTGTTATTTGGCAATTTCTTGTTCCTCTTTGTCAAACCGCGAGATGTTTGCGAATCAAGGCCTCACTGAGATTTGCCATTTCGGCACTTGCAACGACGCGGCCTTTCTCCATGAGCCGGAATTCCTTGCCAACGCGTTTTGCAAAACCGAGTTTTTGCTCGACCAGGATTACGGTCAAACCCTCGCCATTGAGTTTTTGTATCACGTCACCAATCTGACTGACGATGTTGGGTTGAATACCTTCGTTGGGTTCATCGAGAATCAACACAGTCGGTTCGATAACAAGGGCACGACCGATCGCAAGTTGTTGCTGCTGACCACCCGACAAGTCACCACCACGGCGTTGCAGCATGTCCTTGAGTACTGGAAATAACTCATAAATACGTGTCGGAATATTTTTCGCTTTGTCTTTACGTGCAGGCAAACCAATGCGCAAATTTTCTTCGACAGTGAGCAGTGGAAAAATATCGCGGCCCTGCGGCACGAAGCCAATGCCAAGTTCCGCGCGACTGTGCGCAGGTTTGTTGTGGATCGGTTTGCCATTCAACAACACTTCACCTGTGCGCAACGGCAACAGACCCATCAAACATTTAAGCAGCGTGGTTTTGCCCACACCGTTGCGACCCATGATGCAGGTGCATGAGCCTGGTGGAATGTCCATGTCGAGGTCCCACAAAATCTGGGTGCCTCCGTAAAGCTGGTTTACTTTATTGATGCTGATACTTGCGCTGGTCATTGTTGTTCCCCGAGGTACACCTGGATCACATCAGGGTTACTCTGAATCTGGTCCATCGTACCTTCTGCCAATACGGTCCCTTGATGAAGAACGGTCACCACCTTGGCGATGCTGCGCACGAACTCCATATCATGTTCGACCACAACAACTGTGCGTTTTCCTGCAAGCGAGGTAAGCAGTTCAGCCGTACGTTCGGTTTCCTGTGCGGTCATGCCTGCGACGGGTTCATCGATAAGCAAGAGGCGCGGATCAGATACCAGCAACATGCCAATCTCGAGCCACTGTTTCTGGCCATGGGAAAGTGCGCCAGCTAGTTGGTAACGCTGTTCCTGCAAGCCAATTGTGGTTAACACCGAATCGATGCGGTCGAGTTGTTCTGAATCGAGTTTTGCAAACAGCGTGTGCCAGACACCTTTGCCGGTCTTGAGTGAAAGCTCCAGATTGGCGAACACGGTTTGTGCTTCAAAGACCGTCGGTTTCTGGAATTTGCGGCCGATGCCAAGGCGCGCAATTTGTGCTTCGTCGTGCTGGAGCAGATCGATGGTCTGGCCGAAATAAAGTGAACCGGTGTCGCATTTAGTCTTGCCCGTAATCACATCCATCAACGTCGTTTTGCCAGCGCCATTTGCGCCGATCAGACAACGCAGTTCACCATCGTTGATATAGAGGTTGAGATTGTTCAGCGCCTTGAAGCCGTCAAAACTCACCGATAAACCTTCGATGTAGAGAATCACATTGTGTGAAACGTCGACCTTATGTGACGCTCTGTTCGGCGACAGGAAGGCCGGCATGAACTTCGGCAGATAAGACTTCGCTGTATTCATATTCATGGCATTACCTCCGCTGGCAGCGACGATGGTGTTGGAGGTGTCGGTGGGGGCGCGGATTTTTTCGCGGTGAGTTTGTGCTGCAACAATCCCGCGAGACCTTTAGGCAGAAAGATAGTGACGAGTACAAACATCGCGCCAAGCATGAACGTCCAGCCTTCGGGCATCAATGCGGTGAAGCGGGTCTTCGCGTAATTGATCAACAGTGCGCCAGCAACTGCACCATACAAAGTACCGCGGCCGCCGACTGCAACCCATACTACAACTTCGATTGAATTAAGCGGCGTGAATTCACCCGGGTTGATGATGCCCACCTGCGGCACGTACATAATCCCGGCTAACGCTGCAATCAGCGCCGAGTACACAAATAGCCATGTTTTATAGTTGTTTGTGTGATAACCGAGAAAACGCGCACGTGCTTCACTGTCTCGAATCGCGAGAATCACTCGCCCAAACCGTGACTGCATGATGAAGTGGCTGCAAGCAAACGCGAGCGCGAGAAACGTCGACGTTAACGTGAGCAACACAACTCGCGTGGTGTCGGACTGCAGATTGAAGCCAAGCATATCCTTGAAGTCGGTCATGCCGTTGTTGCCACCAAAACCCATTTCATTGCGGAAAAACGCCAGCATCAGTGCATAGGTCAGCGCCTGCGTCATGATCGAGAGATACACACCCGTAACACGCGAGCGGAAAGCGAGCCATCCGAATACAAAGCCAAGCAGGCCTGGGATGAAGAGCGCAATGAACATTGCGAACCAGAACTGGTCCATGCCAAACCAGTACCACGGAAGAGTGTCCCAGTTCAGGAACACCATGAAGTCGGGCAGGTCGGGGTTGCCATATACGCCACGATCACCGATCTGCCGCATCAAATACATGCCCATGCCATAACCGCCGAGTGCGAAGAACGCGCCGTGGCCAAGGCTTAGAATGCCGCAGTAACCCCACACGACATCGACAGAAAGTGCGAGCAATGCGAAACATAAATATTTGCCGAGCAGCGTAATCGTATAAGTGCTGACATAAAGCGCGGAGTCTGGCGCAAACACCAGATTGCCCACCGCAGCGAGCAAGGTGATGGCAAACAGGATGCCCGTGAACACTGCAATGTTGCCAGGACGGTTGCGACTTTCGAGCCATTGATGATAGAAGTTTTTCATTCTGCTGACCTCCCGCGCTGCGGAAACAGACCCTTGGGTCGTTTCTGAATGAACAGGATGATAAAGACCAGGATCAGGATATTGGCGAGCACGGCACCAGTCGCTGGTTCCAGAAACTTGTTCACCATGCCAAGTGAAAATGCAGCGAGTAAAGTGCCGAACAAATTGCCGACGCCGCCGAACACAACAACCATGAATGAGTCGATGATGTAACCACCGCCAAGGTTCGGTCCCACGTTGGTGAGCTGGCTTAGTGCAACGCCCGCAATGCCCGCGATTCCCGAACCAAGACCGAAGGTCATCGCGTCAACAAAGTCGGTACGAATGCCCATCGCCTTTGCCATCGCACGATTCTGCGAAACGGCGCGAACGTTTAAACCTAATGAGGTCTTCTTGAGAATGAACAACAGGGCCGCGAACACGAGCAAGGAGAACAACAAAATGTAGATGCGATTATTGGTAAGCGACAGCGCCGCGTTGTATTGCCACGAACCACTCATCCAGTCTGGTGATAACACACGGCGGTTAAGTGGCGAGAATATGGTGCGCACGGTTTCCTGCAGAATGAGGCTGATACCGAAGGTCGCAAGCAGTGTTTCAAGCGGACGGCCCGCCAGGTATCGAATGACGTAACGCTGAATCAGAATGCCGACGAGCGCGGTGACGATAAACGCGGCAGGCAGGGACACCCAGATCGATGCGCTGATCGACTGCGGCATGAGCTGCTGCACAACGTAAGTCGTATACGCACCGAGCATCAGCATTTCACCGTGCGCCATGTTGATGACCCCCATGACGCCGAAGGTAACGGCCAGACCAATTGCCGCGAGCAGCAGCACTGAACCCAGACTCAGACCGAAAAAGAGTTGTTCGATTAATTGATAAAATTTCACGCGGGATTCAATGTTTTCCAGCGCTATAAATGCGGCAGTACGCACCTCAGGTGAAGCCGTATTGTTGCCACCTTCAGAAGTGAAAGTGCCAAGCAGATTTCGCACGGGGCCTTCCAGGCGCCCATCAAGTTTGCTGATGGCATCGATGCGCACCTGATCTTCGGTTGTCGTCTTCAGGTCGATCATCGCAAGGGCGACGTTAATAACTGCGAGGACCTCTTCGTCCATCTCGCTCTGTGCGGCCTCCTGCAGCAGCGGTTTGCTGTCTTCGTCGACGCTAGAGAGCATCGAAATTGCGGCGGCGAGGCGTTGGTCGTCGCTACCTTCCATCAGGTTAATGCGACCGACCGCTTCGCGAAGCTGGCCACGCAAACGATTGTTTACACGTATTTTGTCGAGGTTTTCCTGATTGATATCGGCGATTGGATCGCCACTCAAGGGGTCGGTTACTATATCCACGCCGGCGGCGTCTTTACTGATGCGCGCCATTTGCAGCGTGGTTTTTTCAAAATAGAGTTCGCCATCCATCATGGACTGGAACAACGGCAGCATGGTTCTGCCACCAAGTTCTTCGAGTTGATCAACGATGTCGATGGCTTCGCTCAGGCTAGCCTGCGTAAGGTTTTGCATGAGGGTGTTGATATCGGGAGGGCTGACAACAAGTTCTGCTTGCGGGGTTTCGCTGGAAGTGTTTATCGCAGGATCGGCAGCGGCCGCTTCGACTGCAACTGGTTCAACTGTGGTTTCAGCTCCGGTTTCAACTCCTGTTTCAACAACAGGCTCAGCGGATTCTTCAGCGGCCAAGAGAGGCTGCAAACACAGGGTTACTGCACACAAAAACAAGGATCGTATTACACCAGACTGCTTCACTACTTACTCCATCATGCTCTCTTGAAAAACTGACAAGTTCCGCCGGGGGCGACGGAACCTGTCAGGCGTGGGGGTTAGCCCACTCTCGGGGAGATCAATAGTTCTGGCCGGAACATGTCTTGGTGGTGGTGTTGTAGTTGCCGCATTTGATTGGCGCGGTCCAATCAGCAATGATCGGCTTGGAGTCTGGCAAGAAGTCTGACCAGGCATCACCATCTACAAGGCCATCAGTTTCCCAGACCACTTCGAACTGGCCGTCATCCTGGATTTCGCCGATGAGTACTGGCTTGGTCAGGTGATGTGCTTTGTTCATCGTGGCAGTGCCACCAGTGAGGTTAGGCGCAGTGATGCCAATCATGGCTTGCTCAACTGCGTCAACGTCAGTGGTGCCTGCTTTCTCAACTGCAGCTACCCACATGTTGAAACCGATATAAGTGGCTTCCATTGGATCATTGGTTACGCGTTTGTCGTTGCCAATGAATTCTTTCCAGGTGGCAATGAACTCTTCGTTCGCGGGGTTTTCTACGCTCTGGAAATAGTTCCATGCAGCAAGATGACCAACGAGTGGAGTGGTGTCGATACCGGACAGTTCTTCTTCACCAACTGAGAAAGCAATGACGGGGATATCTTCAGCAGACACACCCTGGTTGCCGAGTTCGCGATAGAAGGGCACGTTTGCATCACCATTGATGGTGGACACTACTGCGGTCTTCTTGCCTGCGCTGCCGAAACGTTTGATGTCAGCTACGATGCTCTGCCAATCGGAATGACCGAATGGTGTGTAGTTGATCATGATGTCTTCAGCGGCCACACCTTTGTCGAGCAGATATGCCTCAAGAACCTTGTTGGTCGTACGTGGGTACACATAGTCGGTACCAGCAAGAACCCAACGTTCTACATCGAGGTCGTTCATCAGGTAATCAACCGCAGGAATTGCCTGCTGGTTAGGAGCTGCACCTGTGTAGAACACGTTCTTGGAAGACTCTTCACCTTCGTACTGAACTGGATAGAACAGCAAGCCGTTCAGTTCTTCGATTACTGGCAATACGGATTTGCGCGATACGGAAGTCCAGCAGCCGAAGATCACGTCTACGCCTTCCTGAGTCAGCAATTCACGGGTTTTTTCTGCGAATAGCGGCCAGTCGGACGCTGGATCAACAACTACTGCTTCGAGCTGCTTGCCGAGCAAGCCGCCTTTTTTGTTCTGCTCCGCTACCATCATCAGCACGGTATCTTTCAGTGTTGTTTCACTGATCGCCATGGTGCCGGACAGTGAATGCAACACGCCGACTTTGATGGTGTCCTGCGCAAGCGCAAAAACCGAGAGGGTGCTGGCACAGACGCTGAGGGTCAGGCCTGTTATGAGTTTTCTTACTTTCATGAATGTCTCCTGTGGGTTAATTAGGTTGCTTGTGCAAATCAGAATTGGAGCTGCGCGCCGAACGAGAATGTGTCGACATCAGCACCGGGGTAACCGCTGATGTTTGCGTCGCCTGTGTTGTAGTTTGCGTTCAGGCGCGCGTTGTGACCTTTGATGACGTAATTCACGCCAACTTCAGTGAGGTCAGTTTCGTCGTCATCATTTGGGCTGTTTTCCACAAAACGTACGTACGGCTGCACTTTGCCGATGCCGACTTCACCGGGGAACAAAAAGGCCGCGCTGGCAAAATAGGAATCACCGTCAAACAAGCAGAAACAATCGCCGCCGAGAGGGCCGCTGGCTGGCGTGAAATCGGAATCAAAATCTTTGTATTCACCTTCAATCGTTAATACGCCGCCGCCACCAAGAACGGTTTCAGATAACAGATCCACTGCGTAACCGGAGAAGTCGCCTGACTCAACGACGCTGCCGACGCCACCATCCTGAGTCTGGAACGAAACGCCCAGCGTCAAAATATTGCCAAGGCCACCGTAATAAGTGCTGCTGGTGTAGTACCCAGGGTTCGCTTCCATGTTCAGGAAGTTGTACGCGAAGCGGCCCGCAATCAGCATGTTGTCTTCTTCATTGCCAAAACCTTCAACACCATCGAACGCGCCGATTGCATACTGGAATTTGTCTGCAGCACCCCAAACGGTCATGCCATCGTCGCGGCCGTACGTGCCAGCATCACCACCCTGGTCGGATGCATACAGCGGCTGTGTGTATTGGTTCCAGGTAAGGCCGTAGTAGGGGCCATTCATCTCGATGCGGTCCGCTGGTGTCAGCATTCTGCCGAGCCACAGGTTGAACATCGGATTGAATTCAAACTGGGCGATGGCATCGAGCACGTCCACGGGACCATCGCTGAAAATTTCTTCGGTGTTGAATGTAAATTTGATGATGTCGGTGATCTGGCCACTCATATAGATACGCATGCTCTGTACATCGAAATCCGTGCTGTATGAGTCGCCATCGGGTGAACCATCTTCTACGGCGACCATACCAACGCGCATACCAGCGCCAATTGAGATGGAGCTGTTTTCACCTACTTCTATCGTTGCGCCTGCCATGGCGAGTGGGCTGGCCATTCCGATGGCCAATGCGAGCACTGTAAGTTTGTAGCGTGATGTTGAAGATTGAGGGGAGGTTAGGCAGGGTTTGGTAGTAAGCGGTGCGTTAGACATTCGTTGTTTTCTCCTGGTTGATGCTGAATCAGCAATGGGCGCGAGTATTGATAGTGTGATGCAGTCCAACAATCGGTTGATTGCCCCGGCCCACTACGTCAATTAACGCAGGGACACTGATCAGGAAATGTCGTCAACACTGTGTGGGAAAACGAATTAAAGTTTCGACCAGGTGATGGAGAAGGAGAGGGTGAATGGCGGATGAAGCAAGGCTGGTGTGAGGTTGATGAGAGCTTGAAGGTTGTCAATTTTGTTGTGGAGTACTCTGCGAACGCACCGTAAGTAAACCGCAAAAGTGCTGTTCCGCAGTTTCTTCACCTGCCAGCTGCACCTGATTTCCCGTACAATTCACAGACTGATTAAACTCCGGCCAAATCACCCATGACCAAAGCAAAAAAGCAGAATTCAGGTAAGTCAGAAAGCGAAAAAAAAGCACTCCGCAAAACTGCTCCGATAGCAAAAAATAGCGGTACTTCCAGCGCGAGAGTGAGCTGTGTGCAGTGGCGAATGCGCAACTTCAGTTCTGTCGAGGACTTCCTGCTGCAGACGGAAAATTACATACGTTCACAAGCGGCGTACAAATGCGATGTTGTGTTATTTCCCGAATTTTTTAACGTCCCACTGACTGGTCTCACGCCGCAGTTGGACCCAATGGCTGCAATGCGGGAACTCGCACTGCTCACGCCAATGCTCGTTGAAAAAATTGCCGCAATGGCGGTGAAATACCATATCAATGTTGCGGCGGGATCCTTTCCTGTGCTCGAAAAGAAAATTCTCTATAACGTTGCGTATCTATGTCATCGCGACGGAAGAGTGGATGCGCAATACAAAATTCATCCGACGCCCGGCGAAAAGCGCGACTGGGATATCCGTGGAGGTAATTCTCTGCGTGCGTTCGATACTGATTTTGGCAGGGTCGGCCTGCTAATTTGTTACGATGTAGAGTTTCCCGAATTGCCACGGTTATTGTCCGAACAGCACATCGAGATTCTGCTCGTACCATTCTGGACAGATACCAAAAATGGTTATCTGCGCGTGAGGCATTGCGCACAAGCCAGAGCTATTGAGAATGAATGTTACGTCGCTCTCGCTGGCAGTACGGGCGCGGTACCCGAACTCGAGAATGTCGATGTCCAGTATGCGCAATCAGCCATTTTTTCGCCCTCCGATTTTGGCTTTCCTCACGATGCCATCATCAATGAAGCAACCGCGAACATTGAAACTACACTGATAGCTGATCTTGATCTCAGCAAATTGCAGCGCGTCAAAGAGAGCGGTTCCGTGCGCAATTTTCAGGATCGGCGCAGAGATCTTTATCAGGTGAAGTGGAGCGGAAAAAAAAGCTGAGTTCGCTTCGCGTCTTGTCAGGACCGCTTGGTGGGTTCGGCCAAACTCGCCTGTTGTTCATGTATCACGTGTTCAGATATCAGATATCAAGTATTCAGGTATCACGTGGGCTCAGTCGGTGAGACCTCCCTCCTGGAGCTTTCGTTTATTACCTGCCTTTAACCCACTCGCAGTGGGTCAAATTGGAAGATAACCGCTGGGCTCGTCCGCTGGGCTCTTCCTCCGGCAGTTCTTCTCTAGTGGAATTTGCCCGGCATTTTTTACTTTTCTGATGGGTAATTCATGCATGGATTGTTGGCCAGATGCTGCCTGTTTTCGGTGCGCCTGATGAATTGGTGAACATTTTCATTACCTTAGCGATACCGGGTGCAATGGCACAGTTCTGGCTTGTTATATGGATAACAGCGGAGAAATCCGCTTCATAACAGGGGTGGAAACACATGAATATTAAAGTTGATAAATCAGCGCCACTGGCGATAGACGCGATCAACATGCTCATCACGGATCATTGCGAAGTCGAGGAATGTTTCCGTGTGTTCGCGCGAACTCCCGCGGACAAGGTGGATCAGAAAAAACAGCTTCTCGAGCAAATATGCAAAGCGCTGCGGCTGCACATGACAATTGAAGAGGAAATTTTCTATCCGGCAGTAAGGGAAACTGTCTTCGATGCAAAGGATATTGTGTGGGCAGGCGTTATCGAACACGACAAAGCCAGGGAACTGATTTATCAGTTAGAGGCAATGAAATGTGATGAGCCATCGTTAAACGAGCGTGTCGGCAGGCTTGCCGCAATCATCGCCCATCACGTCAGGGAAGAAGAGAATGTCCTGTTTCCGCAGGTCATTAATTCGGCGTTAGATGGTGAAGAAGTCGGTAAAAAGATGCTGAAACGCAAGGCGGAGCTTAGCCACGCGATAGAGGCTCAAGAGCCGATGGACGCGGGTGCGGTAAGTTCATAATCGGGTTTAATTTTTTAATAATTAATTGCAAAAATTATTTGATATTTTTAATAAAGATAGACTCCGTCTATAACTAAATTTTTCAATTTATTGAAAATTTCAGTATTAAGATTAATGTTTCATGTTTGTCTTCTAATAATAAATTTTTAAAATTCGCTAACTATCCCGGATTTAGTTCGTTGTCATGATTTTATATTGCTGGTGATTACTAGCAACTATTGATAGATATCATGAAAAATTTTTAATTAAAAAGTAAAATTTTAATAACAATTTTTTTTGAAAATTCAATATTTTGTTATCTGCTAAAGCCTGGTTCCAAAGCGCCGGTATTTGCCCTGTTATTTTTTTGCCTCACTTGCCAAGTCGCTGGTATCTGTTTGCAGAATTCTCTGCAACTCTTCTCTTTTTGTGCGCGAGAAATCGAGCAAGGAAGATTCATCTTCGTAGTATTGGAAGGATTCGCGCAAGGTTGTGTGGTCATGGT
>JAZKES010000004.1:0-3131 GCA_040386995.1 Pseudomonadota bacterium | reverse complement strand
GAAGATTCATCTTCGTAGTATTGGAAGGATTCGCGCAAGGTTGTGTGGTCATGGTTGCGGAATTTCTCTGCTTTGGAGTTAACCTCCTGTTCGTTGTAGCCGAGCCACAGCATCACATCTCGCGCCATAATCAGAGAGGAATCAAACATCTCACGTTTGAAGTAGGGCACACCTAACTTGTGAAGTTCATACGCATGCTGTCTGTTGCGCGCACGTACGAACAGTGTGAGGCCCGGAAATTCGCGCTTCGCCATCTCAACAATACGCAGGCTGGATGTCGCGTCGTCGACTGCAACTATCAACAGCCGCGCCGTGGCGGCGCCGGCATTGCGCAATAGATCGAGACGAGTTGCGTCACCGAAATGTGCCTTGAAGCCGAACTTACGGAGCAGTTCGATTTGCGTAGCGTCTTTTTCCAACACCGTGAGCTTGATGCCTTGACCAATCAGGAAGCGGCCAATCACCTGACCAAAGCGACCAAAGCCTGCGAGAATAATTGGATGTTGTTCTGTGATCGTGTCGTATTTGGGTTCGGGAAGATTGCTCATGAAACGCGGCACGATGAAATGGTTGAAACCCAGCATTACAAACGGCGTTGCTGCGATCGATAGTGCCACGACGAGGGTCAGAAATTGCGCCTGTTCCGGCTGCAAAATATTCAGGCCACCTGCAAACTGGAATAACACAAATGCAAATTCTCCCCCTTGGCATAACGCCAGCGCAAAGCCGAGGTTATAGAGCGACGTCAAGTTGAACTGTCGACCAAGCAGCCAAAGCACACCAGCCTTGATTGCCATCAACCCCGTTACGGCGATAAGAATTCGCAGGGGTGCATCGACAAGCAAGCCAAAATCGATGCCCATGCCTACCGAGATAAAAAACAGGCCCAGTAGCAAGCCCTTGAATGGTTCCAGGTCGGTTTCAAGGGTATGGCGGTATTCGGAATTTGCGAGCACGACACCCGCAACGAAGGCGCCCAGTGCGGGCGATACGCCCACAAGCTGCATCAGTAAGGTGATGCCGACGATCAGTGCGAGGGACAAAGCGGTAAAAATTTCACGCAAGTTAGTGCGTGCGATTGCGCTGAACAAATGGTGAGACAGAAACCGGCCGCCGAAGATAACAAGCGCAATAACCGCAGCAACTATTAATGTCTGAACATATCCGGGCAGTTCTGCAATGACGCTGGTCTGGACGAGTTCACTGCTTTGATCGGGCATTGCGAGTAGCGGCATAAGCACGAGTATCGGGATCACCGCAATGTCCTGAAACAAAAGTACCGAGAACGAAGTTTGGCCTACTTCGGTATGCATCAAGTTCCGTTCGTTGAGCATCTGCAGCACAAGCGCCGTTGATGACAGCGCAAGTGCCATGCCGGCGGCCACACTTACCTGCCAGCTGAAGCCAAGGAGAATGCCAGCCAGAAACAGGCACAAAGTCGTAAGCACGACCTGCAGGCTACCAAGTCCGAGAATGGAACTACGTAATCGCCACAACTTGAGTGGTTCAAGTTCAAGGCCGATCACAAACAACATCATCACCACGCCAAACTCGCCGAAGTGCATGACTTCTTCCGATGCCGTGATAAAGCCAAATCCCCAAGGCCCAATGACAATACCCGCCGCAAGGTAACCAAGCACGGCGCCCAGTTTGAAGCGGCTCACGAGTGGCACTACGGCACAGGCGGCGGCGAGAAAAATAAAGACTTCGAACAGGATGCTGGTTTCCATTTCATTCCGGAATGTCAGGAGGATATTCAGCTTTCAATACTATGATGAATTGTAGTTGGACTCTATCCAGCGAAAGAGTGAAACGGAGCTGTGCTGGCTCATCAGTTTTTTGATAGTTGTCGGGATTTGAACACACTAAAGTAGTGTGGCCTTAAGATCGTATGTACATTTTTGTAAATAATAAAACTGCAGAACTCATGAACATTCCAGGGCGACGATTTTAAGAGAGCGGTATAGAGGATCGCTATAAAGGAGGCGCTACAAAGGCGAGTGGTTCACAGTTGACCAGAAAGTTCACGCGATAGAGAAATCTGGATAAGGCGACACCACGTTGCGGTAATTTCAGGAACTGATAGTTGGCTATCATGTGCTCTTGCTTCTTGAGCGTGAGTGGTATTTTTCATGCGGATCCAACGTGCCTGACCTTGGCTAACGGCAGTTGGCGAACAACGGGAAATTCTATACAGGAAAAAATATCCAGGCCGCCGCGCGGAACGTGATGTCTCGTGTACGTTCGAAACTACTTCTGCTTGAGGAATACTGACCTGCTGCTCAAATTACCTTTCCTTTCGACTTCTACCATCATTTCCTGGCCGTTCAGTGAAATGGTGCGTTGCGAGCGGCCCACTTCCATGCCCGCATGCGTAAAAATACTGGCGGTATGATAAGGATCCCGGCTTTCCAACACGATTGTATCGAAGTTGGTTGAGCCACTTAATCGCGCGGGTTCACCATTCTGTTTGTCGATATACGAAATTTTTTCTTCGATATTATTTTTGTTCGTGATGATGATAGTGACCCGCAGTCCGTCTGCATCAGGTTCAAATATCATTGACTGCGATTTCGGCGCTTCCCGCTCTATAAAAACGGATCTCTGGAGGTCGAGTACCCAAGTGCCATAAAGAAGTTCATTGCTTAAGTTCGTAACAGACTGGGCAAACAGATGTACAGGCAGGAATAAAGCGGCGGAAAGTAGTAGTACAGAAGAATATCGGGAATGAGTCATGTCAACCTCCTGGAGGTTTGCCATTAATTTCTTATGAATTCCTTTTGTCCGACGGAATCAGATTACGCCTCGAAAAATTGGATGTCCATACAACAGGGGGGCTTGAAACTATACTCGGCCATCGCTTTGATTGGTCAAACCACAATGTATTCGAATCTTCGGTGAGGCGCTGCAATGGAATGAATCGGGCCACGATTATGTAGTGCGAGCGATGAGTACTGGCAGAGGGAAAATCCAACGCAAAAAAAACGGCCTATAAAGGCCGTTTTTCGTAGTATCAATTGATACTGTTGTGTCGCTTAGCCATTCAGTTTGCGGCGTTTTGCAAGGCCAAGACCCAGCAAACCTAAACCGAAGATGCCAAGGGTAGCAGGCTCAGGAACCGAGCTAACCTG
>JAZKES010000003.1:33521-50158 GCA_040386995.1 Pseudomonadota bacterium | reverse complement strand
AGATTCGAGCTAGGTGATTGAAGTCAGGGCTTTTGCGGCCATCACTCGCAGTCTGGTAACACGAACGTTGCCACGATCATAAGTGGCTGGATTTATTGGCCAAAGGCCCATAAAAACAAGGGGTGCATTATAGGCACCCCTTTGTTGTACTGCCAATACTCTTACTACTCCGGGAACTACTTTTACTACTGCCCCCGGCACTACTCGTATCAATCGTCGAGGAAGCTGCGCAGATGATCTGAACGGGTCGGATGGCGAAGTTTGCGCAGAGCCTTGGCTTCGATCTGACGGATACGTTCGCGAGTCACGTCAAACTGTTTACCTACTTCTTCCAGCGTATGGTCGGTATTCATGTCGATACCAAAACGCATGCGTAACACTTTGGCTTCGCGTGCAGTCAGGCCAGCCAGAACTTCGCGCGTTGCTTCACGCAGGCCTTCTTCCATTGAAGAGTCGACTGGTGAATCGATGTTCGAGTCTTCGATGAAATCGCCCAGGTGCGAATCTTCATCATCACCAATTGGGGTTTCCATCGAGATAGGTTCTTTGGCAATCTTCAACACTTTACGGATCTTGTCTTCCGACAGATCCATACGCTCGCCGAGTTCTTCGGGAGTTGGCTCACGACCTTTTTCATGCAACATCTGGCGTGAAATACGATTGAGTTTGTTGATAGTTTCGATCATGTGCACCGGAATACGGATAGTACGTGCCTGGTCGGCAATCGAACGGGTAATTGCCTGGCGGATCCACCATGTTGCGTAGGTCGAGAATTTGAAACCACGACGGTATTCAAATTTATCTACCGCTTTCATCAAACCGATGTTGCCTTCCTGGATCAGGTCGAGGAACTGCAAGCCACGGTTGGTGTATTTTTTCGCGATAGAGATAACGAGACGCAAGTTAGCTTCGACCATGTCTTTTTTGGCGCGACGCGATTTCGCTTCGCCGATAGACATGCGACGGTTGATCTCTTTGATCTCTGCGATTGTCAGGCCGGATTCTTCTTCGGTTACTTGCATCTTGCGCTGGGCGCGCAGGATTTCGATTTTGAATTTGGCCAGCGTTTCAGAATAGGGCTTACGACGCAGGTGTGCATCGATCCATTTCAGATTAACTTCATTGCCGGGGAATGTTTTGAGGAAAATGCTGCGTGGCATTTTTCCTGACTTCACACACAGGGTCATGATGTTCTTTTCATGACGTCGAATGCGGTTGAGCGTCAGGCGGATGGTGGCAAGAATTGGGTCGAACTGGCGTGGAGAAAGTTTGAAGTATTTGAATACTTCACCCAGTTTATCGAGTGCTTCCTGCCCTTTCGGATCCTGGCGACTGTATTTTTTAAGTGCTCTTTCGGTGGCTTTGAAAACCTTGCGCAGTTCAGCGAAACGTTCTTTGGCTATTTCTGGATCTGGACCGCTGACGGCTTCTTCTTCATCGGCGGTATCTGTAGCAGCGCCGGCAACTTCAACTTCTTCTTCCTCTGCGGCAGGCTCGTCACCGGCTGCAGCTTCCTCAACAACAACTGGTTCGACGATTTCTACATCGTTGGTATCGAGGTAACCAGTCAGAATATCGCCGAGGCGTTTGCCTTCTGTCTCTACGAGGTCGTATTCATTAAGCACCATTTCCACGGTGCCGGGAAAGGCAGCCATTGCAGCCATCAGTTCACGCAGGCCTTCTTCGATACGTTTTGCGATTGCAATTTCGCCAGTACGGGTAAGTAGTTCAACAGTACCCATTTCGCGCATGTACATACGAACGGGATCAGTGGTGCGACCGGCTTCGTTTTCGACCGCGGCAAGTGCGGCAGCAGCTTCGGCAGCGGCAAGTTCGTCAGTCGCATCATTTTCGGCCATTAACAGCTGATCGGCATCGGGAGCGGACTCGTAGACCTTGATGCCCATGTCGTCGATCATCTGAATAATATCTTCAACCTGATCGGGATCGGATATGGACTCAGGTAAATGATCGTTGACGTCTGCGAAGGTAAGGTAGTTTTGTTCCTTGCCCTTGGCGATCAAGGCTTTAAGACTGGATTGTTGAGTGCTGTTATCGCTCATATGTCTTTTGCGTACCTTTTTCCTAGCAACAGCATGGCCATTGCTCGCTAGTGATGCGGAGGGGAGGGGTGTATCTGGGATAGCCGCATATTTTATCCAAGACTGCCTTTCGATGCCAGCCCAATGTATTGAAAAATGCGGGCTATTCCGTAAATTTCAAGCCGTTTTTACCGCATAAAACACATCAAGTGTCAGCAGGCTGGTCGGACTCTTGCGGGCGTTTGCGGCGGGCGTGGTGTACGCGCAAGGTATCCAGCAACGAACTTTTTTGTTTGCGACTGCGGTATTGTTCAAATAAACGGGCAAGAATGTCGGCGAATTCCTGCTCGATACCGGTTTCCGGTGTGATCTGTTCTCTGCTCAGCAATTGTGTCATCTGGCTGCCATATGATGTCGCATAGATACGGCTCATCAGGTCTGCTGGACTGCTATCGGGCCACGCTCGTGCTATTTCAATGACTTTGAGCAGTAGATCCATATCTGGGCTACGTATTTCGCCAAGCTCGTCTGTTACCGCAACCGACTTGATAATACTGGGTTTTCGCAGTAACAGATTGACTGCTTTCAGGCAGGGAGACCATTCAACACGAATTTTATTTTGGGTATTTTTAGCAGAGCTTCCGTTAAACGCACCGTTGGATGATCCAAATGAAGCTGGCGGTACTGCTGGCGGAATATCTGCAGATGTTGGGGTAGCAGGACCGGATTGGCCAAGAGTTCTTGCGCTTACGCCAGTCAATTGTGCCAGTTGATCAAACATCAGTTGGCGAAAAATGCCTTGCGGGAGTTTTTCAAGTAAAGGCAATGCCTGTTTGCCGAGCTGGGCGCGGCCTTCGAGCGAATTGCGATCAACCTTTGCAACTAATGTGTCGAAGAAAAAATCGGGGAGTCGAGTTGCGGTGGCCATGCTGGCTTCGAATGCCGTTGCCCCGATGCTGCGCACCTGGGTGTCAGGATCCTGGCCTTCCGGCAAAAAAAGGAAACGTGCGCTGCGGCCGTCTTCGAGTAAAGGCAGTGCTTGTTGCAATGCGCGCCAAGCGGCATCGCGGCCAGCATTATCGCCATCAAAGCAAAATACTATTTCCGATACATATTTAAACAGTGTGCGCAGATGTGCACTGCTGGTAGCGGTGCCTAACGTTGCGACGCTGTATTGAATGCCACTTTGCGCAAGCGCAATCACGTCCATGTAGCCTTCGACAATCACGAAGCGTTCAAGTTTTTTTACTTTTTTGCGCGCTTCATAGAGACCGTACAGTTCCTCACCTTTGCGGAATACTGGGGTTTCCGGCGAGTTTAGATATTTTGGTTTGTCATCGCCAAGTACCCTGCCTCCGAATCCGATAACCCGACCCCGGTTATCCCTGATTGGATACATGATGCGGTCACGGAAGCGGTCATACAGCGGGTTTTTCTGGTTATCTGGACTTTCAACAAGTAACCCGGCTTCAAGCAACTTCTGTTTTTGCGTCTGGTCTGAGCCAAAAGCGGTCAGCAGATTGGCCCAGCCTGGCGGGGCGTATCCGATACCAAAGTCTCGCGCTATTTCACCACTAAGGCCCCGGCCTTTAAGGTAGTCAACTGCTCGCTGTTTTTGGGTATGTTTGCGCAATTGCAATTGGTAGTAGTCATTTACTTCCTGTAATAGCGAAAGCAAAGCGTCATGGCGAGATATGGTTTGGCGTGACAGCGTGGATTCTTCACGCGGTACTTCGAGTCCGAGATCTTTCGCGAGCGTTTCAATGGCTTCCGGGTAGTCAAGATTTTCAAAATTCATCAGAAAACCGATGGCATTGCCACCAGCACCGCAACCAAAGCAGTAGTAGAACTGCTTTTCAGGCTGGACGGTAAAAGAAGGTGATTTTTCCTGATGGAAGGGGCACAACCCCGAGTAGTTCTTGCCTGATTTGCGCAATTTTACGCGCGAATCCACGACATCGAGAATGTCGACCCGGCTCAGAAGGTCATCTATAAAACGTTGTGGAATCAGTCCGGACATCGGGTAGCCAAAACACAATGGGTGGCAGATGGGTCGATTACAAAATCAGATCTGCTGGAATCTATTAATAAGTCAGTTATTACTAAATATCCAGCCTTGAGCTTACCGCAAAAGCCCGGGTGCCTGGCGAGATTCCTGCGTTGGCAGGAGGGTCAGGAGAGCAGTTTTTTGACGAGTTGACTGACGACGCCCATGTCGGCCCGGCCAACTAACTGCGGGCGCGCAATGTTCATTACAGCACCCATGTCTTTCATGCTGCTTGCGCCGGTGTCACTGATAGCTTTGGAAAGAACTTCGTTGATTTCAGCTTCGCTGAGTGCCTGGGGCATGAAGTCCTGAATTACATCGATTTCAGCCTGTTCGACTGCAGCTAACTCCGGGCGATTGCCGGCTTCATACTGTTTAATCGATTCGCGACGCTGTTTTACCATCTTGTCGAGTACGCTGATGACACGGGTGTCATCTACATCTATGCGTTCATCAACTTCGATTTTCTTGAGTTCGGACAAAATCAGCCGGATGGCTCCCAGGCGCTCTTTTTCGCGCGCCCGCATGGCATCTTTCATTGCCTCAGTGATGCGGGCTTTCAGGGGATGATCAGGCATGACGGGGCAAACTTCCGATTAGAACAAGCGCTGAGTGCGGCGGGTTTCGCGTGATACTTTCTTCTGATGACGCTTTACGGCAGCTGCAGCTTTGCGTTTACGGATGGAAGTGGGTTTTTCGTAGAATTCGCGACGACGGACTTCGGCAAGCACGCCTGCTTTTTCGCAGGAACGTTTAAAACGACGCAGAGCCACATCAAAAGGCTCATTTTCTTTAATTCTTACAACAGGCATAGATGTTTCCCGTAACAAGTAATGCGATCAATAAATAAAGCAGGAACCGGAGGCGGTTTTAGGGGTGCGGATTGTAAGGTGTAAAACGACCAAATGCAAAAGGTTATAAGTATAATCGGCTGCTTTACCTACCTAATAAGAGAATTAGTAATCGCATGGACCAAGGAAAAATAACGGTATCAGGAGATGGACTCACTATTTCACAAATGATCGAGGTTGCGAGACACGGAGCCCTAGTGAATATCTCGACTGCGCCAGAGGTGCAGGAGCGAGTGAAGTTATCAAATGAATTCATTCTCAAGGCTGTTGCTGATGGTCAGCCAATTTACGGTGTAACCAGCGGTTTCGGCGCTATGGCATATAAAGCCATTTCTAAAGACCAAGCTGTTGAATTACAAAATAATATTCCCTGGTTTCATAAGGTCGGAGCCGGTAACCGCATCCCTGGCGCCGATGTGCGCGGGGCGATGTTATTACGTATGAATTCACACTTGCGTGGTGCTTCGGGTATCCGGATGTCGCTTGTTCAGCGTATGGAAACCTTTCTTAATGCAGGTGCGACTCCGCATGTTTATGAATTTTGCTCGATTGGAGCTAGTGGCGATCTCGCGCCACTTGCCTACATTACTGCCAGCCTGATCGGCCTGGATGATGCCTGGAAATCTGATTACCAAGGCAGAGTGGTGGGTGCGCGAACACTCGTGGATGAGCTTGGAATTGGTCCCGAACAACTTGGGCCCAAAGAAGGCCTGGCCATGGTTAATGGCACCTCGGTGATGACAGCCATCGCCGCCGGTTGTGTGTTTGATGCGCAGAACCTGCTGGCGTTGTCCTTTGGCGCTCATGGTCTGTTGTTTCAGGGACTTGGCGCGACCAATCAGTCTTTCCATCCATTCATCAGTCAACACAAGCCCCAACCAGGTCAGGTTGCAGCAGCAAATGTAATGCTGCAGATGTTGAGCGGCTCTTCCCTTATTGCCGATGAGCTGGATGGCCAGCATGAATTTCGTGGTGGCGACGAACCTATCCAGGATCGTTATTCACTGCGCTGTTTGCCGCAATACATGGGGCCGATTGTGGATGGCATCAAATTAATTGCGACTCAGATTGAAACCGAAATGAATTCCGCCACCGATAATCCGCTTGTTGACCATACACGCGGCTTGACCTATCACGGTGGTAACTTCCTTGGCCAATATGTCGGCGTTGGGATGGACCAACTCCGTTATCACCTTTCCTTGCTGGCCAAACATCTGGATATCCAGATCGCGATGGCTGCGTCTCCCGCATTTAGCAACGGGTTGCCCGCGATGCTCGTCGGTAATACCGAGCGAACCGTGAATTTCGGCCTGCAAGGTTTGCAGATTTGTGGCAACTGCATCATGCCGCAGATGAGTTTCTATGCGAATTCTCTCGTCACCCATTTCCCGAGTCATGCCGAAGGGTTTAACCAGAACATCAACAGCCAGGGGTATGGTTCTGCGAATCTGACCCGTCGCTCCGTCGAAATTTTCCAGAATTACCTCGCAGTGGCACTGTTGTTTGGCGTTCAGGCAAGTGAGCTACGTAGCAAAATGGTGTGTGGACATTACGATGCGAGCCAGACCATTTCACCACTCACGCGTGATTTGTATAAAGCTGTTTATGACGTTATTGGTGCCAGTTTTGCCGCCGAACAGGCGCTCTTCTGGAATGATAACGAGCAGGAAATAGATCAGTATCTGGCCAAAATAGTGGCTGATCTGCAAACAGGTGGGAAGATAGTTGCGGCGATCAAACCTGTCAGTTCACTGCTGGGATTGCAGTGAGCTGACAGAGTTGCTAGATGAGTTACTAGAAGAGTTATTAGTTCAATTGCAGGCTTTGGCCTGGGTAAATCATGTTATTGCGCAGACTGTTCCAGCGCTTGAGGTTATCAACACTAATCCCGAAGCGGCGGGCGATACCAAACAAGTTGTCGCCTGTCTGCACCTGATAGGTTTTGAGCGCTTCAGGTGGGGTTGGGTCATCAACGGTACGTGCTGCTGAGTGAATCGTTAGTTCCTGATTGGCCATAATTGCCGTGCCGTTAAGGTTGTTAGCCTGCTGAATACTTGCCACCGACACGCCAAAACGCTGCGAGATCTTGCTCAGTGAGTCACCGCGCTGAACTTTGTAAACGGTGGGCACCAGGTTGATTGCACCCTCATCTTCGCTGGCCATTTCAAGACTTACTGCTACGAGCGGTTTTTCAGCAGTGGAGCCTGATTGCTGAACCAGTTTGAACTCTTCGCCGAGTTTAATTGGGCGATACAAAGCAGCCTCATAGGCCACATATTCACGCGCTTGACTAACGATGGCGATATTGCCTGAACTGCCTGCACCCGGGACCAGCAAGTTCTGATCGATGTTGATACGGTCTCCGGCAATATTGTTGGCAGAACGCAACTCGTCGGTAGTGACGCCGAATTTTTTGGCGATCTTTCCAAGGCTGTCGCCACTCTGAACGCGGTATTCGCCAGTACCTGCAACACTGCTCGGCATTGCCTTGTTAAACGCGGCAACGAAGTTGTCGTAGGTTTCCAGCGGGATTTTTAATTCGTAAGGCTCATCACCTTCAGGCAGGGTCGACTTGAGCAATGACGGATTCAGATTGTGGATTGTTGCCATGTCTGTACCAGCCAGACGGGCAGCTTCTTCCAGGCTCAGCATGCCTTGAATCTTAACGACGTCGTAAGCAAATTCCTGACCGAGATCTTCCACTTCGATGCCATACAGCTTCGGGTTGGAGATGATCAATGATGTAGCTATGTACCCAGGTACGAATTCGCGGGTCTCGCGTGGCAGATTGGGGTAAATGTCCCAAAAGGAGGGCGGATCTTCGAGTGTGCCGCCAGCCAGTTCTACTGCGCGTTTAATGCAGCGGTAACTGCAGTTATAACCAGCCAGTGACAGGTGCCATCGACCGTTATAACTTTCATTCAATGCTTTCAAGTGCTGGGCTGCGGCGCGTGTGGATTTTTCCGGATCACGGCGCTCGTCCACCCATGAATCTACGCGCAGGCCTTCGCCGCGTGCCGTCGCAGCCATAAATTGCCACATACCAACCGCGCCAGCAGAGCTGCGAATGGTTGGGGTCAGGCTGCTTTCGCCCAGGGCGAGGTATTTCAATTCGTCAGGAATGCCTTCTTCGGCAAAAATCTTTTCGATCATCGGGAAGTAGATCTGGCCGCGACTGACCCAGGTGCGAAGAAGGGATTGGCGGTTTTGCAGGAAATCGTTGATGGATCTTTCGACTACTCGGTTGGCAGTCATTGCTACGGTAGTTGTTATCGGTTGGATAGCAGTTGGATCAGTTTCTTCTTGCTGGCTTTCTAACGCGGGTGGAGCAATTGCAAAAGCCCGCTTGCGCCGTATCTCGGCTTCGTTGACCAGAATTTCCACTACAGATTGGCTGTACGTCGTCGTTTCAGCAACCGGAACCGGGGTTTCTATGATGGGTGTTTCGATTTCGGTCGGAATGCTGCTACAGGCAGATAACGTTAAAGAAATCAACAAGATGCTTAAGTTAGATTGTTTGTCGAATCGCACGCACTATTCTCTTGTTTGGTTATTTTTCTAGGGCGGGGAGGTCGATTATCCACAAAAACCTGAAGATGTATAACCGAAAATCCCAAACTGTTAAGGGGTGCTCCTTTTGTCCCCTTTATCGACCAGCCCCGTACAGATACTTCCAGAATTCGTGGGAGGGCTAACTGAATACTTCCTTTTATTCTGCCGACTTAAACTTTCTTGCTATCTCTTTCTTGCTATTTGATGTCGCTATTACTGAGGTTTTACCGGAGCTATTAATGTCGAGCTCCATTGATTAGTTACCCATGCTGCTAATAAGTTCCCTGGCTTGTTCACTTATTTGCCGATTATTCGCAAATTCTTTTTCTGCCAGTGAAGCTCGCTGAACATATGAAACCTGCTGTGCTTCATCCCTGCCAGCAGTTTTGCTGCTTTCCGGTGACAGACTGACGGCCTTATTTCAGGAAGTTAGCACAACTTTGTCGGAGCAAACAAACCTGAAATACCCTTTTTAGCTTGAGAGGCGCGAATGCCGGGAATGATGATGCGCAGCAAAAAGTCTGCCCCGGCAGATACGCGCTAAGCCATTATCCTTACTAAACTTTTTCTGTGATGCGCAAGCTTCTTCACTTACACGAAAGAGCCCCGGTGAATCGAACAAGCGGGGCCTACTGAAGGTGTCGACCAAATTTAAACAAGCTTGAGCCGTTCTTTTTATCTCTGTCGGAAGTCCGGCATTTCTATCAATATTGGTGATGCTTCGATCTCTCTACAATTTCTAATCTGATTCTGAAATCTTTATACACACTGCCATAAAGTTCGAGTGTGCAGTCATTTTTTGCGAACTAAAGCGACAGTTTTATGGGCTGATTCTCTGATTCCCGAAACCCGGGCACGTAGTTTTCTGTACTCGCCTCCAGCCAAAAATCGCGACCCCCTATGGTATGATGCCGCCCCTCAATTTCCCCGACTGGCAACCTCGCAAGAATGATAGTGCTTGGCATAGAAACGTCTTGCGACGAAACCGGCATAGCAATTTACAGCAGCGAAACCGGACTGCTCGCCGAAGTGCTGTATAGCCAGATTGCGCTGCATCAAAAGTATGGCGGCGTGGTGCCCGAGCTCGCATCCCGTGACCATATCCGCAAAACTCTGCCGCTTATTCGCGAAGTGATGGAAAAGGGCAATTGCAAAGGCAGCGACATCAACGGAATCGCCTATACCGCCGGCCCGGGTTTATCCGGAGCCTTGCTGGTGGGAGCTGCGATTGGTAGATCTCTTGGCATGACCTGGAATATCCCGACCATTGGTGTTCATCACATGGAGGGCCACCTGCTTGCTCCTCTGCTCGAAAAAAATGCGCCGCGGTTTCCGTTTGTTGCGCTACTGGTTTCCGGCGGGCATACGCAGCTTGTCGCCGTAGAAGGTATCGGCCGGTACAAAGTCATCGGAGAATCACTTGATGACGCTGCCGGCGAAGCGTTCGACAAAGTCGCCAAGATGTTGGGTTTGCCTTATCCGGGCGGTCCGCATGTCGCAAAACTCGCCGAGAAGGGCACGCCTGGTCGATTTGTGTTTCCGCGTCCCATGACCAACCGGCCTGGTCTCGATTTCAGCTTCAGCGGCCTCAAGACCTTTACGCTTAATACCGTGCAGGAACACAGCAAAGACAAAATTCTCGACGAGCAAACCCGAGCCGACATCGCGCATGCATTCCAGGAAGCCGTAGTCGCTACGATGGTTATCAAATGCCGACGTGCGTTCAAAGAGACTGGTATGAAGACACTTGTCATTGCGGGTGGCGTCAGCGCGAACACACGATTGCGCGAAGAATTAAACGCGATGGCAACTGCCGAAAAAGGCGAGTTGTATTATCCGCAATTAAAATACTGTACCGACAACGGTGCGATGATTGCCTACGCGGGCTGCCAGCGCTTGATGGCAGGCCAGCGCGACGATCTCGGGTTTTACGCAAAACCCCGCTGGAATCTCGAAAGCCTGCCGGCACTTTAAGCGCTTCTTAGTCAGCTCACACCAGGACATCGCATGGACATCGTTTACATCAAAGACCTCGAAGTAAAAACCGTCATCGGCGTTTACGACTGGGAACGTAAACTCCGGCAACCTGTTTCGATTGATCTCGACATGGCGTGGGACAACACCAAAGCCGCCGCCACCGATGATGTGGTTCATGCGCTCGATTACAAAAGTGTTTGCGACAAAGTGACTGCATTCGTCGAGTCGAGTGGATTCCAGCTTATCGAAACCATGGCCGAGCAAATTGCGGCGCTCGTGCGTAAGGAATTTGGCGTGCCCTGGCTGCGTGTTCGCGTGGGTAAACCTGCTGCGATCACCGGCGCGAAGGATGTCGGCGTAATTATCGAGCGCGGCGTCAAGCCGTCAGGAGTCAGCGCCTAGTGGTATGGGTAAACCTCGGACTTGGCAGCAATAATAATCCGAAGGCCAATCTCGCCTCCGGCCTCGATGCGCTGCTGTTGCAGTTCAGGGATATGGCTCTCTCATCTGTCTACAAAAGCCAGGCGCGTGGTCACGAAGGTGCCGACTATCTGAATATGGCTGTTGGTTTCGACACCGATATGCCCTTGCAGGAACTTGCGTTGCTGCTGAAAAAAATCGAGGACAAACACGGCCGTATTCGCAACACACCGTTGCCCTCAACCATCACGCTTGATATCGATGTGCTGACCTATGGCGACAAAGTCGGCAGGTTCGACAACATCATCTTGCCACGCCCGGAAATTCTCGAAGCAGCCTACGTACTCAAGCCCCTTTCCCAAGTAGCGTCTCGTTACAAACATCCCGTTCTTAAAAAAACCTATGCCGAATTGTGGAAAGATTTCACCAATACAGAACAGGTGCTGACACCCGTCGGATTCACCTGGCACGAGCGCGTTATTTCAAAAGGCGCGTGATTCGCAATCTCTCGATTATTGTTTGCAGCGATACCATCCGGCATAAAATTGCCTCATGCCCGGGACCGTTTGCATCGCTAAGTCGATTCACGTGCGGTATAAAATATCCGGTCATGGTTAATGCAAACTTGCAGCCAATAAACTAACAATTGGATTTAGTATCTCAGTGGAGGAGATCAACATGAACCTACGCATCAACATCGATGTTCCTGATCTAGTCAAAGCGGCGAAGTTCTACCAGGAAGCACTCGGGCTGCAAATCAACCGTTTTCTCGATGATGATGTGGTCGAACTTGTCGGTGCCTCTTCCTTAATCTATCTACTCGCCAAACCATCCGGCTCCAGTTCTGCTGCGGGCAAAGGCGAAACGCGTCAGTACATGCGGCACTGGACTCCCGTCCATCTGGATTTTGAAGTAGACAATCTTGACGAGGCCTGCGAGCGCGCATTGAAAGCTGGCGCCTTGCAGGAAAGTGGCCGTGTGGAATGGATGGGCTCAACGTGTGTTACGTTTGCCGATCCGTTTGGCCATGGCTTTTGCCTGATCCATTTTGCAGGCACTACCTACAGCCCCGGCGCTCATCACCCAAGCTGACTTCCTGAAATCAGATTGCCGCACGCGTGCTAACTGAGGCATATTCATATCGGCGCGCATTGATCAATGCGCGGCCAAACGGCATGTGTTGAATAAGAAAATTCGCTAAGGTGAAAAAATGCTGGATGTTCCAGAACACAACCGCAAAGCCTGGGACCATCTCGTCGACAAAGGTGATCAGTGGACACGTTGCGTCGATGAAAAAACTATCGCGAGTGCACGTGCCGGCAACTGGAGTATTGTTCTAACAAATCTCAAGCCAGTGCCTCGCAACTGGTTTCCACAAAGTCTCGTTGGCGAACGCATCTTGTGTCTTGCTTCGGGTGGTGGCCAGCAAGGTCCTGTTCTTGCTGCAGCGGGTGCAAGTGTCACGGTGTTTGATAATTCCGCTAAACAGTTGGATCAGGATCGTCATGTCGCTCTGCGCGACAACCTCGACATCACGACTGAACTCGGCGATATGTGTGATTTGTCGCGTTTTGCTGCCAACACGTTCGACATCATCGTGCATCCCGTTGCGAATCTGTTTGTTGAATCTGTTCTGCCGCTGTGGCGCGAAGCAGCGCGTGTGCTCAAACCTGGTGGTACTCTGCTTGCGGGTTTCGCCAATCCTGTGTTGTTCATCTTCGATTTGAAGCAGATGGAAGAAGGCAAACTTATAGTCAGGCATCGTGTTCCGTACGCGGACCAGAACGATCTCTGCGAAGAAGAATTACAAAGCCTGATCCTCGCAGACACCGCGCCGCTGTGTCATGGCCATTCTTTGCATGACCAGATCCAGGGGCAGCTCGACGCTGGTTTTATGCTTGCTGGTTTTTATGAAGACAAGGCCGGCGACGGAGTTTTGCGTGAATACATTGATACGTTTATCGCAACACGAAGTATCAAAATCGATCCTGCTATGTTGAGCACGCAGTGATACGCACTGAGCCAGCTCACTGAATTGAGGATGGTGGTCTGAATTCTTTTATTTCGTGTTCATCACATTTTAACTTTTAACCGCTGAAGGAGATCGTCCGTGACGAACTTTTCATCTTACAAATGTTTACGCTGCAATCACACAGAGTGCGATATCGGTGAGATACATGTTGCCGGTGGCTTCTGGAGCAAGATATTTGATGTAGAGGGCAGAAAGTTTTCTACCGTGACATGTGAGCGATGTAAACACACTGAATTGTTCAAGGCAGACAAAGATTCACTGTCCAATATTTTTGATTTGTTTGTGTCGTAGTCCAGTATGCCACTTACAAATTTACTCCTGCCAAATTCAATCCGACACGGCCATTATGTCTTGATCGGTAAATTCCTTATGATCTTCCTTACCTCCAGTTAAAGTCACCACGATATCGTCAACATGGTTGCTGTTGTTTACGCAGCTCTCGGCCGATAAAAAATCTCCGCTTCCAATCAAAAAAACTGCAGCCAAAAAGTTCTTGTCTGTTATCGTTAGCCCAGCAGGAACTAATTACCCCTGACGCATATTGATGCGGTGGACCGGAAAAAATCCTGCGAATTTCGAGGCCGTACTTTCAGCAGTTTTTTGAAGTTTAGGGACGACCAACCGATGCCGCACAACATTACCTTGATCACCACTATTGCCGCGAGTTTTGGGCTTGCTTTGGCCATGGGGCTCGTTGCAGTCCGGCTGAAATTGCCACCTCTTGTCGGTTATCTGCTTGCAGGAATTCTGCTCGGTCCGGCTACTCCCGGTTTTGTTGGAGATCCTGAATTATCGAGTCAGCTCGCAGAAATCGGCGTCATCCTGTTGATGTTTGGTGTCGGGTTGCATTTTTCGCTGAAGGACCTGCTGCAGGTGAAACGCATCGCGTTGCCTGGCGCGTTGTTCCAGATTCTCGTTGCAACTGCGATGGGTGTGGGCGTTGCATTTATGTGGGGCTGGAATTTTGGCGCGAGCCTTGTGTTCGGGCTGGCGCTGTCTGTCGCAAGTACAGTTGTGCTGATCAGGGCACTGGAGCAGCGCAATCTGTTACGCACGGTGAATGGCAGGATCGCCGTAGGTTGGTTGATCGTCGAAGACCTTGTGATGGTTCTTGTACTCGTGTTGCTACCACCACTCGCGGGTTCTCTTGGTGGTGGCGTGGATGGTGTTGTGCCTGAAGAAAATGGCCGTAGCGTGCTGACCATTCTCATCATTGCGCTCAGCAAGATCGCAATTTTTATTACCATCATGCTTGTCATCGGTCGCCGCGTGTTTCCGTGGTTACTCGGCTTTGTCGCGAATTCCGGCTCGCGCGAATTGTTCACGCTTAGCGTAATCGCAGCGGCTGTCGGAATCGCTTATGGTTCCGCTCAGCTGTTTGGTGTTTCATTTGCATTAGGTGCATTTTTTGCGGGCATGGTGATGCGCGAGTCGCCGCTTAGTCATCGGGCTGCAGAAGAGTCACTGCCGCTGCGCGATGCATTCTCCGTATTATTTTTTGTATCTGTCGGCATGTTGTTCGATCCGAATGTATTGATCCAGCTGCCCCTGCAGGTCCTGCTCGTTGTAGCGATTATCGTGATTGGCAAGTCGCTGGCGTCGTTCCTGCTTGTGCTCGCATTTCGTTATCCGCTCAACACCGCGTTGACGGTTTCAGCAAGCCTCGCGCAAATCGGTGAATTCTCGTTCATTCTCGCTGGTCTCGGTGTGTCGCTGGGTTTACTGCCGCAGGAAGGCATGAGTCTGATACTTGCAGGTGCGTTGATTTCGATTTCCATTAACCAACTGGTATTCCGCGCCATTGAACCTGCACAGGCCTGGATTCGCTCTCGCTCGAAACTTGCGCTTGCACTCGAACGTACCGACGATCCGTTGGCCGAGCTGCCAATGACAGTGCAGTCGCGTGATTTGACTAACCATGTGGTGGTCATTGGTTACGGGCGTGTTGGCCGCCGGATTGGCGATGCGATGCTGGCCAATAATCTGAATTTTGTCGTTGCCGAACAAAACCGCGAGAAGGTCGAACTCTTGCGTCTGAAAGGCATTCACTCCGTCGCCGGCGATGCTTCTGATCCTGCAGTTATTATCCAGGCGCACGTTGCGCGTGCGCGTATGTTGGTGATTACTACGCCAGACGCCTTGCGTGTGCGGCGCATGATAGAAATTGCCGTGATGCTTAATCCAAAAATTGGCATTCTCGTGCGTGCGTATAACAATGATGAAGCCGAGTTGCTGCGCAAAGAAAGTTCCAGTGCAGTATTTTTGGGTGATCAGGAACTTGCACTCAGTATGACGAGTCATATCCTCAGTGAACTTGCGACTGAGCAGCAGGGCGCGTATCACGCTTGACCTTCCTCGCGGCCGCTATCGAAAATCAGCGAGTGGCCGGCCCGCGCAGATATAGCAGGGCAACATTAACAAGCTCAGTGATATGCCATCATTTATAAACTCTATGTGTTGCCAACAGGAACAGGTTCGATGAACACAATCCACACGGCTGACCCCGCCCTGCGCCGGCTCACGGTATATGTGATTGTGATAATTGTTGCTGCGGGTGTCGCGGGCCTCGTAATTTTCCAGCGTTGGTTTAGCGGCGTGCAGTTGTTGCCACCCGAACAGGCCTGGCCCGAGTTAGTACGCGCTTTAACATGGATTGGCGGTGCAATGTTGTTGATGGTATTGGCAACCAGCATGTATGCGCTGCGCCTGGGTGCGCAAATCAAACGCGTCAATCAATACCCGTTGCCTGGCGCGAAGACAATTCGCGATACCACAATTCTCGAAGGAAAATACGCCCGCAGTCGCGGCAATCTCATCCAGGCAGTTGGCGCAATGTTGTTGGTGCTTGCGCTGTTGCTGCTTTTTTTGTGCATTCGTCTCGCCAGCATGTTTGATGCTGGCGTTGTGTAAGGAGCCAGCAATTGTCATGAGTGGCGCGGAACAATATTCAGACTCGCTTATGCCAATGGACAAGTCCAATGGCTGGGAAGCTTTTGCAAATCAATTAATCAGCGGACGTCAACAAAGACGTATTGGCGCCGAAACGGTATCGGCGTGGGCACACAGCCTGACGCCGGGTTCGGCCGTACTTGACCTTGGTTGTGGTTCGGGTGTGCCCGTGTCAGAACTGCTGATTAATGCGGGTTTTCAAGTGTATGGTGTGGACGCCTCGCCAACACTGATTGCCGAATTCAGACGCCAGTTTCCGACCACTGAAGTGAGTTGCGAAGCAGTTGAAGAGTCCACGTTTTTTGGCCGCAGTTTCGCAGCAGTGGTGGCGGTTGGTTTACTGTTCTTGCTGTCGCCAGAGGTGCAATTCCGGCTGATTCACAAAGTGGGGCAGGCCTTGGTACCCGGTGGACAATTTCTGTTCACCTCGCCTTGTCAGATGTGCCGATGGGAAGACAATTGGACAGGGCGGGAAAGCGTATCGCTCGGTGCAGAAGCCTACAAAGCCATCCTCGCCCAGGCCGGACTCAACGTTACCGGCAATTACACCGACGAAGGTGAGAATTATTATTTTGTGGCAGTAAAAAATTGACCCGGCTTTAACGTTGCAACTCGCGGGTTTAATCACCATGCTCGACATTCAGCGCCTGCCTATCGCTGTATTGCATTACCTGATTTGTTAATTTACTTTCATGTATGAATGTATGAAAGGCAGGAATTAGCGTTGACCATCTACAGAATTTCCTCCGATTACCAAGAGCTCGACA
>JAZKES010000003.1:16597-33421 GCA_040386995.1 Pseudomonadota bacterium | reverse complement strand
CAGCGCATACCGAAGAGCCATCAGCGCATACCGAAGAGCCATCAGCGCACATCGAAGAGCCATCAACAGGTATTAATCTGCAATCACTACTCCTCGGACCGACGTTAACACTGCGTCCTCTGCATACAGATGATTTTGAAACTTTATACGCAGCAGCCTCAGATCCGTTGATTTGGGAATTACATCCTGATCCGACCCGTTATCAGCGCCCTGTATTTGAATCTTTCTTCGCGAGTGCCGTCGCCTCAAACGGCGCGTTTGTTGTACTCGACAACATCTCTGGAACTGTCATCGGTTCATCGCGTTATTACGACTGGAATCCGGCGAAACGAGAAATCGCGATTGGTTATACGTTTCTCGCGCGTAGTCATTGGGGAGGAGCTGCCAACCGCGAAATGAAAACCCTCATGCTCGATCATATTTTCAAATGGGCGGAGCTGGTGTGGTTTCACGTCGGCCATAACAATTTGCGATCACGCAAGGCAATGGCAAAAATCGGCGGCGTGTATTCGCACAATGAACCAGTAGACTTGAATGGCGTGATTCATGATTATGCATATTACAAAATTGCGCGACCATGAGGTCGACTGATCAATAGGCTGACGGTTTACAAATATTAAAACGCCAATTTGTTTAGACGACCAGCCATAAGCTACGGCATCCACAAGGTCACAACGCAATATTCATAATCCAGCACTCACAACGTTAGAGATTCATTACTCCACAACTTCATAACTTAACAACACTCAGACGGAATACCTCTTGGCAGAATTACTCAAGAATCAGTTTGGCAGCAACATTCCGAAAGTAATTGCAGAAATGTTGCGTGCGGTCGACAGCAGTTTTCCTGCGAAAGCATTTGTGAAAGACAGTCTCGACGGATACGACGCACTCGAACTGATGCCGCGTGGCCGCCATATCGCAAAAGCGCTGCACAAACATCTGCCGTCTAACTATGAACAGGCGATTACACTGCTCATGACATCGATCAGCCAACCTCACACTCATGGCGCAAACATGGGCATGACATCGTTTATGTTTATGCCACACATGTTTTTTATCCGTGACTTCGGTCTCGATAATTTTGAAGCGTCAATGCAAGCGCAGTATGTGCTCACGCAACGTTTCACGGCTGAATTCAGCATCAGGCCATTCATCGAGCGTTATCCGCAGGAAACATTGCAGCGCCTGAAGCTGTGGACACAGGATCCAAGCCATCATGTACGCCGTCTTGTTTCGGAAGGTACACGGCCACGACTGCCCTGGGCCGGGCGTTTGAGAGAGTTTCAAAAAAATCCACAACCCGTGCTCGGCCTGCTGGAGTTGTTGAAGGACGATCCAGAGTTGTATGTGCGGCGCTCCGTTGCAAATAACCTCAATGACATAGGCAAAGACAATCCCGAACAATTGTTCGCCACTGCACAGCGCTGGCTACACGACGCGAGCCATGAGCGACGTTGGCTCGTGCAGCATGCGCTGCGTTCATCCATCAAACGTGGCGAGCCGGGTGCACTGAATGTGATGGGTGTGGGTAACGCAGCGCAAGTTGAGCTGAGCGATATAACAGTTACGCCTGCGCGCGCTCGCAGCGGTGAATCGGTTGTGATCAGTTTTGTTGTGACCAATACAGCTGCTGACGCTCAACGTGTGTTGGTGGATTTCCAGATTCATTATGTGAAGGCAAGCGGCCAGAGCAAGCCCAAGGTATTCAAGTTGAAAACTATTGATCTCGCCAAGGGACAGAGCCTCACGCTTGGTAAAAAAGTGACACTTGCAGAACTGACGACACGTAAACATTATGCCGGTGTACATGTGGTTGAAGCATTGATCAATGGCAGGGTGATGCCATTGGGATCATTCCAGCTTTTGATGTAGCAGTGTTTGAAAATCCAGTGTTGTTGGTTCGATTTTTCTGGTAGATATATCGTATATTGAAATGCGCCATCGAAGGCCGTTAGAACAGGATTGGAAGCCTATGAAAAGTTTTATACCGCAACCATCAGTCACTATCAGGACTGAACTTTCAGAAGACCTTACTGTAGTTCGTGATATTAATTTGCAAGCTTTTGGCAGTGCTGCAGAAGCAGATCTTGTCGATGCGCTCCGCAGCAGCGGCTGTACTTTTATTTCCCTCATCGCCGAAATGTCGACGGAAGTTGTTGGCCATCTTCTGTTCACGCCAGTTGAGTTACTGCCCCAACACTCACGTTTGCGACTAGTGGGCCTTGCGCCGATGGCAGTGTTGCCCGACTTTCAAAATCAGGGTGTGGGTTCGACCTTGCTCAAGAAAGGGCTCGAACAATTAAAATCCGAGGACTACGACGCGGTGGTGGTGATCGGACATTCGAACTTCTACACCAGATTTGGTTTTGTGCCTTCGACTCACTACGGCATCAAGTCTGAATATGATGTGCCTGAGGACGTTTTTATGGTGCGTGAGTTAACGCCTGCAGCGTTGCGCGGTCACACAGGAACGATCCGGTATCATGACGCATTCGGCAATGTTTGACCGATGGAAAAAATCGCTGTGATGTGTTGGTCGGCGTGTTGGTCGGCGTGTTGATAGTGCTGATGTGTGGGAAGTCTGGAAAATACCAGGTAATCGAAGCGAGGGACTTGCAGGAATAACAGCTTTCTCGCCTTCTACTGCAGCCAGCTCATAAACAGCTGGCTGCATCGAAAGACCACTTATCAGTTCTGTACTGCGACTATCTGCAATTCCACACGTCTGTTTTGCGCGCGACCATTTTCGTTGTCGTTGCTCGCAGCTGGTTGGTCGGGACCAACACCCTGCGAAATCAACCGTGTCTGGTCTATACCGCGCGTCGCGAGATAGTTCGCTACACTCTGCGCACGACGATTGGAAAGATTGTAGTTGTAATCTTTTGCGCCGGTGGAATCCGTGTGGCCAGTCACCGTCATGCGGGTATCAGCATATTTCGACAATACCTGGGACACAGAATCCAGCACTGGATAAAACTGCTGGCGCACAACGTATTCGTTGGTGTCGAACGTAACGTTGCCGGGCATGACCAGATTCAATTCATCACCCACGCGTTCAACTTGTACACCAGTACCTTCCAGTTCCTGGCGAAGTTCTGCTTCCTGGGAATCCATATACGCGCCAACACCTGCGCCGATCGCGCCACAGCCGAGGCCAGCATTACGTGCGCGGCGGCTGTTCTCGGCAGCGCCGATCAGTCCACATACTACGCCACCAATTGCGCCGTATTTCACGGCCCTGCTTGTCTGTTGTTGGCCCGTGTAGGGGTTCACGGTGCTACAAGCACTGAAAGCCAGCGTAACGACAAGTAGTGCCGCAACTTTACTCATGATTCGGATTTGCATGTTTATCTCCTTGCATGCGGTTTAACATTGGCCGGAACTTATACTTGTTTTCAAGCTCTGATTTGTCAGTAAAATCAGGGCTAAATTGCTGTTTTTCCGGTGTGTAAATGATACCCCAGCATCCTGAATATGTTCTGAACAATGTGTGACGTGGCTATCAGGTTTGATTGAATGTGCGCTACATGTTTGCTGCATTTGCCGCAGTACGGTACCAGGCTTCAGCACAATCAGCGGGATGCCTGTTATAAATATACCTAGAGTGTGGCCGTTATCGGGCCGACAGAGGTAGTTGGCAATGCTGCAGTTTTGCTGCAGATAAATAATCAGGAAAGAATGACTGTGAATATCGATAGTGCGCAAACAACATCCGAAATTACCACGCTGCCTGTTCGTGATCCTCACATCGCCAGGCAGTTGCACAGCCTCATGCAGGCGGCCTACAAAGTTGAAGCACAACTTGTGCGCGATGATGACTTCCCGCCGCTGCGTCGCACGTTGCAGAAACTGAGTTTGTCGCAGTCACGTTTCATCGGCATTCGTGATGATGGCCATCTACATGCCGCAATCGAACTTGTTGCGCTGCGCGATGAAGTCTACATCGATGCACTCGTGGTCGCGCCAGCGCAATTCAGGAAAGGACATGGCATACGACTTCTGCAACACGCAATAAATCTTTATCCGAATAAAACGTTCATCGTGCAAACCGGCAAAGCCAATATTCCGGCAGTCAGGTTGTATCAAAAAGCGGGTTTCGCGATTGAAGCGGAAACAACTACGCCGACCGGGCTTGAATTGGTAAGTCTTGTTCGCGAGTCGCGCAGCTAATGTATAACTGACGCATAACTGATGCATAAATTCTCCATCAACTGCACGATCTGTGCACAAAACCTGCATCAGCTTGTCTTATGATGCGCTATTAATAAAGTTATCAATAAACAGGAAACCCGCTAATGGATATCAAAATTCTGGCCACCGTATTTTTTACGGTTTTTGTTGCCGAACTCGGTGACAAGACGCAGCTCGCGACGATGCTGTTTGCATCCGACAAGGGCGTCAGCAAGTGGACAGTGTTTGCGGGCGCCTCGCTCGCGCTGGTCGCCACGTCAGCTCTTGGTGTACTTGCCGGCAGTGCAATCTCCGGTTTCCTGAGTCCCAAACAGTTGCAACTGATCGCGGGTGCAGGATTCATCGGCATCGGTATCTGGACATTGGCGCGCGCATGAAAATTGCGATCTGCACGTCGGACGATGCAGAGCTGCTGCTTCAGTATAATCTCGATAATGCAGAACGTTTCGCGCGTTGGAATCCCGCAGTCAACGCGGATTTCTACACGCTGGAGTGGTGGCAGTTCAGGGTGGAGGAATGGGATCGGCGATTCATGGCTGGTACCGAAGTGCATTTTCTTGGCGTGGATGAAACCGCACATCGTTTAATTGGTGTTTGTTCGCTGACCAACATTGTTTATTCGGCCGCGTCATTTTGCTTTATGGGTTATTCGGTGGACCGGCGTGAAGAAGGTACCGGAGCGATGACAAAAATTGTCGAACACACCATTCGATATGCATTCGATGTGCTGAATCTCAATCGAATTTCCGCAAGTTACATGCCTGTCAATTTACGTTCCGGTCGCCTGCTCACGAAACTTGGTTTTGAAAAAGAAGGCTACAGTAAGCGGCTTCTGAAGATAAACGGCCAGTGGGAAGATCACATCAACACTGCGCTGCTTAATCCACATCCAGACTTTTTATAACTTTCCTGTTGCTGTCATACACTCTCAACAGGTTGAAAAACCGGCAACACCCTCCAGAATGTTGTGTATTGTCTGCATAATTTCTGTACGTTAACGTTTGAATATTTGCGCGCATAACATCCCGTGCGTTCCGGTCATATAGCCGGTCTGTAATACTTGACCATTCCTGTTGTACATGGGAATTTAAGCCACGCGTCATTTTCTGATTCAGTGCATAAACCAGTCGGGAGTTATTATGTTTCCATTTCGTTCTGCGCTTATCTTGTCCGGCGTTATCCTGGTTTCTTCGTGCTCAAAGAGTCCGACCGAAACGACGGCTGACCAGATAACCCCTACCAATTCACCCGCCACAACAACAGCAGAAACCGCCATGCCAGTAACCGAAAATCCGTTTTTCAGCGTTAGTTCACTCGATCTGCAGTTTCCGCGTTTCGACCTGATCCGTAATGAACACTACATGCCAGCGTTCGAACGTGGCATGACAGAACAACTTGCGGAAATTGACACCATCGCGAAGCAAACTGAAGCGCCAACGTTTACCAACACCATGTTGCCGCTGGAGAGGTCGGGTCAGTTGCTGAACCGGGTATCAACCGTATTTTTTGCGTTGAGCTCTGCGCATACCAATGATGAGATGCAGGCGATCGAAGTAGAAATTTCGCCAAAACTTTCCGAACACTCTGATGCCATCCTGTTGAATGGCGCGTTGTTCGCACGTGTCGAGGCCTTGTTCCAGCAGCGCGAAAAGCTCGGCCTCGATCCTGAATCCGTGCGACTGATCGAAGAGAACTACAAGGATTTTGTGCGCGCCGGTGCTCGCCTCGATGCCGGTCAACAGGAAAGACTTCGCGCAATCAATACTGAACTCGCCGAACTCGAAACACGCTTCAGCCAGAATGTTCTTAACGGTGTGAACGAAGCCGCTATCGTCGTAGACAGCAGCGAAGAACTCACGGGCCTTACTGATGCCGAAATCAAGGCTGCGTCCGATGAAGCGGTGGCGCGCGACATGCCGGGTAAATATGTCATCGCGTTGATTAATACGAGTGGTCAGCCAGTACTTTCCACGTTGCAAAATCGCGCGTTACGCCAGCGCATCATGGACGTATCACTTGCACGCGGCAGCAGCGGCGGCGAGTTCGATAACAGAGACGTGTTGAGCCGCACCGTAAAATTGCGTGCGGAACGCGCGCAGCTGCTGGGCTATCCGAATCATGCGGCCTATGTGCTCGAGAAAGAAACGGCACACACGGTTGATGCGGTTAATCAGCGGCTTGCTGATTTAACACCGCGCGCGATTGCGAGCGCCGAGCGCGAAATTGCGGATCTTAACGCCATGATCAAAGCAGAAGGAGTTGATTTTCAACTCGCCGCGTGGGACTGGGCGTATTACGCCGAAAAAGTAAGACAGGAACGTTACGACTTTGATTTGTCGCAGCTCAAGCCTTATCTCGAAATCAATAATGTGCTGGAAAAAGGCGTCTTTTTCGCGGCCAACAAGGTTTACGGAATTACGTTCAAAGAGCGCACCGATCTGCCTGTGTATCAGGAAGACGTACGGGTATTCGAAGTGTTCGATGTCGATGGCAGCACACTTGCGCTGTTTATCTTTGATCCGTTTGCGCGCTCGAGCAAACGTGGTGGTGCGTGGATGAACGATTATGTTTCACAATCAAAGTTGATGGGCACCAAGCCTATCGTCGGCAATCACCTCAATATTCTGAAACCGCCTGCAGGTGAGCCGGCACTCATGTCGTTTGATGACGTTACCTCGATGTTCCATGAATTCGGGCACGCGTTGCACGGCATGTTTTCGAACGTGACCTATCCATCGTTTTCCGGCACCAATGTACCGCGCGATTTTGTCGAATATCCTTCTCAAGTAAACGAGATGTGGATCACCTGGCCCGAAGTACTGCGCAACTACGCCGTGCATTACCAGACAGGTGAACCGATGCCAACCGAGTTGCTGGACAAGGTGCTGGCCTCGCAGAAATTTAACCAGGGTTATGCGACGAGTGAATATTTAATGGCATCGATCACCGACATGGCGCTGCATCAATTGACGCCAGAACAAGTGCCCGATGCCGACCACATCATGCAGTTCGAAGCTGACGCACTGACCGCTGCTGGCGCCAATTTCGACATGTTGCCGCC
Organism: Pseudomonadota bacterium; assembly: GCA_040386995.1. Classification (GTDB taxonomy): domain Bacteria; phylum Pseudomonadota; class Gammaproteobacteria; order Pseudomonadales; family Pseudohongiellaceae; genus CAILUG01. The sequence continues at coordinate 26,166 of JAZKES010000003.1, read as the reverse complement.
ACGCTACCGGCTGCCGTATTTCTCACACATCATGGGCGGCTATTCTGCAGGGTATTACTCCTACATCTGGAGCGAGGTCCTTGATGCTGACTCAGTTGAATGGTTCAAGGAGAACGGCGGCATGACACGCGCCAACGGCCAGCATTTCCGCGATACGCTGTTATCACGTGGTGGTAGTGAAGATGCGCTTGGCTTGTTCGTGAAGTTTCGAGGAGCACAGCCAAATGTCGAGCCACTGCTGGAGCGTCGTGGGTTGAATTAAACCTCGTCTGTTAACAACCGCTGCACCGGACTGATCCGTTCTTTCCGGTGCAGCCGCTGCTGAATGGCCGCAGGTTTTGTCTCATACAGGAAGTTGTCATTTCAGCGAACACAGCAATCCCTCATTAATTGTGAATTCGTCATTCCCGCGGAGGCGGGAATCCAGTTTTGCATCGACACCAGTCAAGGCTCTGTCTATGATTGCCGCGTCTTCTCGCTAGCAACGTGTGATCATTCTGAATGGCCCATCTGTTCTGTCTGAGATCTGCTGAGGCAACAATAACTGCAACACCTTAGATTGCGGCCCCGTAGCGAGTCATTGCCAACCACTATAAATAGTGCCCGGAAATTACCCTGATGAACTCAACTGTCCGGCCAGAACGCGCAGCCCGCAAACCCGGGTTAATGAGTTTGTTACGACCTTATCGGCAATGGGTGTTGGCGCTTGTGTTGTTAACAGTCATGGCCAATGGCCTGAATCTCGTTCTGCCAAAATTGATCGCCTCGGCGATCGACTCAGCCACGGCAGGCGACTTCGCGCTTTCCAGCACAATTATGGAATTCGGTGCGTTCGCAATCGGCATCTTCCTGCTGACGTATTTGCAGTCCATCGTGCAAACCGTTACGTCCGAACGTGTTGCGCGCGACCTGCGCACACGGCTCATCGGCAGGATTTCGCAGCAGGACCATGCCTATGTGCAAGAGGTCGGCGCAGCGAAACTTCTCACCAATCTCACGTCCGATGTTGATGCGATAAAGAATTTTGTATCGCAGGCAATTGCGTCGATCATCTCATCGTTGTTCCTGATCATTGGTGCTTCCGTGTTGCTTGTGATGATCGACTGGAAACTTGCAATCGCGGTGTTGGTGGTGGTGCCTGCAATCGCGTTCACGTTTTATTCGGTGTTGTCGCGTGTGCGCAAACTGTTCCGCCGGTCACAGGAAACTATCGATTGGCTCAACAAGGTGATCAACGAATCGATCAATGGATCTTCGTTGATCCGCCTGCTCAATTCGCAAGCGGTGGAGTACGTAAAATTTCTGGCGGCCAACACGGAGTCGCGCGACATCGGCATGCGTATCGTTGGCTTGTTTGCGATCATGATCCCCGCGATCAGTTTTCTGGTCAGCCTCGCGATCCTGATGATTCTCGCGTTCGGTGGTCATCTCGTAATCACTGGCGAACTTTCGCTCGGTAATTTCAGTGCGTTTCTGAACTACCTGACCATCCTCGTTTTTCCGATTATCGTCATTGGTTTCATGAGCAACATCATCGCCCAGGCAACTGCGTCCTTCGGGCGTATCGTGCAAGTACTTGAAGCGCCCGAACGCCCGGCGCCCGGGACACTCGATATTGAGCTGCGCGGGGACATTGCTGTGAGTGATGTGACTGTGGCCTACGGCGAGAAGAAAGCGCTGCGTGATGTGTCGATCAAGATCAACGCGGGTAGTCGCACTGCAATCATCGGTCCGACCGCTGCGGGTAAAACGCAACTGCTCTATGCAATCACGGGATTGATCAAGCCGCAGTCAGGTGCAATCACAATCGATGACCATCCACTTGCGGCTTATGCGCCGCAGGCACTTCACAGGCAGATCGGTTTTGTGTTCCAGGATTCGGCACTTTTTAATCTGACACTTCGCGAGAACATCGCGTTTTCCAAAACGGTGGGTGATGCCGAACTCGCGCTCGCGCTTGCTACTGCTGAACTCAAGGATTTTGTCGGCACGCTCGATAAGGGGCTCGACACCATCGTATCCGAACGTGGCACCAGTCTTTCCGGCGGACAGAAACAGCGCATCATGCTTGCACGTGCGTTGGCGTTGAATCCGAAAATTTTGCTGCTCGATGATTTCACGGCGCGCGTGGATGGCCAGACCGAACAGAAAATTCTCGCCAATGTGCGTAACAACTATCCCGGTATCACACTGGTGTCCGTGACGCAGAAAATTGCGCCGGTTGAAGATTACGACCAGATCATCCTGCTCATGGAAGGTATGGTGCTGGCGAGTGGCACTCATGAAGAACTGATGGCTACATCGCCTGAATACGTGCAAATCTACAGCTCGCAACACAGTACTGAAGACTATGAACTACAAGCTTAATACGAGCGAGGCCAACCAGAAGCAGGAATCGTTGCTCAAAGCGCTCGGGCGGTTTGTGCCGCTCATGCGTGGTGAAGGCAAACGAATACTCTTCGCGTTGACAGCGATCGTTCTTACTGCATCGATTCAGATCAGTGGCCCCGTCATCATTTCGCATGTTGTCGACACGTACATCGCCAACGGCGATTACTCCGGCATCGCGAGGTGGTCGGTTGTGCTGCTCGTCATAAACATCATCGCGTTCTGTTCGAGTTTTTTGCAGACGCGCACGATGGGTGGAGTGGGTCGGCGCATCCTGTTCAATCTCAGGAATCTGATCTTCAACAAGCTGCAGGAATTGCCGGTCGCGTTTTTTAACCAGAACCGGTCGGGCGATCTCATCTCACGTATCAATAACGATACGGAAAAACTCAACCAGTTTTTTGCGCACGCGCTCATGCATTTTCTGAGCAATTTTTTTCTGATCCTTGGTGCGGGTACCGCGATGCTGATTCTGAATCCATTTCTGGGATTTCTCGCGTTGTTGCCTGCGATTGGTGTGTTGATCATCACGCAGCTGATTTCGCCCTGGGTCAAACGCAGGAATTTCACGAGCCTGCAAACCATGGGTGGTCTCAGTGGTGAGGTTTCGGAAAGTCTGGCGAACTTCAAGGTGATTGTTGCGTTTAACCGGCTCGACTATTTCTGCGAAAAATTTGCCGCAGCAAACACCGCCAATTTTTCTGCGTCCGTGCGTGCGGGTATCGCGAGCAATTTTTTCATTCCGCTGTTCGGGTTTGCTTACAACCTCGGCCAGCTGATTGTGTTGTCGTACGGCATCACGATGATTTTTTCGGGTGCACTCACAACAGGCCTGCTGATTGGCTTTCTGCTTTACGTCAACAATTTCTACAATCCTCTGCGCCAGCTTGCGACGGTATGGTCATCGCTGCAGCTCGCGCTTGCCGGGCTTGATCGTATTTCCGAAGTGCTTGCGCTGAGCACGAACATGGAAGTAGTGCCGGCGTCGAAGGTCGCGTCAGATGCGGTGCTCGAGTTCAGGGATGTCACGTTCCAGTATGCCGATAACAAGAATATTCTGAATCACGTGTCAATCGCGCTTGAGCGTGGCAAAACGTATGCATTGATCGGCCCGACGGGTGGTGGCAAGACCACAACTGCGTCGCTCATGGCGCGGCTGTACGATCCGTCGAAAGGCACCGTGCTTCTTGATGGCAAAGATATTCGCGCTTACGAACCCGCGGAACGTGCGATGAAAATTGGCTTCATTCTGCAGGAGCCGTTTCTGTTCACGGGCACCATGCGTGACAACATTCTCTACGGAAATACCGAATACATGGGTGAAACCGATGAGCAACTTTTGCAGGTGATCAATGACGCGGGACTTACGAGTTTGTTGTCGCGTTTCGATCAGGGTCTGGATACCAAGGTATCCTCAAGCGGCGATTCGATCAGCCTTGGCCAGAAACAGCTGATTGCGTTCATGCGTGCAGCGTTGCGTAAACCCGAGCTGCTGATTCTCGATGAAGCAACTGCAAACATCGATACCGTGACTGAACAATTACTCGAGGATATTCTCGAAAAACTGCCGGCGAGCACCACGAAGGTAATCATTGCGCACAGACTGAATACCATTAAGGAAGCGGACGAAATTTTCTTCGTGAACGCCGGTGTAGTGACACGTGCAGGTTCGATGGAAAGTGCGGTTGATATGTTGTTGCATCACAAGATGCAGAGCTGAGAACTGGTTCTAGAAAAACTTCCGCATCTCGGCAGTCTCATTGATTGCGAATACAAAGCAACAGACTGGATTCCCGCCTGCGCGGGAATGACGAGTTCACTAGGTCTGGAGTTGAATCTGGATTTAGAAGAACTTCCGGACCTCGGAAGCCCCACTATCGGAAGCCTCACTAATTGAGGGATACGTCTTACCCTCCGCTTTTAAAGCCTGTCCCGCGGAGGCGAGGACTGGTATTTAGCAAAAGCAACAGACTGGATTCCCGCCTGCGCGGGAATGACGAGTTCACTAGGTCTGGAGTTGAATCTGGATTTAGAAGAACTTCCGGACCTCGGAAGCCCCACTATCGGAAGCCTCACTAATTGAGGGATACGTCTTACCCTCCGCTTTTAAAGCCTGTCCCGCGGAGGCGAGGACTGGTATTTAGCAAAAGTAACAGACTGGATTTCCGTCCCCGCCTTCGCGGGGATAAACTTTAAAAAGCCGCGGGAATGACGAGTTACTGAACTCCCGCTTTCTAGGGAATGACGAGTTTAAGAGGGGCTTCCTTGAGTTTTAACGATTACGGGAACACTGCCGCAATCGCCTTGATTCGCGCCTGCCTGATTGCGGGGCCCAACTGCTGCGGATTTTTGTGCTCGGCAACAAGGCGCTGAATATCGGTTTGTTTCGCTGCCTTGAACGCCTTTTGTAAAATTCCGGCTTGCGGGTACGCATTGTTTTCGAGGCCGAGTCTGCCACGTGCGTCGGCTTCGCAGGCCAGCAGGAAAAGTTCAAAACGGTCGGGTCTTCTCAGGGCGTCGGTGACTTCCAGCGTCATGTATAAATCATGTGCTTCATGTCCGTTGGCGCGATGACAACGGGTGTGATGCTGGCTGACCATGATCGCAAGCTCGCGGTGTTCGTTCGGTACTTTTAACCGCTGGCTAAGAGCCTCGATCAATTTCGCGCCCGCTTCCTCATGTCCGGGATGTGATGGCCATGACTGCTTCGGTGTAGCGCCCTTGCCAACATCATGTACAAGTGCGGCGAACCGCACGACCGTGCTGTTGCTGATGGACGCTGCCATCTCGAGCACCATAAGGCTGTGTACACCTGTATCAATTTCGGGATGATATTTTGCGGGTTGTGGTACACCAAACAGGCTGTGCAGTTCTGGCAGCACGACTTCGAGCGCTTCGCAATCGCGCAATACTTGCATGCACACCTGCGGCGATTGGGTTTCGAGCGCCTTGTGTAATTCCTGCCATACCCGTTCGGCGACCAGATGCTGCAGTTCACCCGCATGGGTTATGGCGCGCATCAGCTCAAGTGTTTCAGGTGCTACGGTAAAACCGAGATGCGCAAACCGTGCGGCGAACCGTGCGACGCGTAATACGCGCAGTGGATCTTCGGCAAAGGCTGGCGATACATGACGCAGGATGCGTGCATCGAGATCAGCTTTACCATTAAAGGGATCGACCAGTTCACCGTCGATACTTTCCGCCATTGCGTTGATCGTAAGATCGCGCCGTGCAAGGTCTTGTTCAAGTGTCACATCGGGTGACGCGTGTACGACGAATCCTGTATGGCCCTTGCCACTTTTACGTTCGGTGCGCGCGAGCGCGTATTCTTCCTTACTCTGCGGATGCAGAAAAACCGGGAAATCACGGCCAACCTGCAGATATTTTTGCTCGAGCATTTCAGTGGATGTAGCACCCACAACAACCCAGTCCTTGTCCTTGACGGGAAGTCCGAGAAACCTGTCGCGCAGTGCGCCGCCAACGAGATAAATTTTCATAGGCAGCAGCTTGCCACAACATGACTTCGGTTATCTGTGGCGCTGGTCACACCGGGTTCAGACATCATTGCAACTTACCGAAATACGTTCGCCATCTTCGAGGCGCATGAGCGTCATGCAGCGGCGCCACACGCAACCCGTATCAAGCGCATGAATATTGCTGATGCCTGTGTGACCTTCGAGAGTAGCCCAGTGGCCGAACAACATAATTCTGTCTTTTGGCAATTTCTGAAAGTTGTACCACGGCTGAAAATTTGCGGGTGCGGTGTTCGCACTGGTCTTGATCTTGAGGTTCATACGTCCCTCAAGTGTGCAGAAGCGAATACGCGTCAGGATATTGGTGATCACGCGCAAACGGTCAGTGCCGGTGAGCTTGTCGTCCCAGACATCGGGCTGATCACCATACATACGTTCAAGAAATGGAATGAAGTCGGTGCCTTGCAAGACCTCTTCGACTTCCTTCGAACAGGCCACGGCTTTTTCAAAGGTCCAGTTGGGAGGGATCCCTGCATGTACCATCAGAAAATCCTTATCGCCTTTTTGAGTAGCAAGTTTTTCGTTGTAGGCGAGCGGACGTGTGCGCACCCAATCGAATAGTTCGATGCAGTCGGGTGCATTCATAAGATCTTGCATCGTGTTGACCTTGGCATCCCTGAACGCGCCAGAGGCAACGGCCAAAAAATGCAGGTCATGATTGCCGAGTACTGCAACGACGGAAGTGCCGAGGCTTTTGAGGAAACGTAGCGTCTGAAGTGATTGGGGGCCGCGGTTGATCATGTCGCCGACACACCAAAGGCGGTCGGTCTCGGGTGTGAAAGCGGCCTTGTCCAGTAGTCGCCTCAGCTGGTCGTAACAACCTTGGATATCGCCTACTGCAAACGTCGCCACTATAAACTTCTCACCGGATTGCTAATGCAGCATGTGTGGAACTGCGAGAATAAACAGAGGTATAGGTGCGGCAAACAAATCACCACTGCTGCACTGCATGGTGTACGTGCCTTTCATGTCGCCGATTTCAGTGTGAATTACGGCGCCACTCGAATACTGGTAACTCTGGCCTGGATTGATCAGTGGTTGCTGGCCGACAACGCCGCTGCCTTTCACTTCTTCGACTTTGTTATTTTGATCGGTGATGATCCAGTGGCGGCTGAGCAGTTTGACGGGCAGGGTGCGGTTGTTGGTGATGGTAATGGTGTAAGCGAAAGCGTACGAAGAACGGCCTGGGTCAGACTGCTGCTTGAGGTATTGCGTGGATACCTTGATATCCACGCCGCATGGTTGGGTTTCGGTGTCATTCACATCACTGCTCACTTGCACGACTCACTTCACTATGTCGGTCCAGAATGGCGGTGATTCTAACATAGTCCTCAATGCTCAAATTCTCGGGACGTAAGCTAAGGTCGAGCTCCAGACTCTCGAGCTGCTCATTACTCAGCAGGTTCTTTAAGGTGTTGCGAATTGTCTTGCGGCGCTGATTAAACGCAGTGCGCACCACATTGGTGAACGTCACGATGTTGGTCGCCGGATACGGTAGTTCTCGCCAGGGCGTCAACTTCACGATGGCTGACTCAACCTTGGGTTGCGGCACAAATGCGGTTGCTGGCACCTTGAACAGTTTTTCGACCTTGCAGTAATACTGCATCATTATGCTGAGCCGGCCATAGTCCGGATCGCCCGGCTGCGCCGCGAGCCTGTTGACCACTTCGAGCTGCAGCATGAACACCATGTCGGCGATCAGCTCGTGGTATTGCAACAGATGAAACAGCAGCGGCGTGGAAATGTTGTAAGGCAGGTTGCCGAGAATTCGCAATGAGGCAGCCGGCGCATTCAGCGTTGCAAAATCAAATTCGAGTACATCTTGCTCAACAAGCCTGAAGCCGGGTTTATCGGCGAAGCGGCTTGTTAACATGGCGGCAAGATCACGATCGATTTCAATCACCGTGAGCTCGCTACACGCGTCGAGCAGCGGCTCCGTAATCGCACCCTTGCCAGGACCGATTTCCACGAGCATCTGGCCTTCGCGTGGCGTAATAGCTTTTACGATGCGTGCAATGACGTGTTGATCGTGCAGAAAATTCTGGCCGAAGCGTTTGCGCGCGCGGTGATTCGAGTCGCCGTGTTTGAAATCCGCGTTTTTAGAATCCCGTTGTTTGGAATTGTAGTTGCTCAATGGTTTTCCTTGCTGGCGGTTGCCATCGCAACTGCAGTATTGATCGCAAGCAACATGCTGCTTGCATCGGCTTTGCCTGTGCCCGCGAGATCGAGCGCGGTGCCATGATCAACGGAGGTGCGAACGAACGGCAGGCCAAGTGTAATGTTGACGGCATTGCCAAAGCCCTTGTATTTGAGCACCGGCAAACCCTGGTCGTGATACATCGCGAGCACGGCATCGGCATGATCAAGATATTTTGGCGTGAATAAAGTATCGGCCGGTAATGGACCTGTGAGGTGTATGCCCTGGCTGCGCAACTCATCGAGCACCGGATTGATCACATCAATTTCTTCCCTGCCAAGATAACCATTTTCGCCGGCGTGCGGATTTAATCCTGCAACAACGATATGCGGATTGGTAATGCCGAAGCGGGTGCGTAAATCCGCATGCAGGATAGTGAGCACTTCGCGTAACAACTCGCGTGTGATAGCGCCGGAAACCGCGCTGAGCGGGATATGAGTAGTGGCCAGCGCAACACGCAAGCCTGAGGTCGCAAGCATCATCACAACCTTGCTGACACCCGCGCGCTCGGCGAGAAATTCGGTGTGTCCGCTGAACGCGATGCCGGCCTGATTGATGATGCTTTTCTGCACGGGCCCGGTAATCATGCCCTGAAACTCATCGTTCAGGCAGCCAGTGGCAACCCGTTCGAGCGTCGCCAGCACATAAGGCGCATTAGCAACGTTGAGCACACCACACTCGACTGGAGTAGCGAGCGCAACGGGCAACACAATGAGTTCACCAATAGCGGCAGGTGGGTTGGGTTTGCCGGGCACATAATTACGAAGTTGAATATTCAAACCCAGTTTGGTCGCTCGACTACGCAGCAGCTCGCGATCAGCAATCGCAACGAGAGGAAACGGAAATGCCTGGCGGGCTGCCAATTGCAGACAAAGATCTGGCCCGATTCCGGCAGGTTCGCCCGGGGTCAGGGCGAGCGTTATATTCATTGGGGCGGGTTTCAGGGCGACTCCAGAATCAGGATTTTTGCTTGAGAGCGAGGTGATTTTGCGCTCAGCACCTTTCGACTATAAGGCGGTAGTCGTTGGCGCGACGCAGGACACCAAAGCCGAGTTTACACGCCAGTAAGTGAATGGGGAAAGCTGGCCCCCGCGATCGTTGGTTGCGTCCTTGAGTACGAAACCAACGAGGTTTGCGCGTAAGACGACAATTTCCGGAATCGCCCCTCAGAATTCCTTGATGTCGATGTAGGACGTATCGCGGATCTCGGCGAGCCAATCTTCGAGCTCATTTTCAAACTTGCGCTCTCGCAGAATGTTCTCGGCCTGGAACCGTTTGTTTTCTTCAGTCACGTCCTGGATGCGGCGGTCGAGTACTTCAATGATGTGCCAGCCAGTCTGTGCGCGGAATGGCGCAGACATGTCACCCGTGGCAGTTTCGTGTACTACCTTCATGAAATCGGGTGGCACCATGCCGTCGTAAACCCAGTCGAGGTTGCCACCGGAGACGAT
>JAZKES010000003.1:6069-16497 GCA_040386995.1 Pseudomonadota bacterium | reverse complement strand
AATCGGGTGGCACCATGCCGTCGTAAACCCAGTCGAGGTTGCCACCGGAGACGATGGAGTTTTCGTCATCGGAATTCTGGCGTGCAACGTCTGCGAAATCTTCGCCGTTCTGTATGCGCTGATACAACTCGCGGACCAACGCTTCAGCCTGTGCCTCTGTGCGAATTTCATTTGGTTTGATCAGAATGTGCCGGACCTGCGCCTGGTCGAGTTTGAGTGCCGTGCCGCCGCGCATCTCCAGTACCTGCACGATGTGGTAACCGTTGGGGCTTGTGAATGGCTTACTGACTTCACCACTTTCAAGCGCTGGAACCACCGTGGCAAATACGGAGGGAAGACCTTCCGGTTTGTTCCAGCCGAGATCGCCACCACTAATCGTGATGCCGTTGATTTCTTTTCTCGCGATCAGCTCGGCAATATTGGCGCCTTCCGAAATCTGGGTGTAGAGCACTTCGGCAAGTGCCGCCTGGCGGTCGGTAGAGGCAGCGCCATTATTCGGAATCAGAATATGCGCGACATGATATTCAGGTGCGGTTTCGGTAGCGCCGGTTTCGGAGCGCAGAAAGTTTTCGACTTCCTGGCGCGAAATTTCGATGCGACGATTCACCGCGCCGTTCTGGAATTGGCCGATGATCAGTTCCTTGCGTAAGGCATCACGCGTGGACTCGTAAAGGCCTTGTTGCTGCAACACTTCGGTAAATTGTTCGAAGGTCATCTTGTTCTGTTGTGCAATGGTGTTCATGGCCTGGTTGAGCTGGTTGTCATCGACGCGCACACCCGCGCGGTTCGCCATTTGCATTTGCAGGTGTTCAAGGATGATCTGATCCAGTACCTGTTTGCGCAGCTCAGCCGTAGGTGGTACTGGTCCGGTTGCTTTCGCAATCTGCTCCTCTACTTGTACCCAGCGCTGGTCGAATTCACTCTTCAGCACAACCTCGTCGTCGACGATAGCGACGACTTTATCGACTGCTGCAGGCTGTGCGTGCGCGCCGCCGATACCCGACAAGGCCACACAAAAGGTGGTGACAATTGCAAATGCAAAAAGTCTATTGCGCATATTCACGTTCCCGATATCCACTGATGCCATTGTTCAATATTCCAAGCACATTACCGCCTAGCAGACTGCCAAGGCCTTTAAGTTCAAACTGGATGAATACGCCGGTGTTGTCGTCGTCCAGGCCTTCGAAGAGTGCGTCGTTGTCGATCCACTGCCGTGCGATCACGCGCACTGTGTAACAGCAGTTAGTGTATTCGACACCGGCGATGGTTTCTAAGTTTCGTTTATTTGCATGATCGTAGTTCCAGCGGCCGACCAGCGCCCAGGTATCAGAGACCGGCCAAACGGCAGAAACGTCACTCTGGTCGATGGAGCGGTCAATGCCAGACGGGCTGTAGACATTAGACATATCGCGGTATCGGTAACCAATGTTGAACAGCTGCTTTTGTTCGGACTGATACTGAAATTGCAGGTTCGCCACATCCAGTTCATTGGTGGTGGTATTCCATTCGAAATAGGAACTCGCGCGCCAGTTGTCAGCGAGTTGCAGGCCAAGTTCGCCCGCCACTGCCGAGCCTGACTGCCGATCAAAGATTCCCTGCTGGCTGAACAGCGTGACACGGCGGTCTTCAAAATACTGAATCTGGCCAATACTCGCGCGGGCTTTTTCCTGGCCGGCGCTGTCGTAAAAACGCGAGCTCACCGCCAACGTCAGCTGATTTGCATCACCCACGCGATCTTTACCGCTGAATCGATCATCGCGGAACAGCTGGTTGAAGCTGAAGGTCAGGTCACTGGTATCGAACAGCGGGATGTCGCTCTGGTCTTCGTATTGGTTATAGAGATAGAACAAGCGGGGTTCGAACGTCTGACGTAGTTCCTCGTCGAACAGCGTCAAGTCGCGTTCGAAGATCAAGCCACTGTCGAGGTTCGCGCTGAAGATGCTGCGGTCGGGTGACGCCGTCGTGCCGATAGCCTGATCTCGCAGATTCCAGTTCGCGTATTTGTATTTAACGGTCGGCGTGACAAACGCGTAATTGTTCGACCATGGCAGGCTGATGCGCGGCGTGACCGCAAGGCGTTCACCCTCAACCATAACGCCGTTGTTGATTTGATCTTGCGTGAACCGCTGCGGATTGAGACTGCGATCGAAACGCACGTATTCGGAATCGACGCCATATTCCACATGTGAGCCAATGTAGTAAGTGCCATCGAGGTTCAGGCGCGGCAGGCTGCTATAAGGTTCGGCGATTGCGGCAATTGATGGATCAATGACTTGATAACCCTGCGTAAGCGCCTGGAAATTCCAGGTTGGGCCGCGATAGTTAACACGTGCATCGCGGTACAGGTAACTCTGCGTTGTTGTGTAGAGGCCCGTGTTGCCGAGATCCTGAAAATAATCTCTATCACTCACTGCGGCGTAGTCGATGCCTGCGCTCCAGCCTCGCGCGAGCAACGCGTAAAAATCGTAATTCAGCGACCAGCGGTCATCAACCGGTGGACTATCGCTGCCGGGCACATCGCGCGTCGCCGGATCGTACAAGTCATCATTCGGCAAATACTGCATGTCGAGCAGATGTTGCGAGTTTGTGCCGAGATAACGACCTTCCGCGCCCAGCATGACGCCGCGTTCGGTCTGGATGCGAGGAGTAAGTGTCGCATCGTAGTTGGGTGCAAGGTTCAGGTAATAGGGCGTCGCGATATCGAGACCGCCATCGCGTGTTGAGCCAAGCACTGGTGCAAGAAAACCACTGACGCGATCATCGTTGAGCGGAAAACTGATCCACGGCAGATACATCACTGGAACATCTTTCACACGTAACGTGACATTACGTGCGGTGCCACGTCCCGTTTGCTGGTTCAGCACGATGTTGTCGCCAGCCACGAACCAGCTGTTGTCACCGGGTTCGCAGCGCGTGAACACACCGTTGTCGATTGTGATCACACCATCAGCATCAGTTCTAACGATAACGGCCGCACTGCCGCGCGCGGAAGTTTCATGCAACACATATGACGCATTCAGCAGTGTGCTGACGCCAGTCTCCCGATTCACTTCTGCGCTCGTGCCGGTCAACAGAACGCCAGGCTGGCGAATACGAATGTTGTTTTCGAGCGTGGCGACCTTCACCTCGCGACGATACGTACCGCGATCAGCGGTGATCGTCAGACCGTCTTGCTGAATCTGCAGATTGCCTTCAACCTGCACGGTGCCGTCGGCTGCAAAGTTGACCGGATCACCATCGATCACGATTGTGCCGGGTTCACCTTCGACGGCTGGCAACGCAGGTTCGACATACATGCCGCAACATGCACCTTCAAGCTGCTCGAGTTGTTCAGGCGTCAGGTCTTCGCGTTTGACCCAGTCAATTTCGCTGGCATCTGGAGCTACCAGAGGTTGCGCGGCAACCACAACAGGCACCAGCAGCGGTAACAAGGCTAACGAGCAATGCACAAATTTGCGTTTGGCAGGGAACAAACTAAAGCGGCGGGAAGGCGGGAACGGGGCGCTGGTCACTTCTAAAATCCGGAAGGGGTAAGGCATAATGCCGAGACCCGCAAATTCTAAGTTCTATGGCTGGGCTAAACAAGGAAACTTTGGTAATTCGCCGAGTGTCAGAGACTTAAGTTCAAAGGCGTTCAGCCAGCCTGCAAATCATTGATTTAATTCATATCAACGTTGAGTACTACTTTTGACTTCTACCCTCCAGCAAAGAGAACAGGCATTAAGGCAGTGGTTTGTTTCGCTTGCGCCAACGCTTAATGACGGATCCGCTCGTGAAACCATCGACGCAGTTAGCGGAGATGCGAGCTTTCGGCGTTATTTTCGTGGTTTTACCGCACACAAATCCTGGATTCTGGTCGACGCTCCGCCCGACAAGGAAAACAGCCAGACTTTTGTCGAAATCGCGCGGCGGCTCGCAAGAGGTGGTGTCGCGGTACCTGAAGTAGTCGCCGCTGACCTCGCACTTGGTTTCATGTGCCTGGCCGATTTTGGCGATGTGCTGCTCTGGAGCAAACTCGACGCTGCGCAAGGTGATCCCCAATTGCAACCCAGCGCGGATGCGCTCTATCAATCAGCTTTCGCGGAGCTTGTAAAAATCCAGCAATGCGACGGCAGCACACCGCCGCTGCCGCCCTATGATGAAGCGTTGCTGCTGCGTGAAATGCGCCTCTTCACCGACTGGTTTTGCGGCGGCATCATGCAATTCAAATTGTCTACGTTTGAAATCAACATGCTCGAAAACGTCTATCACTTTCTGGTCGACTCAGCCCTCGCGCAACCGCAAGTGTTCGTACATCGCGATTACCATTCGCGCAACCTGATGTATCGCGCCGACGCGCCACCCGGTGTGCTCGATTTCCAGGATGCCGTGTTTGGCCCCGTGACATACGACCTCGTTTCACTGCTCAAGGATTGTTACATCAGCTGGCCGCGCGCTCAGGTCAATACATGGGTGCTTGATTACGCTGCGCGCGCCACCGAGGCTGGTGTGCTGCTACATGTCGCGCCACAGCAATTCTTGCAGGACTTCGATTTGATGGGTTTGCAGCGGCATCTAAAGGTCGCCGGCATTTTTGGACGACTCTGGCTGCGTGATGGAAAAAGCCGCTATTTGCAGGATATTCCGCTGACGTTGCGCTACATCAGTGAGGTTGTTCCCGAATATCCGGAATTAAAAGTGTTCTCCGCCTGGTTACACGACCGCGTTCTCCCGCATCTCGATGCTGCATTGCTCCAGACACAACAGCATGTCGCAGCAGGAGCTGGCGCATGAAAGTTATGCTGCTCGCAGCGGGCAAGGGTGAACGGATGCAGCCGCTGACGACACACACACCAAAGCCATTGCTGCAGGCGGGTGGCAAGTCACTGCTCGAACATTTGATCCGTAAACTCGCCGCGCACAATTTCACCGACCTTGTTATCAATCACGCCTGGCTTGGTCAGCAGATCGAAGATGCTTTCGGCGATGGCAGTACACTCGGCGTGAAGATCACATGGTCGCGCGAGACAGAACCACTCGAAACTGCGGGCGGGATCATCAAGGCGCTGCCGCTGCTCGGTAATGAACCATTCGCGGTGGTGAACGGCGATGTGTGGACAGATTATCCATTCGGCAATTTGCGCAACCAGCTTTCTGCACAAGACCTTGTCCATCTGGTGCTCGTGGCTAATCCAGCGCATCATCCCAAAGGTGATTTCACGCTCGACAATAAGGGTCGACTCGCGATGCCCATTGCGACAGCGATCCCGCCATCCAGCACTTTTACCTACAGTGGCATCGGTGTATTTCATCCGCGCCTTTTCGCCGGAGTATCAGAAACAAAATATCCGCTACTGCCATTACTCAAGCAGGCCATTACCCATCAACAAGCAAGCGGTTCATTGTTCAGTGGCGAATGGATAGACATCGGCACACCGCAACGATTGCAGCAACTCGATCAGCAACTCAAGGCAACAGCTCATGAATAAAGAATCTTCCAAGCGCCGTAAATCGGGGCACTTGTTCAGCACTGCAGCTGAAGATCTGAAAAATGCCCGGCAGGAAGTCAAAGAAGCCGAAGAAGGTCCATCCGCCGCGCAGGTGAACTCGCCGGCTTACCGACTCGCGTTTGATGATCTCGATTTTCTCGTGCGCGAAGAATTACGCCCCGTGCGTTTGTTGCTCGAACTCACCAAACCCGAACTCACGCTGCAGGAACACAAGGTTCTGAACACCGTCGTGATCTTCGGCAGCGCGCGTACGCCGTCGCCCGAGATGGTTGATGCTGAGCAAGCACAATTGGACTTGCAGATTAAGATTGCGCCGCGTAATCCCGCGTTGCTGAAGATACAGAAAACTCTGCATTTCAAACGTATGCAATCACGTTATTACGCCGAGGCGCGTCGCCTCGCCGAAATTATCACAGAGCGTTCCAAGAGCGAGGAAGGTGCGAAGGCGCTCGTCATTACGGGTGGTGGTCCGGGTGTGATGGAAGCCGCCAACCGCGGCGCGGTCGATGCCGGTGGTGAGTCGATTGGTCTGAACATCGTGCTGCCACACGAGCAATATCCGAATACCTACATCACGCCAAAATTCTGTTTTCAGTTTCACTATTTCGCAATACGCAAAATGCACTTCCTGCTGCGCGCGCGTGCCCTCGTGGTATTTCCAGGTGGCTTCGGTACGTTCGATGAATTATTTGAAACCCTCACGCTGGTGCAGACCGGAAAAATCGCCGCCATGCCGATCCTCGTTTTTGGGCGCGAATTCTGGGAAAAAGTGATCGACTGGAATTTCATGGTCGAGCAGGGCGTGATCAGTGCCGAAGATCTTCACCTGTTCAAGTACGTCGAAAATGCCGAAGAGGCATGGGAGTACATCAAGGACAGCCTGCACATCGAGTGAAGGTTTCAAGCTGAATACCCGGAATTATTGATGGCGACACGTTTATGAGTATTCTGATCGCGGATGACGACACGAGCATCATCGTGGCTTTGAAGTTGCTGTTGAATAGTGAAGGCATGGCGTCGGAAGCCTGTCAGACGCCTGACGCCCTGCTTGCGCGTATTGCTGAGAAAAACTTCAAGCTCGCGTTGATCGATATGAATTATTGCAAGGACACCACGTCTGGCAACGAAGGTCTCGAACTTATCAGCAAGATTCGCAAGCTCGATGAAAACATTCCGATTGTTGTGATGACAGGCTGGGCCACGATTCCTCTCGTCGTCGATGCAATGCAGCGCGGCGCTTCCGACTTTATTGAAAAGCCCTGGGACAACAACCGGCTGCTCAACATAATTCATTCGCAGATGCGTATCAGCGAGATTGGCCAGCGCGCCACACGCTTGAGCGCGGAGAACAGTCTGCTGCAGGAGCAGGCCAGGCAGAAAATTATCACCTCTGCGCCTGCCATGCTGAAGTTGCTTGAGTCAGCAAAACGCATTGCCGAAAGTGATATTTCTGTACTGATCACGGGTGAAAACGGCACGGGTAAAAGTTTGCTGGCGAGCTATGTCCATGAAAATTCAAAACGGCGAGACGCATCGTTGATCACGGTCAACATGGGCGGTATTTCGGAAACCACGTTTGAAAGTGAAATGTTTGGCCACGTCAAAGGTGCGTTTACCGATGCGCGTACTGATCGTATAGGCCGTGTTGAACTGGCCAAAGACGGTAGCCTGTTTCTCGATGAAATAGCAAACATGCCGATGAACCAGCAGGCAAAAATTCTGCGTCTTCTCGAAGAGCGGCAGTTTGAAAAACTTGGGGCGTCACGTAGCCAGCCCGCCAATGTGCGGTTTATTTCCGCCACCAACGCGGATCTCGGCATGCTGGTACGTGACAAAGGATTTC
Organism: Pseudomonadota bacterium; assembly: GCA_040386995.1. Classification (GTDB taxonomy): domain Bacteria; phylum Pseudomonadota; class Gammaproteobacteria; order Pseudomonadales; family Pseudohongiellaceae; genus CAILUG01. The sequence continues at coordinate 9,165 of JAZKES010000003.1, read as the reverse complement.
GCGAAGACCTGCTGTTTCGGTTAAACGGCGTCACGCTGCACGTGCCCGCGCTGCGCGAAAGAACAGAAGATATTCCGCTTCTGGCGAACGTATTTCTCGAACAAGCGCGTCATCACAGCAGTTCCGTTGCGACGCATTTTTCGCCCGAAACGATGGCGCTGCTGCAAAAATATGCGTGGCCCGGCAACATCCGCGAATTACATCATGTCATCGAGCGTGCGGTGCTGCTCGCACTTGAAGAAGAAATTCAACCCGCCGATCTACAGCTGCCGAGTGTTCATCAGGCAGACTTTTCAGGTGACGAAGATTCGGATCGCGCTGAGCAACTTGCCACGCTCAGTGATATGACACTCGACGAGGCCGAAAGCCATCTGATCATGCAGGCGCTTATCATGAATAATCATGACGTGGAAAAAACGGCAGAGAAATTAGGTTTGAGTCGCTCTGCGCTCTATAGACGCCTGCAGAAATACGGGATCAGTTTGTGAGCCGTCTGGAGCCTGTAAACCACCGCGCGAAACCCGGCGTGGCAACGGAAAGTAAACTGTTCTGGCGTGCTATATCAGGACTGATTCCTGTCGGCGCATTACTTGCCATGTTCTGGGCCGATTGGCCTATAACCTTGCCTGGCCAGATCGCGATCAGTGTCGGCGCAGTTGGCTGGATAATTGTTGTTGCGATCAGTATACGGCGCACCTTCATTCACCAGATGCGCACGCTGAACACCTTGATCGAAGCGATCCGCAGTGAAGACTACAGTTTGCGCGGCACGTTGGCGCGGGAAACCGGCGGCCTTGCCGAGTTATACCAGCAGATCAATTCTCTGACCGATGAGTTGCAGCAAAGCCGGCAGGATGAAAAAGAACTGCGAGGCCTGCTCGAACGTATCATCACGCAGTTTAATGTTGCGGTCGTTGCGTACGATGGTGATCATCGCATCGTGCTCGCCAACCATCTGGCAGAAAAACTGCTGCAGACCGACAGCACTGCAATGCTCGGCAAACCTATCAAGTTTTATCAGCTCGACCGCATACTCCCCGAGCAGAATTCGCACTTGCTCGAATTTTCGTTTCCGGGCGCACGAGGTCGCTGGCAGGTCAGTCGCCAGACATACATCCACGACGGCAAACAAGGCAACCTGATTTTTATTGCCGATCTCGAACAGGTACTCAGTGAACAGGAGATCAAGGCATGGCAGCGCCTGATTCGGGTTATCGCCCACGAAGTCAATAATTCACTCACGCCGATCACGTCGCTCTGCCAGACCTTGCGCAGCATTCTACGCAAAAAGGTGGAGACGGAACGATCGGGCGAACATGATGATTTGCTGGAAGGCCTCGAAGTCATCAACGAACGCGCGCTGAATCTCAGAGACTTTATCTCTGACTACGCGCGTATCGCACGACTTCCAGATGCGCAGAAGAAACAGTTTGACCTGCTGCCACTCGTCGCCAGGATAAGAACCATCTACAAGGAAGACGCGATAGAATTCCTGACCAAAGAAACCGCGGCACTCGTTTATGGCGATCAGACACAGATAGAACAAGTGCTGATCAACCTGATAAAAAATGCGATCGAGGCAACGGCGGATAAAAAGAAAGTTATTACTATCGACGTCAGCTGCACTGACAAACTGTGCAGGATTGCCATCACTGATCAGGGCGCTGGTATCAGCAATCCAGCAAACCTGTTTGTACCTTTCTATACCACCAAGCCGCAAGGCGCAGGTATCGGGCTCGCGTTGGCGCGCCGTATCGCTGCTGCGCACAATGGGGATCTGCAATTGCAGAATCGCGAAGAAGCGGGTGGCGCGATTGCTACTTTGACCTTGCCCTTGTCGCGTTAATTACACGTCCCGTCAATTGACAGTCTCGTTAGTTGGAAATGTCGTTAGATTGATCGCGTAGTTAATCGGGAGTGCCGTTAATCGGGAACTCTGTTAATAGAGAGTGCCTTTGATCGGGAATGCCGTTAATAGAGAGCGCCGTTAATTACCAATGGCGTTATCTGCACTCCCGATAAACGGCTCGCTGCGCGCAAAGTGCGGGCTTTTTGCGCGGTGTCCTGGCATCAATATTTTCCGGACCGTCGCTAGTACTCGTGTGTGCAGCGATCACGATCTGCAACGTTCTATTTGACTCTGATAGCGCTCGTTATCCGCGCAAGCCACACATAAGCCAGTACGGTCAGGATAATAGTCACCACCAGAAAAAAACCTGTCGTCCAGAACGCACTGTCCGTTCCGGTTTCCCAGATCAATGCCGACGCGCCGGAACCCGTCTGCCACTCGGCCCGTCCATGCAACCACAGATCAAAATTGGAAAAGAGATTGCCGCCTGTATGCAACAAAACTGCAGGCAATATTGACTTCGTCAGATACGTGATTGTGCCGTAAATCGCAGCGACCAAAATATAATAGGGCCAGAGCACCAACGTGAAATCGAGATGCGCAATCGCAAACATGGTACCGGTGATTAATATCGCGACTAACAAACCATATTTTTCCTCGATAGGTTTCTGCATATAACCGCGGAACGCAATTTCTTCGATGATGCCCGCGACGGGCGCTGACATCAGCAATAACACAAGCATCGTAAAACGCGGCACCTGCGCGATGTCCGGCAATGTTTGTTCGGGCAATGCAATCAACCTGTTTACAAAGCGCAAGCCCACCACCAGAGCAATGATGCCAAGCGTTCCGGCCAGCAGGGACCAAAGCCACACTCTGCCTGACAGCGGATTTGCGCGCATCAGTGTGCGGCGCTGTTCCGACGAATGTTCAGGCGGACCGTAACCTTGCAGATGCCGCCAGAAAAACCACATGTAAATCGCCAGAAGGGGGACTGCCCATGGCACAGCATTAAAAAACTGCATGTTGGCGAAATACAAAATGTTGCGCGGAATAGTACCGACCATGGCTATCGCCATGCCGATTAGAACAGCTTGCAGAATTGGCAATTGGGGTTCCTCTTTATTTATAGACTTCGGAGCTTGAGCGAACGTGGTATCCGGTGGCAAGGAAATAAAGTATTCAGGCTTACCGCGAAATAAAGTGTTCAAGCTTACAAGGAAATAAATCATTCAGGCTTACAAGGA
>JAZKES010000003.1:1639-5969 GCA_040386995.1 Pseudomonadota bacterium | reverse complement strand
TTTCAAGGCTCTGGTGGCTGGCATAAGCATTGCAAAAGCCCTAAGCAGAACGCTAAACAACGAGGCAACAGTTGTACGGGAATGCAGAACAACCCCAGATGCACCGCCCTCGACTGACTGCCTCATTAATGATGAACGCCTGACATAAAATTATGGACATCCAGAGAACCAAAAAGAAAAAGCTGCTAAACCCCGCCACAATTTCTGTGTTGTTGGTGCTGGGTATCGCAGCAACGATTTATGTCTTGTCATCTCTGGATTATTCAACACTCCGGGTAGATCGTGAAAATGTCCTGATAGGCACGGTGGAGTTTGGCGACCTCGACATAACAGTTGCGGCCAACGGTGTATTGCTTGCACGCGATGTCGAGTTGATCAGTTCGCAAGTTGAAGGCACGGTGAAGCGCATTTACGTCAAGCCAGGTGACATCGTTGAAACAGGACAGGTGCTTGCCGAACTCGAAAACCCTCTGCTTGGCACAAGTGTTGAACTCAACCAGTTTGCGCTTGATGGTGCGAAGGCTGACCTCGTTGCCTCGCGTATCAATATTGAAAACCAGATTCTTAATCAGGAATCGGCGTTGATCCAGAGCAGGTTCAGTTTTGAAAAAGCCAAACTCAACCTCGAGGCTAATCGACGGTTGATAGCGAAGCAGGTTATTTCCCAGATCGAATTTCAACAGACCGAACTGGATGTAGAACAAAAAGAACAACTTGTCGCCATCGAGGAACAACGCCTGCAAAAGAGTAAGGACAACCAGACGAGCCAGCTTGCTGTACTTGATGCGAGCATACGGCAGGCAGAGCAAAATCTTGCGCGTTCTCTCTCGCAACAATCGAACTTGAAAGTCACGACGCGTATGCCAGGGGTTATCCAGCAAATGAACCTGGATATCGGCCAGAATCTGCGTGCCGGCGAGCAGCTGGGCCGCATCGCGAATCAGGCTGTGTTATACGCGCAGCTTGATGTGCCATCGTTGCAGGCGAGTGAGCTCGCGATGGGACAGCGTGTCGAACTCAACACACGCAATGGCGTGATTGAAGGTACGCTCAGCAGAATTGATCCTGCCGTGATCAACGGCACGGTGCTCGTCGATGTCGACATCATCTCTGAACTACCTGCATCAGCAAGACCAGAGCTCACTGTCGAAGGCACGATCTACATTGCCGAAATTCGTAACAGTTTATATGTGCAGCGCCCCGCAGCAAGTCGCAGCCATGCCGAGCAAAGTCTGTTCCGTCTCGACGCCGAACAGGAATACGCGGAGCGTACGATTGTTGAGCTCGGCAGAGTGGCCGTCAATCATGTGGAAATTATGAGCGGACTCAGCAAAGGTGATCGGATAATTATTTCGGATAACAATGACTGGCAGAAAGAAAACAGAATATTGTTGAGCAACTAAAACAGGTAGAGATTTATGTCCACAACTCCGCTAATCAGCATCGAAGGCATCAAGAAGATTTTCTACACCGACGACATCGAAACATGGGCACTGAACAATGTTCATCTGCAGGTTAACCAGGGTGAATACGTTTGTATCAGCGGCCATTCCGGCTGCGGAAAATCCACCTTGTTATCCATCATGGGGTTGCTGAGTAGTGCCACCGAAGGCAAATATTTTCTTGATGGCAAGGAAGTGGCTGGCTTGGATCAGAAGCAGAAAGCCATGATCAGAAATCGCGAAATAGGCTTTATTTTTCAGGCTTTTAACCTGATCGCCGAAATGAGCGTGGAGGAAAACGTTGCGCTGCCGTTGACCTATCGCAGCGAAATCACACGCAAGCAACGCAAGGTCATGGTTGATATGGCGCTCGAAAAAGTCGAGATGAGTCATCGCAAAACCCACATGCCTTCGCAACTTTCGGGTGGCCAGCAGCAGCGTGTCGCGATTGCACGCGCAATGGTTGGCAGCCCGAAGATACTGCTCGCCGACGAACCAACCGGCAACCTCGATTCAAAAAATGCGCAGAACGTGATGGACCTGCTTGGGCAGTTACATCAGCAAGGCAGCACGATTTGTATGGTCACGCACGATCCGCGCTTCGCCGCGCTCGCGAATCGCGAAGTGGTGTTGTTTGACGGAAAAGTGGTGGATGACCACGTCAACCTCAGTCGTGTTGTAGAGAGAAACATATTGGCTGGCTGATGACACGCAACGAATAAAACTACCCGGACTTACCAGAATAAATCGTGGAGCATCGTCATGAACTTTCTGAATGAATTGCGTTACACCCTGCGGATACTTGCGAAGAATTTTCGCTTCACTTTGCTGTGCGTCAGCGTGATTTTTGTGGGCGTCGCGATCGTGCTGCCTGTCTATTCCTTGATCGATAATCTCGCGTTGAAAACGCCGCGCCTGAGCGACGGGGACGAATATGTCGTGTTAGGCAAGCAATTGGATACGGGAGCGCGAAGTATTCGCTACGATGCATTCCATTTGCAGGCTTTCAGGGAAAAAACGACGAGCTTCAAGGCGCTGCATGCGTGGCGAGACGTGACTGCCACGATCAGCGATGGCGAATACTCGGAGCCGTTCCAGGGCGCGGAAATCGAACCGGAGTTGTTGCAGCTCTTGCAGATACAGCCGTTGCGCGGTCGTTTGTTGACGCCTGAGGATGGAACGCACGCGCCGGTGGCCCTGATCAGTTATGAGGTCTGGCAGACGTATTATGCGGGGCGCGAGGATATCGTTGGCCATCAAAGCCGCATCAATGGAGAAGTGCGCAGCATCGTCGGCGTAATGCCGGAAGGGTTTGGCTTTCCAATATCACAACGCGCGTGGTTACCGCTCACGGTTGCCGCGGGCGCGAATTCCGCAGGCAAGGAAGATCTCGGGATCGCCGGTATTCTGGCCGACGGTGTCAGCATTGACGATGCGACCAGGGAGATCAATTTGTTGCAGGCCAACATACTCGCCGACTGGGCAGAGCCATATGCGCACATACGTGAGTCGGCCGTTCTACCCTACGTCTATTTCAATGTTGGTGGCGGCAGTACCAACACCTTTGCACTCTTGACCACACTCGCAAGCATCGTGCTGCTGGTGGCCTTCAACATCGGTAATCTGTTTGTTGCACGCGGCGAAGAACGTATCCAGGAACTTGCCGTGCGTAGCGCGCTTGGCGCCACACCTGCCAGGATTGCGCGATCACTTTTGCTTGAATCATTCCTCGTGTGTTGCGCGGGATTGTTCGCGGGCTGGGTGTGGGCGTATTTCGGCATGGCGTATCTGGAAGGAGCATTGGTCAATATCGGCCTGGGCCTCTTCACCGAATTCTTCTGGTGGGATCTGTCGTTGAACGGCAGGATGATACTCGCCAGCGCGCTGACGATGGTCGTGGTCTGGCTCGGTAGTGGTGGTTTGCCGGCCTGGCGCATCAGTCGTACCAATCTCAACGAATTGCTGAATAGTGGCAATAAAGGCCTGGGTGAACAGAGTACTCGCTTGAGCAAGATACTCGTCAACATCCAGTTAATATTGGGTAGTGTGTTGCTGACGGTGGGCATCACGTCCTTCACGCTCAGTTTCAATGATCAGGTTACGACACAAACCAACAGTGCCAACCTTTACACCGGCAGACTTGAACTAAACGCAAGCCTGCAGGCAGATGCTCAGGCGCGCGAGACTTATCTCAATACGCTGGAGCAAGCGCTGTTGAACCAGCCGGGCAGCGAGAACGTTGCCTTCGCGCGCGCGCTCCCGGGCAATGGCGGTGTGCCGATCTCGTACAGCATCGAAGATCAGGATCTGCACGAGAACGAAACCTGGCCCACCGCGTTCCACTCCTTCGTGACAGATAAATATTTCGATCTGATTGATGTGGACCTCGTGCAAGGGAGGGCCTTTAGCGGCGAAGACACAACCAATGGTTTGCCAGTTGCGATTGTCGATCAGCGTCTGGCCGAGCGCTTGTGGCCCGGAGAATCTGCACTTGGTAAACGCCTGCAGCTGAACCCCGACGACAACGCCACCTGGCTCACGATTGTTGGCGTCGCGGAACCCAGCATGCTGGAGGGAACCTTGCGCGAAGGCCAGTCTGGCCTGCCGGTCATCTATCAGCCAATCCGGCAGTCACTCTTTAACGGATCACGCAGCGGACGTTTGTACGTGCTCGTCAGCGCCGCCACTGCAGGCTTCGATTACCGGAACGCGATTCGCAATGCTGCAGCCGAGGCCGATCGCGATACGCCGATCACCAACATTCAATCTCTCAGGGACATGGAACAGACACGTGTCGATGGACAGGCTTTCCAGAGAACCGCGGTTTATTCAGTCATGCTCATCGCGATCTACCTGACCGCTGCGGCAACGTATGGACTCGCGGCGCG
>JAZKES010000003.1:0-1539 GCA_040386995.1 Pseudomonadota bacterium | reverse complement strand
ATTCCCGCTTTCGCGGGAATGACGTTGAGGAAGCAGGCATGACATTGGGAAGGAACTGCTACCTACGGGCTTGCAGCACGTGCAGCCAAAAGAAGACGCATCGAAACCGGCATCCGTATGGCGCTTGGCGCAAGTAGGGGTGCTTCGATGATGGTATTTATCAAGGACGGTTTCAGAATGGTTGTTACCGGACTTGGCATCGGTGGCGTCGCAGCAGTCTTGCTTTCGTACTGGTCGTTGTCGACGAGTCAAACTTCGGTGAGTGTGGCCATCGTGCTCATTCCGACGGTTGTCAGCATTTGCCTGATCATGGGCACTCTCGTCATGCTCGCCAATTATTTTCCTGCAAGAAAAATTATTGCGATGGAGCCGGCGGATGCGCTGCGTTATGAATGAGATGGTCCGACGATCGCACGAGCGCTGTTGCTCTGCTGTTACACCGCGTGTGGCAAATAATGGATGAAATTAAATTTATTTCCATCAAGGTCCCGACAATACGCTACATACAAACTCGCGCCGCGCATTCCGGGGTCACCTTCATTTGCTCCACCCATCGTAAGTACTTTGGCGTGTAACTTGTCTACTTGTTCGGGAGAGGTGGCATCGAAAGAAATCATCGTGCCGTTTCCATACGTGGCGGGTTCCTGATTAAACGGCTTCGTAAGGATAAACATCGGAGTACCAATGCCCCAACCCCAGCCAGCGTTTTTATCGGTTGCGTAAACTTTCTGCGCACCCATTTCAGTCATCAATGCATCATAAAACTGAACAGCTTTTTCGAAATTATTCGTTCCGAGCATGAAGTAGCTAATCATATTTCCAGACCTGTGTTGACGTATTCATTGAAAGTCGACGAGCCGGATCATAACGCGCGTTAATCGTGTAATGCCAAAAGGTTGCGGCAGTCAAAAAGTTATCAAGGTGCAATTCCCTCTATCAAGAAATCTGGTCCACCTCACTGCTTGCGGTAAAGTTTGAGTGTCACCGGCGCCAACACCAGCGTCAGGAAAATCGGTGCAGCAAGTGCGAGCATGATCTGGCTTACAGTAGCGCCGTTGCCCATCAGGCCGCGCATCGCGGTGGTCATTAGTGAAACCGGATTCACTTCCACAAATGCGCGCAGCCAGGTGGGCATGGTGGCGGGATCGACCATGATGTTTGATGCAAATACGAGCGGAAACATAAAGGTGAAACCGATGGTCATCACTGTCATCGGTGTGCTGATCAACAGGCCCAGCACGATGAAGATCCAGCCCATGCCAAAGCCGATGCCGACCAAAAGTGCGAACGCAGAGATTACGCCGATGATGCCGGATTCAGGTCGATAACCAAGCAACAACCCGATCGTGAGAATCAATGCTGCTGCTATCAAGTGCCGCAGCACATCCCCGAACATCAAGCCGGCGAATGGCGCAAGTGACCAGATCGGCAACGAGCGGAAGCGGTCGAATAAACCTTTGCTGAGATCTGTCGACAAACCCATACCGGAGTAGACGGCGTTGAAGACAACTGTCTGCACAAGAATGCCCGGCAGAAAAA
>JAZKES010000002.1:111683-160539 GCA_040386995.1 Pseudomonadota bacterium | reverse complement strand
CAGTACTTATTTGTTATATGGTGTTGATTTTCGATATGCGAAAATATATTCTCCTAGCGAAAATATTTCGAATAACGAAATATCACCATAGCATCACTAGAAAAAGAAGATAAAACACGCGTTTAAAGCCTCAACTCCAGAAGTACAACAGCCCTGAAATCATTCAAGGCAAACGTACTTCGGATTGAGCATGAGAACTTGCTGTGGAAGTCTCTTTGCTGCGACCACTGCCGAAACAGAATACTCCCCGCCCACCTCCCCTGTGGGTTGTAACGGCGTGAGAGAACCACAGTAATCGGGGATCGCAGTCCCCACCTATTCTGATTGCACCGCAGGTGAAACTTGCGGTTGATTACCCGCGGCTTGGCAAGCGGTGCCATGCTCCCCTTTGCATTACCTCACGCTCCTCATCCAATACAACGCACCGTAGCTACGGTCAGCCATCAAGTCATCTGCAAGTTTGTCTGCGTTTGTAGCATTTCTAGCTTCCTCACTTCAAAACGACGGTGGTCACGCGCTGCTCATCGGCTGCTCGAGTTCACAAACCGCGAAAGAAAGATATTGGCATAAAGCCGGTCGATATTTGTGCGAATGACTTGTTGGAGTTTCTCCGACCTGGCGAAAACGTTGGGAACCCATGACACATGAGTCCGGCAAACTTCGTAGCGGTCTACTCACAACAAAATGGGCAGCATCCGGATAGTATATTAGAACTTGCCCTACCTGGGCCTGAAGGAGCAAGCTTCGCGTAACTCATACGTGGATCATTCTCGGAACTGAATAATCCGGTTCTGTATTTTGGACAAGGCGCGGCACGAACGTGCGTTTTCTGCGGCGACACTTCAGGCCACTATAATCCTGCCCTCCTCTGTAAAAGCAGGAGGATTTGGCGCGAAAGATAAAAAAAAATATTTCGACAAAAATTAACGCGGTGTGTGAAACCTGTTGTTAATTTTTTTGATCATGATTTCAGCACTAATGATCTCTTGATGATATCAACGCGCTTAAGAGGAGCCTCAACAAATCCACTATGGAATAATTCACCATTTTATTTTTATTTAAAAAAGCCCCGTATTTTCCCGCATATTTCGATGCGCCACACATCAACGGTTATATAACCCTTCTTCACTACCACTGAAATGGAATTTGTGGTTTAAAAGAAAATTCAATTTCTAAATACCACTATATTTCTATATTTCGATATGCGAATCTTGCTTCGATTTTGCTCTTGCAGAATCTTCACAACAATATCTTTAATAATTCCATCAAGAGGGGGACGTATGTTTAAGACAAGGATAAAACAACGCAGCATTCTCGCCACATCGATAGCAGCTGCATTGGCGACAGGGTGGTCTGCACAGGGCTATTCCCAGGAACCAGGGCCTGAGTTGGAAGAAGTAACCATTACAGGATCGCGTATCGTACGCAGAGACTTCGACGCGAATAGTCCAATCCAGACTATCGACGCAGAAGTGTTTGAAGAAACGAGTGCGATCGCAATCGAAACCTCATTAAACAAGTTGCCGCAGTTCGTACCCGCTGCCACTCAGTTCACAAACGTCGCCGACGGTGAGCTGATCAATACTGGCGCGACATTGACTGCTGGCGCCTCCACGCTGAGCTTGCGTGGCCTTGCGCCAAATCGCAATCTCATACTGATTGATGGTCGTCGTGCGATGCCGGTGAATGCCAGCATGGCGGTAGACATCAACTCCATTCCTGCCGCAGCGATACAACGCGTGGAAGTTATCACGGGTGGGGCGTCTTCGGTGTACGGAGCTGACGCGGTTGCAGGTGTCGTGAACTTTATTTTGAAGAAAGATTTTGAGGGTGCCACCATCAATGCCCAGTACGGCGCGATGGAGAATGGCCGCGCGGGTGAAACCTCCTTGTCTGCTTTACTTGGCGCCAACTTCGCGGACGGTCGAGGCAACGTGATGATGGGCGTCGAGTACGCCGATCGTAACTCTGTAGATCGTAAATATACTGACTTTTATCTCGATGGCCTGCGTGATCCAAGCGTACCGGGTACACAGTCTTTCACGTCAGCGGACTATTACTCGATTGACAACAATAACCGACCGAGCGGTGCTGTTATCGACAGCATTTTCAACCAGGCCCCACCCGGTACTGTGCTGCGCAATGGCACTGGCCAGGTGACGGGTAATGTGCCCTGGAATGAAGATGCCGGTAAATTCAATTTATTCACTGGCGCGGCGGGCTTCGGTAATTCTGCACCACAGGGTCCGGGCTCCATCGCGGGCCGATATCGTTACGAAGGACCTTTGGATCTGAACGGCCTTCCGTACCGGAAAATTGATCAGCAGGGCGAGATCGAAGAAAACATCATCGGCCACAAGGCAACAGTACCGCTGGAGCGTATGTCGATGTTTGCGCGCGCAAATTTCGATCTGACCGACACGGTCAACATGTTTGTGCAGACGACCAACGTTGAGTCTAATCTGCGGCAAACCTGGCAGTGGTCTCCGGCAGTCGGGGGCTGGAACACGCCAATCCCGCATGGTGCTGGCGTTTACGAGCCATCGAGGTTGCCAAACGGTAATACCGCACCAGCCTACCTTCCTGGCGGTTCCTTCGGACTGAACTGCGCGGCGGTTGGCGGGTGTTCGAAGTCGCAAGCCTACCCAACGCCTCCCGAGCTGACAGCGCTGCTGGATTCACGTGTTAATCCCGAAGCCAACTGGTCGCTTAACCACTTCTTTGATTATGCGTTGTACGACAAAGGCGCACCGCGCCTGATCGATACCGAAAGCAATACGTGGCAGGTGCAGACAGGTTTTGAAGGCAAGATTCCGGCCATTGACGGCACATGGGATATCGTCGGATCAACTGGTCGCTCCCTGACTGTTTTGAATTTGCAGGGTTACGCAGGTCTAGAACGTTATCGCGGTGTGGTGAGTGCTCCCAACTACGGCAAGGGATTTTTCCGCCAGGGCAACACAACCGGAGGCGGCTTCAGCGGCGGTATAGCGCAGTGTACTTCCGGCTTGCCGATCTTCCGTCCACACTCGGATATCTCTGATGATTGTCTCGCTGCGTTTATGGTGGACCTGCAGAACAACTCCGAGATGCGTCAAGACTATGTCGAAGCCAACATCCAGGGTCATTTAATAGATCTGCCTGCGGGCGAGGCGCGGTTCGCGGCCGGTTCCCAATGGCGCCGCAACAACTACTTCTACAAGTTCGACACACTCACTACCCAGAACTCCTATCTGGACTTGAGCCTCGGTACCTTCCCTGCCGACAACACTGAGGGCCGAACCTCTGTTAAAGAGGTATATGGCGAACTGTTCGTGCCAGTACTCGCGGGCCTGCCTGCGATCGAACATCTGAACCTTGAACTTGGCTATCGGTATTCCGACTACAAACTGCAGGGCGGTATTGACACCTACAAGGCGTTGATCGATTGGGGCATCACTGAAGAAGTACGTTTCCGTGGCGGTTATCAGCTTGCGACCCGCGCGCCGAACATCGCAGAAATGTTCCAGGCGCGCAGCCAGACCTGGGGCTTCAACGTGGGTGATCCCTGCGGCCTGAACTCCGTACTCGCGATCGGCGCGAATCCGGCAGCCAACCCGAATGCCGCTCGTACCAAAGAATTGTGCTCTGAGTTGATGGGGCAAGAAGGAGCCGCGGCGTTTTATGACCCGAACACCATTCAGCCAAGCGGCTCGTCTGCGACATGGTTCGTAAACGCTATTGGTAATCCTGATGTTGAACCGGAAGAAGCTACTACGCTGACCGCTGGATTTGTTTACCAGCCACAACGTGGCAATGAGTTGTTGGACGGCTTCTCGACGACACTTGATTGGTACTCGATCAAGATCGAAGACATGATTGCTGTTGAAGGTGGTATCACTGTTTATCTGGAATGTCTCGGTGCCGGTACCAACCCCAATGCCGATCCAGAATCACCTGCATGCGCAAGAATCACGCGTAACCCGACATCGGGTGGATTGCAGGCGGTGGACGTGTCCTACAGCAATACCGGCTTCACCGAAATCAACGGCATCGACTTGGCGTTGAACTGGAATGGTGAGTTGTCAACGATTGGCTTCGACAACCTGCCAGGTTCGATCGGTGTAAGCATGATGTTTAACTTCACACCAAAGTTCCAGACACAGGCATCCGCTAATTCACCAGTTTATGACTGGAGTGGATCGTTGGGACCAGGACCCGAGACTTCATTAAACCAGGGTAGCTTCGATTGGCGTTACAACGCCAACTTCACCTACTCGCTCGACGCGTTTAACTTCGGTCTGAGATGGCGTCACCTGCCGGAAGCCGATGCGCCACAAGCGGTCATTGCAGGTGCAAATGGCAGTCCGTTCCTGGGTGCCGAAGAATCGTATGATATTTTCGATTTTTCCGCGGGCTGGACGTTCAACGATACATTCGACTTCCGTTTAGGCATCGACAATCTGTTCGATACTGATGCGGTAATAACTGGTGCGCAAAATAACTTTGGCGGCAACCGTCCCACCTCCGGTGCAGGTACTACCCTGCCCGGCTTCTACGACCCATTGGGACGTCGCTGGTATGTAGGAATGACCGCAAACTTCTGATCACAGTCGGTAGTTTTGCACACACAAAAAACGGAGGCCAAAAGCCTCCGTTTTTTATTCCATCCCGTTCGCAAAAAGCGAGAGGCTGCAGTGTCCAATAACGTTGGTCACTTCACGCGTGCAACCTGGATAAACCCGGTCTGTTTGCCGTCATCACGCGCGAGACGATAAGAGCCACGCAGCGGTGACGGATATATTCTGACATCCATGCCTTTTACGAGGCGAAAACGTTCGCTGTTGCTCTGATACCACACTTGGCCACTGGCCAACGTAATCAGCCAGCGATTCGGTTCTCTTTCCTGAAGAGCTGTGATCGTGTCATGCAACTCTTCTTCTCCATCCTGATTTGCGACCACTTCAGCGGCCTGTGTTGAAACAGGATTTTGCTGACCAAATGTTTCGACGGCGGTTGCTGCGCGTTGCACCGGCGCAGTTGCTGGTGCTGGCGGAGAATTCGTAGACACGTTCGGCTGTGGATTAACGCTCGGAGCAACAACTGGGGGAGTTACCGTCAACTGCTGAGCGTCACGTGCAGCACGAACCGCAGCCTCCAACTTATCGTAACAAGCATAACGGTCTGCGTTAGCTTCAAGATTCATGCACGGCGATATGTCGACGAGTACAGGAGTGGGGCCTTGTGCTTGCACACCGGTAAACGCGACGGAACACAAAAGGACTGCAGCAGAGATATTTGCAAAAAAAAGCTTCATGGCGGAATCCTATTATTGGGCTCTGAGGATTTAATCAGAAAACCTGTATGAAGGACCGCAGCAGCGCGAAAAAATTTTTGTGAGAAGCTGTTGGCAGGATGATGTTACGAGGGCCACTATTTTTTACTGGATGTGATGAACAACTGCGCGAAATTTTATCGATCCTGAAATGAAAAAGGGCCCGAAACTCGAGCCCTTTTTTTTACGTTCTGACTAACGGGGTTGACTAAGGAACTATCGTGCTGCTTCTATCAACAGACTCTGATTCAGAACCCACCATTAGTTCAGATGCATAGTTTGCCTGCTGGCAAACATATTCGAACAGTTCCTGACCTTCGTTCCAGCGCAGTGGAAAACCACCTTCGTACGGCGCAGTGTAGGCGCCCGGATCATCGATTGTGATGCGGTAATCGATAGTATCCATATTCGTACGCGTGAAACGCTCAATGGTATGCAGCTGCTCAGTATGCGGAAGTCCCCTGCGGTCGAGCCAGAAGTCTTCTACAAAACCAACGGTGTCTACAACCAACGTGTCGCCTTCCCACTTGCCGGTAGAGTGACCATAGTTGGTCGGTTCATAATTTTCAGGATGCGCACGACCATCCATATAAACCGTACGGAAGGTATGTGGGCCGCCGATATCGAAAATATAGAGTTCCTGGGTTTCAGGAAACTCGACAAATTCATTGCCGTAAGGAGTCATGAACTGACGTGATGCGCCAGATGCCTTGCAACGTGTATGGGGCTCAAGCTCATGTAACTGACGTGCATCGTAAAGCGCTTTTGCCCATGGTTTGAACGGAACAGTCTCATAAGGAGCAACCGGATCAAGTATGCCGAATACCGGAGTCCATACGCCTTTTTGTGCGGGTGTGGCACCTTGCAGAAGTGCTCGACCTTCAGCATTTCTCGGCGCTGGACCTGAAGGTGGTCGCTGAGCTGGTGGCTGGGCAAGAACAATGCTGGTAGCTGCAAGTAGCAGCAAAGTAAGTGCGCTTTTGCGCGCTGTATTTTTCATGGCGACCTCAGTTATCAGTATTGTTACGTTCGAGCTGGCTGGAACCCGCATCCAGGGTTTCACCTGGTGCACCGCCAGTACCAGCAATGGTTACGGTACGCGCGTTGATACGGTCGCTGCCGTTACGCGCCATGAAACCATCCGCATTGATTTTGGTGCCAAGAGCCAGGCTCTCACGACGCCAGCCGCGACGCTGCAGCAAATGGGGTGGGCCAAGTTCGATACCCCAGTTTTTCATTTGGTTGGTGGCTGGATCCTTCACGTTCATGTAAATCCAGACGTGTGGATTGGTCCACTCAACTTTCGTCACAATACCTTCGAGCTGGATGGTTTTCTCAGCATCAAATTCAGCTGCAAAGGAATGATGTGCCTGAGTATTGGCTGAGCCTGCAAACATCACGCTGGCCGCAACAGCAATCAATAGTTTTTTCATAATCGCCTCCTCGTGAAGCCCTAAGGCCTGTTGTCCTGACAGAAATGAACAGGCAGTTCTTTGCCTGCAACCCAACGCATATCCCAGCTTGCAGTCCAAGGTCTGGTATAGGCACCCAAATCTTCAACTGTCACTTCGTAATGCAAGGTATCCAGATCAGGCCGCGAAAATTTTTCATTCAATGTGAGCAAGCTGGTATGCGGCAATCCGCCATTGGTAAACCAGAAGTCCTCATTGAAGCCTGTGGTGTTTACTACCAGAGTGTCACCTTCCCAGTGTCCTGCAGCGCGACCGTAATAGAGCGGATTGTTGTCGTCGCCAGTAACAAGACCAGTCTGCGCACGACCATCCATATAAATGATACGGAAATTGTGATTGCCACTACCCATCGTTACAAAAATGCGCTGATTGGGTTTGTCTTCTACGAACTTGATACCGAGGTCCGACTGGTATTGACGTGGACCACCTGGTGGCTTGCAGTTGATGAACAAAGGATCTTCCTGGAAATTACGTTCCTGCCGATGTTGATAAACACCGAGCGCCCAAGGCTGCAATGGAGCAACTTTGGATGCATCTGCCAGATTTGCCAATTGGCCGTATTTATCCATTTCTACAGACACTCCGTCTTCGACTAACGCAGTGCTTGATGGATAACCCCAATAACCACCATCAGTAGAATTGGTTGCACCAAGTGCGAGTGTACCGTCGGGCCAGCGCGGAGCTGCTTTCTTATTGGCAGGTATTGGAGGCGCGGTATCTTTCAGTGCGAGCACTGCTTTGCCGTCGAGTTCAACTGACTCTGCCCACAGCTGGCGGCTGCCATCGCGTGCACGTATGCCTTCTACAGAAATGGTATCGCCCGGCTTTACGGTATCTCTGCTCCAGCCGCTCGCGCCGAGCTGAATTGGACTCTCCAACTCGATCGCCCAGTTAGTGGTTGCGCCATCAGCAGTCACGTTTACAAATACGTGTGTGTGTGGGTTGCTCCAGTCTACGTTCGTGACAACACCAGTGAAGCTAACAGGAGTGCTGGCTTCGAACTTGGCCTGAATCGGATGATGAGCGAGAGTTACCGAATTGCTGCAGCAAATTGCGACGGCCAATGTCATCAAAGACAGGCGTTTGCACATGCTGCTTTTATTTCTAATCGTGGAAGCAGATTTCATGAGCTTGCTCCTTCTTATTGTCTGCTGATCTGGAAGTCGCCGGAACCGCTTTCGCTTTTCCAGGTGCCATTGATAGAACGCGTAGGCAGCTCAAGCTGGTTGATGGTTCCGTTAATTTCGTAATGCAGCGGTTTGCTGTCTACTTCTGCGTCAGCCACGATGCTGACGGACCAGTCAGTAGGATCGAGCTCGACTTTGTCGATTTCGATGTTGTCAGTGCCTGGATTGATGATACCGGTCACGTTTTTTCCGTCCCAATCCAATACCAGTAAAACGAATTCATCATGGCTTTTATTACCGCTCCATTCGCCAATCCATGAACCTTTAAGTGGATGTCCTTCCTGCCCCTGGGCCAACGTGCTCAGAGCCAATAATGAAAAGAGCAAAGTGTTGCGCAGCTTCATGATGCTTTCCTTTGATTGTTTTGTTTGTAGTAATAATTTTGTAGAGAATGGAAAAAAGCGAAAAAATATTCGCATACCGAAAATAAATTTACAATCAATTTTCGGTATGAGAGCATTCGACTGCTAAACAAGCAAGAAGCTGATCAATATAGTACCTGATAATGAGGAAACTATAAGGAGAAAAAATATTTAAAGGAAGTATGATTTAGAAAATCGCTTTTTCTCTAAAATAAAAAACACCCGGCTTTTATAGCGCTTTCAAACAAACTCACCATAAGAATGATTCGTAGTTTTCACCATCAGAATAAGGAAAATTTAAGGACATAAATTCTCATAAACTTTGAGAGCACCGCCATTAATTTTTTCAAAAAAATATATCGAAACTACGATTTACCGGAGGGGTATCAAGACAAGCATGCTGAAACGTCACCTTGTGATATTTCAGCATGAGTCCCAAGAACTACACATAACTTATACATGGGGAGATCCAATGAAAACTTCTTTAACAAAGTTTAAAAAGTCCCGCATACAGCAGGGCATAAACGAGACAGTACTGCAACATCGAGGAACATCGTCCTTGTTCGCACGCACCGCATGGATGGTGGCGCTGGCAACTGGTTCGGTAGCTACAGTTCAAGCACAGCAGGAACAGTTGGAAGAAATACAGATCACTGGTTCACGTATCGTCCGCAGCACCATGCAGACACCGACTCCGGTAACAACCATACAGGCAGAAGAACTCTCCTCAATGGCACCGGGTAACCTTATTGAAGGTTTGACCCAGATGCCACAGTTCTACGGCAACCAGACACCAGAGCAAGTAAATGGTGGACAAAACTCCGGCGGTTCAAACGTAAACCTTCGCGGCGCCGGCACCAACCGTACCCTTACGCTGCTAAATGGCCGTCGCGTCGTACCAAGTAACCGCTTCGGCACCGTAGACGTAAACTTGTTCCCTGAAGACTTGTTGCGCAGCGTTGAAAACGTAACTGGCGGAGCATCCGCAAGTTATGGAACAGACGCCGTTGCAGGTGTTGTGAACTTTATTCTGGACACCGACTACGTTGGCTTTAAAACCCATACCCAGACCGGCATTACAGAATACGGTGACGGTCGTACCTGGGAAGCAGGCGCCGCTTTCGGAAAAGATCTTGGCAACGGCCTTCACATCCTCGGTTCATTAGCAGCTGCCGACCAATCCAAAATCAGCTCTCCCAAAACCTTGCGGGACCGTGATTTCCTCGTGCGCTCTGCACGTATCACGAACCCGGATCCAAATGGCCCTACCGATATCATCCGTCCGTACGTTCAGCCAACCACGTTCAACAGAACTGGCGTATTGATAGATAACACCCGTCCAGGCATTAACCGTTTGGTATTCACCCCGCAGGGCAATCTCGTACCGATGGATACTACTCCTGTAGGCGCCATCACCAACGGATGTCTGTGTTATGCGGACGATGATCCGAACAACCTCGGTATCGACTCCGATAACGAGATCGGCAACTCTTTCCGTCGTTATAACGGTTTCCTCTACCTTGACTATGATCTGAGCGAAAATACCAATCTGTTTGCACAGGCAATCTATGCTGACAACAGCGCATCAGATCAACGCGAAAGCATTACGTTGCAGTCATCCTGGCAAGGCCGCGTATATCCGGACAACGCGTTTCTTTCAACTCAGGCACGCGATGTGATCGTTGCTTCCGGCGCTCCATTTGTTGGTTATGGTCTTGCTGCACTTAATGAGCCAGACACTCTGCTCGGCGAATCACGTCAGGAAACCAACAACGAAACCTATTCCACAACTTTCGGTTTTGACCATGAGTTCGCGTTTGGATGGAACTTGAACGGCTATTACCAGTACGGCAAAAACGTGCAGGATTTCGTAACAGTTAATGGTGTACGAACCGACCGTATGCAGCTCGCATTCGATGCAGTGCGTAATCCCGCTACTGGCCAGATCGTATGTCGCGTAAATCTTCCAGAGTTCACTGGTCCGATTTCTGCTGGCGGTAACGGTGGCTTGTTCAGCGATTGCGCTCCGATCAATACATTCGGTGGTGTGCAGAACATTTCACAGGCCGGTGCTGACTACATCATCGACCGTGATGGCAAAACCGCTCGTCAATGGACAGATCAGCACGTAGCAGAACTCGTTGCGAGTGGTGAGATATTCGACGGCTTCGGCGCTGGTCCGGTCGATGCTGCATTCGGTGTTTCATATCGCAAAGAAGAACTTGAACAGCGTACCCTGGATGCATCCGACGAGTTCCCTGGTCAGGTTAACGGCACACTGTTGAGCGATCAGGGAATTCACCCTGCAGCTCTTCGTGGTCTGGTACCACAAGGCCAGAATGGCGGCATCGCTGGTTATAACGGTATTCCTGGTCTGCGTTTCGTTCCAGCTGGCTACCTGGGTGATCAGAACTCCAGTTCTGTACTTTTCAGTTCACTGCGCGCAATCGCTGGTGGTTACAACGTGAAAGAAGCTTTCACCGAGTTCAACTGGCCGTTGCTGTCCGGTATTACCGGTGTTGAATCGCTGGAAGTTAACACTGCCGCTCGTTGGGCCGATTACTCCGGTTCTGGCGACATCTGGGCCTGGAAAATTTCAGGTAACTGGGAAATCAACGAAGAAGTTCGTCTGCGTGCTACACGTTCACGTGACGTACGCGCAGCATCATTACGTGAACGTTATGACCAAACACGTGGTGGCGCAAACGTAGCCAACCCCTGGGATAACAGAAACCAGGTGCAGGCAGCATCACTCTCAGGTGGTAACCCGAATGTGTCACCAGAAGAAGCCGATACCATAACAGCAGGTGTTGTCTTCCAGCCAAATTGGCTGGATGGCTTCTCAGCATCTCTTGATTGGTACCAGATCGATATCGACGGCGCACTTGCCCAGTTGACTGCACAGAACATCGTGGACAATTGCTTCCGCGGTGAGATCAGCCTTTGCCAGTACGTGATCTCCAACGACCAGCCGATAACCAATCCAGCTGGTGGTTTCAGACCGATTGATCGCGTTGAAGCTATCTTCATCAACCTGCAAACCCAGAAGATTGAAGGCGCAGACATGGAGTTGGTATATCGCGGCGACGTTGATTTCTTCGGCGATTCAGCAGAAGACTTCTCAGTTCGCTTCCTGACCAGCTACTTGAAAGAAAACTCCATCCAGAGCCAAGGCGGTATTCTTGACGACCGTGCTGGTCAGATTGGTGCGCTTGGTTTCCCTGACTTGAAAGTCACCACAAACCTGACCTACAACATCGAGAACTACTCGCTGTTCCTGCAAGGTCGCTGGATTGGTGATGGTCTCCTTGATCGCACACGTCTGCAAAGCACCGTTCGTGTACCAGGTCCGGTTCCCGCTGGTTCCATCCTGGCAGCTTGTGGTACCAACATCTGCACCATCGACGACAACTCTGTACCTTCTACATTCTATATGGATGCCAGAATCACAGGTCGTTTCGGCGAAGATGAAAACCTGCAGGTATTCGCGAACGTTCAGAACCTGTTTGATCGCGCACCGATCATCACTCCTGGCACCGGTGTAGGTCGTACCGGTACTGGTACTGGCGTGAACGGTATCTACGACATCCTCGGTCGTCGTTACACCATCGGTGTGAACTACGAGTTTTAATAGTTAGCATTACGTTAAACCGGGCGGCGCAATGCCGTCCGGTTTTTCTTTCTACCCTGCCCTTCGTTTTAATTTGTCCCTCATCGTTCCCTCTCCTTCAGCACAACTAATTGATCAAACTTGTCCTGCAGCAACATCGCCAGAAATTTCCTGCACACACGCGAAAACCGACTCCACGCTGGCAGTCGCGAAAAAAAAACCTGGAAAAAGATCAGCTGGTAATCGAATGCACCAATAGCGGACAGCGCCGCAGTTCGTACTCAATGTCATGCGCGGCTTTTTGTAATTCGGGGACGATTCCGACAATCATGCTTTCGAGGCTTTGCTTGGCCAGTGACGTCGAGCAAGCCAGTGACGCAACTATCCGGCCATCTGAGAATAGTGGTACTGCAACAGAGACAACACCAAAATCGAGCTCGCTCTGAGTTGCCGCATAACCCTGCTTTTTAACTTCCTGCAGAATGTGTTTGAGTTTTACTTTTGAAGTAACGGTATGGTCAGTCAATGCCACGGGTTTGAGATTATCAAGATAAGCCTTGGTTTTTTCCTTGTCCTGGAAGGCCAGCAATACTCTTCCAGCCGACGTGACATAGGCGGGGAAACGTGTACCTACACCCGCAACGATACGTGTGAGTAATTTGGTTGAAACGTAAACCATGAACATCACGTCCTGGCCCGAGAGCACTCCCATCGCGGTACTGTCGCCTGTGAGATCGCGAACTCGCTGCAGGCTTGGCGTCACCACTTCTTCGAGATTCATCGACTCGATGTAAGCTGAACCGAGGCTGAAAACTTCCGGCCGCAACAGAAAAATTTTGTCTTTCTTGGTTACGTAGCCGAGATGGAGCAAGGTATTGAGACAACGTCGCACGACCGCGGGATTCAATTCAGTATGTGCTGCCAGCTCACTGAGCGTCATGCCGGGTTTGTCGCGGCCGAACGCACGCAGCACTGCCAATCCGCGCGCGAGCGAGTTGAGGTATTCGCCATCTTCGCGTGGATTTTTTTCTATTTTCGCCATGGCGTGCCCCTAGCCGGACTGTTGCCGGTTCCGAATAATCAAACGGATATTTATATAGCATCCGTGACGTGTTGAGAATCGAAGTTTTCAATGCAAAAAAAATGGCGCAGCTTTTTTTGCTGCGCCATTTTTTTTAATCTGAAAAACTTTCGGTAATTACAGAGCCAAAACCTTATTTAGCTTTGGTTCTCCAGCTATCCGCATAATTTTCACGGGCATCTGCAGCGTAAGGAGTCGCAGCGACTTTAACGCGGATTTCAGCCTGTTTGTGCGGCTCGATAGAAGACTTACCGGTCAGTTCGGGCTCACCCCAAAGCAGAGTCAGCACGTCGCCAACCTGTACGTCGGCATCAACAACTGCGAGAGACAACAAGCAACGCTCGTTATAGGAATAACCATTGAACATGGACATACCCACTTTTTTGCCATCGCGTAGCAGTGCATCGGCATTGCTGGAAGAGTAGTTTGGTTGTGGGAAGTCGATCCACTTGTAAGCCACGCCCGGCTCGAAGCAAGACATGATTACTTTCATGACGTCTTCACGGTTCCACTCGATGGTGACTTTTTTGCGATTCGCTTTGTCGCGCATTTTTTCCAGCGCAGCTTTACCGATGAAGTCTTCTTTTTTCCAGCCGATATAGAAGTCGTAACCGAGTTCGAAAGGAGTAACGTAGTAGTCTTCGATGTTGTTGCTGACCAATGAACCACCGATAGAGCCTACAGCTTCGTAGCTGTCAGCGCCGAGCCAGTCGCGGTACTGTTTCAACATACCTTCGCCGGTGTAGATACCCGGCAACGGAGATGGGATCCAGCCGCTTTCCAGCGTGTTGGATGAATAAGCGCGGGCACCAACCAAACGAAGATCCACGCCTGCATCTTTTGCAGCCTGAACGATGGTGGTCTGAATGTAGTGTTTGTCAGCATACGGGCCCCATATTTCTAGACCAGGCGCGCCGGCCATACCGTGACGTAATGCCTGAACTTTACGTGCGCCAACATTGATCCAGTCAACATTGAAGAATTTAACTTCAGGGATTGGGCCGCCGTTCATTTTTTCAAAGATCTTGTTGGCGTCTGGTCCTTGAATCTGGAAGCGGTAATGCGTGCGATAAATCGCTTTGCCGTCTGGACGACTGTCGGAGCGTGGATCGTGCTTCAAGCGCACGTTGTAGTTGCCGATAGAGGCCTGGAACATAACCCAGTTCGCAGTAGGAGCACGGCCTACGAGTACGAACTTTTCTTCGGTTTCACGGAAGATGATCATGTCGCCAATTACGTGACCAGCAGGAGTAACAGGAACAAAATGTTTGGCAACGTTGAGTTTGAAATTCGCGAAGCTGTTGATGCCAACGTAGCTAAGGAATTTTTCTGCATCTGGACCTTCTACAGTCAGCTCATCCATGTGGTGAGTCTGGTCGAAAAGGACAGCGGAATTCCGCCATGCCATCTGCTCTGAACGCCAGTTTGAAAACTCGGGCGCTACTACCGGATATACATAGATACCGGCTTTGGAATTGCGCAACAGGTTAACTGCACCACCTGCTGCTTCTATTGCTGCACTGAGGCTATTTTTGCTCATCTAGTTTTGCTCCATAAGGGACTAACGGTTAATAAACTTTGGGTCAAATAAAAGGGGCGCATTCTGCCATGATCTGTTTTCGATAGGAAGCAAGGAGCGCCTCAAAAATGAGCACGCGAGTGCATGCCACGACATGAAGTTATTTATCAGGTATTTTACGTAAAGCATTATTTTTTCTTGTTTTTCAGGCGAACTTTTTTCGGTTTCAGGTGCTATCCACGTTTTTCGAATAGCGAAAATTTTTTCGTTAGCACCGTAAAACAGCACAAAAAATAGCGCAGGATTTGTTGCCGATAATGCTCACCCGAAAAGTATTCTGGTCGTATTTAAAGGTCCTTTTTTTGACCTGCCACCGGATCAATTCATGAACCTCGTTTGCGCTGATTGCACTGGGTGGTCCACCCCCGCTTTCACCAACCCGGAGCTGCGGCCGAGCTGGAGTAACATCGGAGGAGAATGCTCGATTTGGCGCAGAACGAAGTTGTTGTACATCCAAGCTGGAACAAACATTTTTCGGCGACTTATTTCCCGGCCTTCACCAGCGAATAATAACCATAGGATTGTTGCCAGGTGATATCGATAAATCCGGCCGCCTGCAGAATCTCCGCGAGCTGCGCAAACGTAAACTGCTGCCCCTTGGTTCCCATCGCCATCAACAGTGAAAATGCAACCGCAGGCCCAGGCTCCGTACCGTTGTCGTCAAGCAACATTTCATGCAGAAGGATGCATCCACCTGGCGCAAGTGCGGCATAACTTTTTTTCGCGAGCTCGACGCACGTTTCAATGCTCCAGTCATGGAAGATGTTCGAGAAAAAATGCGCGTCATAACCTTTCGGCCAATCCTGCCGAAACATATCAACCGTGACAGTATCGATCTGCGCATCCACACCAGCATCGGCAACATACTGCTGCGCAAGTGTGCAAATTGTTGGCAATTCCATAATAGTGCAGCTAATGGTCGGATAACGCCGCGCGAGTGCTATCGAAAAACACCCTGAGCCGCCGCCGACGTCAAGAACACGGCGAACTCCTGAAAAGTCGCAGGTGTGTGTCATACCTACTGCAGCCGGCACCGAATGGCTATGCATGAACGCTGTAACTTGCCGCGCCATTTCCATGTCGACGTGGCCACTTTCCCAACCATCCGCAGGACGATTCTTCGCGGCATTTTCCCTCTCGTTATTAACGGTTTCCAACAACAGCTTGTGCGCAACGATCGTAGGAGCAAGCCTGGTAAACACACCGCCCCAGTAAAAAGCACTGCTTTTTAGCATGTAATGGCGCCCCGCCTCGCTCAATTGATACACCGCGCCATGCTGCATAAGAAACCCCAGCTGCTTTAGCATGGGTAACAAGGCCTTGAGACCACGCTCATTGAAGCCACGCCGCTCAGCAAGTTCACCCGCCGACGCTGGCATGGCATCAAGCGATTCAAAAATCTCGAGTTCCAGTGCTACCGAAATTGCAGGCACCTTGTAAAGCGCAAGCCATGCATCCCACACGAGCGTGTCATCGACTACGGGCAACTGATACTGCATAAAGCTCCTTCCCATCCGCGGGTAAAATCAATCGCTGCTATTTTGCTTGTTTTCGGTGCAGTTTTAACCTGAATGTACTCGCGAAATACGCTACAAGTCCATGTGGTTCGGATCATTAATTCGAGTGATCTGAGCTAGCGGCAAAATCTGCCGTTTTATCAGCACCCCACATGATCAGCATCAAAAAATTCCCGCTTTTTTCACGGTTCCGCCTTGCTCATGTTATCGATCTGGCTTACCTTTGGCCCCGCTTGAAAACAGGGATCAGCCAGCGCCTGGCTTAAGTAAAAAAGCCCGAATGTATACAGCTTCCCAGATGTAACAATCGCTCTCTCCCCTTTCAGGCAATTCCATAATTTCAACCGACCTGGTGTTTTATCCAGGCCAATAATATCGGGACTTTTATAATGGATTTTTTAATCTGGATTGAAGAGACTTCTCTGGGTGTTCACGTCCGGGAGGATGCCTGGACCTTCGCCATCATGTTGTGCCTCCACTCCGTCGGAATGGCTGCATCTCTGGGCGTTGTGATGATAACCACCCTACGATCGATCGGCTGGTTGCGTGGCATCCCAGTACTCGCCCACACCGGTTTGTTCCCAATTGCCTGGGCCGGCTTTTTTATCAACCTGATCTCTGGCATCTCGCTGTATGTTTCACATGCCACCGAATATACGTTCCAGGTGGTATTCATCCTCAAGCTTTCCCTCCTTGCGCTCGGCGGCATCACGATGAAACTGATGATGAACAACTATCGTCTGCACGGTGACGACGGCAAATCGAGATTGCTCGGCGCTATCACATTAGCGTCATGGGTCGGCGCGATTATCACTGGCCGTTTGATGGCCTACGCTTAACAAGGGGAATTGACTATGAATGACGAAATGCTGAGATGGATTGGCGACACATGGATGGGTAACTCCATGCGTGACATTTTCTGGATGTGGCCCTTTATGGAAAACTTCCATTTTTTTGGCCTGTCCGTACTGTTCGGTGGGCTGGTCGCGATTGACCTGCGCGTGATTGGCGTAGCGCGATTTGTACCGATGAAAGGTGCGCTGACCTTGATCCCTTACGTATGTATTGGTTTCGCGATCAACCTGATCACCGGCCTGTTCTTTTTTACCGGTGACCCCTTCCGTTATTATTACAACCTCGCCTTCCAGTGGAAGATGGGCCTTGTGGTACTGGCCGGTATCAACGCGCTGTGGTTCTGGTTTGGTGAACACACCAAACTCAGCAAACTCGCAGACGGCGAACAAGCCGACTTTGGCGCCAAGCTGATCGCTACAGCATCACTGCTGATCTGGATTGGCGTAATCATTCTCGGCCGCCTGATTCCGTACCTCGAATAATTGTGACCCGCATTGCGGTTTTACCAGAAACCGCTGATTACTCACGTAGTCAGCGGTTTTTTCTTTTGTGTGTGCTGGATAAATTTGCATAACTCGCTTCCGCCACATTGAATTCAGTGAGCAGCAGACGTATCACGGCAAACTGTTCACGATGATTCTTTAACAGCCGCTTCAGTGATACCTTCATCGTTACAGACCAGAATTAAATACTGCAACTAATCCTCGTTTGAAAAATCGTCACGAGGTCCAGAAAACGTAACAAGGAAGTAATCGATATGCCTGAAGGTAAACATCACCGCCGCATACTGAACGACATTATTTTTGGGTATGAAACGCCAGCGGGACGCAGGTTCGATCTTATTTTGATCGTACTTATTTTGTTAAGCGTGTTGGCCGTGATGCTTGATTCTGTTGCGAGCATCCACGCCCGCTTTCATGCACAGCTGCTTGTGGTGGAATGGTTATTTACGGGGATATTCACTGTGGAATATCTGTTGCGGCTTTACTGCACTGGCAACATCCGCAAATACACGTTCAGCTTTTTTGGTCTGGTTGACCTGTTCACGATTCTGCCGACTTATCTCGCGCTGTTTTTTCCGGGCGCGACCTATCTGACGTCAATCCGTATTCTGCGAGTGATGCGTATCTTTCGCATACTCAAACTTATGCGCTTCATCGGTGAGGCCAACATCCTGATTCGTGCACTCATGCAGGCGCGCAGGAAAATACTGATCTTCATATTGTTCGTGCTGACATTAAACGTGGTGTTCGGCGCGTTGATGTATGTAGTGGAAGGCCCTGCACACGGTTTCACGAGTATTCCTATGGGCGTGTACTGGTCCATCGTGACCGTAACGACGGTCGGTTATGGCGACATCAGTCCTGCTACACCGTTCGGCCAGCTTATTGCGTCGCTTTCGATGTTGACGGGTTACGCGATTATTGCAGTACCGACGGGGATCGTGAGTTCGGAGCTAATGACTGAGTTCCAGAACAAAAACAAGACAGAGGGTTTTGACTTTACGCTTACCTGTGCCCAGTGCCAGCGCAAGGGGCACGACCGCGATGCGCATTACTGCAAACAATGTGGCATCAGGCTGCCTGAAACTACACAGGCCGCAGGTCAGCTCGCTGCAGGGCCTCCCTGAAGGTACCCCCATATTCTGCTGCTGCCTGTTCCGTCATTACGCCTGCGGTTCTGAGTTTGCCCTGCACCAGCGCATTAGCTTCGCAGAGCAACACACGCATGTTGCGCTTGCGCAGATCCCTGATCACTTCCTGCATCGCCTGAATGCCGGTGATGTCGATGAAAGGCACTCGACGTAGCCGCATGATCAGTGTTTTTGGATCCGTATGGGTCTGGTGCAAAGCAGCAACAAAATTCTCCACTGCCCCGAAGAACATCGGCCCGGTAATCTCGTAAACCAATACGTCTTTTGGCAAGTCTGCCAGCCCATATTCGGCGAGTTCACTTTTGAGCGCAGGCGCATCAAGCTGCTGCGTTTCAACCGCACTGACCATACGTCGCAGAAAATGCAGTACCGCAATAATCACACCCACGTTTACCGCGACCACCAGATCAGCGAAAACAGTCAGCACAAAAGTGATGACAAGTATCACACGATCAGCAGTCGGTGCTTTCTGCAGAATGTACGTAAAGTGTTTCACTTCGCTCATATTCCACGCGACCACAAACAGGATCGCCGCAAGTGCGGCAAGCGGTATGCTCGATGCGAGCGGCGCCAGGAACAGCAGTACTGCAACCAGCGTAACCGAATGGATAATCCCGGCCAGCGGACTGGTCGCACCATTGCGAATATTGGTGGCGGTACGCGCAATCGCGCCAGTCGCAGCGAAACCGCCAAACAGTGGTGCCACAATATTTGCGATGCCCTGACCTACCAGTTCCTGATTGGAATCATGTTTGGTGCCGGCCATACCGTCAGCGACAACTGCCGAGAGCAGTGATTCGATTGAGCCAAGCATGGCTATCGTAAATGCCGGACCGATAAGCAGGAGAACTTGGGACATCGAAAAGACCGGCAGACTGAATGACGGCAGTCCAAGTGGAATACCGCCGAACGCACTGCCAATGGTTGCTACTCCAGGCAGCTGCAAATTCGACTGCAACAAGGTCGCAACTACCATCGCGACAAGCGGCCCCGGAATTCGGGTAAGCCCCTTGATACGTGGCGCGTAGAGCACCAGCAGCAGGCTCAACGTGGCAAGGCCCAACGTGGCGGGATTAAACTGCGGCAGCACTGCAATCAGGTTGATCAATTTTTCGTGAAAGTGCTCACCACCGCTTTCGGGTAGGCCCAAAAACCCAGCCCATTGCCCGACAAAAATGATGACACCTATACCTGAAGTAAATCCAACGATCACAGGGGCCGGGATAAACTTGATGATGCCACCCAGACGCGCCACTCCGATCAACACCAGCATGACGCCCGCCATGAGAGTAGCGAGCTGTAAACCCGCCATGCCGAACTCTGCATTGATGCCGGCGAGGATAACGACGAAGGCCCCTGTAGGACCCGCGATCTGCAAACGACTACCGCCGAAAATTGCGACCAGACCACCGCCTATGATGGCGGTATAGATGCCTTGTTCAGGACGCGCACCTGAAGAAATCGCAAAGGCCATCGCCAGCGGCAGAGCAACCACGCCAACAATCACGCCCGCGATAATATTGCGCAGCCAATGTTCCTTCGCAAAGAGACCGCTACGGTAAGCGTCGATCAAGGCAATCATGAGTGAGCTTCCTTATAGTGGCGAGGCGGCGGCAAGATTGCTGCCATCATTGTTTAGCGCGTAGAAGTAGAAGTATCGTGAATCAATGCTGTCGCAAATACCCTCAGCAACTATTCTCTACACTACTTCGATGACCGTTGAGCAACACTTTGCCACAAACCTGCAATCCGGGTATTGACCATTCTCAAGCAGTTTTCAAAAGAGGGCAGCATCCGGGAAGATAACCGCGTAGGCGCACGCAGGCAGCGGCTACTCATGAACAGCCGTGGACGCATGTTAACCGTGAATAACGCGACGTTACGGCAATGCCGAACATCGAAAATCCAGACAGTCTTTAAACGTTAATAAAACCCGAGCGAAAGCAGTAACACCGGCTTACGGTAATTCCAGGATTGGCCTATATGATTGGAAAAACGTCACCTTATGGACGCTGTTAGATGGGCAACTCGTCCAGGCCTGTTCGGCCATCGTTGGCTTGCAGCCTCTGGCGTGTTTTATACATAGGCGACCCGACATATTTCATCCGGCTAACAACTGTACCGCAATAATTATTTCAACTGAGTTGCGGCTCAAACTGGCAAACTGCCGGCCGTGGGCGCGGCAGTTGTTTTCTTCCACAGAACATATGGCACGGCGCCAAACAGGAAAAAGATCCACGGGAACCACAGATCAATGCCGCTATCCCCAACCACCAGCCGCGATACAAATGCACCAAGGCAGTTAAACGCAAAACCTGCATACGCCCATTCCTTGACCACGGTAAACCTGGTTTGCAGTATGGCTACCGCCGCCAGAATTTTCAGCACGCCGAGAAACGGCATCAGATATAACGGGTAACCGAGGTGAATTAGTACGTCCTGGCCCTGGCTTGCGCCCGCCACTCCACCGCCACCATCCATCAACAGCAACAATGCAAAAATAGTTGTTGCTGTCCAATAAGCCCTCGTCATGTTTTTTGCAGTCGCCATATCGATAACCTTGTCGTGAATTATTTGTTTGCCGCGGCTTGTTCGAGTGGCGCAATTTCCAGCTTGATCATTTTCATCATCGCTTGCATCACACGTTCATTCTGTTGGGTATCCGGCGTATCGAGCAGCTCCACCAACTGGCGCGGCACTACCTGCCAGGTCACGCCGAATTTATCGGTCAACCAACCACATTGATGAAACAGTCCTCCCGCGCCGAGTTTGTCCCAGTAGTGATCAACTTCTGGTTGGGTGTTGCAGTGGATCACAAATGAAATCGCACCGTTAAAACTGAACATCGGGCCGCCGTTGATGGCGGTGTATTCCAGGCCATTTAGCGTGAAACTGATAGTCATTACCGAACCTTCGACACCCGGGCCTGCTTTGCCGTATCGCATGGTCTTGGTTATTGTTGCGGCGGGAAAAATACCGAGATAAAAATTAACTGCAGCCTCGGCATTGTTGTTAAACCATAGAAAGGGCGTAATATTTTGCATATAAACTCCTTACAGTTTTTTCTGCATCTCTGCATAAGTTGCCTGATGCTCTGGTGTGAACGCTTCGCCGAAATCTTCAGGCGACAATATTCCGCGAATTTCAATTTCGGAATCTTCTGGCATCGGATTCGGGCAACGTTTCACCCAGTTCACCGCATCTTCCATCGACTTCACTTCCCACAACCAGTAACCCGCAACTAGCTCTTTGGTTTCCGCGAAAGGGCCATCCAGCACTGTGCGTTTAGAACCAGAGAACTGCACTCTTTTACCTTTCACACTCGCCTGTAGACCATCACCTCCGAGCAACACACCGGCCTCCATAAGCTCCTGGTTAAACTTCATCATGGCGCCGATCAGTTCCGCGCTCGGCATTGCGCTTGCTTCCGAACTTGCGCTTGCTTTAACAAATACCATTACTTTCATTTCGGGTTCCTCTCGACTGTTGTGATTAGAGATCAGGTTTGCGGAACAAAGTCCGGATTCATGCTGACGAGTTCCCAGATATGGCCGTCAAGATCTTCAAAGCCCTGTTGATACATAAAGCCATGATCTTTCGAAGGCCGCGGCGCGGTACCACCCGCCTTGACCGCGCGCGAGACCATGTTGTCGGCCTCAACTCTGCTTGTGCATGAAAGACACAACAGCACTTCGGTCTGTGCGCGTGCGTCGCATAGATTCTTGTCGGTGAACGTGGCAAAAAAATCTTTGGTCAACAGCATCACGAAGATGGTGTCGCTTATTACTACACAGGCACCCTGTTCGTTGGTGAACTGTTCATTGATCGTAAAACCCAATGCGGTATAAAAAGCTTTCGATTTTTCCAGGTCGGTTACTGGCAGGTTTACAAAAATCTGCTGCATATGAATACTCCTTTCGTTGAATGTTTCTAATTGATTGGCGATAAAATTTTATACATTGGGTTCGGGTAACGTTCCTAACTCGACGATAGGCCTGATTTCCACAGTACCTCTATCTCCACCCGGAATACGCTTGGCAACCTTGATTGCCGTATCGAGATCTGGCACGTCGATCAGAAAATAACCGCCCAGCTGTTCGTGCGTTTCGACGAACGGACCATCGGTGACGAGCTTGTGGCCGTCCTGGTTACGAATGCAGGTGGCTGTTGTTACCGAATGCAAAGGTGATGCACCCAGATACTGCTGCTTGCTGTTCAGCTCATGGCACAACGCGACCGAGTTTTCCATGCAAGTCGCACGTTCGGCTTGGGTCCATGCATTTTCGGCACCGTACACCAGTAAGATGTATTTCATATTGAATCTCCCGTGAAAAAAATGTGCTCTTGCCTATTAGTCGATCAGGCTTGAGGCAATTCGACAAATCGCACAAAAATTTTTTACTGCGGATCGAGACTCGCAAGACGAGCTTCGAGGAAGCGTCGATCCGGTTCCTGCTGAACCAGCTCCAGAGCTTTCTGATAAGACGCTCTAGCCTGTGCGGTCAAACCCAGTTTTGCGCTGAAATCGGCGTGTGCTGCGTGAGCGAGATAATATTGGGAAAGGGTTTTGGCATTAAACAATGCTTCGATCAGGTCGATTCCGGCTTGTGGGCCATCCCGCATACTGACAGCTACTGCCCTGTTCAACGCAACAACCGGTGATTCAGTGAGCAGCAGAAGCCGATCGTACAAGTACACAATCTGGGCCCAGTCGGTGTCGGCAACACTGTTGGCTTCGCTATGCACTGCTGCAATAGCAGCCTGTAGTGTGTAGCTGCCAAAGTCCTGTTTCGAGAATGCGCGGTCCAGAGCCGCGGTTCCTTCTCGTATATGCGCCTGGTCCCACATCGACCGATCCTGATGTTCAAGCAGTATAAGTTCACCATCGTCGGTGCTGCGTGCAAGGCGACGCGCTTCATTAAGCAGCATAAGTGCGAGCAAACCATAACATTCCGCGGATGGCAGCAAGATTACCAACAGCCGACCAAGCCGGATTGCTTCGGATGAAAGCTCCGGTCTGTTCAGATGCTGGCCACTCGATGCATGGTAACCCTCGTTAAACATCAGATAGATGACGGCCAGCACTGCATCGAGGCGTTCATCCAACTGGTCTGCTTCGGGAATAACATACGGAATGCCGGCAGTACGGATTTTATTCTTGCCGCGCACGATACGCTGCGCGAGCGTTGCAGGTTGTAACAGAAATGCCGAGGCGATGGCTTCAGTCGTAAGCCCACACACTTCGCGTAAGGTGAGAGCAAGCTGCACTTGCCGATCGAGCGCAGGATGGCAGCACGTAAATATCAGCCGCAACCGGTCGTCTTCAATACCGGGATCAGTGTGATCTTCTTCATAGAGAAGCGCCGCTTCGGTCTCAAGCAACTCGTCTTCAAGTGGTTCGTGTTTTTTATTGCGCCGGAGTCGGTCGAGCCCCTTGTTGCGCGCAACTGTAATCAACCATGCAGACGTATTGTTTGGAACCCCCTGCTCCGGCCACTGTTCAGCCGCAGCGATGAAGGCTTCCTGCAACATGTCTTCAGCAAGATCGAAGTTACCCAGCAAGCGCACCAGTGTTGCATAGATACGACGTGCATCCTGCTGGTAAATTTCGCTTAACCGGGTTTGCAAAGAGGCCATCTGGCTATCCATGCAGATCTTCTGTTAATCAGGGTTTCAGGAATCGGCTGGTGATGCCGCCGTATGCATCGATGCGGCGATCACGGAAGTATGGCCAGATGCGGCGCAATTTTTCGGTCCTGCTCAGCTCAATGTCAGCAACGAGGTAACAGGCCGACTCAGTGTCAGCCTCGGCGATGAATTCACCCTGCTGTCCACTGATAAAACTACTGCCCCAAAACGTGATGCCTTGTCCCTGACCGGAAGGATCTGGTTCATGGCCAACACGATTTGCTGCGAGCACAGGCAAATGATTTGCAATGGCGTGTGAACGCTGCATAAGCTGCCAGGCCTGTTTCTGCCGCTGTTTTTCCGCATCCTGATCATCGGGGTCCCAGCCGATTGCAGTGGGGTATAAAAGGATGTCTGCGCCAGCCAGCGCCATCAAACGCGCCGCTTCCGGGTACCACTGATCCCAACACACCAGTACACCCAGTCGGCCCACACTCGTATTGATCGGTGTGAATCCGCTTGAGCCATCGAGACGCACGGCATCACCCGGGGTGAAATAAAACTTCTCATAAAACGCGGGATCATCCGGGATGTGCATCTTGCGATAAAAGCCTGCAAGAGAACCATCTGGTTCAAATACCAGCGCGGTGTTATGGAAAACGCCGGGTGCGCGTTTCTCGAAAATTCCGCCGACGAGTACACAATTGTATTTTTTTGCGAGTGCTGAAAGCCGCGCGGCGCTCGGGCCATCAAGCGGTTCCGCAAGATCGAACAAAGCGGGATCTTCGAGCTGGCAAAAATAATGGGTCGTGTGTAATTCCTGCAGTAATACGAGCTGTGGCTGATGACTGGCAACAAGCTCGGCCAACAG
Organism: Pseudomonadota bacterium; assembly: GCA_040386995.1. Classification (GTDB taxonomy): domain Bacteria; phylum Pseudomonadota; class Gammaproteobacteria; order Pseudomonadales; family Pseudohongiellaceae; genus CAILUG01. Next base: position 135,409 of record JAZKES010000002.1, on the reverse strand, counting down.
ACGTTCGGTTTCCGCCAGACTCTTGTTTTTATCTGGCCCGGCAGACTGCTGGATGAGTGCGGCGCGAAGGGTTGACTGGCTCATCGGCTACTCCAATAAAGTTTCAAAATTAGCTATTTTTAGCCTGCAAATGCAGGTTTCAGGGTTCCTTTGGGGAGCTGCATGGTAGCACAGTGAGGCCCGCCGTATTGTTTGATCAGGTTGCCGCCAGGCACGGGCACCATACGTTTGCCCGGGAAACAATTTTGCAAACCGTTCAACGCCGCCGCATCCTGTGCGCAGCCAAAGACCGGCACAAAAACGCTATTGTTGACGATCAGAAAATTGACATACGAACCAGGCAGGCGTTTATTGTTTTCATCAAACTGTGGCTCGGGAATTTCAATCGCTTGCAATCGGTAGGGCATACCATTTGGCTGCCGCAGCTCCTTCACTTCTGCTGCCATTTCCTGCAGGGGAATGAAGTGTGGATCATCGGCGCGGCTGCAGCTTGCATAGGCTAGCGTTTCCGCATCGCAAAATCGCACGAGGTTATCGATGTGACTATCGGTGTCATCACCTATCAGTGCACCCTTAGTCAACCACAGCACACGTTGTAGTCCAAGATTATCGAGCACGAATTTTTCAACGTCCGCTTTTGTGTAATCCTGATTGCGATTGCTGTCGAGCAGGCAGTGCGTAGTTGTCAGCAGCGTGCCTTCGCCATCGGTTTCAATGCTGCCACCTTCAAGCTCGTAGTTGATGATGTTCAGTGGTGCTTGCCACTGCGGGAGCAGAAGCTGATTGATGCCGTTATCCAGGCTCGCGTCATATTTGTCGCCCCAGCCATTGAACTGAAAATCAAGCAATTGAATTTTGTTTTTTGCTGCCAGCGCGACAGGACCATAATCACGGCACCATGTGTCGTTATACGGCGCAATCACAAAACGTGGCAGATGTTTGCAGCGCTCCTGCAGCAGTTCTTCGATCTGTTGCTGATGTTCTTCATCCTGGCACAGAATCAGTGGCGTGACTTCCTGCGAGATCGCAATCGCTAGCTCTGCATAGTCATACTGAATCGCAGTCAGCCAGGGTTCCCAGTCGGTGGAATGATGCGGCCAGGCTAGCATGACGGCTTCCTGCTCGGCCCATTCGGGGAGCATGCTGTAGATATCAGACATAAGATTTCTTCACAGATAAAAAAGGTGATCAGCATAGCGGAAATCGCGTGTTCGCCCAACCAAAAGCGCGCGCAAATTAGCGGGTTTTTCGGGACAGCAATCGCGCTTGAAACCGGTGCCGCCTGATAACAATTTAATCCAACTGCGCGGTTGGTTTAGCTGACGGTGATATGGCTTCCTGGCTTCGTGAATTACGGAATCAGTACAATACTTCCAGTCGTACTGCGCGCTGCGAGGTCAGTATGAGCACGCGCCGCTTCGCTGAGTGGATAACGATTGTTGATCGAAATTTTTACGGTTCCTTTCTTCACGACTCCCATCAATTCTGCGGCAACCTTACGCAAGGATTCTGGGGTGTCGACAAAACTGAAAAGATTTGGACGTGTCATAAACAGCGAGCCTTTCTGACTCAACAGGCCCGGGCTGAACGGTGGCACCGGCCCCGACGCATTGCCGTAAGTAACGAAGAGACCGAATTTGCGCAGGCAGTCGAGTGACGCTGGAAAAGTGGCCTGGCCGATTGAGTCGTAAACCACCGGCAACATTTCGCCCTTCGTAATCCGGCGCACTTCCTTTACAAAATCTTTATCCGTGTAATTGATAACGTGATGGCAACCATTCGCCTTCGCCAGTTTCGCTTTTGCTGCAGAGCTCACAGTTCCAATCACGGTGGCACCGAGCGCATTCGCCCACTGACACATGATCAGGCCAACACCACCGGCCGCTGCGTGAACAAGAATGGTGTCGCCTTTGCCAACCCGATAAACCTGGCGCAACAGATATTGCGCTGTCATGCCTTTGAGCAGCATCGCTGCCGCGACTTCACTGCTGATGTTTGCAGGTACCTTGACGAGCTTTTCCGCCGCTACATTCACTATTTCTGCGTAACAGCCCATACCGGCCGTAGCGGTCGCAACTCTGTCTCCCACTTTAAAATCCGTCACGCCTGCGCCGAGCGCAATCACCTCGCCGCACATTTCTCCACCGGGAATAAAGGGTGTTGTGACAGCATAGAGTCCGCTGCGCTGATAGATGTCGATGAAGTTTACGCCGATAGCCTGAACACCGACCTGCACTTCACCCTTGCGTGGTTTGGTCACCGGAACATCCTGATATTGCATGACCTCAGGACCACCGGTCTGCGTGATAACTATTGCTTTGGACATGTCAAACCTCGAAGTAGAATAAAGCGGAATTTGGGGCACGGAAGCCAGCTCTTGTTACAGCACCTCCACGCCGTGTCCCCTGCATGGTATTAATCAGGTTGCCTCATGTCCAATCCAGAACCACTCAGGGCACGTAATCGTCATCAGCTCCTCAAGACAATGGAGTGTTCGCAGAAAGAAGCCGTTGCCTCATCGGCGATGACAGCCACCTGCGACAATTTCATGAACGCATTTGCGCTGTATCTGCAAGCGACCAGTATTCAGATGGGCTTTCTCACGGCATTTCCGCAGTTACTCGGATCGTTGATGCAACTCGTGTCGGTCTGGCTGGGTACTTATCTCACGCGGCGGCGCATCGTATTGTTCACCGCCATTCTGCAAACCGGCTTGATGTTCTGCCTTGCGGTGTTGGCGTTAATGCGTCAGGCCGATGTCGTACAAACGTTGATTTTTCTTGTCATGCTTTATCACGCAAGTTCACATCTGATTCAGCCGCAGTGGCGTGCATGGATGGGATCAATCGTGCCGCAGAAGCAGCGGGGTATTTTTTTCGCGAGTCGCTCGCGCCTTACGATGGCTGCAACACTGCTGGTCTTTCTCGGCGGCGGGAGTGTGTTGTCACTCAGTGATCACTTCGGCCTGCCCGCCGCGGGTTTTTTCTTTCTGTTCCTGCTCGCGACGGGTGGTCGTGCAACATCCTGTTATTTTTTATGGAAGATGCATGATCCAGAACCACAACCACTGATCGCCGAAGCCAATGTCTTTTTTGCCACCCTGTCGCATATCAAACTTGCAATGCGTGACAGCACCTTTCGCAATTACAGTTTTTTCGTTGCGGGAATGCAGGGCATGGTCGCAATTTCAGGACCTTTCTTTGCAGTCTATATGCTGAACGAACTTGATTTCACCTATCTGCAATACACTTTAAATCTTGTCGCCTCCATTGCCACCCAGTTTTTTATGCTGCGTTACTGGGGCAAGATCAGCGACAAACATGGCAACCGTCTGATCATGCTGGTATGCAGCGCAGCAATGCCGATCATTCCGGTGTTGTGGCTGTTCTCACCCAATTTCTATTACCTGATAGGTGTGCAAGTTGTTTCGGGACTCGCATGGAGTGGCTTCAACCTCACTACAGCCAACTATCTTTATGACATTCGACCCCACCACACGAACTTCGCTACGTATGCAGCTGTACAGGCAGGCATCAGTGCGGTGTTGGTATTTTGCGGAGCGATTTTTGGTGGTTATCTGGCGAGTGCTGCGCCATGGCTTGCAAGCTGGTTGCCATTCGAAATTGGCTCGGCACTGTTCATCGTGTTTGTGATGAGTGGACTGCTGAGACTCTGGGTACTGCTGTGGTTTATTCCGCGCGCCGAAGAGCCTCAAATCCGCACACGGCCCGAACTACTACAGATCATTTTTCGCATCGCGCGCTACAACTCGATTTCAGGTGTTGTGCTTGACTGGATGACTGTTACAGAAAAAGAGCCGCCAAAAACCTGAAGGACTCATGGCGCAAATGAAACAGTTCGTATCAGCATTCATCTCGACAATTTCTGCGAACTGATTCACCATTTCGGTACACAACCTATGCGATGCTGCTTCTCTTCCATGATCGACCGCCATTGCTTATTCAGTTCCTGACCAACCGGGGATCATTCGCGGTACAGAAAAAATATAAAGTCGTATATAGTCGATCTCATCATAACAATTGCTTTATGGAATGCAGCTTGCTGATCGCGGTGTGATCCAGAGTATTTTCGCCATAAACGTGCCTGCGTCACACTTTCAATACTGATTGTTTTTGACCACACTTACTGAACTCTAATGTCATAAAGATTTCAGATTGGCGTGACGTAATTACAGTGATTGCAAAGGACTTGAATTCACTTGATGAGTACCAACGACCACGACATTGCATTTCTGGAAAGCCTGGATTGTCCTGCCATCCTGTGGAGCGCCGACCTCGAGCTCAACTGGTGCTCGCGTGCGGCTGCGGGTTTGCTTGGCTGGGACGTCACAGACCTTATCGGCACCCCACTTCAATCTCTACCCTTTCTGGCACAACACGATATTTCTGCGTTTGCATCTGCATTGAATGATAGCGGCGATAGGGAGGGCAACTCCGCTTCCAGATTTCATTCCGTCAATTCGATAAAGCGAGATGGTACAAAAGGCGCTGTCGAATGGCAGCACCACAAACGCTTTGACACGTCTGGTACAAAACTGTCATCAGTGTCTTTTCTGCGAGCATCCGATAAAACAGACGCTCAGTCGCACGAGGCTGCGGAAGCAGTTCTTTTCCTGGCGGCGTTTGAATCACTGCCTGGATTGCTGGTCGCGCTCGATCCTGAAAATTTTACTATCGTAGGTGTGACCGCCTCGTACCTCGAACTGACCATGCGTAAGCGCGAAGACCTCATTGGCAAAGTTTTTTTCGATGTATTTCCGGATGATCCGAATAATCCGGGCGCCTCTGGTACCGCTAATCTCAAAACATCTTTTGAACATGTGAAAAGCAGTCTTGGCAAAGACGTCATGGCGGTCCAGAAACATCCCATCAAGAACCAAAACACCGGTTTGATGGAAGACCGTTACTGGATACCGCTCAACGCCCCGATACTGAATGCCAATGGCGATCTCATGTTGATCATTCATAGCACCCAGGATGTCACAGGGTTCGCACAGACAGACGCCGGGGTCGCACTCGACCCTGTCAAGCGCGGTGAATTCGACGTGCGTATGCATGCGCAGGAGTTACGCAACCTCAATGAAAAGTTGCGTGACAGCAAGCAGCGGCTACAGGCCATCTTCCGCGATGCAAGTCTCGGAATTGTAGCCACCGATTTGGCGGGTCGGTTTACCGACGCCAACGAATCCTATTGCAAGATGCTTGGGTACACGCTCGACGAACTCAAAGCCATGAATGCGCAAGACCTCACACATCCGGACGACAAGAATACAAACCATGAACTTAGGCGGGACCTGATCGAAAGCAAACGCGAGCAGGTAATTTACGAAAAACGCTATATCACTAAATCCGGAGAAACTCTGTGGTGCCGGCTGAGTGGATCAGCATTGCGAGATAGTCGCGATAACGTTACCGACCTCATTGCTATTGCCGAGGATATTACCCAACAAAAAAATGCAGAGGTAGAACTTAGTCAGATCAGAACGCTGGAGCGTATTGGTGGGCGTATTGCCAAGGCCGGTGGCTATCTGGTCAATCATGTTCCCGCGCGCGAGATAGTCTGGGCAGCAGAGATATACGAGATTTTCGAATACGACGGCACGTCACCGGCAAGACTCCCGCAGCTCATCGAATTATTTTCTTACGCAAGCGCGGAGCAACTGACTCGTGCAATACACGATTGTGAACACAACAGCCTTGCGTTCGACCTTGAGTTACCCGTCACGACGTTCAAGGGCAACAAGAAATGGCTGCGCGTAGTTGGCAATCCCGAATTCAATGATGAAGGTGAAACCATACGTACGGTTGGCGCCATTCAGGACATCAGCAAATACAAAAACGAGCAATTCCGTAGCGACCAGCTTAACACTCGACTTTTCATGACGATGGAGAGCATGAGTGATGCTTTCTATCTTGTGGACCGTGACTGGACACTGCTCTACCTGAATTCCGAGGCCGAACGTATCCTGCGCGTAAAACGCGAAGACGCGATAGGTATGGTCATCTGGGAATATTTTCCGAGTTTCAAACGCTCCGCTGCCTATGAAGGTTTCGTGCGTGCGATGCAGACCAATCGTGTCTATCGTGATGAATATTTTTCTGACTACCTGCAAAACTGGATCAGCCTGATTGCCTATCCATCAACGGACGGCTTGGCAGTTTATTTTCATACGACGACAGCAGAAAAACTCCTGCTCTCCCAAGTGGCTGAATCCGAAAAACGCCTGAAGTATGTTACCGAGGCGGCACTGGATGTTGCCTGGGATCTTGATGTGCAGACAGGTAAGTTGTGGGTAAATGATGGCCTCACGACCAGATTCGGTTTTGAGTGCGGCACGGGTATTCTGGATTTCACATTCTGGACTTCGCATATTCACCCCGCGGATGCCGAGCAAATATCCAATACGCTGATCACCTTGCTCGAAAGCAGCAACAATGAATGGTCCGCAACTTATCGGTTTCGCCGCGCTGATGGCAAGTACGTACATTTTGAAGATCGCGCATACGTCATCCGCGATCAGGCTGGTAAGGCATTACATCTAGTCGGCGGTTCTACCGACATTACCAAACGCATCGAAATGGAAGAACAGTTGCTGCAGTCGCAGCGTCTGGAATCCGTGGGGCAACTGACTGGCGGTATTGCACATGACTTTAATAACCTGCTGACAGTCATCTTCGGCAATGTCCAGCTGTTGCAGGAGTTATCGCACAGCAGCCCGATTATCAAGGAACTGACTGACAACATCGCCACAGCGACTACACGAGGCGCCAACCTGACCAGACACTTGCTCGCTTTTTCGCGCAAACAAGCGCTTAGTCCCATGACAGTTAATATCAACCAACAGCTCGTACTGCTGATGGGTATGCTGTCGCGAACGTTAGGTGAGAACATCATCATCCGCCACAACATACAATCTGATCTGTGGCCCGCATTTGTCGATTCCAATCAGCTCGAAGTTGCGTTGCTCAATCTTTGTATTAACTCGAGAGACGCCATGCCTGATGGCGGGGTCGTAACGCTCGAAACTCACAACACGTCCCTCGACCAGACTTTCTCCGGCAGCAACCTGGAAGTTGAGCCGGGTGACTATGTGGTGATTTCAATTTCAGATACGGGGACCGGTATTCCGGCCGAAATTATCGACCATGTGTTTGAACCATTTTTCACCACCAAGGAACAAGGCAAAGGTACCGGCCTTGGCCTGAGTACGGTATTCGGTTTCATCAAACAGTCCCGCGGACACATCAGTATCTATTCTGAACCCGGACAAGGCACCACGATCAAACTTTACCTGCCTCGCTCTTTTGATCATGTAGAAAAGTCTGACACTAAAGCAGCCACGAAGAATGTTGCAGGCGGAAAAGAGTTAATCCTGTTGGTGGAGGACAACGAATTGGTCAGAAAACTCGGCGTAACCCAGTTGAAGGCGCTGGGTTACCAGGTGTTGCAAGCGGAGGATGGCGCTTCTGCTCTGGCAATTCTCGAACAGCGCCAGGACATCATGTTGCTCTTTACCGACATCGTGATGCCGGGAATGGGCGGCCATGAACTTGCGCAGAAAGCGCAGCTCATGCGTCCGCGGTTAAAAGTGTTGTACACCTCGGGCTACACACAAGACTCCATCATTCATAACGGCAAGCTCGATAAGGGCGTACAACTACTCGAAAAGCCTTACAACCGGGCGAGCCTCGCTGCGAAGATCAGGGATGTTCTTGACACCTCTGGAGCGCGTTTGTTCTAACCCTGGCTTCACAACAAGAATAAATTTCACCGATCACTCTCTTCCCCTGCTCTCTCCAGTAGTGAGCGCTACGCTTGTGTCCGAACGAAAAATTAATCACACGTAACAGGTCTGGAAAATCCACTGTTTGTCGGATAACGCTTGCGCGTCGAACAAAGCCACGTGGAAATATTACGCGTGAATCATTGGCAATCACGGCATGTCAGAGAATAATCGCCGCACGATCAGCCGATGCACGGCTCTGGATAACTAGTTAATTACCTGCATCCAGCTGACAGCAACAACAGGAATCCACAACATGAGTATTCGCATTTTTGTCACCGGTGGCACGTTCGACAAAGAGTACGACGAAATCAACGGGACGTTGTTTTTCAAAGAATCGCACATACATGAACTCCTGCAACTGGGCCGCTGTCAGCTGGCTTGCGAGGTTGATACGCTCATGCTCAAGGACAGCCTTGAGATGACATCCGAAGATCGTACGAATATTATCGAGCACTGCAAAAACGCTGTAGAAAAATGCATCGTCATAACTCATGGCACAGACACCATGACGGATACCGCACGCGAGCTTGCTGCGGCGATGAGCAATCAGGAGATGGCTAAAAAAACTATCGTGATCACCGGCGCCATGATTCCTTACGCGTTCGGCTCGTCCGATGGGCTGTTCAATCTGGGTAGCGCGCTGTCGTTTGTGCAGACGCTGTCGCACGGTGTATACATCGCCATGAACGGAAAAGTTTTTGACTGGGACAATGTAAAAAAGAACCGTGCACTGGGCCGTTTCGAAACACTTCAGCCTTAATATATTTTTTTGTTGCAAGGAGTTTGCATGAATACGTCCGATACCACCCCTGCAATACCTCTGTCCCTTGAAGTGTTCACGGATTTTGTGTGTCCCTGGTGTTACCTCGGCAATGCGGTCGTGAAGACACTGCAGGCCAGCCATCCACTGCAAGTGACGCGAACGCCGTTTCCACTACATCCGTCCACACCTGTTGAAGGTTTACTGCTGAGCGAACTTCTGCGAGGCGCAAATCTTGATGCAATTCACGCGCGACTTTACGCATTGATGGATGAACTCAAGCTGCCGCACGGTAAACGTGATTACACCTACAACAGTCGGCTGGCCCAAGAACTTGCGATGTGGGGCGATACGCAGGATGGCGGCGAGCGCCTGCATGATTTGTTATACGAGACCTACTTTGTCTATAACCGTAATTTGGCCAAACCTGAGGTTCTGCTCGATTGTGTAGACAAGGCGGGTCTCGATAAAAAAGCTGCACAACGCGTGATAAATGAACGCAGTTTCAGCGGTGCGGTGGATACGGCCTGGCAACGCGCGCGCGACATGCAGATTACCGGCGTGCCGACTTTTGTGGCGGGTGGTTATATGGTGTCGGGTTTCAGACCAGTCGAAGAAATGCAGCACTTTTTTGACGTGGTGCGCGAGCATGCGGGTGCGCGGAGTACTTCGCCAACTGAGTAACCCTGACCACGCACAAACATTTATTGCGGGTGTAGTGCCGGTATAGTGCAGTTGAGCGAACGGTATATCAGCAATCAGGGCGCCCCGCTTCAGCAGACTGAATTTTTTCAATGCCCTTTAGCAGCGCATCCGCGTTGAAAGAAATACTGTCGATACCTTCTGCAACCAGAAAGCGCACAAATTCCGGATAGTCGCTTGGCGCCTGTCCGCACAAACCGATTTTTACACCTGAGGCTTTTGCTTCGCGAATAACCATGCTCAGCATCTTTTTGACAGCTGGGTTATTCTCATCGAACAGTTCGCTGATCGTAACGGAATCGCGATCGATGCCAAGTGTCAGCTGGGTGAGATCGTTAGAACCGATCGAGAAGCCATCGAATATTTCCGCAAACTCTTTCGCCAGAATCACATTGCTCGGAATTTCCGCCATTACATAAACTTCCAGGCCATTGTCACCTCTAGCCAGACCAAAGCTGGCCATTGTTTGCAGAACCTTATTGCCCTCCTCGACAGTACGGCAGTAAGGAATCATGAGTTTGACGTTGGTAAGACCCATCTCATTACGTACGACGCGCATCGCCTCACATTCCAGGCCAAAGCCGTCGCGGTAATCCGGATGGCAATAACGTGAAGCGCCGCGAAATCCCAGCATTGGATTTTCTTCTTTCGGCTCAAAGGTAAGTCCGCCGAGCAGCTGCGCATACTCACTGGATTTGAAATCACTCATGCGCACGATGACATCGCGCGGATAAAACGCGGCAGCAACAAGCGCCACCGCTTCAGCGAGCAGGTCGATAAAATATTGTTTCTTGTCTTGCTGGTTACGCGTAATAGCTTCGATAGCCTGCTTGTCCTGACTGTCCGGAAGCGCTGCGAATTTCACCAGTGCCATCGGATGGATACGAATATTGTTGGCAATAATAAATTCGGTCCGCAGCAGGCCTATGCCCTGACACGGATAACGCGCGAGACTAAACGCTCTGCCGGGATTGCCAAGGATAAGCATCGGTTGTGTACGTGTCGGCACCTGCGGATCGAGATCGATGACAGTTTCCTGCCACTCGAGTCTGCCGTCATAGATTCTGCCTTCGCCGCCGTTATTACAGGCGACGGTAATAATCTGGCCATCATGTAACTTTGTCGTGGCATTGCCGGTACCGACGACAGCATGAATACCCAATTCGCGCGCTACGATCGAAGCGTGGCTCGTACGGCCGCCTTTGTTCGTCACAATGCTTGCGGCCCTGCGCAACATTGCATGCCAGTCAGAATTCGTCACATCAGCAATAATGATGTCGCCAAGTTGTACTTTTGACGCGTCGGCGAGTGAGTTCACAATACAGGCACGGCCGCTGACCACCGCTCTACCAACCGCACTACCCTTACATACGGGTTTCGCTGCGGTGCGTAGATGATATTCCTTCAGCACTATTTCATGATGATTGCGATGAATGTTCTCGGCTCGGGCATGCACGATAAAAAGTTCGTTGCTCAAACCATCTTTGGCCCATTCGATATCCATCGGCACGCCGTAATGCTGTTCAATGTGCAAACACCAAGCGCCTAGGGTCTGCACGTCTTCATCGGACAACGAGTACTGACTGCGCTCCGCTTGCGTAGTTTCCACATTGGCGAGTGGCTGCTCCTTATCCTCTGAATAAACCATTTTGTTTTCCTTCGCACCTAACCTTCTGTTTACGATGGTGCGTGGATACTGGCCTATCGCAGCCTTGAAAATATAAAATTCATCAGGGACAACTGCGCCCTGGCCAACGTTTTCCCCGAGTCCCCAGGCTGATGTGAGGTAAATCACCTGATCGTTGCCACTCTCAGGATCGACCGTGAACGCTACACCGGCGCTACCAAGATCTGCGCGCACCATACGCTGCACGCCAACCGACAGGCCGACCTGCATATGCGCAAAGCCGTTGTCCAGGCGGTACTTGATCGCCCGGTCAGTAAATAGCGAAACGTAACAGTTCTGGATAGCAAGCAAGAGTTCGTCGGTGCCACCCACATTCAGGAAGCTTTCATGCTGACCGGCAAAACTGGCTTCAGGCAGATCTTCGGCAGTCGCACTACTGCGTACCGCAAAGGTGAATTTTGCATCAGGGTTGACTGCCGCATATGCCGCAAGGATTTCTACTTTTATATTGGCATGAAGCTCAGCGTCCTTGACCAAGGCCCGGCAGGCTGCGCCTACTTCTGGAAGGTTCGCAAGTGTGTCGGTGTCGAGAGTATCGAGCACCTCTTGCAACTTTTCCTCGAGCCGGTTAGTTGCAAGGAAGTAGTGATAGGCGGCCACAGTAACGGCGAAACCATCAGGGATTCTGATCCCTGCCGACGTCAGTGTGTTGAACATTTCGCCTAATGAGGCATTTTTGGTTCCGACCAGCGCGATATCATCGTGATGAATTCGGCCGAAGGGCATAACGAACGACATTACCAACTCCGTCTGGAAAATCCTGGTTCCATTGCCGTGACAAAAAATAGTCATCGGCAATACTGAAGGTTGTACTTGTTACCGTCTTTGCATCCGAGCGCGTCGGGCTCGCTTGTTAGTTGTCGCCTGCTAGTCCTTCACAGGTTCGGGAGAAACCAACACAAAAGTATCATTCTTACTTTTCCTTACCTTTTATCGCCGCAGGTTCCCGCAGTCACAATACCACTCATAAAATTCTTTCTGATTAAAACCAGGCGGCTGTGCCGCAAATGTTTTCAGCTAGATTTTTCGGAACGCGCACTGCAATCGGCATACGCGTTACCTCACCCGAATGAATTCGTGGCTGCACCAGAGACTTCAGGGCTGCGCGCGAGTTACTTCCACCCGCACCATATCCGGTGTTGGGGTAATACCGGCCGGAAATACCAGCCCCGAATTTACATCTGCATAGGAGTTCGCCTGCAATGAACCGACGGTTCGGCTCTGACGCTGCACACCACCATTGATCACTGCTGCAAAATCTACCTGCACATTACTGAAGCGGACATTGCTGCCATTACTGACACGCGCGATGAGCCTGCCACGATCATCGACATAAGGTTCTGCCTTGATGAAGGCCGTGGGGTTATCTTCGAGATTGAGTTGCATGAGTGCTTGCTGGGCTTCCTGGCCAACTACGCCCTGCCCTTGCGATGCTACTTCAAAGTATTGTCTCGCTGCCGCTCGATCACCGTCACCAATCGATATTTTGCCCAACTCGTTGTAGGCAATCGCCGTTGGCAACAATTCGGTACTGCGTTCAAGGTCAGCGCGCGCTTCAGATTCCTGATCCAGCCTCGCGTTTGCATATCCGCGGCCCAGGTAATAATCGAAGTAGTTATTGTCGAGTTCTAGTGCCTCATCGTAATTGCGAATCGCAGCGCGGTAGTTGCGCTGGTAAACGTCGATGTCGCCTTTCAAGCCGTGAAAGCGTGCTTCACGTGGTACAAGACGAATCGCTTGATCGACTTTCTCACGCGCTTCTTCGAGATCATCCTCTGCTATGGCTTTCTCTGCTTCATCGAACAAATCATAGGCAGGCTTGGTTTCTTTGAGATACGAAATTGCCTGTTGATAACGCGCCTCACCAGTTTCCAGATCGCGACCTGCGAGTGTTGGCATGAGTTCGGCGACGAGCGCCTGATTGTCGCGCACACGTTGCGTCGATGGTGGATGGCTTGCAAATAAACCTTCGAACCATCCGGGCTCCTTGCCTTCGGATAATCGTACGAACGTTTCTTGCAAACTTACCGCTGCGCGCGGATCGTAACCCGCACGCACCATGTACTGGATGCCGTAATAATCCGATTCACTTTCTGCTTCGCGACCATAACGCTGGGTGATCAACTGTGCGCCGAGCTGGGATGCACCAACGATGTAGTCAGAAAATTCATTGTTGGCTGAGGCAATCGCGCCAACCACCATCGCGCCTTGCAGGAGTGTTCCCCGGGTAATTGACTGAGCGCCATGAGCCGCCGCGGCGTGTACAATCTCGTGACCTAATACCGCTGCTAGTTCGGCTTCGTTGTTTAGTTCAGTCAAAAGTCCGCGATTCACTGCGATCTTGCCACCAGGCAACGCCCAGGCATTCGGCACGCCGTTGTTGAGAACGACGAATTCGTAGTCCAGCTGCCGGTCACTGACGGCGGCAAGACGCTGACCCACTTCATTCACATAGGTTGTCAGCGCTTCGTCGGTCTCGTATTGACCGCCCTGGCTTTGTTGGGAAGGAGAATATTGCTCTGCGCCGATCTGCCGTTCCTGGGCTTCTGACACGATGCTGAGCTGTTTCTTGCCCGTTACGGGATTGACGACACAGCCCGAGACAAGGCAAAGTAAAAGCAGTCCTGAAATAATCCGTTTCATAGTATTAATCCTTTAGTACCATTTAGAGTAATCATTGTAGTGGCGTTATGCTGTCAGATAAACAACTGTCTCTACCCACCTGATTTTTAACAAATTTCTATCATAACCCAGTTGAACCACCTACCCGTACCGACCCGCCTTAACAAGGCTCAGGGAAATCACCATCAAGGAGCACGCATGAAAGCCGCTTTATCTCTGGCTGTTGCCGCAGCATTTTTAAGTAATTCCGTACTCGCCCAGGAAAACGTCGTGTTGTTGGACGGTAACGGCCAGATTGCGAAACTGAGCGACATCGATAAAAACTTCATCATGGGCTGGATGACGACCCTGAACCTCGAGCAGTGTAACGCTGAAAAGCTCAGCACCCGGCCCTTCGTGAGTTACCGATTTCTGCAGGTGCCGATTGAAGATCTTGAGCTCTATCTGGTCGTACAACCCGACGTGATAAGTACTGGCGAAGTCTTGATCTACTCCGAAGCGCCAGATGGCGGCTTGCAGGAATACACCTCATGCAACACGGCAACGTTGTTGCCCGTGTTAGCGCTGATGGTCACTGCTCCGGTCGAAGAGCAGACGCGTGTCAGTCTCATGCAGCAGCATGTACTTGCGCAGAATTCGAGCCTCACCACGTACGAACCAAACTATCTGATGATGCGTAATGACAACAACGATGCAGACACCATGTACATGGACTTTACGCTGTCGTCCAAATATCCGGTGTTCCCGAACGAACCACATCTGAACGCATTTCACGACAAGGCAACAAGCCTGATTGAAAACGTGCTTCCTGGTGATGATGAATTTTTCATGCAGTTCTACATCGGATTTTCGGGCCGTTTTTCGCAATATCTCGGCACGCGCGATTCTTCACCAGTCGTGTCACGTCGCTACAATCCCAGTATTTTTTACCGCATATGGGGCACCGAGGTTAATTATTTTGACATCGGTATTGGTCACGAATCGAACGGCCAGCGTATTACATCTGAAGAAGCTTACATGCGTGCAGCAGAAGATTTCGCCGCCAACGGTGAACCACGTGAACACGCACGCGACGGCATCAGCCGGGGCTGGGACTACAACTTCGCGCATTGGCAACATGACTGGAACGATAATCTCGTAACGGGCATCACGCTGCGCCATTATCTGCCCGACGGGCCGATGCAGGGGCCAATGGAGGAATACAATCTATGGGAGGACGGTGGTACTCATTTGCGACCACGCGATAAATACGATGGCCTTTCTCTCAACGCACAATATCTTTTTAATCGCAGCCGTTGCCTGCTGTCTGAACTGCCCTTCTGCTTCAAGAAAATGGAAATCACGCAGGAAACCGGCTACGCCAAGATGTTTGAAAACAACACCACAACACTGGAGTTCACCTCCGACATCTTTGGCCTGCCGATCCAGCTCTGGACCAAAACCGGCTACAACAGCAACCTTGTGGACTATTACCAGTACACAACGAGTTACGGGTTTGGCATAGAGTTGCTGAGTCGGTAATAACCCGGTTAAAAGAACGGAAGAGCGAATACGGCAATCGGCATATTCTGATTGCCGCCGCTCACATCAGGCGCGCAAAACTCATTTTACAAAGCGAGCCCGTTGGAGAAGGTTCAACGGGCTATGTGGTTTGCTGAAATCGATCAAGACAGGTTTTCTGATTCATGCCCGGATGTTTGTGGGTTCAGACCTGGTACCCCTGCAGAACGCAAGGCAGCAGAACTTGATTCAGAAGTGCCATCAACAGCCTCCGCAATCTGTTCCGGTTCCTCACTCACTAATTCTTCATCATTATAATCGCGGCTGAATATCTGCCAGAACACAATGAACAGCGCTGCAATCAACGGCCCTATTACAAAACCATTGATCCCAAACATCGATAACCCACCCAGCGTAGACAATAAGACGAGCCAGTCGGGCAGCTTCGTGTCGCGACCCACGAGAATCGG
The DNA here is from genome assembly GCA_040386995.1 of Pseudomonadota bacterium. Taxonomy (GTDB): domain Bacteria; phylum Pseudomonadota; class Gammaproteobacteria; order Pseudomonadales; family Pseudohongiellaceae; genus CAILUG01. The sequence goes on along the minus strand of JAZKES010000002.1, from coordinate 119,861 downwards.
GCGCAGAATATTATCGGTCAGACCAATAACAACAAAACCGTAAATGATCAGCGTAAGTCCTGATCCAAACTCGCCAGTAATAAACAGATAAATTGAAAATGGCAGCCAGATCAGTCCTGCTCCCACCGCGGGAATCAACGAGACGATTGCCATACCAACTGCCCAGAGAATCGGACCAGGAATATCCAGAATCCAGAAAATCAGCCCGCCCAGTGCACCCTGCACAACAGCCACAACCAGATTGCCTTTGACGGTTGCACGTGTCACTTCGGCGAATTTCTTGAACAACAGTTTTTCGCGCTCATCGCCAAGAGGCAACGCACGTGCGATCAGATCTACCAGCCGTGGTCCATCGCGCAGCAGGAAAAACGTCATGTATAACATCAAGCCGAGACTCAGAAAAAACTGAAACGTACTTTGCCCTAGCGAGAACGCATTTTTAGCAGCGAAACTACTTGCCGCCAGAGCTCCCGCAGTCGCGCGTTCTTCAATGGACGCCATATCAACGTTCAGCCAGTCGGCCACGCGCTGGACAGCCGGTAACGCGGTGCGGATACGATCGAGATAATCGTTGGGATCGATTTCGCCGGACTCAATTCGCGCGTATACGTTGGCGCCCTCCTGTACAAATGACGTCAGTATCAGCAGTACAGGTATCACCACGACGATCACACATAACAACAACGTCGCGAGCGCAATCAGATTGGGTTTATTTCCCCAGCGTCGTCGCAACAGTTCCTGTAAGGGATAAAACAGAAGGCTGATTGCACAGGCCCAGAACACCGGTGCAAAAAATGGTTTGAGCAGATAGAAGAACAGAACGGTAACGAGTAGTAACAATAGCAAGAAGCTATATTGTTCCAGCTTGTTTTTGGTTTCGAATTTTTTATTGATCATAGCGATGTTACTGAAAGGATTGATACAAGGAGAATAAACTGCGGTTTTATCAATGTCGATCAAACTCTCTGATCTCTACAACGAACCTGCAATCAACCACACCGCTGCCACCGCAGTAAAAAACAGCACCACTCTGTTAAACCAGATCTGCGGAATCCACTCGATGAATTTTTTGCCACCGATAGCGCCGATAAACACGAGCGGCGCAGTAGCCGCAATCGACGCCATGTATTGCACGTGAAAGATATCCTGGTTGATGAAGATCGGCAGTTTGGCCACATTCACGAACAGGAAAAAAATGCTGCCCGTGCCGATGAAGGCGCGCTTGTCGAGGTTCAGTACCAAAAAATAAATGGAGAGAATCGGGCCCGAGGCATTACCAATAGTCGTTGCTAATCCGGCAAGTGCGCCCGAGGTGTTGCGCGCAGTACCAGGATGCGCAAATGCCCAGCGTGTAAGTTGTGGCCGCAGGGGTTCCATCAATACGAGCAGCAACACCATGATGCCAATCGCTAGCCCGAGGCTGGTGTTGTCGAGACTACTGAGCAGAAATCCGCCTGCGATAATGCCCACGACAACCGGCACGATCATCTTTTTCAATTCCTGCCAATGCGCCAGGCGCCAATAAAGCGACACCGCAACTGTGTCCCCTATCAACAGGTAGGTCAGGGTGATTCCCAATGCATCTCGCGGTGGAAACACCAGCGCAACAGTCGCAGAAAGAAGCGCGCCGACTGAAGGCATGCCAGCTTTGATGAAGCCGGTGAAAAGAGCAATGAAGGCAAGGAATAGCAGACTGTCTGGACCAAGCAGGGTCATTAAACGTCTCGGTGGAAATCAATCAGAAGTGTGAGCACATGTCTGAAGACAGGCATGTGCTCACCATAAGCGGTGTATAACTATCCGGGTTATTTCAGTTGCTCAGGTATGCAGCCAAACGGTTTGATTTCCAGGTCAGAGGCCTGGAACTCGCCCTCAGTCAACGGGAAGTCACGCGTGAAATACGCGGGATCGTAATGTTCGATCGCAAGTTTGATACGGTTGGTTGCGGCATCAAAGTTGATGCGCTCAACTGTACGCAGCTGATTCGAATGCAACAATCCGGTCATGGGCTTGCCCTGCACTTCAACGAACTGGTTGAGTACACCCGGAGTGAAGTGATCCGTTTCAATCACCAGCGTCTCACCTTCCCAGTGACCACGTGAATAACCCAGAATCGTTTCAGGTGTGCCTGCGGGTGCCGCTTCCTGACCCATATGAACTACACGTTCTATATCCATCCACTCATGCTGGATGATGATGTCATCACCTTGCTTGCGGATTGCCATCGGTGTGCCTGGTGCAAACCAGCCGCGGCGAATTGCTACGGGTTCGCAGCGGTAGCTAGGATCATCGGTAAACGGATTGTATTTGGCGGATGCTGCTTTTGCGGCGTCGGTCATGAAATCCATCATGAACTGCGGGCCGCTGGTTGCACGGTTTGCTGGCGCAAGCAACCAGGTGCCGTAGATTGAATCGCGTTGCGGCAATACGGGTTGTGCCGCGACTTGACCAGTCGGGCCATTAACACTCAGCACTCTACCATCAGCCAGATGCACCGTGTCGAAGAAACATTGCGCTGGATCGCGACGATGCTGGGAACCATCGATCTGAATCGTGCTGCCAACGGCGAACATGTCTGCGCTCAGGCCATTACGCGTCAGCTGCGTAACACCATGGCTTTCACACTCCCACTCGACCATACGGCCATCGGCATCTTCGGCACGTACGTGTAAATAAGCGTGCGGATTACGCTGTTCAAATTCGGTGATCACGCCTGAGATGTGAACAGGCTTGCTCGCATCGAAATGCGGCGCGAAGCTGTGATGGGCAAAAGCAATTGAAGAGCTGATTGACGCGAGCAAGGTGCTACAGGTGAACAGTGCAAATTTTGTTTTCATAATTTCTTCCCCCAGTAAAAAGGGCGATAAAAAATCGCCCTTTGTTAATCATTTACTGCTATTTCACTCCTGCTCTTCAGTATGCGTAGAGAAAGGTGCCAATCAACGTGAAAGGCGCTCTGCAAAACCCGGAATTCCCCAACCCGGGTTCGCTATGTATACATGAATAGTTCAGAGTGCGTTTCCCGATCAGGGCTGTGCGTTGGCATAACGGCCAACGTATGCCGCTTTTGCAACAACTTTGCCTTTCATCGCTTCCATCACGTCAGCGCGGCTTGCACCTTCTTTCAGATCCAGATTTGCACTAAGGGCGTAAAACTCCCATACGTAATGATGGAAACGGTCTTTTAACGGCGCTCCAGAACCCATGTAGCCAAGGCCACGGATGTTATTACCTTGCACACTACCGTCTGGCAGTTTGCCTTCAGAAATAGTTGGTGAAGGAATGTTGAACGCGACCCAATGGGTTACGTCATCAGTATTGCCACCAAGAGCAACTTCGATATCGTGCATGATGATTGCGTAGCTAACAGTGGTATCGGGCGCGCCGGTGATCGTGAAGTCAGGCTGGATATTGTCGCCGTGTGAGGTGAATTTAAGAGGGATTACTGCGCCATCAGCAAATGCCTTACTGGTCACTTGCATGTTAGGCAAAACGAAACCCTGCGCCATAACCTGATGTGCGCTGAATGCCATGACAACCATCGCCAAAGCCAAAGTAAAAATTTTCTTCATGTGAATCTCCTTGAAATTTTCTGGTTTTTTTCTTATCGCATTCTGACGAGGATAAGTATCGCCGATGGTACACGCTTGAACTTGCAAGTTCACCAAAGGAACCTGTCTGAACGTACCGAGACAAATTCCTTCAACAAAATTCCTTACTGCTGTTTGACACGCAGCGCCACGAGTTCGCCGGGGAAGCCGGTATCGCCGATAGGCACCACGATATACTGGACGCCATCAATGGCGTACGTCATTGGTAGACCGGTTTGTTTCGCCGGTAATTCAATTTCAGCCAATATATCTCCAGTCATTTTGTCGTGGGCACGAAACATACGACCACCACCGGTTTGTCCGCCATAAAGACCAGCACCCTCGCCTGCAAACAACAGGGATTTGGTCAGCAACAATGCGCCACGGTCACCATGGCCTGTACGCTCAGGCAACTCTACTCCCTGCAGTTTGGGATTATTTTTGATTTCATCCGGCGTGTCTGCGTTCGCCATCATCCAGACATGTTCACCGGCATTCATATCGATCGCGGTTATGCGGCCGTAGGGTGGCTTGATGAGTGGCAGTCCGAAAGGTCCTTCCATCGTGATACCGCGCGAGGTCATCGCATAATCGAATTCGGTGTTCTTTGGATCTTTACCAAGGCCCACTTTCATTGGATGAGACGTTGAAGGAATGTAGAGCATGTTGGTCTCGGGATCGAACGCTACACCCTGCCAGTTTGCGCCGCCGCCAAAACCCGGCATAAACACGGTGCCACCATTCGTCTCGTTCACGATTGAAGGCGGCGTGAATATCGGTCCCCATGTGTAACCTTCGAGGATGCGCAGTGCTTCGGCTTTTATTTCAGGTGTGAAATCGATCAGGTCATCTTCGGTAAGACCAAGTCTTTCGAACGGTGCAGGCCTGGTTGGAATCGGCTGGGTTGGTGAAAGCTGTTCACCAGGCACTCCGTTTTGTGGAACGGGCTGCTCGACGATTGGCCACACCGGCTCACCAGTCACACGATTGAAGGTATAAACCATGCCTTGTTTAGTTACCTGGATTGCAGCGGGAATTTTTTCGCCATTCACCACGAGGTCGGCCAATACAGGACCTGTGGGTGGATCGTAATCCCATACATCGTGATGCACGAACTGGAAGTGCCAGAGCCGTTCACCAGTCTTCGCATCAAGTGCTACGAGACTTTGCGAAAACAAGTTGTCACCAGGCCGATGGCCACCGTACATGTCACCTGTCGCAGCTTCGACGGGCACATAAACAATGCCTCTTTCCTGATCAGCAGACAGTGTGGACCATGCGCCCGCCGCACCGGTGAACTTCCAGCTCTCATCGCGCCAGCTTTCTACACCGAACTCGCTTGCCTGCGGAATCGTGTGAAATTTCCACAACAGCTCGCCGGTATGTACATCGTAGCCACGGATATTGCCGGCAGCGGCTTTTGGCGTAGCGGGAGAACCACCGGATGGGAATGTGGCGCCAACCACAACAACGTCTCCCACAATCATTGGTGGAGTTGTGCTGCCAGCCGGAATGGCTTCGATATCCACTTCGAATCGGTCTTCGAGATCAACACGCAGATCGACGATACCGTCGGTGCCAAAAGTCGGATCAGGGCGACCAGTCGCAGGGTCGAGCGCAAGCATCTGGTAACCAGGCGTAATGAGGATCAGACGAGTGACGCCATCAGCACGCCACATCGCAATGCCACGGCCTGAATTCACGCGCGGCCCACGGCGATTGCCTTCATCAAGGCGGAACATCCAGAGATTTTCACCAGTGACTGGATCGATCGCCACAACATCGCGACGACGACCAGCAGTTGTATAAAGCACGCCGTCCACCATGAGTGGTGTTGCTTCGTAATTGAATTCGGGTTGCGGGCCGTGGTTGATCGTGTGCCAGCGCCACGCAATTTCGAGATTCTGTACGTTGTCTTTGTTGATCAAATCGAGCGCTGAATAATGCGTCGAACTGCTGTCGCCGTGGTAGCTAAGCCACTCTGCATTCACTACGCGCTGCGCGATGCTCGCGCCGTTCTGCACTGACGCGACACGAACCGGCTCCTGAGATTCATCCAGACGAATGGCGACCAGTTGCCCTGCATCGGCAGGTAATGCAGTTTCACCTGCGGGCAAACCATTTTGCTGCAATACAAACGCAAGCAATTCTGCGTATTGTTGTGGTGAAAAACCGTTGGGGTTATTTACGGGCATGGTGCTGGCTGTGATCTGGTAAAAAGCTGCCATCGATTGGCCGGCCCATTTACTCCAGAATCCAGCGCCCACCAAAGCGGGTCCGGCTTCACTGCCGCGCAATGTTGCGCCGTGACATTCAATACAGGAACGTACGTACAAATTAGCGCCTGCAGCAGCCTGGGAATTTGAATAGATACCATCCAGCGTAGAGGTTTGTGCGACGGCACTACCAACACTTAACAGCAATACAGCAGCGGATAGTAGTTTTTGTGGGAAATTCAGAGTGGACATTACTTGCCTCTTTTAGCTATTTGGAAGCGACCGGAACGAGCTGGCCGATACTGCGCAAGCAGACTCAAATAGTCAACCGCAGAGGTTGAGTACAGGCAAGAGTTTATGAAGGTTTTGAAAGGAGGTGCACAATGATTTCACAATCACGGATTTCACAATCACGCCGCTGCCGACTCTCCATGTCAGCATACGGCGGATTGCGAAAATGATGGTCGGCTGATTATGAAATAACACCGACGTCAATTTTTGAATCCGTTATTTTTTGAACAGCGGCTGGATCAAGCGGCGCCATGACAACGCGAAGCCGGTCCATACCATGAAGAGCGCAGCAAACGACGCGAGGCCGGCGATAGTCTGCCCCCAGAAACCCAAGACTTCACCGGTATGTAGAAAACGGGTTATGCCGCGCAAACGCTGCGCTTCGGGCATATCGGCAAAACCTTGAGTTTTCAGAACGTCACCGGTAGCACGATCGAGCGAAAGTGTATGACGTTTAAACGCTTGTGCGCCGTTGCCACGGTCAATCTCCACGTTGATGGAATTCTGTTTTCCCTCTGGCAAGGTAAGCGTCAGCCTGTTCCAGTCATCACCTGCCGCAGCGGTTGCTTTCGCAAGAACGGTGTCGAGTGGTAAATAGATCGGGAATGTTGAAGTTTCGCCACTGTCTGCGAGTGTATATACGGTAGCAGTGCCATCGCTTTGAACACTGCCTGCCTGCCGTGGTGCACGGTTCTCTCCATTCTGACCCTGACCAGCTGGCTGGTTAGCACCTTGCGCCTGGCCTTGCCCCTGAGGAGGACCACCGTTGCCGCCTCCACCTGGTCCACCTTGACCTTGAGGCACTGGTATCTCGGCACCAAACGCAACGTACATGACATTTGCAGCCCACGGATAAGAGATGACTGCCCCACTGTAAACAACCGCCACCAAAGGTATGGCCGCCCAAATCCCGAAAATATGATGCCAATGGAAATCGCGCGTTTTACTGTTGGGATATTCGCCCCTGAACAACAGGCGCGCCTTGAACAGTCCCCACTTCCATATTTTAGGTAGCCACAGATACATGCCACTCAACACGAGGAACAGGAACATCACGTTGCTGATCCCGGTGATCTGACGCGCAATCACACGGTTCTCACCTTCAATGCTGAACCAACGATGAAAGCTCGTTACCGCACCAAAGAATCCTTCGAGCGCAGGTGACTGCGTTTCCATGGTTTCACCAGTGTAGGGATTCAGGCTGAGCCCTCCTCTACGACCGGCCCTGAATGTCACGGGTGCACCCGGATCATTGGTAATTAGCAAAGCAGTGGCGGCCTGGTCAGGTTGCGCCAGCGCTTGCAGTTTCAGCAGTTCCTCAAGCGGCATCGGCGAGGCCGACTCTGGAGCTTCTACATAGTGACCTTCCGCGACCCAGTTATTGATCTGTCTTTCATAGGTCAGCAACACGCCAGTCAATGACATCGTGAACACAGCAATGCCAGAAATTACGCCGCAAACGAGGTGGGTCCAAAAAATGGTTTTACGAATCATAGATTACCAAGCCGGTCTCAAAACTTAATGCATATAATATTGCAAATGATAACTATTATCAATAAGCGCCAAAAACAATGTATTGCTTTGAATTTGGTCTAGTAGTTAGCAGAAACGCAGGACCGAAACAGCTTTAGGGGCAACTGTTAAGCAGAGTAGAAAGAGAAACTGGGGGAATCTGAAGGTGTAAGGAGCAATTGAATATTCATCAACCAGCCGTCAAAAAAAGGGGCAGACGTTGTTTTATCGGTTATCCAGCGCCGTAGAAAAGGGCTCATCACTCCCCTCTTTCGGCAGAGGTAAAACCCCTACTACCTGCTGCCCAAACGCTGCGCATTTTTTTGCGCAGCGTGGGCATTTAAACCGTGAACTCAGGCATATAAATCGTAGTCATCCGCATGAGTGATTCTGGCTGTGACGATATCGCCTACACTCAGACCTTCAGGTTGCGATAGGTAAACAAGTCCGTCGATATCCGGGGCATCCGCCATGCTGCGGCCAATTGCCTGATCGTCTTCGATTTCATCAATGATGATGTCGATTTTCTGACCAACTTTGGCCTGCAAACGCGCTGAACTGATTTCCTG
>JAZKES010000002.1:95370-111583 GCA_040386995.1 Pseudomonadota bacterium | reverse complement strand
CTCAGCACACTCGGATGCACCGAGCGGATATCTTCAGCATTTTTGCCCATGCAACCAGTGACAATTACGCGGCCGTTTTCGCGCAGCGCTTCGCCGATTGCTTCGAGTGATTCACGCTTTGCACTGTCGATAAAACCGCAGGTGTTCACTACCACCACATCAGCATTTTCGTAGGTTGGCACAATGTCATAACCTTCGATTCTGAGCTGGGTCAGGATACGTTCAGAATCGACTAGTGCCTTGGGACAACCCAATGAGATAAAGCCGACTTTCTTGCTTTCAGTGGTCATGAATAATTCCGGGGGAATGTTAGGAGTCGGCGGCTTTACTTTCTGGCCATTCAACTGCCGATGGTTAAATGCGAGCTTGTCAGTGTACGGATAATGGTTGTTGGTAAAGAATCATGATGGATAACTATCAAAAGCACTCTGCAACTGCTCTGCATAGTATCATCCGGGCATATGACGGCTCCAGAACGAAGTGGATCATGTTGCCAAGATTGCTGTGTTTACTATGTCTTTTCATGCTGAATATGCGCGCAACATCTGCGCATACCGGCATGGCGGTGACAATACCGGATCACGATGCTGTCCTTCCGGAAGCACCATCGCAATTGGTGTTTTACTTCATGACAAATGTCACGATTACCAATATACGCCTGGAAATAAATGCCGGTGAGCGAAGCGGCGAACAACTGCAAATTCGCCTGCCTCGTAACAGTATCGGCCAATCAACTGCCTACGGCGCAACCATTATTCTGGAGCTGCCATCACTCACACCTGCTGCGTATCTCGTCACGTGGCAGGCAATATCCGAGGATGGTCACGTCATCGTGGATGATTTTAATTTTACTGTCGCTGACTAATACACTGCAGCGATCTACCGGTTCAAACACTTCGCCAATAAAAAACCTGATGCTGTGTTAGCAGCATCAGGTTTCAGTTTGGGTAACCCTTGTTTCAGTTCGCTACTGATGCAAGCATCGACTGGCGCTGTTTTTCGAGCTCTGCAGGCAGTGCTGCGCCAATATCGGAAAACAGTTTGGCCTGGTCTTCAAACTCGCGTTTGCTGTTCGACTTGTCTATCGCCATCAGACGCGCAAATGCGTCTTTGTCGTAAGCCATGCCATTCCAGTTGATGTCTTCGTAGTTAGGAACCGTACCGAAAATGGTTTCCTGACCTTGTACAGTGCCTTTGACACGTTTAACGATCCACTGCAGTACACGCATGTTCTGACCAAAGCCAGGCCACATCCAGGTACCGTCTGGCTCTTTGCGGAACCAGTTGATGCGGAAAATTTTCGGTGGGTTCGCTACTTTGTTCTCCATGTTCAACCAATGTTTCCAGTAGTCGCCCATGTTGTATCCGCAGAATGGCAACATAGCCATTGGGTCGCGTCGAATCGCAGCCTGGTTGTCAGCAGCAGCAGTCGCTTCTGAACCCAGAGTAGCCGCCATGTAAACGCCATGCGCCCAGTTGTGGCTCTGGTAAACGAGTGGGAACGTGGTGCTCAGACGACCACCAAAAATGAACGCGCTGATCAACACACCTTTTGGATTTTCCCAGTCGGGGTCGATGCTTGGGCACTGATGCGCTGGTGCGGTGAAACGCGCATTAGGATGTGCAGCTGGCGTTTTGCTAGCTGGCGTCCAATCATTGCCGCGCCAATCGATAAGATGAGCTGGAGGTGCGCCATCCATTCCTTCCCACCAAACATCGCCTTCATCGGTAAGCGCTACGTTGGTGAAAATAGTATTCGTTTTCATCGTCAGCATTGCTGCCGGATTCGATTTCATCGAAGTACCTGGAGCAACTCCGAAGAAACCTGCTTCGGGATTGATAGCATGCATGCGGCCATCGGCACCGGGTTTGATCCACGCAATGTCGTCTCCGACTGTCCACACTTTCCAGCCTTCAAATCCTGCAGGCGGAATCAACATCGCAAGATTGGTTTTACCACATGCGCTCGGGAATGCGCCCGCGATGTAGGTTTTCTCGCCTTCGGGAGATTCCACACCGACGATCATCATGTGTTCAGCAAGCCAGCCTTCATCACGCGCCATAACAGACGCGATACGCAAGGCTACGCACTTCTTGCCGAGCAGCGCATTGCCGCCATAGCCAGAACCAAAAGACACAATTTCACGGGCTTCGGGGTAATGCACGATATAACGGTTTTCAGGATTACATGGCCAGCTTACATCGGGCCGGCCGTCGGTTAATGGATAACCGATGGAGTGCAGACACTTGATGAAAGGTTTATCACCCAATACCTGCAAAACCTTGCTGCCGATACGCGCCATGATACGCATGCTGACAACGACATAAGGAGAATCGGTAATCTGCACGCCGATCTGCGCGATATCTGAACCCAACGGGCCCATGCTGAAAGGAATGACATACATGGTACGACCCTGCATGCAACCTTCGAACAAACCGGCAAGGCGTGTTCGCATCGTGGCGGGATCTTCCCAATTGTTGGTGGCGCCAGCGTCTTCTTTCTTTTCGCTGCAGATAAATGTGCGGTCTTCGACGCGAGCAACGTCGCGGGGATCAGAGCGGGCAAGGAAACTGCCAGGACGCAGTTTTTCATTCAACTTCAGAAAAGTACCGGATTCTACGAGCTGCCCACACAAACGGTCATACTCTTCCTGGCTTCCATCACACCAATACACCGAGGACGGCTGGCATAATGCGGCAATATCATTGACCCAGGATAAAAGGACAGAATTAGTAGTAGGCGTCTTGTGAGGATCCATATTCTCCAGCTCCGAAAATCATAAAGGCGCGCATTCTAGTATGATTGGCGTTTTTTTTCACTGACAGTCTCAGTCGATGTCCATTGATTACACATTATTTCCACATACGCCTTCCGCCAGACCTTTAAGCCCCTTGTCTGAAGTGCTACATTGGCGCCCTTTTTTCAGCCCCTCAGGTACTCCATGAATCATTACAAAATAGCATTGCTGGATGGCGATGGCATCGGTCCGGAAATCATGGCGGAAGCCGTAAAAATCCTCAAAATTGTCGAGCAACGCAACAAAGTGGTGTTCGAATTGACCCACGCTCCGTTTGGCGCCAGCGCATGGTTTGAATGTGGAGATTCGTTTCCCGAACAAACCAAAGCCATTTGCGACGCGGCCGATGCAATCCTGAAAGGCCCGATTGGCCTGAGCCACGAAGAATCCAAAAAAATTCCCGTTGACCAACAACCTGAACGTGGCGCTCTGTTGCCCCTCCGCCGCCGTTACAACACCTACGCCAATTTCAGGCCTGTATATCTGCCTAAAGCACTTGCCCATTTCTCACCACTGAAACCCGAAATCATCGGTGACGGCATCGACATCATGATTATTCGCGAACTTGTCGGCGGCCTGTACTTCGGCAAAAAAGAAAGCGGCATCAACGCCGCGGGTAAACGTTATGTAAATGAAGTGCTCGAATATGATGAAGATCAAATTCGCAGAATCCTCGAAGTCGCTTTTGCGACCGCGATGAAGCGCAAAAAAGTGCTGCACAACATTCACAAATCCAACGTGCTGAAATCCAGCGTGCTCTGGAATGAAATCGTCGAGGAAGTGCGCAAGGATTATCCGGAAGTGACTGTCGTTCATATTCTTGTGGATGCTGCTGCCACGTATTTGTGCCTGAAGCCCGGCCAGTTCGACGTGATGGTCATGGAAAATATGTTCGGCGACATTCTGTCCGACCAGGGTGGCGGGATTCTGGGATCGTTGGGTCTCATGCCTTCCGCCTGCCTTGGCGACAATAAGGCTTACTACGAACCCTCTCATGGCTCCGCTCCTGATATCGCCGGCAAAAATATCGCCAATCCCTATTCCATGATTGGTTCCGTTGCGATGATGCTCGAGATGAGTTTTGGCATGGACAAAGAAGCGAAAAATCTCTGGCAGGCGATGCAGAGTGTATTCGGTCAGGGCTTTTCAACCGCAGATCTATCGAAGCCAGGTGCGGGTGTAACGATGATAAGTACGAGCGAATTCGGCGACCTTGTTGCGAAAGAATTAGCAGCGCTGCCAGTCGTTTAATCAGATATTGTAAATCGGTTTGGGTTGGCTGCAGTTTGTGGTCAACCCAAACCTTCGCCCGCTCCGTTTGATGTTGTTATCGCCCCTGCCGCATTCCTTCGATTTCTATTCCTACACCTCGATCACTCACACTTGATTGATGCGAGCTGCAAAACATCAAACAGCTTTGCGATAGAAATTTTTGATCACAGCTGCAGTTTTAAGTACATCCTCACGACTGACCTGCATATGCGTGACCATACGAATGGTCGCGCCGGGATCAACGAGAATACCGACCGCATGTAAATGATTGGCAAGCGCCTGTGCTGTGCCATTTGCAGGCGTGATAAAAACCATGTTCGTCTGCACCCATGTGTGATCAATCCTGATTTCACCAACGTCCGATAATTCATCGGCCAGTAATTTCGCATTGTCATGATCATCACGCAGTCGCTCGATATTGTGATCCAGCGCATAAATACCCGCAGCAGCGATAATGCCCGCCTGCCTCATGCCGCCACCGAGCATCTTGCGCCAGCGCCGCGCTTTCTTGATCAACACAGTGCTGCCGCATAACACTGAGCCGACTGGCGCGCCGAGGCCTTTTGATAAACATACTGAAACCGTGTCGAAGCCGGCCGCAATCACCTTTGCCTCGACACCGGATTTGATCGCGGCATTAAACAGACGCGCGCCATCGAGATGTTTGCTCAACTTGTGTTCGTCCGCGAGCGCACAGGCCTGCTTGATGTAGTCGAGTGGCAAAACGCGGCCATAAATCGTGTTTTCCAGACATAACGCGCGTGTCACGGCGAAATGCACATCATCGGGTTTGATCGATGCACGTATCGCTTCGAGCGGGATCGTGCCATCAGCCGAAACAGGCAAGGGCTGTGGCTGGATGCTGCCGAGAACAGCCGCTCCGCCCGCTTCATATTTGAAAATATGCGCATCCTGCCCGATGATAAATTCTTCGCCGCGCTGACAATGACTCAACATTGCAACAAGGTTGGACTGTGTTCCACTCGCAACGTACAACGCAGCTTCCTTACCGAGCATGCCGGCGGCTTTTTCTTCCAGCGCATTTACCGTTGGATCATCGCCCCATACATCGTCGCCGACCTCGGCACACGCCATCGCCTGACGCATGGCATCAGTCGGCCGAGTGACGGTATCGCTGCGTAAATCAATCATTGCTGTTGGCCGTGCAGCCGTGTATTGATCATGCGCAACGTCGCGAGTACCGCGGCATAAACCTGGTTGGCATGTACACCACGCGTCCGTAGATTACGTCCTTCTCCGGCCCAGGTGATCGTACATTCGGTAAGTGCACCTGGCTTGCCACCTTTCGGAATCCGCACCGTGTAGTCCACGAGTTCGGGCATCACAAAGTTCAAGCCAGCGAGAATTTTTTTCATCGCATGAATAAACGCATCATAACCACCATTGCCCTCGCCGCTTTCGCTGTACTCAGTACCGTTGATTTCGACTTTCAGAAGCACCGTAGACGACTCCATGAAGTTGGAGTTGATCTCGCACTCAAGTAATCTGATGTGCTGATAGTCGTTGCTCTCGAGTACATCGGCGATGATGAATGGCAAATCATCAGCAGTTATTGTCTCTTTGGAATCACCGAGCATCACAACTTTTTGCAAGACCTTCTTCAGATTATCCTGGGACAGTGTGATGCCGAGTTCCTCGATATTTTTTAACACAGACGCTTTACCACTCAGTTTGCCAAGTGCGTAAACACGCTTGCGATCGAACCGTTCGGGACTCAACTGTGTTTCATACAACCCACCCTTTACATCGCCATCTGCGTGAATGCCGGCGGTCTGGGTAAAAACATCGGCGCCGAGTATCGGTTGATTCGCGGCAACCCACTTGCCGGAAAAACGCTCTACCATTTTGCTGACCGCCGCGAGTTGGCTTTCATCAATCGCTGTGCGAATGCCCATCTTGTCCTTCAGTACAACCGCGATTTCAGCGAGTGACACGTTGCCTGCACGCTCACCGAGGCAATTCATCGTACAGTGCAAGGTTGCAATACCCGCTTCGACTGCGGCCATACAGTTGGCCGTCGCAAGTCCATAATCATTGTGCGGATGGAAATTGAATTTCTGAAACGGAAAGTGGCTCTTCATATCACGCATGGCGACATACACTTCAGCAGGACTCATGACTCCGAGCGTATCCGGCAACATGAAATTGACGATCCCGCTCGCACCAATCAATGACATCAGTTCGAAAACATATTCCTTGTTGTCGCGATAACCATTGGACCAGTCTTCCAGATACGCATTTACATGAAGGCCCTGGGATTTCGCGTAATCAACTGTCTCAAGAATGTCGTGCGCATGCTGCGCGAGCGTTTTTCCCAATTGATTGCGACAGTGTTTTTCACTGCCCTTGGTCAGCAGGTTTAATACCTTGCCACCTGCGGAGTGAATCCAGTCGACGCTACTTCTGCCATCGACAAAGCCGAGCACTTCGACACGTTCAAGATAGCCGTGTTCCTCTGCCCAGGTGGTAATTGCGCGAACCGCATCCTGTTCACCACTGGAGACACGCGCAGATGCAACTTCAATACGGTCAACCCTGAGCAGCTCGAGCAATGACTGTGCGATCGTGAGTTTTTCGCCAGCCGCAAACGACACGCCCTGGGTCTGTTCACCATCACGCAAGGTGGTGTCCATAAAAGCGACGTAGTCAGGCAGATATACGTGACTGCTGTCGTGGTTGATTCCCGAGTGACTCAAAATTTGCTCCAGTTGTACCAGTAATACTAATGCTCAACAGGCTTGGCGAATCTCACAAACCCTATAACGAAAAAACCCGCCTTGAGAGCGGGTTTAATATCCAGAGACCAATAATCTGCTGATCAACCCACTTTTCAGTGCCAGATGCTAATGCCAGATATGATAATTGGACGTAAATTCATGGGCCTCAGTGTTCGGGATTTACGGGTTAAAGTCAAGCGAGGGGCAACGGACTAGATGAGCGCTAAACGTTAATTCTTGAAGCATCTCGATACTCCCTCGTTCGCTATATACAGTTAATCGCACAACATCCTGAGGCAGTACATTACAAGCAGATCCCGCGGCATTTGTGGCATCGAGAGAAAGAGGGAGTGTCCAGGTAGTTTGAGTGAACGTATCACCACACTCCTTCGCTTTATGAATATCCTCGGCGGTTTGTGAGATGTTTTCTTACCAGGTACTCACGCAGCCTTTATTCTTCCGGGAGGTAATGTAAGGGGTGAGCATCAATACACCCGAACCAGTATTACGTTGTGCGCAGTATCATCGGCTGGGTAGAATAAGCGCCCATCCCCGCAACTAATTCACCGAGCATCCATGTCCACAGCTGCACTTGAATCTGATGTTCCCGCTGCGCTCTGGCGCCGGCTTGCCGCAATTGTCTACGACAGTTTCCTCGTGTTCGCGATCTGGATCATCATCGGTTTTATTGTCCTCAAGGCCTTTGGTATTACCGAAGCCCGCACCATCGAAGGTAACGCGGTCGTGCTTGAACCCTTGTACAAAAATACATTGTTCGCTGCGATGTTGATCAGCGCCTATTTATTCTTCGGCTGGTTCTGGACGCATAGCGGCCAGACACTCGGCATGCAGGCGTGGCGCATCAAGGTGCAAAATGCCGATCGCAGTTCAATCAGTTGGCTGCAGACATTATTACGTTGCGGCAGTGCGCCAATTGCATTCCTGTGCGCGGGAATAGGCTATTTCTGGATGTTGTTTGATGGCAAAAAACGCACGTGGCCGGACCTGCTTTCACGCAGCGTCATCGTGAAGCTACCGGTCTGAGCCCGGTTCGCTAGATCGCCTTGCGAAATAGTATTAACCCTAACGCGCCGCACAGCAGCATCGGGATCATCACTGCAATAAACGGATCAAACTGATAGACCAGACTGACGTTGTGCATCATCCGCTGCAGTATCGTGAATAACAAACCAAAGCAGATTGCGGTAAAAATTTTTGCGCCCATGCTGACATTGCGCATCGAACCAAACATAAACGACACCGCCACCATCACCAACACCGCCGTATTAAAAGGCTGCAGCAGTTTCTTCCAGAACGACAGATAGTATGAATCGGCATCTTGTCCTTGCCGGGTAAAACGTTCGGCATAACGGTAGAGATCCACCATCGTCATTTTATCGGGATCCAGCACAAGTACCGTCAAGAGATCAGGCGTGAGATCCAGTTGTCGGACCAGGGTTGTAAATCGCTCTTTGGTGGTATTTACGTCTGCGCCGTTATAGGTGATCGTCATGTCGGTGCCATTTTCAAGACGCCAGTTACTGGCATCACTGTCCTGAATTCCGTTGGTTGTTACGCCTTGCGTCACCAATCCTTCGAAAACGGCTTGCTCCGCAACGATGTTGCGCGTCATCTGGTGATTCGCATCAAACTCCAGAATCGCGACGCCATACATGATCCCTTCCGGTTCCATAGCATTGAAATGCAGAAACGCGGAGTCATCCCGCTGCCAGTAACCAAACCGTGAAAGTGACACTTGTTGTCCCCTCGCGAGTGCTTTGTTTACTTCAGCTTTCATCTCGAGTTTTGGTGCTACATATTCGCCGAGAATCACACCCACCAGAATAAGCAGCGCCGCAGGTATCATGACTGCGAGTGCAATGCGTCGCCTTGAAATACCCGCTGCTTGCATGATCACAAGCTCGTTACTGCCCGCGAGGATGCCGAGTCCGGCAACTGCACCAATAAGAGCAGTCATCGGCAACACGTCATAGACATGTCCCGGTATTGTGTACAGCACGTAGGCAATTGCGGCCCCAGCCTTGTAGGTGTCATCAACATCGCCTAACTCTTCGATGACGGTGAATAACAGATCGAGCCCACCGATCACTAGCAAGACCAGCAACATCGCAGTCAGAATTGTCTTGCTGATGTACCGATTCAGCTTACCCACGCGCACCCCGTTTAAAAAAGGCAGGCAGCGTCGGTATCCGGCCACTGAACAGCAGCCAACCAAGCACGATGAATAACAGGTGCACCCACCAAAGGCCGATGGCTGTCGGCAGAATTCCTCTCGCCACCATATCCCTGCTGACAACCAACAAGCCAAAATACGTGAGGTACAACAATAAAGCAGGCACCATACGGGCGAAACGCCCTTCTCTCGGACTGACTTTGCTCAATGGAACAGCGAACAACGCGAGCACTGGCAGCAGTATCACCAAAGAAAAGCGCCATTGCAGTTCAGCAATATGAGTGGGTTGTCCCTGCTCAAGCAATTGTTTGATCGTCATCGACTCTTCTTCGAGACCTGGCGCGAAGCTCAGGTCGCGCGGTGGCAGTATCACGCCGAACTCATCAAATGAAGTCAGCGCAAAATCGCTGTTGTCACCGGTAGTGAACGACCCCTGCTGAAACTGGATAAACCGTTCACCATCGCTGTTCTCAACTGGCGTGGCTGTTGCGGCAAATATCACACGATTCGTTTCGGTTTCATGCATGAACACGTTGTGCAGCACATCTCCAGTCACGGATTCCGCGTAGGTTGTGCGTTCCCCCGTGCCGAGTGTTTGAAATACGCCGGGCACCATCAGATCGAACTCGTTCAGATTTTTTTGCACGTCGAGCAGTGCTTCGGTGTTCACAAGGCCGCGCGGAGTCAGAAATAAACTTAAGAATGCAGCCAGAATTGCCATCAGCGTGGTGGTAACCATCGTTACACCAAGCAAACGTTTGGGACTGAATCCTGTACCGATGAGCACGGGCATTTCGCTTTCCGCATACATGCGCCCATACACAAGCAGGATACTGAGCAGCAAGGCCAGTGGAAGAATCAACTGCAGAAAGCCCGGCAGGCGGTAACTGAGCAGAAGCAGAAGTGCTTCAGTCTGAAGTTCGCCTTGTGAGGCTTGTGTGAGGTAACGCAACAGACGCCCCATCACGACCACCACGAGAAGTATCAGTGTGATGGCAATGGTGTTTTGCAGAAGTTGGCGGTTGATATAGCGAACAATAATCATGCCCGCATTCTAGCAGCTTCTGTTTTGCCAACGCGTACCTGTGAGAGTAGAATTTTCGGCTATTTCCAGACATTCACACCAGCCACAGGAATCCCATGCAATTTACCGTAAAGACTGCTAATCCAAGCCAACTTTCCACCAATTGCCTCGTAGTGGGCGTCTTCGAAGATAAAGCGCTTCCCGAACTCACCACAATACTCGACAAGGCCGGCAAACAATTTATCAGCAAGGTGCTCGCCTCTGGTGATCTTGAAGGCAAAGTTGGGCAGACGTTGCTTCTGCAAAAACAGGACGGCATCAAAGCACAGCGCATATTGCTGGTCGGTTGTGGCAAGGAAAAAGATCTCGATGCGAAGAAGTTTGCCAACATCCTGCGCATCACGTACAAAACATTGCAGAGCTACAATCTTACTGAAGCTGCATTCGGCCTCGTCGATCTGGCAATTAATAATATTGCGGCCAAACGCAAAGCAGAGTTACTCGCCCGCACCTTCGCCAACCTCGAATACCGCTACACCACAACTAAATCGACTTCTCCCAAACAGTTCAGTCTTGCGAAAGTTCTGGTGTTGTTTACTGATGCAAAAGAGCGCTCGCAGGCGTCAGCAGGATTAGACCTCGGCAATGCGATCGGCAATGGCATGAACGTGGCGCGTGAACTTGGCAACCTGCCGGCCAATATTTGCACGCCGACTTACCTTGGTGAACAAGCGAAAAAACTCGGCGCAAAAAACAAAAGTCTTAAAGTACAGGTATTGACCGAAGCGCAGATGCGCAAGCTTGGCATGCACTCGCTGCTGTCTGTCGGCAATGGCAGTGTAGAACCCTCTGCACTCATCATCATGCAGTACCAGGGCGCCGATGCGTCCCAACAACCGAATGTAATTGTTGGCAAAGGCATCACGTTCGACACCGGTGGTATCAGTCTCAAACCCGGCGCTGGCATGGACGAGATGAAGTTCGACATGTGCGGCGCGGCGAGTGTACTCGGCGCGATGACGGCCTTGTGTGAGCTGAAGCCAAAAATCAACGTGGTCGGCGTGATTGCGAGCGCCGAAAACATGCCAGGAGGCAAAGCCACCAAACCCGGTGACATCGTCACAAGCATGAGCAAACAAACCATCGAAATTCTGAACACCGATGCCGAAGGCCGCCTGGTCCTGTGTGATGCCCTCACGTACGTTGAACGTTTCAAACCGAAAACAGTCGTGGATATTGCGACGCTCACAGGTGCTTGCATCACGGCGCTTGGCTCGGTGGTCAGCGGCTTGATGAGCAACGACGACAAACTCGCTGAGACTTTATATCAGTGTGGTCTCGACAGTCTGGATCCCGTCTGGCGCCTGCCGATCTGGGATGAATACCAGGATCAGCTCAAAAGCAATTTTGCCGACATGGCCAACATTGGCGGCCCCAAAGCCGGCGCAATCACAGCTGCCTGTTTCCTCGCCCGCTACACCAAAAAATATAAATGGGCGCATCTCGATATCGCGGGCACTGCTTGGCTGCAAGGTGGCGAGAAAGGCGCAACAGGAAGACCGGTTCCGTTGCTCATGGAATACCTGCTGAATAACTAGGCCACACCCGTAATGCCAAAAGTTAATTTCTATCTGCTCAAACAAACAGATGAACAGGCCCGCAGCATGCTGGCCTGTCGTCTCGCCGACAAACTCTACAAGCAGAACCGGCGAGTACATGTGCACCTGTCTTCCAGCGAAACGGCGCGTGAGTTCGATCAGTTGCTCTGGTCATTCACCGCAGACAGTTTCCTCCCACACAGACTTTGCACCGATCCTGAACAAGCATCAGCACCGGTTGTCATCGGCTGGGACCAACACCCTGCCACATGCGCAGATCTGCTCAACCTGGGCGACACGCTACCCCCTGGGCATGCGCGCCTCGACACGATCGCCGAATTTGTCGTGAATGACGAACAGGCCAAGACGCAGAGCCGGCAGTTATGGAATACCTACAAACAACTTGGCTACGAATTACAGCTGCATCAGCTGTAGAGAAGGCGTTTACCCTCAGGCTATAATCCCGGCCTTTCTGGCGCATCAAACACGTAGCCAGCCGCTTCTTTCCATTACTGAAATTGCCTTTGCCTCATGGATAAAACCTACGATCCGCACGCCATCGAAACTGCCATCTATCAACGCTGGGAAAAGCAGGGCTATTTTGCTCCGCAAGGTGATGGTGCGTCCTACTGCATCATGATTCCACCGCCCAATGTGACAGGCAGTCTGCACATGGGTCACGGGTTCCAGGAAACCATCATGGATGCGCTGATTCGTTATCACCGTATGCAGGGGCGCAAAACCTTGTGGCAGGTTGGCACCGATCACGCGGGCATAGCCACGCAAATGGTGGTTGAACGCCAGTTGCTCGGTCAGGGTACCAATCGCAAAGAACTCGGCCGTGAAAAATTTGTCGAAAAAGTCTGGGAGTGGAAGGAAGAATCAGGTTCCAACATCACGCGCCAACTGCGCCGCATGGGCGCATCGATGGACTGGACACGCGAACGTTTCACGATGGACCCGGGTTTATCCAAAGCAGTCGAAGAAGTGTTCATCAGACTTTACGACGACGGCCTCATCTATCGCGGCAATCGACTCGTTAACTGGGATTGCAAATTGCACACGGCAATTTCCGATCTCGAGGTTGTGAGTGAAGAAGAAAACGGTTCATTCTGGTATTTCCGTTATCCGCTGTTGAATGGCGCTACTACTGCCGATGGCAAACCATACATCACGATTGCGACCACCCGTCCCGAAACCTTGCTCGGCGATTCTGCGGTTGCGGTTCATCCGGACGACGACCGTTTCAAACATCTGATCGGTCAGCAAGTTGAACTGCCGCTTTGCAATCGTTCGATTCCAATCATTGCCGACACTTACGTAGATCCAGCATTCGGTACTGGCTGCGTGAAGATCACGCCTGCCCACGATTTCAACGACTACGAAGTGGGGCAGCGTCACAAGCTGCCGATGATCAATATCCTGACCAAAGACGGCGTGATAAACGAAAACGGGCCGATTGCTTATCAGGGCATGGACCGCTTCGACTGCCGCAAGCAACTCGTACGCGATATGGAATCAGCGGGCCTGCTCGAAAAAGTGGAAGACCATAAACTCAAAGTGCCACGTGGTGATCGCACGGGCGTAGTTATCGAACCTTACCTCACACAACAATGGTACGTAGCAGTTGCTGAACTCGCAGGTCCAGCAATTGCCGCAGTCGAAAATGGCTCGATCGAATTTGTGCCGAAAAACTGGGAAAACACCTACTTTTCGTGGATGCGCGATCTGCAGGACTGGTGTATCAGCCGACAGCTCTGGTGGGGCCACAGGATCCCCGCCTGGTACGATCTTGATGGCAAAATCTACGTAGCCCCGACTGAAGAAGCAGCACGTAAGAAATACCAGCTCGCGGCAGATGTTGTGCTGACTCAGGATGAAGACGTGTTGGATACCTGGTTCTCTTCAGCGCTGTGGACCTTCTCCACACTCGGCTGGCCCGAAGACACCGAAGAACTGCGCACCTTTCATCCAACCGATGTACTTGTAACCGGTTTCGACATCATCTTCTTCTGGGTTGCGCGCATGATCATGATGACACTCAGGTTCACGGGCGAAGTACCCTTCAAGAAAGTCTACATTCACGGTCTTGTGCGTGACGGCGAAGGCCAGAAAATGTCGAAGAGCAAGGGCAACATCCTCGACCCGATAGACCTGATTGATGGTATCGATCTCGAAAGCCTGGTGTCCAAACGTACCGACAGCATGATGCAGCCACAGCTCGCCTCAAAAATTGAAAAAGCGACGCGCAAACAATTTCCCGATGGCATTGCCGCACACGGCACCGATGCGCTGCGTTATACCTACTACTCACTTGCCTCCACCGGGCGCGACATTAATTTCGACATGGGGCGCATGGAAGGTTATCGCAACTTCTGCAACAAGATCTGGAATGCTGCGCGTTACGTGTTCATGAACACGGAAGAACTGGCGCCCACTCAGCCAACGGATAAGAGCCATTATTCCAGCGCCGATTTGTGGATCCAGTCGCGATTCCAGCTCGCACTGCAGAAGGTGAACGAGAACATTGCGGTGTTCCGCTTCGACCTGGTCTCGCAAGCCGTTTACGATTTCTTCTGGAACGAATACTGCGATTGGTATCTCGAGTTGTCCAAGCCAATCCTGTGGGACGCCAACGCCAACGAAGAGCAAAAAAACGCCACGCGTTATACCTTGCTCAGCGTGCTCGAACAAAGCCTGCGCCTGGCGCACCCACTCATGCCATTCCTCACCGAAGAAATCTGGCAGAAGGCTGCGCCGCTGCTTGGCATCACGGGCGACACCATCATGCTGCAGCCTTATCCGCAAACAGACGACAGCATAATCAGTCCTGCTGTTGATGCTGAAATCGAGTGGGTAAAAAGTGTGATACTCGCGATTCGTAATATCCGCGGTGAATTGAACGTGTCGCCAGCCAAAACGATTCCGGTGTTGTTGAGCAAAGGTTCAGCGAAGGATCAGACACATTTACAAGCGAACCGTCAGTATCTCGTCAAACTCGCGAAACTGGAGTCGATCACCTGGTTCGACGATTCTGCCTTAGCCCCACCCGCCTCGATGCAACTGGCGGGTGAAATGGAAATCCGTGTACCGCTCGCGGGGCTCATCGATGTAAAAGCCGAACAGGCACGCCTCGGCAAAGAGATCGAAAAACTGCAAGGCGAAATAACACGGGTAAATACGCAGTTGAGCAATGAACGTTTTGTTGCGAACGCACCGCCTGCTGTTGTTGCGAAGGAACGCGAGCGGCTGGCAGCGAACGAGGCATCACTGCTTCAGTTAAACGAGCAGTTGGTGAAGCTGGGTAGCCTATAGGCGTTAACAACAATTTATCGGGCGGTTATTCATTTGTGCGAATGCCGCTCGAGTTATTGATTGACACTCAAGCAGTCAAAACATCGTACGGTATATCTGCGCGTTAAATTGACCCGCCTGTTTCTATACTCTCAATGTGATTCCATGAGGGTTGTATTTGAGACCACCTCGTTGCGCCACTCGCTAATATCTCCACACGTAACTCACCACACCTATTAATTAGCTAAACGCTGCGTTCACTTAACGCATGATCGCTCTTTCCTTCGGTATTTTTCTCCCCCACTCCAACCCTTCTGCATCCAGCCGATTGTTTCTGCGTTGCTCAAGTTGTAATCTTTGGCAACATTGCAACTGCCTGCCACACTACACCTGAGTACCCAGCACCGATAACAACCGAAGCGCCTGAAGGAGATACACCATGCGTATATTCCCTGCCCTGTTACCAATGGTAAGCGCCGCTCTGTTAGGCAGCGTTCCCGCCCAGGCTCATGAAGGTAAATCCTATGATATGAACGGCGGCCATTACGACGATGGTGGTTTTTATCATTGTCACCAGGATGGCTGCGTCGAGACCGCTTCGCGCAATCAGTTTCGCAGTCGTGGCATGAACAGGGCTGACTTCGATATCTTCTACAATCCCGAGGACTGGCCGTACTGGCAACTGGCAGAAGGCTGTAAAACCATCCGCACCGTCGTGCTCGAAACTACCAGCAAAGTACCAGTAACGTGGACCAATCCACGCCAGTGCGAGATTCGCGAGGGTTTGTGGGTCGATGAATATACCGGTGAGGAATTTACCCGCGCCGCGCAGATGGAAATCGATCACATCATTCCACCGCAATACGCAAACGCAACCAATGGTTACCGGTGGGACTACGACAAACGCGTCGGCTTTGCGAACGATCCATACAATCTGATTCCAGTAAGTCGGGAAACCCATCGCAAGAAACGTGAACGCGGCATCGGCGACTGGGAGCCACGCGAGGATTTCGCGTGTGAATACGCGCAAAACTGGCGCGACGTTGCGGAAAAATATGATCTTGATCTGTTCGGGGAAGATTCGAGCCGCATTAAAAAAGTCATGGAAGGTTGTGAACCGACCGCGCCGGCAGCAGTAGAACAGTGAGCACAGTCCTCCGACACGTTATGTCGAACAAACTATAAATCTGCGGTGTGCGACGCACTGCAGATTTCTTGTTAACTACCAATTTACGCTAGTACATGCAGCTGAACTGCCTGCTCGTCTGAACACATGTAAGCGTCTTTGCTACCCA
>JAZKES010000002.1:56388-95270 GCA_040386995.1 Pseudomonadota bacterium | reverse complement strand
TAACACCTACTACATGCGAGGAACATACATGCCCTCCCCGTTTCAGCCCGACGACACAACCCCGGATATGCAGAAACAAGTGTCGAACGATTCAACGTTTCGCCACACACGCCGCAGTCATCTGAAGACGCTGGCTTTGCTTCCACTTGTCAGCAGTGGTTTATTGGCAACCGATAAATTTGCCAATGCACTGATTACCTCATGCTCACTTGCACCAAGCATGACTGAAGGGCCGTTCTGGGTTGATGAAAAACTCAATCGTGCCGATTTAACAGCGGGCACCACACGCGCCTCGGTGTTGACAGGAGTTCCGCTCGCGCTGGAAATTTCGCTGTATGACGACGATGGCCAGCAGTGCAGCTTTGATCCGGCCGCTAATGTGCAAGTCGATCTCTGGCACTGTGATGCAGCAGGGGCGTATTCCGATGTGTCAGGTAATGGCCAGGCGAATACGATAGGTCAGGATTTTTTACGTGGTTATCAAGTCTCTAACGCCGCGGGCAGAACGACGTTCACCACGATTTATCCAGGCTGGTACAGCGGTCGCACGGCACACATCCATCTACGTGCACGCGTATACAACGCTGCCGGTAATACAACGTACAACTTCACCACCCAATTATTTTTCGATGACGCGGTAAGTGATGTCGTATATGCGAACGCGCCGTACAACACACGTGGCACTCGCAACACGCGTAATAACAATGACGGTATTTATCGTGGTGCGGCTTCATCACCACTGGTAATGCTGAGTTACGCTGATAGCGGCGGTTATTTTGGCGAAGTCGTACTGGGATTGGCCGGCGTGCCGCTCTCACCACAGATACGCACCTTTTCTGTCACGACCAGAAATATCGGTACAACAACACTGCCAACTCTGATCAGTGACGTTGTCATTGCGTCCAGTGATACTGGCAGCGTGGGTGAAATTTATGTGGCCGCAGAAGTCGGAGGACGCTGGTACTTCAATAACGGCAGCGGATGGCTTCTTATAGCGAACCCCTCGAAAAACGGTTTCCCGGCATTTTTCCGCGGCACACTAGGCACAACCCATACAATCACACTGCTGGCCGGGATTGATACCAGCGTACTGGGTAAAGCAAATCTTTATGTGGGTTATGGCCTCGACAACCTCAATATGTTGTTGAACCAGCGTTACCAGCTTGTGCACGTACTGAATGGCTGAAGGATCGTGAGCCAGGTATCAGGCCCGCGACATATATTTGCCGGTGGTGGTGCTGACCTTCACGATCTCGCCCTGCTCCAGGTATTCAGGGACCTGCACTTCCAGACCTGTACTCAACCTGGCAGGTTTGGTGCGGCTCGTTGCTGATGCGCCGCGCATGGCGGGCACCGTTTCCACGATCTCGAGCTCGACTGCCGGCGGCAACATGATAGTTAGCGGCTTGCCATCCATGATCAATGCATTCATGCCTTCGAGACTTTCCGTGATAAACGGTGTTATGTCCTCGATATCGACTGCAGCCAATTCGTATTGCGAATAATCATCGGTGTTCATGAATATCCAGTTATCCCCTTCCTGATAGGAGTACTGCACTGGCACACGTTCGCAATCTGCCTCCTTGAGCATGTCGTCGCCCTTGTACGACTCATCAAGCTTTTGCCCGGTACGCATGTTTGTATAACGGATTTTGTAGAGGGTGGCCGCGCCCCGCGCCGAGGGACTTTTGGCCTCGAGCTGTTTGACTATGTGCGGAATGCCGTCAATATCGATAACCATTCCATTCTTTAATTCGCTGGCTTTTGGCATAAATACTCCCCCTTGGTGACGCAAAACCGGCGCGGATTGTAGCCTGGAATCATTGTGCTACTGCCAGATTTACTAACGAAATTACGTTTGGAATTTGTGAATTTTTGAGCGCCAACCGGGATTTAATCCTCAGGAATATTAGTGTTAGTATGGCTTCGCCTGTGGATAAAAACACAGGCGTATTAAAAGGAGTAAGCAAGTTTTTTTTGAGCTTGCCAAAAACAATAAAAAATAATCAAGAAGAGTATCCCCATGAACGTAAAAAATAGCTTGGCTGCATTTTTCACAGCCTCCATCATCGCCTTTATCGCTTACCTGATTGAACTTTCCACCCGCCTGCCTGAACCAATCGCTTATTTCGCTATTGCCCTTCTGGCAGCTACCATCACGTTGTTTGTTACCAATACAAAGGCCTCTTTTTTGCGCAAACGCGTAAAAAAGCAGCTACCCAAAACAAATGTACCTGCTACCACCAAAGCTGGCCCAAAAGAAACGGGCAGCGTAAAGTGGTTCAGCTCGAGCAAGGGTTTTGGTTTTATCACGCGTGAAAATGGCGAAGACATTTTTGTCCATTTTCGTTCCATCTCGGGTGATGGCCATCGCATCCTGCGCGAAGGCCAGAAAGTCGAGTTCGCAGTCACCGAGGGCAGTAAAGGTCTTCAGGCAGAAGATGTCATCGCACTGAAGTAACTCCACTCCATCACCACACTACCGGCAACTTTTTTCAGCTAGTAGTGTGGTGGTCGCTCATCCTGAGGTGTCCCTACCTCAACTTTATCTTCCAGCGCCCCAAACTTTTCTTTCAGATATTTGATTTCGAGACGCAAAAAATCAATCTGCTGCTGCTGATTGGTAAGCACTGTGTTGAGTTCGGCAATCGTATGTTCCTGAAACGCCAGTTGCGTCTGCAGTTCAATCAATTCTTCAGTCATCTTGGATCCTAGGAATCTGCCCACAGGCGCAGAAGGTTATGATAAACGCCGGCGAGATCCGTCAACGCACTTTGCGCGGGCTGGTCGGTAGCAACTTTCTGGATCGCGCGGTCGAGTTCGAACAGTAGAACACGCTTGTGGTCTTCCCTAACCATGCTCTGGATCCAGAAAAAAGCCGCCAGCCGCACACCCTTTTTAACAGGTGTAACACTATGCACGCTGGTGCCGGGGTAAAGCACCATGTCGCCAGCTGCAAGTTTGATCGCGCGCTGGCCATACGTGTCTTCGATAACGAGTTCACCGCCCTCATAACTGTCAGGGTCGCTCAGAAACAGCGTGGCGGAAACGTCCGTTCGCACGCGATGAGGAGTTCCCGTTACCGGACGAATGGCACCGTCGACATGACGACCATACGTTTGACTGGGGCCATAACAATTAAACAGCGGCGGAACGATCTTGAACGGCAGGGCCGCCGCGGTAAAAAGCGGATTGCTGCCAAGGGAACGCAGGATGACTTCGCCGAGTTTTCTCGCCAGCGGATGATCATCCGGCAACTGCAGGTTTTGTTTCACCTGTTGCGAGATATAACCCGCACTGCCGCGTCCGTCGGACCATTCCACTTCCTTGAGCTCAGCATGAAACTGCTGCAACTGCGCAGCATCAAGTACTTTGGGAATCTGCACGAGCATGGACTGTTCTCAGCGTGTTATTGAATTGAGGTGATTCTTTAAGGTGAGTGTCCCGCATCTGGATAAAAAATACACCCCCGCTCCGGCAAAACCGGAGAAGGAGTGTACAAGGGGGGTTCGGAAAGGTGCTTAGTAATCCAGATTGATCGCAAATACCGCGCCGAGACCGGGGCCCGGCACGACGTGGAAGGGATGCAACTGATCGAAGTAATACTCATCAGTGAAGTTGGTTAGATTGAGTTTCAAACGCACATTGTTGGTTGCCTGGTAACTCACCATTGCATCTAGCGCGAAATAGTCAGGCACTTCCTTCACGGGTTGGGTGATGGTTGCCAGACGTTCATCTACATAACGGCCGCCCACGCCAATCTGAAGGTCAGGCAGCGGCGTGTAGCTTATCCACGCCGAGAAAGTATTTTCAGGAACGTTCGCGAGAGGTGTGCCCGGAAGCACGGTAACCTGGGTAGTTTTTTCCTGCTCACTGTCGAGCCACGTATAACCACCGCTGACGGAAATCCTGTTCGTGATGCTGCCTGTGGCATTGATCGAGAAGCCCGTGACAGTTTGTGCTCCAGCCAGAATATTGAAACCCGGCGTCGCAGGATCAGGCACACGGGCATTGCTCTTCTCGATATGGAACAACGCCGCATCAAGATTCAAGGCGTCATTAAACAACTGCCATTTCACGCCGAGCTCGGCACTGCGGTTGGTTTCAGGATCGAGGTTGGAATCCGACACGGTTAATGCACGACCACTATTTATGAACGATAAACCTTCGGCAGAAGGATTAAACGATGTGCCCCAGCCGAGGTACACGGTACCCGCTTCGACTGGTTTGTACACGAGGGCAGCACGGTAGCTTTTCTTGATAACGGTGCGCTGAATACTCTCATTCCTGAGGAAGCTGCCGTTGTCGTTGAAACGATCACCGTTGTAGTCAACTTCGAAACGATCCCAACGTACACCAGTCACTAGCTGCCACTGGTCACCAAACTTGATCGTATCGAGTGCAAATGCTGCGAGGCTTTCGCCATCAGCTTCGGTGAGCGCGCGCCATGCGACGCCAGTCGACGTAAACGGTTCTTCAACGGGATCAAGAATAGGCGTAGTTGGAACACCCAGCGCAAAACCAAAACCAGGTGAGGAATTTTCCTGCGCCGCTTCGAGACCTGTCACCAATGTGTGATCGAGAATACCGGTGCTGAAATTGCTGATCAGGTTTAGTTGTCCCTGGAAAATTCGCTCGTTGCTTTCGCCGCGAAACACGTTGCGATTGACTCTTACGGTATCCAGCGGAGTTGTTGCTGTGGGTGTGCCGACCAGCAATGGCTCGGTGATACGCGTGCTGCGCTCATAGTCTGCATAACGCACGATGGCCTGAAGGCGATTGTTTTCATTCAGCGCATGTTCGAGGTTTATGGTGCTGATTCCGGCATCTGTGTTCACATAGTCAGTATCAAAACCATAATAATTATTACGTTCCACATCCGCTGGTTTGCCCGCAAGCCATGGCAGACCGTAGTCGGGTGTGTTGTCGCTGCCCTGATGCATATAGCTCAGCGTCAGTCTGGTTGCAGAGCCGAGTTCCAGACTCAGGCTTGGCGCCACGCCGAAACGATCGGCAGCAGCACCGTCACGGTCAGGCACTTCGCTGTCGTGTTTCATCACGTTCAAGCGCACCGCAGCGGTTGGCGATAGCGGTTGGTTGAGGTCAACCACCAGACGGCGCGTATCCGCATTACCCACGTTCAAGTGAACCGAACGAAGTTGATCTTCAACTGGCATCTTGCTCGCCTGGTTGATCACACCACCCGTTGATCCGCGACCAAACACCATCGACGACGGACCCTGCAAGACTTCGATACTCTGCAGGTTGAATGGGTCACGGTCGTAGTTGCCGAAATCACGCATGCCATCGAGGAACATGTCGTTGCGTGAGTTGAATCCACGAATATTCGGGTTGTTGCCTTGCCAGCTGAACTCACCTGCGCCCAGAGTGATGCCCGGAACATTGCGCAGTGCATCGGTCAGTGACATGACTGCCCGATCGTCCATTAACTTGTCGGTGATAACCGAAATGGTCTGCGGTGTATCCGACAAAGATTCGGTCAGTTTTGAAAGTGTGCTGTCCTCTACCTTATATCCTTGTGGTTGGCGCTCCTGGATGAGAATTTCTTCCACTGAGGGCGCGGCCGCTGCGAGCAGCGGTGCAGACAGAAATACCGCACTTCCGCCCAACAGCAAGCGCGAGATCGTCATACGTAAATTGTCAGGGGCAAGCCGTGGTGAGGTCTTGGTTACTTTCATAATGCGGTCCACTTTTTAGTTGTTATCAAAATATCTTTATTAAAAAACAATGATTTACTCATCTAATGGTAATGAGAATTATATCCTTTACGGGGTTTTAGCACTGGGAAAAAGTCCTCCAAACGTCAAACTCCTTTATTATTCCTCTTTCAAATCAGGGTTACGTGAGTAGGTCGAATGCCTGTTATTCAAGCAGCCATTCGACGCTGTGATGCAACGGATCAACGAGCAGAACACTCAGTACGATGAGCAGAACGCCGAACAGCAGCGGTCTGAATTTTTTGGCCTTGGCCGCGGTATTCCCTTCGAGCAGCAGCATGACCCTGCCCTCCACCTCCGATCCGGTGAACGACGAAACCATTGCCTTGTGCAGGTAACTGAAACGTTGTGGCGACAGTCGTTGAATACGCAACAAGGTTTCCGCCACGTTTAACGGGCCATGTTTTTCGGCCGTGGAAAAGTCGCATGCAGCCTCGGTAAAAAGCTGCAGATCACTCGTGAATTTTTTGCTGAGAAAAGACGGCACCACCAGTACCAGCAGTCTGCCAACCAACAGGCGCAGATTGTCTTTCCTGCGCGCATGGGCCTTTTCATGCTCGAGAATGATGTCGATGTCTTTGCTGCTGCAAAGTTTTAGCAAACCGTCAGTGATGAAGATGGTGCTATTGAGCCATCCCATCGTGAACACCAGTTTTTCGCGGTGTGGCAGTAAATACCAGTTCGGTTGTTTGTCGCCGAGCAAAGCGAGTCGCGATTCAAGCTTCAATGAAAACAATACTTGCGAAAAAAATTTGCTCATGATCGCGAACACTGCAACACCGGTAGTGGCCAGCACGGTGCCAATCACCCAACCCGATTTCAGTAACGGGAATTTATTTTCACAGTCCGCGCTGTGGTAATGCGTGGTAATCAGGTTGTTTTCCAGCAGCGGACTGAACACGAGTGCAGTTGCGAGCAAACTCGTCAGGAACGGCAACGCCACAAGTGCCAACACGATATTACAAGCCGTGGCGGGATGCAGGTTCAGCAGAAATCTTCTGACGCCTGGATAAACCGCCCAGGCCACCAGATACAACAGGAACCAGCACGACAACCACGTCGCCGCAAAGGAACTCGCGTGGCGCAGGTAATGTGTGATGAGATCAGTCATCGTCATCTTCCTCCATCTGTTTGCGTTTGCGTTGAATGAGGCGCTCCAGATGGTCAAGCGCCGAGGTATCGATTCTGCTCGCGACATTCACAAAACTCGACAGGATCGTCTCCGGGCTGCCGTCATGCAGCAGCCTGATCACATCCTTGAGCAACAAGCCCAGCAACTCGGCACGCGAAACCAGCGCCTTATAAATAAAAGCGTGACCTTGTTTCTCTCGCTCGAGCAGTTCCTTGCGCACGAGGCGCTCCAGGGTGGACTGGATCGTGCTGAGGTTCGATGGATGATGAAGCGATATCTTTTCCACAATCTGCTTGGCGTCGATGCCAGGCAATTGCCAGATCTCTGCCATCACACAGAGTTCGAGTTCACCCAAGGTATGAGGCAGTGTCGTTTGGGCATGCCGCGATTTTTTCATTGAAACAACTTTTATCCTGGATCGGTATTTCGCGCTTGAACTCGACAAAACACTTCTCTGCGTTTGTCCGCCAACCACTCGTCGTAATTATTCCGGCTAAAATTCCGCAAAAAATCAGCATATTTCTGCCATGTGACCGAAGAGCCAGATGTTTCGCTGAGTCATTATCCACTGCTGTTGAGCTTTGCGTAAAACCGCCGGAGTCGAAAATTGCAACCACATACCGGCGTGTCAGATGAAATCCAGAGCGCGGCCCGCGCAAACGAGGTTATCAAAGGTGCCGCGGCGCTTGATCACGCGAAGGACTTACACATTTTTTGCGAATTCAAGGCGGGATGTTAAGGCGTCCACACTTGAAGCGGCGCGTGTTTGCCCTCATTTAGGCAGCTATGTTAACTTGCCCCTCAAACTGCACAGCAGAAGGCAGTTTTCCCCCAGCACTTCCGAGAGGCAACCACGTCCCTTAATGCAGACTCCACACGCGCGCGTCAAACCCCCGCTACGTTGGCTACCTTTTCTGGTTCTGACGCTTCCGATTCTTGTAGCTGTGACACTTGTGCCCTGGTATGGCATCACCCATGGCTATGACAGTTTTGAATGGATCTGGTTTGGGATACTGATGGTCTTCTGCGAAATGTCGATCACGGCCGGCTACCACCGTTTATGGTCACACAGCGCGTATAAGGCGCATCCTGTCCTCAAGGTTATTTATGCACTAGGCGGTGCTTGCGCACTGCAAAACGATTGCATCACCTGGGCTGCGGATCATCGTCGCCATCATGTATACGTCGACGACAATGACAAAGATCCGTACTCAGCCAACAAGGGTTTCTGGTATTCCCATTTTGAATGGATGATTCGCGATTTCGAGAGTACGCGCGAAGACTACAGCAATGTAAAAGATCTCATGAAAGATCCAGTGCTGGCCTGGCAGCGCAAACACTATCTGACATTAACACTGCTCATGAATATCGGCCTGCCCGTGCTGCTCGGCTTTATCAATGGCGACATCATTGGTTCGTTGCTGCTGGTAGGTTTCCTGCGCCTCGTGTTGAGTCAGCATTTCACGTACCTGATCAATTCGGCAGCACACATCTGGGGCAACCGTGCATACGATCCCAACCAGACTGCGCGCGACAACTGGTTCATCGCGCTCTTCACCTTTGGTGAGGGTTACCACAACTACCACCATACGTTTGCGTGGGATTATCGCAACGGTGTGAAGTGGTACCACTACGATCCAACCAAGTGGTTCATCAAGGCCTGCTCCTGGTGCAGGCTTGCTTATGGTTTGCGTTCAGTTTCCCGGTACAGGATCGAACTGACTCGCGCCGCGGTGCAATACAAAGCCGCCTTGCATCGCTGCGAAGATCTGGTTGATCCGCATCACTGGGGACATCGGCTCGAACATGGTTACACCGAACTCGTGCATACACTTAATCAATGGTCTGAAGCGCGCCAGGCGTGGTATCAGGCGCGTTCCGCAGCTATCGGGCAGGAACTTCACCATGACCTCGAAGTCCTGCAAAACCGTTATCGCGAACTGAAATACCAACTACAGCACAAACAACAGAACTGGCAGAACCTGCTCACCAGTTTCAGCAATACACAAATGGCGTAATTTTTTTAGAACTGTTGCAGCGCGCCCACCGCTGCAACAGGTAAACCCCTTCCGTTAAACCTGCCTTTGCTCCAGCCAGAAAGTCTTCAGTGATGAAACTTGAACTCCTGTGTGTATCATCCCCAGCCTGGCTCAATACCGTCCTGGCGGACTTCGATACGTTCCTCTGCGATCACGCTAGCTGCGAGAAAAAAGCCTCCGGCATGGCGATGTCGCTGATTGGCCACTACCCCGACAAACCCATTCTGATCCGCGCAATGTTGAATCTTGCGGTTGAAGAGCTCAGTCACTTTCGCGAAGTGATGCGCCTCATACTCGACAGGGGCCTGAAACCGACGCGGGAAACCCGTGACGATTACGTGAACAAGTTGCAGCAGCTGATGGATCAGGGGAAAGACATGTACCTGCTTGATCGCTTGTTACTTGTCGCCATAGTAGAAGCACGCGGTGCGGAACGTTTCGGCCTGATCGCAGACGCCCTGCCCGCGGGCAAGCTGAAAACTTTTTATCAGAGCATCACAGAGTCCGAAAATCGTCACTACGAATTATTTCTCGACCTCGCGCAGCAACATTATCCGGGAGAAACAATCACCTTGCGGCTTCCGGTTCTGTTAAAAGAAGAGGCTCGTATACTTACCGAGCTGCCACTCAAGGCAGCTCTGCATTAACAGGTGAGGTTCATAACCAGCGTCTGAAAATAACAGTCTGAACATTTAGGAGACGATATGCCTTACGTGAATGTGAAGATAACCCCGGTGTCACCAGACGGGATTCGCGCAAAACATGACTGACCACACCCTGAAAAGACTACGAAACATTTGCCTGGCGCTGCCCGAAGCATTGGAAACTTCTGCGTTTGGTCATCCCAACTTCAAGGCCGGCAAAAAGACATTTGTCGCGTATGAAAATTTCAAAGGACAGGATTCGATTGCGTTTAAAACCGATCCTCTGCTGTTCGATGCAATGTTGCTCGATCCACGATTTTTCGCGACGCCATATGGTCGTGGTCAATGGCTCAGCATGGCTGTTGATGCTGATCTCGACTGGAACCTGGTCCACGACAAGGTGTTAAGCAGCTACCGGCTGGTTGCCAACAAACGTATGCTGACAAGCTTGCAGAACAAGCAGTAGAGACTACTTGCTAGAGCGCTACATCAGACGATAGTTCAGACCGCGTCTACGCTTTTGCGGAAACACGTGCCGGTTTGCCAAGCGCGGCAAGCATCGAACCTGCGACCACCAGTAGTGCTCCCACATAAGACCATACGTTCAGGTTGCTGCTCTCGAAATATGCCGGCCAGAATGCAACGGCGACGTTCATGCTGATGATAGTAAAGAGCGGTGCCAATGCAATAACAGCACTGACTCGCGCTGCTTGCCAGACGCGTAATGCTTCCGTGAATGCACCGTAACCCACCACCATGTTGATGCAGCAGAACAGCAGCGCTGCCCACTCAATTCCATTTAGCTGCAATAACGTTGCAGGACTGATAAACATCGCCAGCGCGATCACGCCACCAGCATAAATCACCAACGTCAGCTGGATCGAGTTCATATAAGCCAGCAAATTTTTCTGCAGCAAGCCATATATTCCCCACGACACCGATGCCGCCACCATAGTCAGAATACCAAGCGTGTAGGTGGAAGTGCCCTGCAACAAAGCGGGCAGCCTATCGTTGAAAAACAGCAACAGTCCGACGATCAGCACCACGGCGCCCACGCATTGCACGGCGCCAAAAGCCTCGCGAAAAAAAATCACGCTGCCAAACATAAGAATAAACGGTGCGAGCTGGATCAGCACCTGGGTTGATTCCGGATCCAGCAGTACCAAACCCATCAGATACAGAATGAAATTGCCAAGCAGCGCGATAATCGCAAGCAGCAACACCAGTTTCACCGCAGATGGCAGCGTGCCAATTGCAGGGAGCTGGTTACGCTGAAGCAGAAACAGCCATACCACCGATGCGGAAAAAAAGAAGCGAACCCAGGTAAGCGTAATTACATCGAGAGTATCAAGCAGCAATTCGAAAACAACCGGCAGTACGCCCCACATAACGGCGGTAAGAAGGGATAGGGACAAGCCGTACCAGTGCCGCATAGCCAGCATTAAGAGTCGCCGCCTTTGAGCGCAGTTATCTTGATTGAAATTTTTGCGCGCGTCGCTTGAACGGCAGATAGTCGACATTACCCTCGTCGAACACGATAGTCGTGGCGTCTTCGCTACGCTTCGCTGCAAACGCCTCCCGTAACTCACGACCTGCTGAACGCGAAACTACGCGTGTAGCGGAAGGGTTCACAACCATGCGTTCGTACCAGCTCACAAGGTCCTGGAGAGTTAATGCGTCGATCACGGCCGCCATCTGCAACGCAGAGTCTTCCGTGTAGTCTTCCGTCAGAATGTCGCCCCAATAGCGGTTACTGAGTTCATTCAAGCGCTGCGGAGGCTGAGTGAAATTACTGACGAGTCCCGCCTTGATTTCGGCAAACTCAGACGCGGGCATCGCGCTGAGTTCGGTGCGATATTGCTGCAGGAACGCGTCGATGCTGGTTTCCAGCTGAATCGGATCAGCGACCGGTGACTCGATGACCAGTACGAGACCATTCGTTTTCATTATCGGCATGGAACCCGCATTCACGATGTAGCCGAGCTGCTGTTGGGTACGCAAGGTGTCAAAAAAAGGTGTGCGCAGAATTGTCGCGAGCAGGCTGACGGTTGCACGCGTCTTGAGGCTTTCATCCTCACCCTGAATATAAATGACAATTGCGGAATCATCGTGGGCGATTTCCAGCTCTTCCACGATACGCGTGTTCTCGGGAAGATTGACGATATCGCCAAACGGTGGAATGGGCGCCGCAGCATCGGGATGAAGGTAACGTTTCACGATGGCCATCATGTCGTTAGCGTCAGCTGGCACCACATTGCCATGATAAAACGCCTCGATCCTGATATTGCTGAGAATTTCAGGCACGAACTTTTTGACATCATCAAGCGTGATATCGGCGATAGCGGCCTTGCGTTCTGCCTCGGACCAATACGGCTCGACCAGCAGCGCCTGTACTTCCTGATACAGGCGCGTGTACGGAGTTTGCAGATTCGCATTGTCCCAATTACGAATCATCTCGGTTTTGATGATGTCGAAACGTTCTTGCGCAAAGTCCGCTGCAGTCAGCGTTTGCAAGAGGGTTTCAAGCAACTCGGGTTGTTTGTCGTTGTAGCCGCTCACACCAACCGTAAATCCTCGCGCGCGTTGCGACACGCCGAAAAACGCACCTGCCAGGCTGGCTGGATAAGCGTATTCATTAAGCTTGTCATTAACGAGACTCATGACAAAACTCGACAGCAGCGCATTGTGCAGCGTGTCGTTGAACAGCGGGGTCATTGCGTAAAGGTTGAAATTGGCACGTGGCGTCAAGAATTCATTGTCTTGTTTGAACCAGAAACGCACGCCATCTTCATCGATAAGCAGTTGCGGCTTCGCGACAACATTACTGATCGAAGGTGACGGTGGTGTGCCCACATAGGGTTTGATTGCGATATCTTCTGGAAGAAACGGATTCGGCGTGTTGAGGGCGAGTTCGAGCTCCGGCATAAAATTCATCCAGCTTTTGGTACGGCCCTCGCCTACAGGCGTGAAACTGTACTCGGTGCCATACCACGGATCGACCTTATCCCCTTCCACTGTCTTCGAGGTGAACGTGAGCAGCACATTGTCGGATCGTAAGCTGTCGAGAATACTCTGCAATATTTGCGGGTCGAAGTTTTCAAACGTATAACCCGCAGTGATCAGTTCGGCGGGCGGATATTCCTGTAACAGCCGACTCATCGTGCTGACATAAGAGATCGGTTCGCCAGGCTCCTGGAATTTGAAAGAGAGATCCGCCATGGTTTTCTGTTCATCAAACATCCATTGCTGTATTCCGTCTTGACGCACGAGCTCGATGAACTGGAATAATAATGCGGTGATGTAATCGACCTGGTTGACGCCTTCTTCGGTCAGAGCAATCGATACGGTAAATGTCGCGTTATCAGCGTAGTTGAAGCCACCGCCCGCGCTCAGGCCATTGGCCCATCCGCGTTTACGGAGCACCGACAACAGACTGCCTTCGCCTTCATGCCCAAGTAAATTTCCAAGGTAACCCAGAGGTTTGGATTTGTAGTACTGACGCACGATGGGAATCGGGAAGGTGTAAGTCAGGCTGCGCGAATCCCGGATCGGTTCAATGGCGAGTATTGCGGGCAACGAATCTTCAACAAACATTGGCTGGGTAGTTGCTGGAGCATTACGGCCCCTGTTCTCTACTCCATCAAAATGGGTTCTTGCCATATCTTCCAGTGTGTCGAGAGATTCACGGCCCAGAATTGCCACCGACATCAGATTGGCCGAGTAGTAGCGCGCATATTGCGATAACAGCGCAGTACGCAAGCTGATACCGGGTTTGTTCTGCAGCGTATCGAGATTGCCAACAGAAAAGCCGGTAATCGGATGATGCGGATTCAGGATCGACTTCAGCGCGGAGAAACCCCTTCGGCCGTCGTCCTCGAGGCCTGACTGATATTCCGAATTCACCGCGTTACGTTCGCGGTCTACATATTCTTCGGAGAACAGTGGCGCGATAAAAAACTGGGAGAAGCGATCCAGCGCAGGTTCGAGATAGGCCGGATCAATATCGAAATAATAATTGGTGTTTTCATATGCCGTGTAAGCGTTGTGGCTACCGCCATGTCCTGCAATATATTCCTGATATTCGCCGGACTGCGGATATTTCTCGGTACCCAGAAACAACATATGTTCGAGAAAATGTGCGAGGCCCGGAAAATTGCCGGGATCACCGTTGGAACCAGCATTTACATCTACCGAAGCCGCCGCTTTGTCGGCCGCAGGATCGGAGATAAGCAATACCTTCAAACCATTCGGGAGAACCAGTGCACGATACTCGCGATCGTCATTCGGGCTTTTTTCGACAGTAAACGGACCCGCTTCGAGGGTCGGTGCGTCTTCACCGAAACCTGGAATTCCAGGCATCGAGAAACCACCCTCGGGCATATGGAGGCTACTACAAGCGACCAACAGGCAAGTTGTGAATAACAAGCTGAATGCGTAACAGGCGCGAAACTTTGCTGACTTCATGAA
This sequence comes from Pseudomonadota bacterium, assembly GCA_040386995.1. Taxonomy (GTDB): domain Bacteria; phylum Pseudomonadota; class Gammaproteobacteria; order Pseudomonadales; family Pseudohongiellaceae; genus CAILUG01. The sequence goes on along the minus strand of JAZKES010000002.1, from coordinate 81,250 downwards.
TTGGCAGACTTCTATCAAGTAGGAGACTTAAACATAACCAGTTTGAGCGTATTTGTTATCCGCACATTACCACAGGAAGTGGGCAAATTATGTGAACAACTAACTGCTTTTGTTGATGTTCTTGTCAATAAAGCACTAGCGGAGGTTCATCCAGTGCTGCCATTTGCTCGCGTAATTCCAGGATATGCGCAGACCAGTATCGCGCTGTATTGAACCACGGAAAGCTGCGCGGAAAAGCAGGGTCATCCCAGCGCCGTGCGAGCCATGCGCTGTAGTGCATCAGCCGCAAGGTGCGCAGCGCTTCAATCAGGCCAAGTTCCGCTGGGTTAAAGCTATAGAACATTTCATAACCATCAATCAGTTCGGCGAGTTGAGCCTGTTGCTGTTCGCGCTCGCCTGACAACAGCATCCACAGATCCTGGACTGCGGGTCCTGTCATCGTGTCGTCAAAATCGACCAGCATTGGCAGCTCGTCACGCCAGAGGACATTGCCGACATGACAATCTCCATGCAGGCGCAGGCTCGCGTAACCCTTGCGCTCGTTGAAGATCTGTTTGACACGCTTGAGTAGATCCTGAGCCAGCGATGAATAGGCGGCACGTAAGTCCTGCGGGATAAAATTATTATCGAGCAGATAGGCACTGCTCGCTTCTGCAAACGTTGCGATGCTCAGTTCCTGCCGATGCGCGAAACTGCGCAGGGAACCCACGCTGTGCAATTTGCCCATCGTGCGGCCGAGTACCTGCAGCGTGTCGAAATCAAGATCGGGACTGCGACCACCACGGCGCGGAAAAAGTGCAAACAGGAAATCTTCAAATTCGTAAAGCGTGCGGCCTGCGTCGTCAGCAATTGGCGCTACGACGGACAGCTCCTCGGCTTCCAGTTCGAGCACAAACGCATGTTCTTCAAGAATCTGGTCACGGCTCCAGCGCTGCGGCCGGTAAAACTTCGCGATTACTGGCGTACTTTCTTCTACGCCCACCTGATAGACACGATTTTCATAACTGTTCAACGCGAGCATACGTCCGTCGCAGCACAGACCCGTGCTTTCGACAGCAGCCAGTATCCAGTCGGGAGAAAGTGTGGCGAACGGGTGAGCGGACTGCATGATGACTTCTACGGCTGGAAATGGTGCGGGCAAATTACCACACAGGAGAATTTTACGGGGGACTATTTCTGCGGCGATTTGTTTTGTTGGAGCGCGTCACGTCAGGACAAATTCCTGTCACTCAGTTTGTTAACTGACTTCTCCACCAGTCAGGTTCTTGCTCTGTTCCGGGTACCTTCGCCGGCCGTGATAAATAACATTGTGCTTGGCTTGACGACATTGGCGGTATGCCAGACGCCCTTCGTGACAAAAATATATTCGCCAGCATTACGCACCGAACACATCTGCTCACCGTCCGGCGTATCGAGAATGAAATCCATGGCTCCCGACATCAGAATCACAATTTCATCGCCATTCGGATGAATTTCCCAACTGGTCCAGTTTTCCGTGAAATTCGCTGTGGTTACGAGGTATTCATTGTGAAAAGTGCCGAGCTTGCCGGCAATGATGTCAGGCCAGAAAGCCGGGCTGACGGTTAACGGCTCTGCCCTGCCATCGGGCTTCAGACGCAGATGTGTAGTGGCAACCTGCAGCGGACATTCAGTCGTAGTCATGCTGACCTCCGTGTGATTGGTATTTCTATACAAATTAATTTACAACTGCGGACAACTACAGGCAAGGGTCGCATGTATGTTGGCTCGCTTCGCGCGACGCATTCGGCGCACCGAACCTGAGGATTTACGCAGACTAATCGAATCCCTTAACAAAAGTAGCGCAGATAAATAACGAGTTAACCTGCTTTTATTTATAACAACATCGACCGCGAAGATTACGCTTCCCCTCGCCTCTATAACCATCGCAGCTTGTGTTAAAGCGTGGGCGTGGAACTGATTTGATCGCGGTGCAAGCACGACCCAAAGATCGCAACACTTATCTGCACCCAGGAATTATCTCGGCAACAACAAACAGGGATCGCAGTTACAAGGATGATGCCGTGCTGACAAGGAATGTCCGCTCGACCATTGAGGCCCGCAGGGTTATTTTCTGCGGGCATTCTTCCTTCCTGCAAATCTTTTTATCCCGCCGATCCAATGAGCAAGTTACCGGTTACCGGCAACCGGCACGGCGAGAGGACAGAATTCCAGGCTTATATGCGTCGTATTCAACGAATACGAGGTAGCGCCCGAAAATCCGGCTTTGCCGCAAGAAACTGGCCTGTGTGAATCACACGCTCCAGAAATCCACCTTCGCAAAAACACAAATAAAACCGCCACATTCTGATGAATGACTCATCGCACCCAAGCGTCCTCACTTCTGCAAGGTGATTGTTGAAGCGTTCACGCCAGAGCCTCAGCGTCATCGCGTAATCCATCGTTATATCTTCCAGCCCGATAACTTGCATGTCGGTGGCGCCGGCGATGTTCGACATGATTATGCTATTGGATGGCAGTTGGCCGCCCGGAAAAATATAGCGTTTAATAAAATCGGTATTCGTAAGTGACGCCTCATAACGCTGATCCGAAATAGTGATCGCCTGAATCAGTAACAGACCATCCGGCTTCAACAGCATGGAGCACTTTCGAAAATATTCCGAATAGTATTCGTGTCCGACAGCCTCAATCATCTCCACGGAAACAAGTTTGTCATAGGTACCGGTTAAATCGCGGTAATCACGTTCCAGGAGAGTTATACGATCGCCAAGCCCTTCCCTCGCGATCCAGTCGGCGGCGTAAACATACTGCTCATGAGAGAGAGTCGTCGTAGTCACGCGACAGCCGAAATTTTTTGCCGCATAAATCGCGAGCCCTCCCCACCCGGTACCGATCTCGAGCAGATGGTCCTTCGAACACAACTGAAGGCGCTCACAAATATGCTGGAATTTCGCGATCGATGCTTGCTCGAGCGTTGCAGCACGATCCTTGAAAATTCCAGATGAATACGCCATCGATGAATCGAGGAATAGCCGAAAAAAATCGTTGCCGAGATCGTAATGCGCTGCGATGTTTACGCGCGCCTGCCTGTGCGAGTTACGACGCATTGAATAGAACACGCGCGAAGCCAACTTATACCAATAGTTACGTCTGCTGTTGATATTAGCGACCGTATGCATATTCAGCACAAACAACCGGATCACCTGCAGAAGGTCGGGAGTATCCCAATAGCCAAACATGTAGGATTCGCCAGCACCGACCGTCCCGTTCCGAAGCAGTGCTAACCACGCGGCCGGATTCTGCACATGAATCGTCGCATGTATTCGGGCTTGTGCGCGGTCCTGGCCAAATTGATAAGTTCGTCCCGTTTCTTCAATTACCAGACAGCCCACGGTTAGCTCTTCGAACAGCCGAAACAGTGCGCGGCGCGCGAGATTTTCCAGGAACGTGCTTGTAGGGGCTGACTTGATCGCCCCACTATCCGTCATACTCAAGATTCGGTTCTCCTTGGTGTTTCAATCGTAATTTCATTTGTTGATGCAGGTATTGGCATCAGGTGTGGGTGTGAAATGAATGGCACTTTTTTCAACCACAATCTTAGAGCTTGCCAATAAATCCCGATGCCGATCTGTACGGTCATGAAGGGATAGCGCCAGAGGAGTCGGCGCATCGATCCTGCACTTAGCGAACGGCGATGCAGCATCAACGAGGCTTCAAACTGTTTGATGCCACCGTTACAGTTTTCCATGTGGATCGATATGAGACCTTCAGGAACATTGCTGCGCCACTTGTACTCCATCGTCATCGGCATGAAGGGCGAAACATGCAGTTGCTTGGCAAAAATCCGGGTATCTTCGTTGTTGCTTGCTGATGTTTGCAGCACGTAGGAATGGCGCTCTCGCCAGGGCGTGTTAGTCACTTCAGCGATGATGAACTGCAACTGACCAGCGAGATCGAAACAGTAGTAACAGGTAATCGGGTTGATGATGAAACCGAAGTAACGCAAGTTGGTGAGCATCCGGATGCTGCCTTCATGCGTAATCCCAGTAGCCGCAAATATGCGCGATCTGACTGAGGCAGCCAAAGATACGCAAGAATCACCGAGATAATCCGCGCGGCGGAAACTTGCAAGGTTCCAACGCTCCATCGACCAGAACCGTGACTTGCGAAAGATCGCGTCAAGTTCATCCAGATCCAGGTAGACCATGCTTATTTGGTATCGGAACTGATGCAGCGTCGGCAACAAGCGGCGATGACTTACTACGCCTTCATAAATACCGCTATGCAGTTGAGTATCCATGATGTGTTATGCCGCCTCCAACGTTTGCAGATCTGCCTGCGTGTTGATGCCATCCGCCACTCGTAGTGCACTCCACACTCCGTCTTCGTGAAAACCATTGCGCCACCACGCGCCACAAAACCAGACACCATCGTTGCCATTAATCGTTGTCCAGTTTCTTTGCGCATCAATGCCGGCCATCGAAAACAACGGGTGGTCGTAGTGATATGTACCAACAATTTTGTCTGGATCGATCATCGCGGTTTGGTTAAGCGTGACGCACCAGGTATGGCTACTTTCGAGACCCTGCAGGATATTCATGTTGTAGGTAAGCGCAGGCAATGCATCTGCATCCGCTCCGAGTATTACATTCCAGCTGGACCAGCAGCGACGCCGTCGTGGCAGGAGTTTTATATCCGTGTGGACGACCACTTCGTTACGCGTCGACGGAATTGCTCCCAGCACCTGTCGTTCTGTCATGGATGCATCAGCGAGTAAGGACAATGCCTGGTCACTATGGGATGCGATGACGACGTGATCAAAACGTTCGCAGCCGCGGGTACTGTGAACATCCACGCCTCTCGCAAGGCCTGTGTCACGCACACGCTTTACTGCCGTCACCGGCGTATTCAGATAGATGTTCTGCTTGTAAGCAGCAGTAAGCGGGCCGATGTAGTTGCGTGACCCGCCATCGATCACATACCACTGCGGGCGATTCGAGATGTCGAGCAAGCCATGGTTGCGAAAGAACTTTACGAAAAATGGCAGTGGCATCATTTCCATATTCCCCACGCTGCAAGACCAGATCGCAGCGCCCATCGGCAGCAAATAGTGGGTGGCAAACTCACGTGTGTAACCATATTGCCGAAGATATTCGCCTAATTGCATTGAAGAGAGTTCTGGCCGCGCGTCCAGGTGCTGTTCGACGTGCTTATTGAACCTTATGATCTCTCTCACCATGCGCAGAAAACGGCCGGAAAAAAGATTGCTCCGCTGGCCGAACAAGGTATTGAGATTAGTACCTGCGTATTCGAAATCTTTCGCTTTGGCACTTACGCTGAAACTCATTTCAGTTGGTCGGCTATTTACGCCAAGTTTTTCAAGCAGCGCGATGAAGTGCGGATACGTTCTGTCGTTAAAAACAATAAAGCCCGTGTCGATGGCCTGACATTCACCCTGATACTCCACATCCATTGTTGCCGTGTGGCCACCGAGTCTCGGTCCGGCCTCGTATAAGTGGACATCATGACGTTCTGCGAGAAAATGCGCCGCTGCCATACCGGAGATGCCGCCACCAATTACCGCCACTTTCATGCTTGCGTGCCTCGTTGGCGGGTCAATCTCGTCACGACTTTGCCGTACCATAATCCCGGCAAATGAGCGGCCAGCGTGAGCAGGACGTGTAATTGCCACGGAAAACTGATGCTGCGTTTACCTTTGCCAAGGCTTTCGACGACATAACCCGCCGCCTTGCTGACCGGTAACATGAATGGCATCGGAAAATCATTTTGTTGTGTCATGGGTGTAGCGACAAAACCCGGATACACAATGGTCACCGCAATTTCGTGCTGCACGTCGCACCGAAGTGCTTCGAGAAAATATTTCATCGCGGCTTTTGATGCTCCATACGCTTCTGCTCTCGGAAAACCGGTGTACGTGCTCATACTGCAAATGCCCATGATTTCCGGCCGTATCGAGGGATTATTCTCATATCCGGCGCGTAGCAGCGGAAGTGCTGCTTTGCACGCATGTACCACGCCAAAAAAATTGCTCGCCATGACACGTTGCACAGACCCGACATCAAGATCATCAACATCGATGTATTCGCACGTGCCTGCGCACAGAATGATCCCGTTGAGGAACTCGGGCTTCGGCGTCAATTTTTCGAAAAGCCCCGCCACTTGGGTAGCATCGCTTACATCACACGGTAAAGGGATCAGCAGCCCCGGCGCAGCTTCGGCCAACGCATCTAATTTGCTTTGCGAGCGCGCACTGATATACACCTTGTGACGAAGACTCGCGAGTTGCAGGGCGATCTCGCGACCTATTCCCGAACTGGCCCCGGTTATCCAATAGACTTTCTGCGATGTGCCATCCATTTCAATGGGTTCCCGCCATGCGTTTTCTCAAACCTCGCGTGGCGGCTCCCAACACCGGTAGGTGGTCGTACAATAAAGCACCCATGTCGTAGCTATCCTCGTGGTAAAAAACCTTTGCCGTAAATTTCACATGGGTCATGCCGCGCACCGTAATCATTTCGCCGCGTTTTACCGCACCATGGCTGTAGTCCAGTTCCCACGTGAAGTAGGCAGTTTGATCGCCGATTTGTTCATCGAGATAACGAATGCTGTAGTGCCGCAGGCTCCCAGCCATACCGCGTAAATAATGCTTGAGTGCAAGACTGCCATTGACGAGATGAACCGGATCGCGAAATTCGACATCCTGTGTGTAAACCGAATTGATCTGCCCGATGCTCTCCACGGTGAACTTCTCATAAAACGTTTTCAGCCGTTGCATCAGTATTTGAGCGCCCACATGTGATGACGGTAGATCGTTGGCGTCCATTGATCGTCCTGGAAGTTGTCGTTCATAAACGACCATACGCACACAAACTGCGAATGGATTAAATTGATGATGATCCAAACCAAACTATTTATCGTATCAAGTGCAACTACGGCAGCGAGCGAGCTACTATAGGTCTTCAAAGCGAAACGCTGTGATACCAATGACCGCAGAAACAGAAGAACTCAACCCTGAAACCACGTATGAGGACAGGAGTAACCAGTGGACGGACTGTTTGCGACGGATAGGTTGCGCGCAGGATAAAACCGCTTTCAGAGAGATTTACAAACATTTTGCGCCGCTGATCAAATCGTACGCGTACAAGGTACCCGGACTTGAGCAAATCGATGTATTTGCAGAGGAGCTGACCCAGGAAACGATGCTGAAGGTGTGGACGCGAGCTGAAAGTTTCGATGAGCGACTGGCAAGTCCCGGCACCTGGATATTCACGATAGCGCGCAACATGCGCATTGATTTGTTGCGCAAAAACGCGCGCCATATAGTGAACTCGGTGTCGCTGTTTCAAGGCGATGACGACGATTCGCTGGTATCAGAAGACATATGGTTTGAAGATGAACAGAGTGATGTTTTTAACATTGTGTCTCAACAACGTAGCGGCAAATTGATTCAAGAGTCCCTCGCTACATTGCCTGAGGATCAAGCAGAAATTCTGCGGAAGGTTTATCTCGAAGACAAGTCGCATACGGAAGTTGCGAACGAGCTACAGTTGCCACTTGGCACCGTGAAATCACGCGTGAGATTGGCGCTCGGCAAACTAAAACTACTTGTTGATCGCTAACGACTGAAGGTACTGAAGGTGCAGAACGATATGGTGAAACACCACCCTGATACACGATTCCTGACCGACTACGCTGCAGGCAGTTTGCCAGAAGCGCAGGCACTATGTGTTGCGAGCCACTTGCATTACTGCGCCGCCTGCAGGGTCACGACAAGGGAATTGACGATGCTTGGCAGCGAGATGTTTTTGCAGTTAGCGCCTGTTGAAGGGGGCGACGCGGGTTTCGAGCGCCTGTTGGCGCGTGTCGACAGTTTACCTGCGACTACTGCTTCCTCTGACGCCGAAGCTGACGCGCAGGATATTCAGCAATCCACGTTGCCCAAAGCCCTGCATAAAATTACACGCGGTAATCCTGACAATCTTCAATGGCGTCGCCTCGGCAGGAATTTTCGCTACAGTAATCTTCCTATCGATCCAGATCGCGTGACGAACCTGCTCCACATCAAGGCTGGCTGCAGTTTGCCGCATCATCGCCACAACGGTGACGAAATTACCGTCGTTATCAAGGGCAGCTTTTCCGACCATGATGACAAATACAACGTGGGCGATTTTATTGTGCGCACTTCCGGCGAACAGCACCGGCCAGTGGCGTCGCAGGATGAAGACTGTTTGTGCCTCTCTACACTTGATTCGCCAATCGTGATGACTAACTGGTTTTATCGAATTCTACAGTCCATATTATGATGCATGACATCCCAGAGAATTCTCTTTCCCGGAAACATAAACCTTAGATTAGATAACATCCAATCCAAGGTTCGTTCAAGACACTTGAGTGTTTATCCGCAAGGCAATCAAGAAAGGACTACAGGGTTGCGCAGCCATACCGAAAGATTCAACATCGCCGCGAACGTTATCCACGCCAGGTAAGGCAGCAGTAATACTGCGGCCAGCCTTCGCAACGGCCAGAAGAAACTGATGGTCGCCGCAAGCAAAACCCACAGCACCAGAATTTCCGCGAAGGCCAATCCGCCCTTTCGCCACGCAAAAAATAGCCAGGTCCACAACGCATTTACGCCGAGTTGCAGCACGAACAGCGCGAGCCCTATGTAAACATTAGTGTTCCTGCCAAGGCGCCAGATGAGCCAGGAAGACACCGCCATCATCACATACAGCAGCGTCCACACCGGGCCAAACAACCAGGCAGGTGGTGCCCATTCAGGGCGAGCAAGCTGCAGATAGAATTCCCCCGCATCAACGGATGCAAAATACCCCGCCATCGCAGCAAGTGAAGTCAGCAGGAACCAGCCGACGAAACCAAGCGCCTGTTGGCGTACACTGAATGGTGATGGATATTTTTGCTGAAATGAACCAGACATCGAACGCTTCCTTGCTTTGATAGAACCTTAACAACGTGCACTTCAGCACAACGGTGTGACTCTTAACGTATCTAATAACTTTGTGTATGTACCAACTTCGCGTATCGAGCAATACAAGATCAATGTATCGATAGATCTTTGTAACAAGGCCCCCACGTCGCTTTCAAATTTGTGGTGTCGCAAATATATTACTCGATTCCAGTGTATTCAGCGCGCTCGCGAGTGGCTGGCCTGTGGAGGATGAGAGAATTTGCATTGGATCCGCAAAATACTTCTTTAGCCGTCTGACAAATCTGTCCGCTTCTTAAAGGCTCTTAGCGCCCGTTCCCTGCCGAAGCTCAACTCGATCATCGGGGCTGGATATGCGGCTGGCCGCAAAATTCCTGGATCATGGATGGTGGCATGATCAAGATCCGCAAGTTCAGGTACGTAGCGACGCAGATACGTGCCATCGGGGTCGAACCGGCGTGATTGAGTTACAGGATTGAATATTCTGAAATAAGGCACAGCGTCGGTGCCGGTCGATGCGCTCCACTGCCACCCACCATTGTTGGCCGCGAAGTCGCCGTCGATCAAATGCTGCATGAACCATCGTTCGCCCCAACGCCAATCGATGAGTAAATGTTTGCTCAGGAACATCGCGGTCAACATGCGTAACCGGTTGTGCATCCAACCCGTCTCTTTTAATTGCCGCATGCCGGCATCAACAATTGGTATGCCGGTCTGACCATCACACCAACTCGCGAACCCGTTCTTGTCATGTTGCCACGGCACATGAGCAACATCAGCACGCCAGGGTTTGTGTTGGTTCACATGAGGATAGTGCCAAATGATGTGTTTGTAGAAATCGCGCCAAAGCAGTTCGTTGCGCCAGATTTCGCTGTTCTTGTTTTCGCCCGGTGCGACATCGCCCTCTCCTTGTGCGGCCTGCCAGCATTCACGGATCGAAATAACACCTGCAGCAAGCGCGGGCGACAATCGGCTCGTCCCGTCAATCGATGGAATATTGCGGGCGTCGGCGTAATCGACTATCGGGCCTTCGCAAAATTCCTTGAGGCGTTTTCGTGCGTGTTTCTCTCCGGCCGGCCATAATTTTTCCCAGACGGGATCTGTTGAAGGCCAGCTCAATTCGCGCAGTTCGCACTGCTCATTCAAGCGTTTGAGCGATAACGGCGCCTGCTGCTTGATGCCTTTCATCTGTAGTCCAGCCAAGGGCTGCAGCAACTCACGCATGTGGCGCGCAAAAGGCGTAAAAACCTTGAAAGGCTGACCACTTTTATTCATCACAGAATCTGGTGGCATCAACACCTGATCATCATGGATCTGTATACGGACGCCGAGTGAATTGCAGAGATCAGCAACCGCAATATCACGCCGGCGTTCATTGAGTGGATATTCACGATTGTAATGCAGCGCACTTACCTTCCAGTGCGGCAACACGTTTTCAAGCAGTGCAGGGACTTCCTTGTAGTCAGCCACTTCGAAGTAGCAGAGCGGAATATTTAACGCATCAAGCGCGGCTTCGAGTTCCTGGAGATTACGACGCCAGAAGTCCTGTTTGATGGCTGCGTCGTCATGCATTTGCCATTGCCCGGGCGTAGCGATGTAAATCGCGGCGACAGAACCTTCGGCCCGCGCCGCTGCCAAGGCGAGGTTGTCATGCATACGCAGATCAGTGCGAAACCAATGCAGCGCAAGTGTCACAACGCATTCCTCAAACTGAGATCATCCGGATACGGCTGCAGAAACGCTTGCTGTGTGATGTACGGATCGGGATGCTGCGTAAAAAAATGGCGCAGCATGGTGACGGGCACCACAAGCGGCACAATGCCTTTGCGGTACTGCTCGATGATTTCACTCATGCTTTGTTTTTCGCCTGGTTGCAGCTGTTTTTTCAGGTAACCCTGCAAATGCATCAGTACATTGGTATTGGTATTCCGCGTGGCTTTATTTTTCAGCGCTTGCATGAGGTCTGCAAAATAACGTTCACCGAGTTCATTCGGGTCATGATTACCAGCATCTGCGAGTGTGCGACCGAGGCGTTGGTACTCCCGGGGATTGTGGGCCATCAACGTGTATTTATAACGCGCATGAAAGCCGGTGAGGCGTGCTGCAGTGAGACCTTGTGCGCGGAGCTGTTGCCAGTTGTACAAGGCGAATACACGAGTCACAAAATTTTCACGCAGCACAGGATCCTGCAGGCGACCGTCTTCTTCGACAGGTAATAGAGGCATAGCGGAGGTCAACGCCTGCGCAAAAATACCACGGCCAGGTTCCACATGCGGATGACCGTTTTCCTGATATACCTTCACGCGAAATAACCCGCAGCTCGGCGAATTCTTGATGAAGATATAACCGCATAGATCCTGCAATTGCGGCAGACGCCGCGCGCTGAATGCGAGTAGGTCGTCTGTTACATCGACGCTGCTATCGATAACGCGCACTGCGCGCGGCGAAGCCGGATCACCAATCAACCTTATCGGCGGACGTGGTACGCCGAGTCCTGCCCCTAGTTCGGGACAGGTGCTGACAAATTCGAAGTAATTTCCAAGCTCGGCCGTACACAGGTGTGAATGTTTATGCCCACCGTTGTAACGAACCTCTTCGCCGAGCAAGCAACTGCTGATGCCTACCTTGATTTTTGCTATTTGTGTCGTCATGAATTGATTTTACATCCTTGTAGCATTTCCTGCGTAACCGCTGCTCGTGTTATAAACAAGAGCATATACGCATCCATCACCAGATCAGATTACCTATGTCAAAACGCGCAGTGCTCCTTGCCAATCTTGGTTCACCCGACAGACCCGATGTACCCGCAGTCCGCCGCTATCTCGACGAGTTTCTGATGGATCCCTACGTGATTCAGTTGCCGTGGGTATTGCGACGCCTGATTGTCAGTCTGTTTGTATTGCCAGCACGACCGAAACGTTCAGCCCATGCTTATCAGAGCATCTGGACAGAGGAAGGTTCGCCGCTGATCAGTCTGTCCCGGCATATGGTCGATGCATTGCGACAGCAGACCGACATACCGATCCATCTGGCGATGCGTTATGGCAACCCGTCAATCGCTAGCGAGCTGGAAAAAATAGCAGCGATTCCGGGTGTGACCGAAGTATTTTTTCTACCGCTCTATCCCCATTATGCAGAAAGCACAGTGCTGACTTCGATCAAGGAAGCTGAGCGAGTCATTGCGGAGAAAAAACTGCCGCTTAAACTTATTGTGCCCGCGCCGTTTTATGCCAATCCTGACTATATCCGCTCGTTGGTACGAAGTGCCGAGCCCTGGTTGCAACAGCCCTTCGATCATCTACTGTTCAGTTATCACGGCGTACCAGAATTACATTTGACCAAGGCAGACCCGACTGGTTCTCACTGTCTCAAAGTCGCTAACTGCTGCAACGTCCCCTCGCCAGCACACGCAACCTGTTACCGGCACCAGGTGCTGCGCACAACCGAAGAATTCGTCGCGCTTGCGGGTTTAACAGAGGACCAATATTCCATCAGCTTTCAATCCCGCCTCGGACGCGCCAAGTGGCTGGAGCCATCGACAGAACACACCTTGAAAGAACTTGCAGGCAAAGGTGTCAAGAAACTACTCGTGCTCTGTCCGGCTTTCGTGACCGATTGTCTCGAAACACTCGAAGAAATCGAAATTCAGGGCACCGCGATATTTCAAGCTGGGGGCGGTGAATCACTAACGCTCATACCCTGTCTCAATTCTCATCCTGGCTGGATAAGTACACTTGAGAGTTGGGTCGGTCAGGAAAATGTTGTCGGGCTATAATATTTGCTGAATGTTTCAGCACGGAGAAATTATGTTGTATATCTGGTTAAAGGTTTTGCACGTATTGTTTGTGATGGCATGGGTAGCGACAGTGTTTTACTTGCCGCGTATTCTCGTCAACATCGCAGAAGTCGGCGACGTGCCAGTGGTACAAACGCGATTACAACTGATGGGCAAACGCCTCGTGCGTTTTGGCCACATCATGTTTGGCCTGGCACTGTTATTTGGCGTTTCGATCTGGATATTTATCGGCATCAGCGGCGGTTGGCTGCATGCAAAACTGACGCTCGTTGCGCTGCTGCTCGCGTACTTCATCTACTTCGGAAAATTGTTGAAGCGCCAGCCCTCAGAATTACCCAAGCCCAAGTCTTTACGCCTGCTAAATGAATTGCCTGTTTTGTTACTGCTCGGAATTTTATATCTGGTTATCGCAAAACCGTTTTAAGACAGGCGACGATTAGCTTATTCGTCACATCATCCCGGTCAGCAGGGCTTCGAGCAGTTGTTTCTGCTGCTCGTCTTCATGCAGAAAAATTACCACCATCACAAAATCACGCTGGGACTTGCGGCGGTAACTCAGATATTGGGAACCGAGCACGAAGCGATGTTCATTGCTCGGCAGATTGAAGTGGACAGTACAGCCGAAAGGCAGTTTTGGTTGTTCGAGCAAGGCGGTAATCAGGTCGCCGTTGCAAGACAACTGAATCCCGGCGAGTGATACATTGATGCTTTCTACGGTGAAATCCGAGGTTGATTCGGCGGGACCGGGCATCGAAACGAGAACGTCAGTATGGATGGAATACCGCGGATAGGTTCTACGTTCGCTGCTCATTTCTTTCCTCTTTTTATTGGCCCCTTTTTCTGGATTCCTGCCAACATTCCAGGTCGGGCCTTGGTCTGTGTAGCATTGAAGCTGCCGGGGTAGTTTCTGCTTCCCGCCACTTCAGCAGGCACCAGGTGCTGCTCGCCGCTGCCGATCAGATCAGTACGTCCCATGTTCGTCAGTGCTTCGCGCAACTGCGGCCAGTTCTTCGGATCATGGTAACGTAAAAATGCTTTTTGCAAACGACGCTGTTCCAGTTTTTTGGGAACGTGAAGGCGCTCACTTTTATAGTGCAGTTTCTTGAGCGGATTGCGACCGGAATAATACATCGCCGTGGCAAGCGCCATCGGTGACGGGTAAAACGTCTGCACCTGGTCAGGCTTGAATTTATTCTTCTTGAGCCACAACGCAAGGCTCAGCATATCTTCGTCTTTCGAGCCGGGATGTGCCGCGATGAAATATGGAATCAGATATTGTTTCTTGCCGGCCAACGCCGAATATTTTTCGAATTGTGCTTTGAAGTCTTCGTAGTGGCCGATCGAGGGCTTCATCATTTGTTTGAGCGGACCATCTTCACTGTGCTCTGGCGCAATCTTCAGATAACCACCAACATGATGCGTGACAAGCTCCTTGATGTACTCGGGGTCACGCAGTGCGAGGTCATAACGAAGGCCTGACGCAATCAGGATTTTCTTGACGCCTTTGAGTTCCCGCGCCTTGCGGTAGAGTTGGGTGGTTTGACTGTGATCGGTTTTCAGGTGTTTGCAGATCGTCGGATATACACACGAAAGCCTGCGGCAACGCTGGCCGATTTCAGAATGGGCTTCATTACATACCAGGCCATACATATTTGCTGTTGGCCCGCCCAGATCGGAAATTACACCGGTAAAGCCCGGTACTTTATCGCGAATCTGTTCTATCTCGTTGAGAATGGACTGTTCAGAGCGACTTTGAATGACACGACCTTCGTGCTCAGTGATCGAGCAGAAAGTACAGCCACCGAAACAGCCACGCATGATGTTCACAGAAGTTTTGATCATGTCGTACGCAGGAATTACTGCGTCGCCATAACTCGGATGTGGACGACGTTGATATTGCAGGTCGAACACACCATCCATTTCAGGTGTTTCAAGTGGAATCGGAGGACGGTTAACCCAGATTTCTTTCGTGCCATGTTTTTGCACAAGTACGCGCCCGTTAAACGGACTCGCTTCCTGATGTAACACGCGCGATGCATGTGCATACAACACAGGATCGCCACACACTTTTTCAAATGACGGCAATCGCACGTAGGTTGTTTCGAGATCGAGTTCCTGTTTACTCTGGAGGGGCAGCGGAATTATTTTCAGCGGTGTCGGCGCCGCAGGATCGATAACACCCGCGGGCTCTTGTTGTTCACTCACATATTCATACGGACTCAAATGTTTGTCGATTTTGCTGGGCCAGTCGACGCGCGTGGAATCGATTTCAGTCCAGCCTCCCGGAATGCTGTCGCGGATGATGGTTGTACCGCGAATGGCAGTCATATCGTCGAGTTTCTTGCCAGCCCCGAGTGCATGCGCGATCTCGGCGATGGCACGCTCAGCGTTGCCATACAGCAAAATATCGGCACCAGAATCAATTAGCACGGAACGACGGATTTTGTCGCTCCAGTAATCGTATTGCGCGATGCGACGCAGACTCGCTTCGATGCCACCAATGACCACAGGAACATCTTTGTAGGCCTGTCGACAAAGCTGACTGTACACAATCACCGCACGATCAGGACGTTTGCCACCTTCATCATTCGGTGTATAGGCATCGTCGCTACGCATGCGCAAATCGGCCGTATAGCGGTTGATCATGGAATCCATGTTGCCTGCGGTTATGCCGAAAAACAGATTTGGTTTGCCGAGCGCCATGAAGTCGACGGTGTTCTGCCAGCGCGGCTGCGCGATGATGCCGACACGAAAGCCCTGAGATTCCAGAAAACGGCCGATGACGGCCATACCAAAACTTGGATGATCGACATAGGCGTCACCTGTGACGATGATTATGTCGCAGGAATCCCAGCCGAGTTCGTCCATTTCGGCACGCGACATCGGCAGCCAGGGTGCCGTGCCGTAACATTCGGCCCAGTACTTTGGATAACTGAAAAGGGTATTGCGCTGATCAGAACGCAGCGCGGTTTTTAAGGAGGATTGATTCATCTGCCTATTCTACCCCACCCGGCGTGTCAGATCGCCTAAATAAAGCTTTGAGGCCGGATTACAGGGAAAAAAGGGCAATGTATTTACGGAATCGCGAAACTACGGCCAGTTATATGCGATTCGCGAACTGAAGGTAGCTGCCTGTAAATCGGCTTGATTGTGAATTACTGATCCAGCTTCGGACCGTAACTACAGGCCAAACTGGGTCAGAAACATTTCAAGCCGAGCGCAAATGACAATTACGAGTGTGTTTTATGATCGCCATGCAACTCATTCGGGCTGGCTGTTGGTATTACCACGTGGGGTAAACTGGATCGGAAACGCCGCAATGTTGTCACCCTTGCTGATCGACGCCACCCCCTCTTTCTCCACTTCATCGATGCGAATGATGGCCTGGATCGGAATGAAGCTGCGTTTCACACCAGCAAACTCGCCTTTGAGCTTTTCTTCGCCCGGATCAACCACCATCTGGCTGCGTTCGCCGAAGACAAAATTTTCTATTTCGATGAAGCCGTAGAGGTCACTTTGATACACCTCGCGGACGTAGACTTCATACACCTGGCCCTTGTTCAGAAAGGTGATCCGGAAAAGATCACGCGAATCGCTGCGGGGTTTATTGTTCATAACACGTCTGCCTGTTACTGCTGAGACGTCAATATCAGGCTGACAGGGCGTAAATTCAAGTATAATCCGCGCCTCTTTGCGAGGTAGTGGTTGTATGACCAGAAAAGTTTTTATCAAAACCCATGGTTGCCAGATGAACGAGTACGACTCAGCGCGTATGCTCGACCTGTTGCGCGCGAGCCGCGGGATGGAAGTCGTGCACACGCCCGAAGAAGCTGATGTGCTTGTGCTTAACACTTGTTCAATTCGCGAAAAAGCCCAGGAAAAAGTGTTTGACCAGCTCGGTCGCTGGCGTCAGCTAAAGAAACTCAAACCCGGTGTGCAGATTGCCGTTGGCGGTTGTGTAGCGAGTCAGGAAGGTGCGCAGATCGGCAAACGCGCTCCTTACGTGGACGTCGTCTTCGGCCCCCAAACATTACACCGCTTGCCCGACATGCTGGATGCAGCAAATGGTTACAAACCATTGGTCGATATCAGCTTTCCGGAAATAGAAAAATTCGATCGCCTGCCCGAACCAAGCGTAAGCAAAAGCGAGGCGTTCCTGACTATCCAGGAAGGCTGCAGCAAATATTGTTCATTCTGCGTTGTACCTTACACACGTGGTGAAGAAGTCAGCCGTCCGCTTGACGATGTACTCGCGGAAGCCGTCCATCTGGCCAGCAAGGGCGCGCGCGAAATTCATATGCTTGGCCAGAATGTAAACGCCTATCGTGGCACCACGCACGAAGGTGGCACAGCCGATCTTGCAACACTGATCACGTATGTTTCAGCGATTGATGGCGTTGGACGGATACGCTTCACCACGTCGCATCCAATGGAATTCAATCAGAGCCTGATCGACACCTATGCCACGGTGCCGACACTTGTCAGCCACCTGCATTTACCGATTCAGCATGGTTCTGACCGCGTGCTTGCCATGATGAAACGCAACCATACCGTCCTCGAATACAAATCCATCATTCGCAAGCTCCGCAAGATCCGGCCCAATATCAGCATCTCGTCAGATTTCATCGTCGGGTTTCCAGGTGAAACCGATAAGGATTTTGAAGACACCATGAACCTGATTGCCGAAATCAACTTTGATACTTCATTCAGCTTCGTCTATAGCCCGCGCCCCGGTACACCCGCCGCCGAGTTACCCGACACGACGCCAGAGGAAGTAAAGAAGCAACGCCTCGCCATTCTGCAGACGCGTATTCTTCAGAATGCAGCGCTCATCAGCCAGGCGATGGTAGGCACTACCGAACGTGTATTAGTGACAGGTCCGTCCCGGAAGGACCCAGGTGAACTGCAAGGAAGGACAGAAAATAATCGCGTAGTAAATTTCCGCACCGACGATACGACGGTGATTGGCAACTTCGCTGATATACGTATCACCGATGTCTGGGTTAACACACTGCGTGGCGAACTGGCGTAAGTGATCACGCCATAGATATCGCTTTAACAGTTATTTCTAAGTATCTGTAATAAATAAAATATCTGTTATTAATTTTTGCGATTCCGATGACCCATCACCACATAGTCAGTGTGTAAGCGTTACCGCTACGCACTACCTCAAAAATTAATACCAATCGCTTGCTGCCTTGTTATACTGCATCGAATTCAGCAAAACGGAGGCCAGAAACCGCGTTCATGATTAGTGAAAATCACTCTCACAGGCTCGAGTTGCAGCCTGACAATCCCCAGCGTCTCGCCAATCTTTGCGGACGCCTCAATGAACACATTCGCCAGCTCGAAGATCGTCTCGAACTTAAAATCACAAATCGCGGCAACGAATTCCAGTTAAGTGGCAAGCCATCGGCGATCAAAGCCGGTTGCGATGTGCTCAGTAATCTCTATCAGCTGACAAGTTACGAACCCAACATCACGCCAGACATGGTCCACCTTGCGCTTGCTGAAGTTGCTCCTCACCGCAGTGCTGGCAACGAACCAGAACCGGAGTTGGATCCTGAACATTACGTGCTGCGCACACCCAAACTTTCGATCAAGCCGCGCACACCACACCAGAATTTGTATGTGCAGTCCATTCTCAAGCACGATATCAATTTTGGCATTGGCCCCGCCGGCACAGGTAAAACCTATCTTGCGGTAGCGTGTGCGGTAGAAGCTTTGATGAATGACCAGGTCGCGCGCATTTTGCTCGTGCGTCCTGCGGTCGAAGCCGGCGAAAAACTTGGTTTCCTGCCAGGTGACCTTAGCCAGAAAGTCGATCCTTACCTGCGCCCTCTTTACGATGCACTTTACGAAATGCTCGGCTTCGAACGGGTGGCCAAGATGATCGAACGTCAGGTAATCGAAATTGCGCCGCTGGCCTACATGCGCGGCCGTACTCTAAACAATTCCTACATAATTCTGGATGAAAGCCAGAATACAACCACTACCCAGATGAAAATGTTCCTGACGCGTATTGGTTTCGGCTCAACCGCTGTGATCACTGGCGACGTAACGCAGATTGACTTGCCCAAAGGCACCCGCTCCGGTCTTGTACAAGTCACCACGGTTTTGCGCAAGGTCAAAGGCGTAAGTTTTACATGGTTCAACTCGGGCGATGTCGTGCGGCATCCGATCGTGCAGCGTATTGTCGAGGCCTATGACGAGTTCGATAAGCACAATATTTCTGCTCTGAACAACCAGGACAAAGAGCGTTTGCATGAGCGTGGTTTGAATGAACGTGACAGTTGACCTGCACAATGCCAGCGGCGATTCAGCAATCCCCCTGCGCAAAGAGTTCAAACACTGGGCAACCGCTGCGATGAGCACAATTGCGCCTGACCGAAAGCGGGTCCAGTTGAGTATTCGCATCGTGGACTCCAGCGAATCCGCCGAACTTAACAGCTATTATCGTCACAAGAATGGACCCACCAATATCCTCTCATTCCCGGTACCCCAGGAATTACATCAGGCACCGCTCTTGGGCGACCTGGCGATCTGCGCCGAAGTTGTCGCACGTGAAGCAAACGAGCAGCACAAGACACTCGATGCCCATTGGGCTCATCTAACAGTACACGGCGTACTGCATTTGAACGGCTACGATCACGAAGAAGAAGAGGCTGCAGTCGCGATGGAAAGCCTTGAAAGCAAAATCCTCGCCGAACTCGGCTACAACGATCCCTATCAGGAAATAACCACCACTACACCATGAGCGAAGATAACTCTAACGGCGATTCAGGCAATCATTCCTGGATCGGTAAACTTAAAGAAGTATTCACGGATTCGGTTGACGATGGTCCCGATTTATTGAGGGTCTTGCGCAAGGCGCAGAAGAACAAGGTGATCGACGCGGACCTGCTCAGCATCATTGAAGGTGCGCTGCAGGTATCGGAAATGCAGGTGCGCGACATCATGATTCCGCGCTCACAGGTCGTTTCGGTAAAGGTCACTGCTACCCCCGAAGAAATTCTGCCTATCGTGATAGAAGCGCAGCATTCCCGCTTTCCCGTCATTGGCGACAGCCTCGACGAGGTTATCGGTATTCTGCTTGCAAAGGATCTGTTGCCACTGGCACTCGATAAGGAAACGCGTCGCTTCGATATCAAGGATGTACTCCGCCCGGCCAACTTTGTGCCCGAATCAAAACGCCTCAACCACCTGTTGAAGGAGTTCCGCGAGAACCGTAATCACATGGCAATTGTGATCGATGAATACGGCGACCTTGCCGGCGTCTGTACGATTGAAGATGTGCTCGAACAGATTGTTGGCGACATTGAAGATGAACACGATGTCGACGATGAAGTTTTCATCAGAGCACTCGATGCCGGTAAACACACCGTCAAGGCGCTCACACCCATTGAAGAGTTCAACGATTATTTCCACTGCCAGTTTCCTGAAGAGGATTTCGATACGATCGGTGGACTCGTACTGAGCCACTTCGGCCGAATTCCGCAGCGTGAAGAAAGTGTCACAATCGGACCTTACCTGTTTAAAGTTCTCAACGCCGATAATCGCCAGATCAGGCTGCTACAAGTGAGCAAAGATACCCCCGTCAACGCTGCCGGACATGAGTCCTGATCCGGCACCCAGCAAGTAATACATCACCAGCTGGATGAGAAAGGCCGCATGAACAAATCCGGTAAACCACTGCTGAAATTCTATCTGCCAGCCATGCTGGCAGGTGCACTCGCCCCGCTCTCCTTCAGCCCGCTTTCGTTGTGGCCTCTCGCGCTACTATCGGTGGGCGTTCTGTATTACCTGTTACAGAAAACAACCGTTCGCCAAGCCGCAATAACAGGCTGGTGGTATGGCGCGGGCTTTTTCGGCGTTGGTGTGTCATGGGTATTCGTCAGCATCAATGTTTACGGCAACGCGTCGGTATTCTTTGCAGGCCTGCTGACACTGTTATTCGTTGCGGGCCTTGCGTTGTGTTTCGTTCTGCAATGCTGGCTATATCGTAAATGGGCGAGTGGCGTTTTTCCGGTGCTCGGCTTTGCCGCGCTTTGGGTTCTCGGGGAATGGTTTCGCAGCTGGTTTCTGACCGGCTTTCCGTGGCTGTACCTCGGTTACGCACATGTCACTACGGCAATCTCTGGCGTTGCACCCGTGTTGGGGGTGTTTGGGTTGAGCTTCATCATTGCGTTTAGTGGCGCAGCATTCGCGCAGTTGTATCTGGCCCGTTCCCTCGATAAATCTTTCGCCGCCCTGCTTAAAACCCGTTTGCCTTTAGCGTTAACACTGGTCTGGTTGGTAGCACTTCTCAGTACTCCCCTCACCTGGGTCGATCCCATTCCCGACCGCAATCTCTCGGTAGGTATCGTGCAGGCCAACATCAATCAAAACGAAAAATTCGGCCGCGACTTTATCCAGAACAATCTCGACAGTTATGAACAACTCAGCGCGCCTTTGTGGACCAACGACATGGTGCTGTGGCCCGAAACCGCAATACCACTGACATACCAACAGGCCGGCCAGGTGGTCGACTATTTCACAGCCATGGCTTTACGTAACGACAGCGCGCTCGTCAGTGGAATTTTCTACGAGGATGGCGAGAAGGTTTATAACAGCATCACCGCCATGGGCAATGGCGATGGCATCGCCCACAAACGCAAGCTGGTCCCGTTTGGTGAATATATCCCGCTGCAGGAAGTATTCGCAAACCTGATGGAAGTATTCAGTCTTCCTATGTCGTCGCTTGCGCGTGGTCCTGCTGAACAAGGCCTGCTTACTGTGAAGGGGCTGCAGGTTGCGCCGTTCATCTGTTACGAAGTGGTATACCCCGAGTTTGTGCGCGAACGCGCCGTCACCGCTGACTTCCTGCTTACCATCAGTAATGACTCCTGGTTTGGCGCCTCCTGGGGCCCGTTGCAACACCTGCAGATGGCTGCAATGCGGGCCAGAGAGAACGGCCGTTACATGATCCGCGGAACCAACAACGGAATATCCGCACTGATCAATGAGAGAGGCGAGGTTATTGCCGCCAGCAGGCAGTTTGTTGCGGAGACCTTACAGGGCGAAATCAAACTGTTCTCGGGCCGCACCCCTTTTTCATATTGGGGCAGTTGGCCCACCCTCGGCTTTTGTTTACTGATTCTGCTGGCAACCTGCTATCCTAGGCTCCTGCCAAACAAAAAATAACACTCCCATGAAATCAGTCGTTATGGTCAACAGGCCCTGGTCACTAACCGGGCAAACCATGGCAAAGGATGTGCGGCGCGAGTTACAGAATCAATTGACATTAATGTCGACTGTTTCGCAATGGGTACTTTTTCCAGTAATTACTATCTGCCTGTGGGGCCTTTGGACGGAAGTCACGTTCAAACCTCTCATCACCTGGGCCGCCGTAGCCTACATTTCTGCATTATTCAGTGCGATAAATAATCGCATCAACGTACGTCAGCTTGCCAACTCCGATGGCGCCGATGATTCGTTTATTGCACGCAACATCCGCAATTATTTTCTGATGGGTCTGGTGTGGGGCTCCCTGCCACTGGTATGCGCTTCGTGGGGAACATTGCAGGCCAACTGGATTTCCATGATCACCACGATGGCAATGATGTCGGGCCTTCTACAGATTCTATCCACCACCCACCGTGTCTTCTACTCAGCCTATGTTCCACTGAGCTGCCTCACCTTAATGGGAATAACGCTTGGCTCTCTCCCGCAGGTACAGATGTTCCTGCTCGCGAGCATTTACTTCGGAGCGCTGTTTTTTCTGCATAAGGTTCTGTTCAAAGTACATGTCGAACGTGTGCGATCCGCTTTGCGTTATGCATCTCACGCGTCAGCACTCGCGCGTACGCTCGAACATCACGACTCACTTACCGGGCTCTCAAATCGCGCCGGGCTCGAAGATTGGTTGCAGCGCAACATGCCAGAGAATCCCGATGAAGCCGCCATGAATGTCGCGGTCGGCGTGATCATAGGTTTCACCGAACTAAACAGCCTGTATGGCGCAACCATCGCCGATACCCTGCTCATGGAAATTGGCAACAAGCTGGCCGAGGATTCCAAAGGCAAACTGGGAATCGCGCGTTTTAACGGTGCAGAATTTATTTTAATCGACGTAAAACCGTTGGCCGAGATCGATGAGCTGACCAACCTCTTTGCCGCGCTCGAACAAACCTCATTCTCAGTCGTAGATCAGACGTTCACCATCAACGTGAGGCAGTCAGCAGTTAAGGGCAAGCCGGCCGAGCTCTTCACGCTCATTGATGTTGCGCGCGGCCGCTTGCAGTCCGATCGTACAGAAACTGGCAGCAGCGAAGCACTCAATAGACTGTCCCACGACACGCGCCGCAATCTGGTAGCGTCGTTTAACGATGCCTTGTGGGATAAACAGATATTGCCGTGGTTCCAACCCATCGTTGATTGCAATACAAACGCCATCATCGGTTGGGAAGCACTTGCGCGTTGGGAACATCCAAAACTCGGCATTCTGATGCCTGAAATGTTTCTTGATATCGCGCGTGTCTCTCGGCAAATGATGTTGCTGACGCAAACCATGCTGCGCAACAGTGCACGATTTGCTAACGAGCTCACAAAGCTGAACCTGCATCAAGCGGCACGAGTCAACGTCAACATGACTATTACCGAACTGAGTAATCCTGACACATTGGCCTGGCTCGAGCGCATTATTGCTGAAACTGGCGTAGATCCTTCGCAGATTGTCATCGAACTTTCCGAGCGCGACGCCTTGATCGTTGATTCGCAACTGCAGAAAAATCTGCTGCGCATGGGTGAAATCGGCATGCTGCTCTCAATCGATGATTTCGGCACTGGATATTCCAATTTAGGCCATTTGCTCGATTTGCCGGCCTATTCGGTGAAGCTCGACAAACGTTTCATCGACAAACTGCCCCATGATAAAAAGAGCGCTGCGCTTGTGCGCGCGGTCATCACACTTGCCAGTGGTCTTGGCATGACAGCCGTCGCAGAAGGCGTGGAACACGAAGGACAACTGGAGTTTCTGCGCCAACACGGTTGTACCGCTTATCAAGGTTACCGTGCCGGAATGGCAATGCCTTATACCGTCGCGCTGGATATGGCCAGGAAATGGCAGGGACAGGTTACCTCCAACGTCCACGTTTCACAGGATGAACGCGACCTGCTGCATAACTAGCAACATTGGCAAATATTCTGCCTAAATGCCAAGCACCCACGAGTAAAAACTGATCGGCACTATGGCCATAAGTGATGACAGCACAATCGCAGCTGCCGCCGCTGTCTCACCACTTTGATAACGCCGCGAAAAAACATAGACGCTGATCCCGACCGGCATGCAGGAAAGGATCACTGCTGTCTGCAACCAGTCTTCGCGTATATCGAAGACAAAACGCATCACGATCCACATCAGCCCAGGCATCACGAGTAACTTCAACACCACAATCATGGCCGATGCGCCAATTTCGCCGCGTACATGATAACGAGTCAACGCCGCCCCGAGCGCAAACACCGCACCGGGCACCGCTGCCCTGCTCAGCATATCCAGCGTGGCTTCCACGGGTGCGAACAACGTGAACCCCAGCAAGTTGAAAATTGCTCCGGCGAGCAGACTGCTGCTGATTGGGTTGAGCAACATGTCCTGCAGCACGCGCCGCAAGTGCGCCAATAAGGTTCTGCCACCCTCATTCCTGCATTCGGCCAGCACGGTACCAAAGCTGTAGATCAGCAAATTGTGAAGCGAGATGATGATGAACATCGGCACGAGAGCCTGATCGCCGAGCAACTCCAGCGTGATAGGCACACCAAGTACTGTCACATTGGAATAAGCGCCACCCATCCCAAACACACTGAGTTCGCGAATGTTGTAACGGAACAACACGGCAGCGATTGCCATGCCTATCAGGTAGACAAGCACCACGACGAGGTAGAACGCAAACAGGAAATGCCAATCCATGTCTGCAGGAAATTCTGCCGTGGCAGTGCCAAGAAACAGCAAACAGGGGATCAGGAAATTGAACGCAATTCTTTCGAGAGTTTCGGCTTCGCTGGCAGTCAACCAGTTAAAGCGACGACTGGCATAACCTAAGGACGCGATGGTGACGACGGGAAAAATTGCGGAAAAAACAGACATG
>JAZKES010000002.1:53756-56288 GCA_040386995.1 Pseudomonadota bacterium | reverse complement strand
TCTGGACTGGTTTCATCCCGCCACGCGTATTTGATCGTATAGCCGAGTGGTGAATGCGTAAAAAGATAACCCTTGGTTTCGAGGCCTCGCAGAAATTTTTCGAAACCTGCATGGTCCTGGCTTGCCGAATAACGCTGGTATTCATCCGCAACTGCCACTTGCTGATCGTCAGGTGTCCAGCCGAGAATCGAGAGCCTTATCTCTGCTTCGCTTTCACGCCTGGCTTCATCCGTCGTGCCATCAAGCGTAACAAGTGCTGCAGCTTGTACGTTGCAGCTCAAGGCCGCCAGCAGTCCAGCAATAGCCAGACTGCGTGTGGCGGATCGTAAAAACAAACACATTTTCATTGTTTAGTCTCCTTGGTTTGAGTGTGTTCATTTGGTCCTACAGGTATTGGTTTGGTTAGCGCACGATCATAAATTGCGTTTGGCCCTCGCGTAAAATGCTCAGGGCCAGCGCGCCCGTATTCGCCGCTATCATCTCTTCGACACTTTCTGCTGAATCAACTTCATTACGGTTGACCGCGGTGATGATGTCGTTCGAGCGCAAGCCGTTGTTCCATGCTCGACTACCCTGCTCAACACTTACTACCAGCACACCCGAGGTGTTTCCATAAGCAGGATTGTCACGAGGGATGCTGCCAAGTTCAGCACCATCCAACACTCCACTGCCCGGTGCACCAGCTGCAGCAGTTTCGACCTGGTTGCCACTACCCAGCTCAGCATCGACTGTCATCTTGCGGTTACCGCGCATCAGATCAATTTCCACACTACTTCCTGCACGTATCAATCCGATCGTATTCCGCAGATCAGACGATGACGAAATATCTTCGCTATTTACGGCAACAATAACGTCGCCCGCTTCTATGCCCGCTTTTGCCGCAGGTGAATTCGGTTCGACGCGCGAGACCACTGCGCCACCGTCAAGATCAAGTTGCAAAGCTTCAGCGACGTCGGGCGTAAAATCCTGAATCATCACACCCAGCAGGCCGCGGCGCACTTCACCGAATTCCACCAGTTGATTGATAACCGACTTCGCCATGTTGATCGGCACTGCGAAACCAATACCCACGTTACCGCCGCCAGGCGAGATGATCGCGGAGTTGATACCGATCAGATTTCCGTTGTAATCAACAAGTGCACCACCTGAGTTACCAGGGTTTATGGATGCATCGGTCTGGATGAAATCTTCATAACCTTCCGCACTGATACCACTGCGACCAAGCGCACTCACGATACCCGTTGTAACCGTCTGACCAAGGCCGAACGGGTTACCTATCGCAGCAACAAAATCGCCTACTTTTAGCGTACCGGAATCCGACTGCGGTATCGCATCGAGATTCGCGGCATCGACCTGCAATAACGCAATATCAGTGCCGGCGTCGCTGCCAATCAGTTTTGCTTCCAGCTGACGTTTGTCATGCAGGGTGATTTCAATTTTATCCGCGTTCTCAACTACGTGATGATTCGTCAGCACGTAACCTTTGGCCGCATCGATGATGACACCCGATCCCACACTCATCGTCTGCTGAGTCTGAGGCTGTTCGGGAGCATCGAAAAAGCGGCGAAAATACGGATCGTTAAACAAGGGATTTTGCGGCACTGCGGCGGTTCCGGTAACAGCGATGTTAACTACCGAAGGGGTGACTTCCTCCAGCATTGCGGCAACGCCGGGCCGCTCCGTATCAACTATTTCCTGGGCGCTGCTTATGCTCGCAGCTCCGGAAAAAGTGCCGGCAAACACGACTGCCAGCATCACCCTGGAAATATAACCTTGCGTTATGTTCATGGGTCCTCTCCATAATTTTTGCAAAATGAATACCCTGTCTCTACAGGGGGAGTTATATGCCGGTGGCATACATTGCAAAAAATAGGGGCGGTTTAATTGATATCAAGTGAGTTGCAGAACCTTCTTTGCGTTACCTCTGGGGTAGACAAGGCAGAAAGGCCTCCTTATGCTGCGGCCTGTTTTCTTTCCTCAGGATGAACCGTGCATGATCGTACCAGCCTATGAAATCAGGATCGCCACCCACGCCCATGGCAAAGGTGTATTCCTAAAAGAGTCGGTAAAAAAGGGCCAGATCCTGCTCGCGCCCGATGCGATCAACAAACTTTACACGGAAGCCGAACGTGCTGCGCTGATTCCGGGTTCACCCGAAGACGACGCGTGTGTACGCTGGTTTGAAACTTACCACACGGTAAGCACTGACTGGCCGGATGACTGTTACGTCAACCATTCGTTTAATCCGAGTGGCCTTTGGCATCTGGGTTTTGTTTTTGCGATTCGCGACATGGCAGCCGACGATGAAGTCACGGTCGATTATCGATTCGTGATAAACGACAACGAGAAGATGCCATTCCTTGATGCCGAAACCGGCAATGAAATTGTTGGCTATACCTGGAAGGAAAACCTGCGGCTTTCTACTGAGCAACTACTCGCAATTTTATAATTGAGTAGCTGATATTTTTCGACATCCATTATAACTAACCCGTAAACCAGCGGGTTGGCAGCACATGCGCCCCGACTTATCGT
>JAZKES010000002.1:48691-53656 GCA_040386995.1 Pseudomonadota bacterium | reverse complement strand
TTATAACTAACCCGTAAACCAGCGGGTTGGCAGCACATGCGCCCCGACTTATCGTCGGCATTGATCAACGCAACTAAACCGAAAGATAAGCGAGCTGACAGAAAGAAACGCCTGTCGGAACAAGCAGCTTTTTCCCGCAAATCTGATACAGCATGATAAAAGTCGAAGCGTCGATTCGATCAAGCTCGACGTATTGAATATGTCAGCGATGAGTTGGTTTGAAACGAAATCCCGGAAGGACTACAAGCTTGATCAGCTATGATCCTTGATGTAGTTGCGCTCATATTCGCGCTGCGCATGGTTTTGTTCTTTCTTGACTTCCTTGGCGGCCTTGCGCGCGATACCCATGGAATGGTCGCGCGATTTCTGCGTGCTGATGCCGGGTACTGAAACCAGCTGTTCGAGATCAACCGCCTCGCACTGAGGGCACGCCGCGGTCTGGCCCTGACGGACCATTTTTTCAAACTCGTGGCCACATTTGCGGCATTTGTAATCGAAGATAGGCATGGCCAAAGAATACTACAGATTACGAATCTATGTCAGCTGTGAAGCAACGCCCGGGTGACAAGTTGTTTCTTTCACAAAGTTTCCACTAAGCACTCAAGGTTCACTAAATTAGAATAATTTTGGCCATAAGTTTCTGGTTTTTTCACCCTACGCTCCATCGACATAATCTTGTTTTGTTATTCTTTGGTTTTTTATTGCGAAATCATGACTAGTATTACAAACATGAAGAATCTCCTTCTCTCAAGTTTGCTTATTATCATCGGCTTCTGCGCTAGCCCAGGCACATACGCCTGGGGTACAAAAGCGCATCGAGTCATCGGCATGATTGCCGAAGATCGTCTGACTCCCGCAGCACAAGCTGCTGTAAATGAAATCCTTGCCGGCGATGATATTGTCGAAGCCACAATCTGGGCCGACAGGATGCGCGATGCACAGGACAATCCCGATTTCTGGCGAGGGTATGCATCCAACTGGCACTACGTGAATATTGCGCCCGGCGAGGACTATGCATCATCTGAGAAAGATCCGCGTGGCGATGCATACATGGCGCTACAAACTTTTTCCGCGATACTGCTCGATGAACCGGTACCGTCTGGCCCGATCAAAGAAGGCCTTGAACTATATTTCGGCCAACTCGATACCAAACGAATGGAAGTGAGACAATTCGCGCTGAAATTTATGCTTCACTTGCTGGGCGATTTACAGCAACCACTACACAGTGGCTACGAAAGTGATCGCGGCGGTAACGACGTGACGCTGGAATGGTTTGGCAGGTCCACGAATTTACATTCTATCTGGGACACTCTTCTGCTCGAACAACAGGATCGGAGTGCCGAACAGATCGCGCGGCGGCTCAATGAACGTATCGATCACACGCCTGCTTCCGACATTCGCAATATGGAAAGTAGCGATCCACAAGTCTGGATGAAAGAATCACAACGTCTACTTGGACGCATCTACGCAAGGCACTCTCGTAACAAAAAACTCAATGACTCTTATACGGCTGAGTTCGTTCCTACGGTTGAATTGCAGCTTGTTAAAGGAGGCCTGCGCACGGCTTATTTCCTGAACAGCATTTTTGGTGGCTGGCCTGTTGGCAACCAATAAAAGATCACTTTAGACGTTTTCGACAACCCGCATTTGTACATTTGTTACTGTAGGAATGTCAGAGTGTTTTATGACTCACCCTTTATTTTGTCACGCCGTGATCAAACATTAGCTGTTGGAATAAAAAAGACTTGGCTCATTGCCAACCGGTAGTTTTTACCGGCTCGCGGGGACTTTCTTCCTGCTCCGCGCGCCAGCCTTGCCTCCTAACACCCGGTATACATCGCGAATTAATGTGCAAACCTTCGGATCACCTGATTTTTCGTTGGCATAAATCTCGCTTGGTTCTTCAGTATTAACATGAACGTGTTACGAAGTTTCAGGATTTCATGACAATAACTAACAAACACAAGCGCTCTCAGCAATTTTTGTTTCCGTCGGTTTGCGGTTATATTTTTTACGACGAAATCAGCATCAACCAACCCGGGCCTGATATCAGGAGGCAGCGTTGAAGCGGCTAAACATACGACGCATCAAATTCGCTATCCTCGCGTTATTGGTAGTAGTTGTAGATGTCATGAAACCCTGGCAAGACGTGCCGGCAGCGTGGAAGCCGTGGGAACCACTCGCGCTCGATCACACACTCAACCCGGTAACGCAGTGGAAACTCGGCAAGTTACAAGCCGACCCGGCACAGTGCCTCGCAGTCCTCGCAACAGCTCCTGAAGATGGCCTCGACTATCTGCCACTAGCCGACTACACACCGGTAGAGGGCTGCCCACTCGCCAATGTCGTGCGCGTGAAAAGTACGGACATGGATTTCAACGCAGCCTTCACGCTTTCATGTCCGCTGCTCGTCCGTTGGATGATGTTTGAACAACAACAGTTGCAGCCGCTTGCGCTCAAACATGAAGGCAGCCGAATAAAATCGATCGATCACTATGGCACCTTCGCTTGTCGCAATGTCTACAACCGGGAAGCCGGGCGGCGCAGTCAACATGCAACCGCATCAGCATTTGATGTTGCCGCGTTCCATTTTGAAAATGGCAAGGTTGTGACAGTGCTTAACGATTGGGATAACACAGCCGCACCTCAGAACAGCGAATTTCTGCACGATGTGCATAACGCAGCCTGCTCATATTTCGGCACGGTGCTCGGGCCCGACTACAACCAGCCGCACGCAAATCACTTCCATCTCGATACAAGTAATTTCAATTTGTGCCGATAAGCCTGTTAGCAGGAAACTCACCGAAATATTAATTACGTATCCGGCTTGTCAGCGGCTTGATACTGATGCCGTGTAACAAAATGGAAAGTGTTAATACGATCAACGTCAGCTGGATAAGTTGCAGGGCGGTAGTTTCATCCAGACCGTGCTGAATCGCGAACATCAGATAATACAACGAGCCAATACCACGCATGCCGAACCAGCCTGTCAGCAAACGCATGCGCCAAGGCACCTTCGTACCCGTGTAACACAGCGCTACGCCCACAGGCCGCGCTACCAAAAACAGGAATAGCGCGAGGCCCACCGCCTGCCAGCTCCATGAATCTTTAAACAACGCGCCGCCGAGCAGCAGAATCATCAGTACGATCGAAAGCCTTTCGAGATGTTCCTTGAATACGAGTGATCCTTCGCTGACAGTCTGCTCCGGTTCGGTTTCAGGGTCGGGCGTTGCCTCGACAAGTGGAACAACCTCATCCCTGACGTCGGCGAGTGTTGTACCAACCACGGTAGCGTCGGGGCTGAAGGTTGTTGCGGCGCTCGCCAGCTTCTGTTCTGTGACGCGTAATGCAACCGCGGCCGCAAACACCGCGAGGAAACCCCACGCATCAACAATTACTGATAAACCGTACACGACCCCTATCAAACCAAGCCCGATAAAATCATCCATCAATTCGTGACGATAAGGTTCCCGCCGTAATTTCCAGCCAAGCCGGCCTAGGAGTGTTCCTCCGGCTACACCAATGGCCAAGCCACCAACTGTTGCCCAGAGCACATCATGCCACAGCCATCGGAGTCCAAACTCGCCGATGTCGTAGAGGCCCATCAGACCTAGTCCCAACATCACGAAAGGAAACGCGCTGCCGTCGTTCATGCCCGCTTCACACGACAAGGTAAAACGCAGCCGTTTGTGCTCTTCGGGATGGCGCACGCGCACATCACTGGCCAACACCGAGTCGGTGGGAGCGAGAATGCCACCGAGCAGAATGGCCACGCCAAGCGGGAGTCCCAACACATACCACGCATATCCCGCTACAAGCGCAACCGTGATTACCATGGCCAACGTTGCGAGCAGAATCGGTAGGTGCCAGCGCCTGCCAGAAAAGGGTGCAGGCATTTTTACACCCGCCGCAAACAACGAAATCAACACCGCAACTTCAGTGAGCATCTCCAGCAGTCTGGATTCTGCGAGCGGATTAAAACGATAGAAGTCCAGAAGAGTCGGCCCTGCCAGTACTCCTGCTGCGAGGTATACGATGGATGCGGTAAATGGCGAACGTTTCAGGATGGAAGACGTGAGCCCCATGAAAAGTAACAGGCCACCCACAGCAAAAAACCACAGTGCATTAGTCATCCAGTTCAATCATCCATAATAGAAATAGCAGGAATAAAATCGCGCCACATTCTCATGATCCAGAGAATGAGCAGCACGCGATTTTTCAGAAACAGCGTCCATGGCAGGAGCATACACCACCTTAACAGCGATGGAAGCATGCCTGCGGGTGCAAGACAGAACTATGTGGGGATGCAGGACTAAAGCGCGCAGCAAAAATTTAAGTGGCATCCCGTTAGCAGGTGATGATTCAAACTATCGCATCATTCCGATGCATCTCATTCTGCTTTCCGAATATCCTGGAAAACCAGCGTTTCTGTGGAATCAATCCAGAATGGACAGTTCAACGGCATCTCCCTATGCTGTTCCGCATATTCGGCGCATGCCGGCAAACACATACAATTCTGGATGCATCGGCTCATGGCAACGAATCAGTTACAACGCGACACCAGCCATCTCGAACACGCTGTTGGTGTGTTCACGAGCATCTTACGATGTGTCATCACGCTGATGGTCCCGCTGTTACCTTCTCTTTCATTTGCCCAAAGTATTATTCCTGAAATACCCGATGCGCAGTTCTCGATTTATGAACAAGGAGACCTGAGTATCCCATGCCTGGTACACATGGAACTCGGAACGAGCGCATCAGCAGAGGCAGAACTCGTGGATGAATATAAAGTTGTATTGAGACAAACCAGCAATACGTCTTCCCTGGTGTTCGAGATATCCAATCTACTGATAGAAGACTGCACGGGTTTTGCCAATGCCTATATGTATACCTCGCACGTCAAACCCTCTTATTGCAAAACGAAAATTGGCACGAATACGAGCGTCGAATGTATGCACCCACAGT
>JAZKES010000002.1:30675-48591 GCA_040386995.1 Pseudomonadota bacterium | reverse complement strand
TATTGCAAAACGAAAATTGGCACGAATACGAGCGTCGAATGTATGCACCCACAGTTGGTATTCGCGACGATTTTCGGCATTACAATTGCGCCAAAATACGAGGGCGGAACAAGACTTCTCCCGCAGTATTTTTACAGTATGAATTTACTGCGGATCGATGACATTGGCCGATATGTCTTCGCGCTTGATCCTGACGTGATCAAACTTTAGGCGGACGGCAGCAGGTCGGACTTACACGCGATAAAAATCGCATTAAAACTCTCGCCATCCCATTTATTCATCACACTGTAGTCATGCTCCAGCATCGTGACTTCGAAACCAGCCGATTCGAGCAAACCAAGCAATTGCGGGAACGTAACTGCCGTCATGATGTGATGATCACTCCATTGTTCATTTCCCGAGCTGGTTTCGCGGTTGATGGCCAACCGCAAATCCAGCACATCGCCTTCTCCACGATAGTGCCAGCGCGACTGGAAACTCAGCTGCGCATCGGCATCGGCCAATTGAGTGGTGATGCCGCTGTCATTACGAATGCCGCGCGCATCAACCGCATTAAAAATAAATATGCCGCCAGGTTTGAGCGCGCGCCAGGCCCTGCGCACGGTTTCTATCAGTGCACTGGTTGGATGGCTGTAATGAATCGAATACAGAAAACACGTCACGAGGTCAAACGCTTCGACTTGTTCAAATGCAGCAAGGTCGCAGAGCTGCAAGTGTGCAGAGGGACAGCGCTCTGCTGCCTGCGCAAGCATGGCGACACTATTGTCCAGACCACTGGATAAAAAGTGGCGTTCGATCATCTGTTGCAAATGTTGTCCTGTGCCACACGCAAGATCGAGATAGTCCTTCTGAACATTGTCACTAAATAGCGCAAACGCACGCTCTGCGAATGCACATTGTTCAACGTAATCCACTTCCGCGCAGAACTGATCGTAGAAAGACGCGAGATCCGCGTAGATATTGCCGGACTGGCAGACCGCAGGATTCAATTCGTAGGGAGGTTTCAATCGCGATCCGGTTAACTGTTTAATAAATACAATCCGGATTATAGGCGCACTACTGCAGCATGCACTCGATCTCGGCCAATACGCGCGTTTGGTTGCGACTGTTCATTGAAACTGAAATATGCGCTTTTTGTTATCAACATTTCACACAAGCGATAATTTTGCCCGAAATTCATCTCACTATTTTTAGCAAAAAATGCGCTGGATTTGCCTTACTTAATCGAGCCCTTCATAATGCAGCAACCCTTCTGTTCAGATTAACTGTACTGCCATCCGGCTGAGTAACCCAAGCCACTAGTGCAGCAATCGCAGTAAGCGGGTTTAGCAAGCAGGCCAGTAAAACTCACAACCGCCAGGGGCAGCGCAATGCTGACGAAGTTTCAAACCTATATTTTTTCCTATCTCGTCCTCGTTCGTACGCGTGTGCTGCGCGGAATGATGTTGGGCGTATGTTCGCTCACCTGTTTGCTCACCTGCTTGCCCATTAATGGCACCTTCGCGGCCGAGCCAGCCAATACGCTTCTGCCTGCTGATAACAACCCGGCAGTTGTTGCTGATGACAGCGCAACCAAACGCACTTTATATCAACGAGCGCTTGATGCGATTACCGCAAACGATTTACCCGAGTACCAGAATCTGCACGCTCAACTTGCAGGTTATGCCCTGCTCCCCTACCTCGAGTACGCGGAGTTAAGTCCACGGCTTGCCAGCCTCTCCAAGGCCGGCAGCAATTACGCCGAGGTCGATAAGTTCCTCGAACAGAATCGTGGCACCTATATCGGCAACAAGTTTGAGCGCGAATGGCTGGCTCTGCTCGCCAACGAAAAACGGTGGAGCGACGTGATACGTTATTACAATCCAGGCAACACCACTGCAGAGTTGACCTGCCAGGCCCTCACGGCACGCCTCGAAACTGGCGACGTTACTTTCCACGATGATGTTGGCAAGCTGTGGAACGTCGCCACGTCGCAGCCCAATGCATGCGACCCGGTGTTCGATGCATGGATTGCCTCCGGACATCTGACCGCCGACATTGCATGGCAACGTTTCAGCAAAACGCTCAAGGCCCGCCAGCTTACACTCGCGCGTTTTATCGCGAAGCAGATGCCAGCGCGCGAACAGGCACTCGCGCAGTTGTATCTACAGGTAGACGATAAACCTCAATTGCTCAATGACCAGATCATGTTCAGTGAACAAAGTGCTGAAATGCGCGAACTCGTGCTGCATGGCCTGCAGCGTCTCGCACAGGTCGACGCAACAATCACGATGCAGCTATGGCATGGTTACAACACCTTGCACACGTATAGCGACGACGAACAGCTCGCGATCCAGCGGTATATCACTCAGCGCCTGTTGTCACAGGATCATATTGCAGAAGCCGAAGCGCTGCTGATCGAAAACCCGCAATTGATTTCCGAAGCACTTGCTGAATGGATCTTGCGCGATGCACTCAAAACCCAGGACTGGCCGCGTCTGGAAAAATGGTTTGTGCTGCTGCCGCAAACAGCGCAGTTAACTGAACGCTGGCAATACTGGCATGCACGTGCGCTTGCACAAAAAGGTACGCCGGCAGATGACGCGGCTGCGCAGACAATTTATCAGACACTCGCGCAGAATCGCAGTTTCTACGGATTTATAGCGGCCGATCTGCTCGGCCGTGATTACGCACTGGTTGATAAACCCGTGGCCGTTGACGACGTAACCATGACTGCTCTGTACGATTTTCCAGCGATTGCTCGTGCGCATGAATTGTATTTTGTTGGTGATGAATTCAACGCGCGCCGCGAATGGGATTACGCGACCGCTGCGCTTGCTCCCGAGCAACTTCCTGCCGCGGGCAAACTGGCGGAGAGCTGGGGCTGGTACCTCAATGGCATCCAGGCCATGATCAAGGCAAGTTACTGGGATGACCTGCAGTTGCGCTTTCCATTAGCCTACGGCGATCTCATTGCAAATGCCGCGAGCAAACATGCTATTTCTCCGCTGTTTTTATACGCAATCGCACGCCAGGAAAGTGCTTTCATTTATGACGCGCAGTCAGCAGTCGGCGCCATGGGCCTCATGCAGTTGATGCCCGCGACCGGCGAAGAAATGGCAATTGGCGAAGGCATGAATTTTTCACGCCAGGAATTGCTACGCCCCGAAACCAACATCATTCTCGGCAGTCGTTATCTCGCGCAAATGCTGCAGCAATTTAATGGCAACCGCATACTGACCGCAGCTGCGTACAACGCAGGTCCCAATCGCGTAAAACAATGGCTGAACAACGGCACAACCAGCGCGCTGCCGTACGACATATGGATCGAAACAATTCCATTCGGCGAAACGCGCGGTTACGTGCAGAACGTATTGGCGTTCTCCGTTATCTATGGCTACAGGACCGGCACGCCGACGAAATTCCTCACGAGTAATGAGGCCGGCACCATTGGCAAAGATAGTCTGTAAAAAATCCCTGCGGCTGGTTTTCTAATGCATTTGATTTCATGAACAGCGATTACCGCGATTGGACACCTTCCACCTCTCGCAATAACAGATCACGGATAGACAAGTAAGCAAGGATGTTTACCAGGCCATCCAGTTACCCGAGCAGAATTGTTGTCTGTAGCGCGTCACTCTGGTTTTAAGCAATCATCAAGGAGGATCAATATGAATGATGTCTACGCCAACCCCGAACCGCCCCGCTCTGAGATTGATGTACTACCAGGTTTGACGATGCTGGAATTTGGTAGCCCGACGTGTGGTATCTGTTATGCCGCACAACCGGACATCGCTGAAGCAACCGATGGTTTAAACACACTACGTCATATCAAAATCGAAGATGGTCGAGGCCGCCGGCTCGGTCGCTCCTTTGCGATCAAACTCTGGCCTACGCTCGTGTTTCTGAAAGATGGCCAGGAAATATCGCGCCTCGTTCGACCCGCCAATGCGGCAGTCATCAAGAAAACATTACAGTTGGTTATGTAGAGAGCTCTAGCAGCGACATCGAACTACTGAGATTTTTGTGACCGTGATAAATAATGTAGTGGCGGTTGTTGTGACAAGAAGCGTGACGTGCGGGTTATTAATAATGTTGTGCAGTGATTGACGGAGCAACCACTGCGGCATGAACCACCCGTTCGAGTTGCAGCAGGCGCTACTCCCCGAGTAATTCTCCAACAGGCTTTAGATCTTCCACACGATCACATATTGCCTTGACCACCATAATGATCGGCAGGCCAAGCAGTAAACCCCAAACGCCCCACAGCCAGCCCCAAAATAACACGCCGATAAACACCGCCACGGCATTCATTCGACTTGCGCGACCGACGAGCCAGGGTGTGAGAAGAAATCCTTCCATACTGGTAATGACCAACGATACCGCAGCGACTAACAAACCCATGCCTATACTTTCAAACTGCAGAAAGCCGACGATAGCCGTCCCGCCCGTCACCACAACCGCACCGAGATAAGGGATGGTGTTAAATACAGCGGCCGCAATGCCCCAGATCGCAGCGTTTTCAAGTCCGATCCAGAGAAAAGTCAGCCAGGTTGCAACACCAACCAGAATACTCGTGGCCAACTGCACGAGAAGATAACGTTGAATCTGGTCGGTAATTTCATTCAGCAACTGCAGCGTAATTTTTTTCCTGGCGAAAGTGGGCCCCGTTATTTTGACGATTTTGCGTCTGAACGTATCACCGGCAGTCAGAAGGAAAAACACCAGGAACAACACCACGGTAGCTTGGCCGGCCACCGCAATTGCGCCAAGTGTACCTAGCCGCAAATATTCCTGAATATTCAAACGTGGCGGCTCGATCTGCACAACTGTTACGCCGTCAGTCTCCGCATTTGCCGCTGCTGCGCGCTGCAATTCTTCCGCAGCAAGCTGCAGATTTTCGAGTGGCCCTACCGAGCCCCTGTTGCTATCGAGAGCAGCGCGAAAATTTTCTGCCGCTTCAGGCAGTGTTTCAATGAGCGTTGCAGCATCGTCACTCAGACGATACACCATCGTAGCGATACCACCGATAATCGAGAGCAATAACAAGGTTGATCCCAGCACCCTTGGTATGTGCATCTCCTCAAGCCAGTTCACGATTGGCGAAAGTGCATAACTCGCCAACACCCCAAGCATCAGCGGAATAAAAACCCCTTGTGCCCAGTTCAACATCCACAATACCGCGACGGTGGCGATCAGCGTAAGTGCCACCGCACGAGGATGATGGTCATGTTGCTCAGGTAATTCATGTTCATGGCCACCGTTATTCTCGGCGGCGTCATGCAAATGGGTGACTTCAGTAACGGTCGCCGGTTTATCCGCGACTGATGATGGCGGCGAAGGAGCAGCGCTTGCGATGGTGTTGGTACTGCTCATGTGAAGTTCATCCATGTCGGAATAAAAAGGTAGTTAAGCCAGCGGCTTAATGAAGAGGGATTTGCAACATCACAAGCCGCAGAAAACAATCAGCGGCGCTTCGTGGATAACTACTCTGCTGTTGCAATCCCTGCCCAAGCCGATAGTTTCATGACCTAACGGTACACCTTTTTTTAGTTGGCTCCAATCGTTGTTGAGGGAAACTCAAGACAATATTTGCGCGAAGCAGCGGAGGTCGCTCAGACAGAAATTTTCAGCTCCTGCACGTGCATTGTTTACCGATGAAGTGAAATATTTACATAGCTGGGTGCGGCTTAACGTGCAGAGTTCAGGCGCCGGAGTTTTTTACTTCCAGGATAATCGCAAGTTTCTCCTTACCAAATTCGACGACATCACCTGCGACAATTTTTTTGCGTTTGCGCGTTTCCACTGCATTGTTGACCTTGACCTGGCCGTTTTCGATTACGGCCTTTGCTTCGCCGCCACTGCCGACAAGACCTTCGAATTTAAGAATTTTATAAAGTTCGACCGGTTCCACATTGATCGCTACCTGGCGCATTGACTGAACTCTCTGGGTTATTTTTGGATGAGGTCAGGTTAGCAGAAGACGTGCAGCAAGTCCGGCGCGCTGCACTGGATTCACCATTGCCACACGAAATACTTGCCGGGATCTTGGCAAGGGACGGAGCGGAC
The DNA here is from genome assembly GCA_040386995.1 of Pseudomonadota bacterium. Lineage (GTDB taxonomy): Bacteria > Pseudomonadota > Gammaproteobacteria > Pseudomonadales > Pseudohongiellaceae > CAILUG01. The sequence continues at coordinate 42,543 of JAZKES010000002.1, read as the reverse complement.
CAAGCTGCCGTACAGGTATTCGGCATTAATGGGCAGCGAGACTTATACCTGCACCCGGAACCGGGTAAGCCGTCACCAGATAACGCAGCGGTCCACCAGGATTCACTGCATGAAACGGATAACACGTGATCAGAAGCAGGCCATCCACAGATGAATTCACGATGAGTGGGGAGTCTCTGGAGTCGACGATGGTGATGTCATCCACCCGATAATCATGCCATGCGCCAGATATGTCCTGCAGGCTGAGTGTGTCGCCGGTGTTCACGTCTTGCAGAAATTCAAAATGGGTATCGCGATGTGCCGCGATTACTTTCAGGCCTTCGGACGATGCGGATTCAGCACTCAACAAACCAGGACCAAACGCAAGCGCGCTACCGTCTGCTCCTGATAATACATACAGGTCTTCGCTTGCAGCATCCAGCCTCTGCCATTGCAAGCGAAGGACGGGCCATGTGTCCGCCCATTGCCAAGGTTTATGAATACGGTCGGGTTGAACAAGGCTGCGTTGCCAGGCATCCGCTATCAACACCTGCGCAAACTGGGCCTTCGCATAAATCCACAGGCCCTGCCCCCAGAATAACAATGCAGCAATCAACATTACGCATGGCAGCAAGTCGTACCGGTTGAACGTTTTCATAATGCCGTTTGTGTAGCCTGTTGTTGTAGTGCGATTGATTTCCTGAAGACTGCGAGCCTGCGTTCACTTATTGTCGATCAGCAGGTATACACAGTGGCCCTCACTCGATGTCTCTGGCGGGTCGATCCACACGCAGGTAGTTGATTGAAAAAAGCTGTTTGCGCGACCATCGACTCGAGCACAGCGCGATACCCAACGCGATCAAGCCCGCCAGCAGATTCAATGCAGCTGGCGTCGCGGTACCCGGATAAACAAGTTGCTGCGACTGTAGATTCTGGCCAGCCATGCGTGCTGCGAGCAACTGACCCGCTGGCGGCTGATTACCCACTTTGCTGGAAAACAGCGCGGCATCTTGAGTGCGCGCGACTATCCGTTCGACTGCAACGAAGCTGCTGAAGCGCGACATCAACTGGAACGGCAATGCGATTGCCAACACCTGCGCTTTCACTTCTTCGATGCCCGTGCCGGTCTGTAGCAGATCAGTCAACGCGGCGATTTTCTGGCGTGCCCAGTAGCTGGCGAGAGCTGAAGTCACCGTTGTTTTCTGCGCAGCGGGTTCTGTCATCGTGACATTCAGATTACGCTCCCATGCCTTGCCCTGCAGTTGGCCACTAATGCCAACATCAAACGCCGACGCAACTTTGCCGGTAATTTTGGCCGTCACGAATAACGGCTCACCCAGATATAAATCCGGTATGGCCGTTGGGTAATATTCTACTTCCGTACCTGCAGGCCACGTCAGCTGCACGCCGGCCATCACTGCGTTGCCGAGTTTGCTGAACAGCGCATCCATGCTGCTCGCAACTTCATCAAGATCACTGATAAACGTATAGGTTCCTCTGCCGAGCTCAGCGGCCTTGCGCATGAAATAACTATTCGGCGCTGCGCCAATTCCTACTGTGAATAAACGCGCAGCCTTGAGGTCGTTGCGGATCAAGGTAAACATCTGCTCCTCATTACCCACGCTGCCATCCGTAATAAACACAAGTTGCTTCAACATGCCGTCTGTGTCTGTGTTCCTGGTAGCAAGCGCCCATTGCAGGGCTGGATACATTTCAGTTCCACCGTCGGCATTGAGACTGCGCACGAAATTGAGCGCACGCATTACATTCGCTGCGGACGCGTTAACTGATTCGGGAAACAGTGGATGAAAATCGCTGTTGAATTCAACGACGTTGAAACGATCGTTGGCCTGCAATCTGGACAGCGCAAATTCGACACTGCGTTTTGCCTGTGCGATGGAAGCACCCGCCATCGAGCCAGACGTATCCATCACAATCACTACTTCCCTGTTGAGTGCAGCACTACTCGCCTGAACCTGGGGTGGCATCAACATAACCTGCAGATAGGTGTTGCCTTCCACGCTGTCGACAAAGGTCGCTGCCTGCGGCACTTGGCCAGCGCGTGGTTGCCATTCCAGTTCGAAATCGCGATCCATCGCTGCGCTGCCACCCTCAAGGTTCATGTGAAACAGATTGTCCTGTTGCAGGCTTTCCAGGATATCCAGCCTGTGTGATGGACTGCGTAGTGAATCCACCTCCATGCCCGCGTCCAGCGTGATGTCGAGGTTAATCCGGTTCTGCAGATGCAGGGAAAGATATGGCGGAGTAATTTCGGCAGCGTCTGGCACTATTGCGGTCGGATCTGCCCAACCCTTGTTTGACGTCACAAACTCTTGCTGCGCCTCCATCTCACCAAGCGGCACACCTGGAATATAACGAGGTGTTATGGTCATCGGAAACCGCAAACTGAACCGGCCATTCTCGTAACGCACAGCTTGAATATATTGCAATTCGACGGTCACTGTTTCACCCGGTGCGATGTTCGCCACTTTCTGGGTGAACAGGTTCGGCCGCTGCTGTTCGACCAATGCGGCCTGCTGCCCGGCATCGCGCGATTTCTGATAAATTTCGCGCGCTTCCTCGCGCTCGTGTATTTCACCGACAATTTCGCGTTCACCTAGCCGTATGCTCATGGCATTTACTGCGCTGTCGTCCGGTAGCGGAAATACATAGACCCCCTCCTGCCATTCGCTGCTGTTGTTGGTAAAAGCCTGTTGCACACTTACTCGGCTTGTCATGCCTTCAATAGACATGCTGACATTGGTATTCAATTGCAGGGCCGGCGTCACGCGTTGTTGTTTCGATACCAGGAACATCTCGCCCGCTCGCGCGAGGTCGGGCGTCTGTGCTTTTACCGATGCAGCAAACTGCAGGCAGAACAGCACGAGGCCGACAACAATAACAAAGGCGAGGTTGTCGAAGAGAATCGACCAGAAAGACGGTTTTTTGTGGTGATACTGCTGGGTATCCCGGGTGTGCATTGCAAGCTCCTTATAGTTGGGAGCCTGTATTCAATCAATACAGCGTGGCGTAGCTCAGCAGGGATTCAGTCTGGCTTGAGAACAATTCTGGCGGGATTGTGGCGGCGCGTTAAAGCACAGGAAAATATCCACTGGTACATCGTTTCGGACTGCACCAGTGTTTACAGATCGTTAATATACTTTTGAACTGAATAGTGTTTTTACATTCCCGGGATCGGCATGATTTCCATTATCTCCACCGCATCGCCCGGAAAGATCGCGAAGTGTGGATGGTTTTCAAACAGTTTTGCTGCAGCCGCATGTGATTCAGCCTGGATGATGGTGAAACCCGACAGGTCATTGCGGATATCGGCAACACCGTTCTCGGAAACACGCTTGGTTTTGCCCAATGGACCACCTGGCTCTACCAGAATATTTCCATGGTCTTGCATCCATTTGCCCCAGGCTTGCATGCCTGCTTGCTCTCTTTGTTTACGGGTTGCCTCATCCAGCGCATTCCATTTGTCGTGGTTGGCGGATGTTATTGAGCCGACAAAAACAGCCATGAACTTTTTCATATAGCACTCCTGTTTTTCATAAATCGCTTTTAAGTGTAATCATGAGGGTATCCGAACAAGCCGCGCCGCAAGCAACTCAGTTGTCGTCTTTAGGTAGTCGAATGAAACATAGCAAAATCGACACCTCGAATAATAAATAATCAGAGCACTTTTTTGCCGGACGTTGCGCGGACTAATCATTACTAAAGCAAGTAGTCACGCAACCTGCATCGCCAGCACTTTCCTTACTACCGGATCAGCCAGCATACGTTGCCGATGCTGCGCTAGCTTGGGAAAACGGTTGATATCGACCTCATCACCTTCCAGCCACTGACAGATTGTGAACAGATACATGTCGCAAACCGTGTAGGCATCTCCCATTACGTAGGGACCCGCAAACATATCGCGCTCGATGAGCTCGATACATTCGCCTACTGTTTGCGGGACTTTCTTTTTCATCGCCTCGATAGCCGCCGGATCATCTGCCCAGCGATAACCACGATAACGATGCGCATGCGCGACATGTACCGTCGAACTCAGGTAGCTGTTGAAAGACTGCAAATGGGCAAACGCAAACGGGTCGTTCACCGGCGCAAGATTCGCTGCGGGAAACGCCTGGCAGAGGTACGCAAGAATTGCAGGGGTTTCAGTCAATACGCCACGCTCGGTGACGAGCGCTGGCACCCTTCCCTTTGGATTGATCGCGAGATACTCGGGCTGCTTCTGCTCATTTTTAGAGAAATCAACCCGCCGCGCCTCATACGGGACGCCAACCTGTTCGAGCGCAATATGGGAAGCGAGGGCGCAGGAATTCGGCGAGTAGAAAAGAATCATGGGCGCGGCCGGAGTAAAGAGATTTGTGCGGGGATTATCGGTAAACGAAGATAGTCCGGCAAGCTGTCAGGACCTCCTCGATAAATTACGAATGCTGGCTACCCTCGATCTATCGTTGCAACAACGCGACGAGTGTTTCCGGCAGCCTGTAAAAATCGGTAACCACGGCATCGGCACCCAAGGTCTGGGCCCTTGCGTCACTGACCTCGAAAGCAACCGCAATCGCATGAATCCCGAACGCACGCGCTGCATCTACGTCGTTCGCATGGTCACCTACCATCACCGCTACTTCGTCCTCGGTTCCTTGATAACCCATGAGCTCAAGCGCAAACCGCAGGTGACCACCATCGGGCTTTTTCACGGTTGTGGCATCGCCACCTGCAATCACCGTAAACAGGTCGTGAATACCCAGACGCCGCAGTATTCCATTGCACGGAACGGTGGGCTTGTTGGACGCCAGGCCAATCTTCCAGCCGTCGATGTGCAGGCGGCAAAGGATTTCGGCTACACCCGGATAGAGTCGGGTATGAGCGTATTCGGTGGCTTCGTACACCTCGAGAAACTTCCTGCACGCCGCTTCAAATGGCTCTGCGGCCAAGGTTACGTTGTGTGCCGCAAGTGCGCGTCGTGTAAGCATACGCATGCCATCACCCAGCATCGCTTCGATTGCGGGTCGCTGCAGTGGCGGTAAGTCGAGACCTGTCAGTACTGCATTAATCGAAACGACGAGATCATCGACGCCATCGATCAGCGTACCGTCGAGGTCGAACAGGATATATTTTTGCATCGAACATATTCCGGAAAGATTAGGTGATGGCGATTAGCGAGAACGGCTTGTGGATCATCTGCCAAAGCGGATCATCAGACAGCGCAGAATATTTAATAACCAAATTGCGATGATGACGTTGTCATTCGGCTTCATTTCTGAGCATCGAGGTACCGTTGATCTGTCGATATAACTCTGGCGGTAATCCGAGTTCGTCACAAACAACCCTTCCGCACATCTCGGAGCCATAACGTCTGACCAGACCGATTTTTCTGCAGATAAACGTCACGGTGATAGTGGCTTCTACACACGCGCCCAGAATGTTGCCGGTGTCGCTGCAGAGGCCTGAAGGAATATCGACTGCCAATACGGGAAAATCAGTACGATTCATTGCTTCGATAGCGAGACGAAACGGTGTTCTTACGTCGCCCGCGAGGCCCGTGCCAAGCAAGGCATCAACCATCACTACCTTTGCGCCTGCCGGCGGCAGCACAGGAGGTTCTGTCTGAAACTGGATAGGAGTATGCCATTTACGCGCGTACGCCAACGCCTTCTGCGCATCGCCTTTTATCGAAGCGCCGTTGCCGAACACGAACACATCGGCCAACAAGCCCTGCTCCATTGCGAGACCCGCAATAATAAAGCCGTCACCGCCATTGTTGCCCGAGCCGCAAAAAATGATCACTCGTTCAACATCTGGCCATTCTGCAAGCAGAAGGTCGAACGCGACCTTGCCTGCACGGCGCATCAGTTCAAAACCAGTCACCTGATGCTCGTCAATCGCAAGACGGTTCAACTCGCGAACTTGCGTAGCGGTGTAATACTGGAGAATATCTTCGTTCATACATTTCCTGGGGGTCTGCTCCGCAAGTGCGATGCCAGACACTGGTGATGAGTGACGTGTTAATGATCTTCAACGCTAACTCCAGATCAAGCGAGCACTGAACAACAGTCACCATTTCTTTCGCAGGGTATCGCCTGCACGAACATCAAAAGCTTTCGAGACTTGCAACTTCAATCAGTTTCTACGCCTGCCCGACTTTGTAATTCTTACTTGCCGGGGCATGGAAAGTGGTGGATTCCGGCGCGATATTGTTCCTGATACAAAGTGCAAATCGAAAAAATAACAGTTAATTCAACAGTTAGTTTCGCTGCGCATATACGGCATAAGATTCGCATACGATTCGTATAAGCTGCTCGTGTAGATCATGGACCCATGCGAGTTGGCTGTAATATAAAAAATCCGGCGGCTTTGCAGGCGCAGAAATACTAACAAAACGCTTCAGCCGGCAATTATAGGGACAAACAGCATCAACTGTCTCTCAGGCGTTCAACCTAGCCGCGGTTCTCTTAAAACGCATCATCCTTACCAGGAGCGGGTATGAAAAATCACACGAAACTTAATGGCTTTGCTGCATTTTTCAGTTTCATCGCGCTGCCTTGCATCGCACAACAGATTTACCCTGACAGCATAAAGGACGCTTATGACAAAGATACTGACCAGCAAGCGTATTCGCAGGCACAGAGCCTGACGAGTCGACTTCCAATCGAACTCATGGCCGTTAATGAACCAGCACAATTTGAAGGGTTATTAGTCACGAATAATGAGGGTGCTGAAATCGGCAAAGTGCTTTCCATTGCGAGGAGAAAAACCGACCAATCCCTGCAGGCCATCATCACAAGCAGTACTGGAAATCCGGTCGCCCTTCCGCTCGATGTGTTGTCCGTGAGTGGTCTCGCATACTGGGCACCTGCGAGTGCGCTGAACAATGAACATTTCGAGGAAGCAGACTTCGAACCGGTCAGCCAATATCAAACAGGCCATTCTGCGTTGGGAAGCCTGACCAATCCTGACGACGAACCCACAGCGGATACATCAGAACGTGATGAAGCTGATAACGAGGCCGACCTCGAAAATACCGCAGACCTTGCCGAGCGTGCAGTCGCAGCCAATAACCCGGCTAATGCCGCCAATCCCGTTTATGAACCCGTCGGCTCGGCGGTCGTGCAACTGGCGATAACAAACCCTGACGCGTTTACGCAGAAAACGCTCATCGATGAAGCCGGCAATGTGCTCGGCCAGATTGACTACATCGCGAGGAATTTGCAGGACCAGAAACTTTACGCGGTGGTCTCTCCTTCAGCTGGCGCAGCGCAAACAGCAGTGAGTCTTGATGCACTAACGATAGGCAGTCTTGCCGTTGAGCCTGGGCACAGCGGTGCAGTGACGGAGGAGTTTAACGAAGCGGATTTTGAAACTGTGCGCAGCCGATAAAGCTGCGCACAGTTTGATACGTCTTTAATGAAAGTTAATCAGTCACTTCTTCAGGGTTTTGTTTCTGGTTGCCATTGCCTGCAATCAATTTAAAGAACAACGGTATGAAGAAGGTAGCAACAAACGTAGCCGCCAACATGCCGCCGATAACACCTGTACCAAGCGCATGTCGACTCGCTGAACCTGCGCCGCTGCTGATGGCGAGCGGAATGCTACCCATCGTGAACGCAAGCGAGGTCATCACGATAGGCCTGAAACGCAACTGCGCGGCTTCTTTAGCGGCCTGCATCACGGGCATCCCTTCGCGCATCCGGATCATCGCAAACTCAACAATCAGAATCGCGTTTTTTGCCGACAAGCCGATCAGCGTGACAAGCCCGATCTGGAAATAGATGTCGTTGCTCAGGCCACGCATCCAGGTCGCAAGCAGCGCACCGAACACAGCGAACGGCACAGCGGTAATAACCGCTAGTGGTATCGTCCAGCGTTCGTACTGCGCGGCAAGAATCAGGAAAATCATGATGAAGCCGAAGATGAACGGTTGCGATCCGGAATCGGCTACGCTCATTTCCTGATACGCCGAACCAATCCACGAAAGTGAATAACCGTTGCCGAGCGTCTGCGCGGCCACTTCTTCAAGCGCGGCCAGTACCTGACCAGAACTCGAACCCGCTGCGGGCTCCGCAAGAATGTTCGCGGCCGGGAAACCATTAAAACGCTGCACGATGTCTGGCCCGATAATGCGCTCCACTTTTACGAGCGAGTTCAGGGGAATCAACGAACCATTACGCGCACGCACAAACACTTTGCCAAGATCTTCCGGGCCACTGCGAAACTCCGCTTCCGATTGCAGATTGACGCGGAAGTTGCGGCCAAGCAATGTGAAGTCGTTGACGTACAAACTGCCGAACGTACTCTGCATCGTTGAGAACACATCGTTCAACGGAATATCGAGCGCACTGGCTTTTTCACGATCCACATCAAGCCGGTATTGCGGCGTACTCGTTGAGAACGTCGTCTGCACACTCGCAAACTCGGGCCGCTGCGACGCCATCTGCACAAACTCGGTTGTCTTGGCCATCATCTCGGCATAAGTTCCGCCGTTGCGATTCTGGATATAACCTTCGACACCACCCGTCATACTCATGCCGATAATCGGCGGTGGATTAAACGCGAGCACAAGACCTTCCTTGATATCGGCGCCCATGCCCATGAAGCTGAAAGCCAGGTTCTCTGATTCAAGATCAGGGCGCTTGCGTTCCTTCCAGTCGTTGAGAATGACGAACGAAACACCACCACTCGGCGTAGTCGCATTTGTCAGAATATCGAAGCCCGCAAATGTGAGCGCAGATTTAACCGCTTCATGCTCGTCAAAACGTGCCGACATGGTGTTCGCCACTTCTGCAGTCCGACTGAGCGATGACGCTGGAGGAAGTATGTAGGCGACCAGCAGATAGCCCTGGTCTTCAGCAGGTACGAGGCTCGACGGCACACGCGTGAAAATGGCGTAGGTGAGTCCAAGTATCGACGCTGCGAGCAGCAACCCGATTACCGCGTGTCGCAGCAGGAAATCCACGCCACGCATGTAGATTTCAGTCGTTTTGGTGAAACCCTGATTAAACCAGCGTAACGGCGCAATCGGCTTGCTGTGGCCAGGCTGAAGCAACAACGCACAAAGCGCGGGAGTCAGCGTAAGTGCAACAAAACCGGAAATAATCACAGACACCGAAACCGTCACTGCGAATTGCCGGTACATCACACCCGTCAAGCCACCCAGAAATGCGACGGGCAGAAATACCGAAGACAGCACGAGCACAATCGCAATCACGGGACCAGTCACTTCGCGCATCGCCTTGAAGGTTGCCTCGCGTGGCGATAGATGATCGCGCGCCATGATGCGTTCAACGTTCTCGATCACGATGATCGCATCGTCGACCACAATACCGATTGCCAGCACCATGCCGAACAGTGTCAGCAAGTTGATCGAAAACCCGAGAGCGAGCATGCCGGCGAAAGTCCCGATAATCGCCACGGGCACAGCCAGCAGCGGAATCAAGGTAGCGCGCCAGTTTTGCAGGAACAGATACACCACGAGCACAACAAGCAACATCGCTTCGAAAAACGTTATAACCACTTCTTCGATCGATACACGTACGAACTCCGTTGTATCGAACGGAATGTCATAAGTGAGACCTTCGGGAAACTGCCGCGCGAGTTCTTCCATCGCGATTTCAACATCTTCTGCCACCGCAAGCGCGTTCGCTCCGGGCTGCAGATAAATACCGATTGGCACAGAAGGTGTCGTACCGGCTATAGCGGTAAAGCTGTAGTCCTGTGCACCAAGTTCAACACGCGCCACATCTTTCAGGCGCAGCGTCGCACCATCAACACTCGAACGCAGGATGATCTCTTCGAACTGCGATACTTCCGTCAACCTGCCCTGGGTCGACACGCTGTACGTGTAGACCTGTTCATCGGGGCTTGGCTCTTCACCAAATTTGCCAGCCGCAAACTGCGAATTCTGCTCGCGAATCGCAGTGGCAACGTCGCTTGTCGTGAGGTTGTACTGCGCAAGTTTGTCGGGACTCAGCCAGATACGCATCGAATAGTCTTTCTGACTGAACAGTGATGCCTGGCCTACGCCCGGAATACGTTTGAGTTCATCGATGATGTTGATCAGCGCATAGTTGCTGATATAAACGTCATCGTAGAGAGGATTGTCGGAAGACAGCGAAATCGCCTGCAGAATCGCCGTTGACTGTTTCTGCACGCTGATACCCTGGCGCCGTACTTCTTCAGGCAGACGCGCTTCAGCTGCGGTAACGCGATTATTGACGTTGATCGCAGCCTGGTCAGGATCAGTACCAAGTTCGAAACTCACGTTGATCGTAACCATGCCGCTCGACGTACTCGTCGAACGCATATAGATCATGTTGTCGAGACCGTTGACGGACTGTTCGATCGGCGCCGCGACTGTCTCGGCCAACACCTGCGAACTTGCGCCCGGGTAATACGCGGTAATCGCGATCTCCGGTGGCACGATATCGGGATATTGTTCGACTGGAAGAACGCGCATCGCAAGCAAGCCTGCGAGCACAATTACTATCGATAATACGCTCGCGAAAATCGGACGGCGGATGAAAAAACCGGAAATCATCGTGCTGTCCTCATTGCGCTGACGGTGACGCTGGTGCAGTTGCCGCCGCTACAATTGTTACTGGCTGACCAGGCTGAACCTTCAACAAACCGTTGCTTACCACCCGAACGCCTGCTTCAAGACCCGTGGTCACAAGCCAGTCGGTGCCAACGGCGAGACCGGTCGTGATTGGCGAATACTGCACCATGTTCGAGCTGTCGACGGTATAGACAAACGTGCCTTGCGGGCCCTGCAGCACGGAGGCCTGCGGAACTAACAACGCATTATCGATATTCACTCCCATCAGGCGTATACGCACGAACTGGCCTGGCAGCACGCTGTTGCCCGGATTGGCAAACACCGCGCGCGCCTGCACGGTACCCGTGGTGGTATCAATCGTACTCGCCGTGAAATCCACCGTGCCTTGCATGCCGGCAACCGGACCGTCTGGCAGCATTAGTTCAGCGCTGAGTTGTTGCGGAGTGCCCGCGGAATCGGGTCGCACTTCCCGCAGTCCCGCAAATTCACTTTCAGGAATCGAGAACAGTACATACAGCGGATCTGTTCGTACTATGCGGGTAAGCAGATTAAGTCCTTCGACAGGACCAACCAGGCTACCCTCGGAAACTGCTTCACGACTGGTTATGCCGCTGATCGGTGCGGTGACCGTTGTATAGTCGAGATTGATACGCGCCGCTTCTTGTTCTGCCTTGGCAACCGCTACGCCAGCTTCGGCAAGTTCAAGTTGGGACTGGATACGGTCGTGATCGCTCGCACTAATCGCGCCTTTCGCAAAAACCGCTTCTGCCCTGTCCCAATCGCGCTGCGCCGAACGCAATTGTGCTTCCGCCTGTTGCAAACGTGCATGGGTGCGTTCGAGTTCGACCTTGTAAGGTTGCGGATCAATTTCAAACAGCACGGAGCCGGCCTCGACCACACCACCTTCCTGGTAATTGCGATGCATGAGGATGCCGCCAACACGCGCGCGCACCTCTACTTCCTGCGAGCCGTTCGCACGTCCTGAGTATTCGAGCTCAAGCATTACCGAGCGCGGTGTCAGCGTGACAACCTCGACTTCTGCCGGTGGCATTGCTGCCTCGCCGGATGTTTCTGCTGCCTGATCATCAGAACAGGCTGCCAAATAAATACAGAGCCACAAAGGCACAATAGTTTTGATGAAAGTTTGCATGGTTCCTTGCTCGTAAAGACGGGGTAATACGATGCCTTGATTCAGAGGGGACATAACCCGGGAAGAAACAAAAGCAGACACCGCTCGTTACAACCCTCGAAGCGGCGGCGGGTATTTTACGGGAAAGCCAACGTTAATACCCAGTCCCAAAATGTATAGTTTAGGTTAAGCG
>JAZKES010000002.1:12769-30575 GCA_040386995.1 Pseudomonadota bacterium | reverse complement strand
GAATTCTGGATTATCTTTCATTCACGCGCATCAATGTACCGTAGTTTGACGTATCACACCGGGCTTTTCGTTTGAACCTCACGATGCCAGATTAGCATCAGCCGGAGCCTCAAAGCACGAGCCGTCATTTCGCCAAAATAACCGCGACCTGTAGCTGCGACGCTCCAGCAAATTGCTGTCCAGATCATTCTGCGGTCACGCGCCAGATCACGTCGCCCACATCATCCGCCACCAGCAGAGCACCTTTCTTATCGATCACCACGCCCACGGGTCGACCGCGCGCGTCACCCTCTTCGTTCAGAAAACCCGTGAGCACATCAATCGGCATGCCGGACGGCTTGCCGGCCGCGAATGGCACGAAAATCACCTTGTAGCCGCTCAGCGGTTGACGGTTCCAGGAGCCGTGCTGCCCGATGAAGGCACCACTTCGATAAGACTGCGGCCAATTGTCGGCGGTGTTAAACGCCAGGCCGAGCGAACCGGTGTGTGAACCTAGCGCATAGTCTGGCACCTTCGCGGCAGCAACAAGATCCGCGCGCTGTGGTTCCACACGTTCATCCACATGTTGACCGTAGTAACTGTAGGGCCATCCGTAGAAAGCGCCCGCAACAACAGAGGTCAGGTAATCAGGCACAAGATCGCTGCCGATCTCATCGCGTTCGTTCACCACGGTCCAGAGTTCACCGGTCTCGGGTTGCCAGGCCAAGCCATTCGGATTGCGCAGTCCGGACGCAAATACTTTTCTGGCTCCGGTGGCAGGATCAATTTCGAGAATGGTCGCGCGGTCTTTTTCTGCGTCCATCCCGTTTTCGCCCACGTTACTGTTCGAACCCACGGTCACGTACAAGCGCGCTCCATCGGGCGACGCGATAACATTTTTGGTCCAGTGATGATTGATAGGACCGCCCGGCAAATCCGCCACCTTTTCAGCACGCGCTGCGATGTGGGTTGCGCCTTCGGTATACGGAAAACGCACAAGCCCGTCGGCATTTGCGACATATAAGGTGTTGCCGACGAGTGTCATGCCAAATGGCGACACGAGATCCTCCAGAAAACTCGTTTGCACTTCAGCTACGCCATCACCATCAGCGTCTCTCAGCAACGTGATTCGATTAGCGCTCGGCACTGCCGCACCCGCGCGTTTCATCACTTGCTGCATCACCCAGCCACGCAAGCCTCCGCCCTCTTCTGCAGGAGGCGCGTTAGTCTCCGCAACAAGCACATCGCCATTTGGTAACACATATAGCCAGCGCGGATGTACCAGCCCTGAGGCAAATTCATTTACTGTCAGACCTTCAGCAGGAACCGGTTTCTCGGTGGCTTGCCAACCGACCGCGGGAGCAATATCAACAACAGGTATTAAAGAAGGATCAGGCGGCGGCAATTCGGGGTTGGGACCAAAGCCATTTTCAACAGGCAATGTCGCGGACTCACATGCCGGCAAAAACAAGATGACATACAACAGAATGGGTTTTATAACGCGCGTGAACATATTCCCTACCTCCATGTAGAAAAATTCCTGTACAGAATACACCGGTAATTACATGAACTGAAAGAATGGTTCGACGCGTATGCGTTGCAGATGGGAAATAGTCGAGCTGAAAATTGCGTCGAAAGTTTCTGAAAAAACACCTAGCGCAGAAACGGCCCTTTTTTCACGGGCCTGTATATGTTTGCCAATATCATCAGAATAAATGCCAATGGGTAGGCCCACACGGACTGAAAAAGCATGATGAGAAAAAGTGCGATGCTGGCCCACAGCCATCCGCGCCTGCGCTCTATTTCCGCGATGCGGTACATACACATACAAAGCAACACGAGGATCATAAGGTGGTCTGCGTGAGTCGATTGGTTATTGTTACACGATCGAACCAGAAGAACATGTTACGCAAGACACATTCGGAAATTATAGTAAACGGCCAACCTGACGGTGCTTTCGCGCTGCTGTGTAACACCGGCGAACATCAGGAACCATAGTCCGCATTTGTTGCTCCTCATAACGCCTGCGTTTTCTTTTTAGCGCGAACGTAATCGGGAAGCGAACAATGCCCGTGCATCCGGGCGCATGAGACACGGAATGCTTCAGGCTAAAACGCCTGAGAAAAAGCCAGTATTAATAGATTGCGGGATGTAGGGTGATGGAAATCCGATCACCAACCCCAGAGGTGCTCGAGTGTTGCGGTAACACCCAACATAAAAGTACGTTGCGTGAAATTGAAGTCATTAAATGCAGATCTTTTTTCGTCGCGGCCGACCGCAACAAACATGTTCAGCCAGTTCGAATACGCGTAATCCATTCTGAGCTTGAGGCCCAGGCCTTCCACCGTGCGATTGGTATCGAGGTAGGTATCATCGGAATAATTACCCGCAATCGCTGACTTGAGCCGTCCGGTCCAGAGATATTCCCAGCTGCCCCTGAGGCTTGTCGTATTCATCAGAGTATCGAGGCCCGAACCCTCGCGTTTTATCCGATCTGCGTTAAGCAGCACTATCGAATCTTCGAGTGGTTCCCACCTCACATTTGTTTCCCAACGCGCGCTGCTCGATTCGGCACGGAACGCCTCAATCGCGGTATCGTTGAACCCTGACGCAATTTTGAGTTTGCCTGGCACTCTGGCAGGAGCTTCCCACGTCGCGCCGAGGTACGCATTGGTTTCCGTGTTGTCGCGCTCTTCTATGTTGGCCGCCAAATTGGCGCGGCCATCAAGGTAGTTAACATCTTTGAAACGATACCGCATCACCATGTCCGTGCCCGGCAGCACACGCACATAAAACGTGCTGCCCCAGTTGAAGTCTTCGTGACTGCGAAAGTCTAGTGCCGGGTTGTTTGTATAGGTTTTTGCAAAAGTGCCACTGTCGAGCACCATGCGTCCCTTGCCTTTGGAAGTCGCATATTCGTAACTGCCGTTTACCGTGGACGTCGTAAATCTATTCGGCACGGGCGCATCACCCTTTCTGAAAGACGAGTTGAGTGTTTCATGCGTGTTGAATAGTTCGCTCCGCAGCTTGACGACATTACGCTCATCAAGCGGCACCCTGGCCGTGTTCTCAACACGAAAATCGACGAAATTGTCCGCCTGTCTGGTCGAATAGTTGCCGTTCAGAATTTCGAGCGAAGATGAAAACTGGTTTTTACCGTCGGACGCAAATGCTGCAAGTCTGGGTTTGAACACAAGTAGCTCGGCATTTTCTTCTTCCCCGTTGGGAAGCCAGGTGCTGCCAAGCGGAGTGACGTTTGTGTCGAGGGTTGGACGCACTTCCAGAAAACCGAGTTGAATCGGTTCGGGGTCATTGGCCCGCGCGAGTGAACAGAAAGTCGCAACCGCGATAAGCGAGGCACGAGTAAATATAAACGTCGATAGTTGCAAGGTACTCACCTGACGGCTTTTTGCTAATAGCCTTTTCTATTTGTTGGTGCTGCATCCTTGCACGGTTGAGAAACGGACAAGCACTTTCAGAGAAGAGTTAAAACTCTCTATCCATTTCTAATACGACAGGAAGATAAACAGCAATTGTGGCTTTTTCAGGGCACGATCATGACTATGCAGAGGAAGGAGGAAAAAGAATGCGATCAAGACCACGATTTTGCATCTAGTAAAAACATGGAAACTCGAAATATGCAATACGTCCACAATATTCCGCAATGACTGAGTTTCACCACAGTCATTTTGCGTAATGGCAAAATGCAACTCGCAAAGATGTCAGTTGATGAGTTTGAGCTCTACCTTGTTGAGCTTGAGCTTGCGAACTGATGGCATTCGCTGATGAATGTTAAGCAGAATAATTTCCCACGTTGTTACGAACAGCAAGATCAGTATCAATTCGCTGCCCCTAATCGTGCTGGATCAAAATGCACAAGCGTGAAACCTTTCTGCTGCAGGTTGGTAACAATCTCTGTCAGGTGTTCATTTGTAGCGGGGCGCATTTCGTGGAACACCAATACACATGGATACGGTTCGTCCCATTCCGTTAGCAGTGCCTCGGTATGTTTCTTGATCATCTCAACCGTCATGAATGGCGTAGCATCCCCCGCCGCTTCGCCCATGACTATCTGGTAGCCAAGATCCGCAGCAACTGCGCGCACATTTTTTGTCAGTACAAAATACGGCGGTCGAAATAACCTTGTTGGTGTTTCGGGAAGAATGGAACGGGCAATCGTTTGCCAATCGGTGAACTCAGCAGTGATAGCGTCTGGCGAATTTTTCCACGGCCATCTAAACCATGCGTGATGAGTCGTATGATTTCCGATGACATGGCCTTCCTGATAAATGCGCCGCACGAGTTCAGGATACTTGGCCATGCTGCCCTTCTTTGTCCAGAGTTCATAAGCCGCGAAACTCTGTCGACGTCGCCAGAATGTGTCCGGCGCATCGGCCACCAGGAAAAAGCCGGCTTTTACCGCAGTTCCATCGTCGACTTTCAGCGTCGCAAGCATATCGAGCACACGTTCTGTCATGTCGGGCAGCGGACCATCGTCAAAAGTCAGCATGAACTCTGTATGCGGTGACGACGTCGCTTCGGTTGTAACTGCGTGAGGCGCGCTCATGCAACCCGTCAGCAACATGGCAAACACTGCAGTCAGTAAAACGTTGAGCTTCAGCATTCAGTTGTCACTTATGATTGATATCGCCCATGAAAACACGCGCGGCGGCATGTCGCGTCCTGCACCGTAGGCGCGAAGTTGTTCTGTTTGTTAGATGCCATTCTTCGCCCATTGCTCAAATGCTTGAACCCAGAAAGTGGTACGTCTGTTTAGAACGTTATTCCGCGCTTGTTTATTGCCGAGCTCAATAAGAACGCTCTCGATTTTCCGACGACATTCTGTCCGTTCACCGCTCATGCCAATACCGGCCTGGTCGGCAATAGAGCCAGCACCACCCCAAAGATCATTGGAAGTAAGAAATGCCTGAAACTCCAAATCACTCCCAGCGACAATGTCATGGACCGTCGCTGCGAGTTGCGTCTCCCCGCAGCCTGATAACACTTCCGCCAAGTTCTTAAGGCTACTTCTCACTCGACTCTCCGCAGCATCTCATACGCTTTTAATAGAGGGGATTCTGATGGTGTGTTCCTTGCGATGGTCGTAAGTCCAGGTCCTGCGAAAGTCTACAACGCCCAATTGCGAACCCGTCCGAACCCGCGAATGATTGTTTCGACGCGAACGCTGCCTACAAGCTGGCTATAAGAAATTATTTGGCCAGATCATCGTGCGCCACATGTGTGACGAGGGTGAGTCATCGTAGCCAAGGCCTTCGGCAGGCTGACGAAAATTGCGCGCGAGGAAGTCGTTGAAATATTCCGGTGCAACCGGTGCTGATTCTTCGAAGAAATAGAGGTCGTACATCGTGACGAGTCGCGCTGTCATGTACCACTTGTGCTGGCGTGCGATCGCCGCATCGCGACGTAGATATTCCGGCACTTCATAATCCGGGCCGAAGAAGCGGTGATAACTTTCCGGATACACGTAACCAACACTTTCGTCCGCAAAATAACGCAGGCTCTGGTGATACTTGACAGCCCACGCCACTTCTTCTGCCACATAGGGCGCGATTAACTGCGCTCCCCAATAGCCATGATCGGGGCGGATAAGGCAACCATTCGAAATATCGTGCAGCATACAAGCCAGCACGACGTTGTCGCTGTGACCATCATCCATCGCGCGTTTGGCGGAACCGAGCAAATGGTTAACAGCAATGTCGTTGAAGCGGTATTTGAAGAAGTCGATCAATGTCGGTTTCTCCGGCATACGCGGCAACGCGGGATTGTCGCCCATCATGAAGACGTGTTTATCATCAAGCTGGTTTAACAAGTGATGATCGTCGTCCGCATCGGGCGTGCCGATGTTGCCCACGGGTGAACGCGCAATCATGCGGGTCCTGCCTGCCTGCGGCCAGGGTCTGTCGTCAGCCATCGTTGTTATCTCCATTTTCCTGGTTCTTTGCACGACTGGTTGCGTCGCTTTGTGCATCAGTCGCCGCATCATTCATGGCAGCTTTCATTGCATAGTTACGTGCAATTGCCGCGCACACCATCAGCTGAACCTGATGAAAAATCATGATGGGCAACAGGATGAGACCAAGATCCGGCCCCGCAAATAATACCCGCGCCATCGGCACACCCTGTATCAGCGATTTCTTCGTGCCGCAAAATACAATCACGATTTCATCTTCACGCGAAAAATGCAGGCGGCGCGCGACTGTGCGTGTAAACAGCAGTGCGCAAACCAGCATCACGCAGCACAGCCCGAACAACACCACGAAATCAGGCAACGGCAAACGGCTCCATATGCCTTCGATTACGGCCGCAGAAAAAGCACTGTAGACAGCAAGCAGGATTGTTGCGCGATCGGTGATCGCGATGGTGGACTTAAAACGGGTAATAAAATCGAGCAGCCAGGGTCGCAGCAGATGGCCCACGATGAATGGCAACAGAATCTGCAACGCCACGGTGCCAATGCCGGAGATTGCCACCTCGCCGCCATGCGCACCTGACAGCAGGCTGACGAGCAGCGGTGTAAGTAACACGCCAAGCAACTGCGAAGCCGATGCCGATGCAACTGCGGCCGGAACGTTACCTTTCGCAATTCCGACAAATGCAATTGAGGACTGCACCGTGGATGGCAAGGCCGCCATAAACAATATACCCGTCCACAGTGCCGGCGACAGCAGAGTACCAAACAGCGCGGACATCAACAGGGCCAGCAGTGGGAACATCACGAAGGTGCACGCCAGCACCAACACGTGTAACCGCCAATGTGTTAACCCCGCAATCACCGCACTACGCGCGAGTTTCGCCCCATGAAAGAAGAACAGCAGCACCACTGTGATATTGGCCAGCCAATTGACAACAACGGCGGCATCGCCGCTCGCAGGCAGCAGTGTTGCGAGGCCGAGAGTAAACAGCAGGGCCAGCATGAAGGGGTCGGGCAACAGATTTTTCAGGAACAAGGCGAGGAATACTTTAATTTGGTTGTTAGAAAGGATTCTGGCTTATGCGGAGGATACAGACAAGGTTTAAACGCGAGGTCCACTTGATCGACTGATCAAGCAATTTCCTGAGTCTCAAAAAGCGGCCTTGGATGCCTGCTGGTTTCGGCAAGAATACCACGCAGACGGGGTTACGATTCTTCTGATGATCGCGAGCGACGTGTTGCCCCAAAGAGACCACTCCCTGCTATTCGTTATTCATATTCGAAAATGACACGTCACGTTGTTAATGCTTGTTATTACCGAACTCCCGCGGGAATCCGTGTGCTGGAATCATACTCGTCGCAAAATTCGATCAAGGTCTTTTCAGTGCCATCGCTTTTATAAAACATGCTCGTGTCGCGATCATCATTTCCCGTAATTGACTGCAACGGACAACGTACCGTCCAGGAGTTTAATCCTTGAGTGGTAATGAAGGTCGAAGCGTAGGAAGGTAATGGCCTGCGTTCAATTCCGGATGAGCTACTTGCACAGCCCGCCAGCGATGAAAGCAACACCGCTACGCATAATACAGTTGGATATCCCTGTCTTTTCATATGCCCTCCATGACTTGTAAAACATCACACGTTTGATTCTTTAAATCGCGTGATTGAGTCTAGCGACGACGCAAATGGGGGGAGCTCGCACAAATCGGGCGCGCTGTGAAGTCGAGGCCTTCAGCCATTTCCCCTCTTCTGAATACTCTGACTTTTTTGTCAGGTTGCGAATTGTGAAACACTAAAATCATCAGAAAGATTTTTGTAACTTTGTGTTGAGCAACGAATCAGTGCTGTAAAAGTCCTGGTGGATTTAGCGGCGATAGATCCGCGAACCCGCATTATAATTTGCACAAAATTCGTCAAATGTCTTTTCATTGCCGTTGCTTTTATACAAGGACGACAACATTCTAAAATCATTTATAACGACGGTCTGCAGCGGGCAGCGCACCGACCAACTGTTGAACCCGACGCCGTAAACCCAGGAAGGTAATTCTCTCTCTACGATCTGGTTAGATGGATCGGTTTGCTCTTCAGGCGCATGAGCACATGCCGCAAGGAAAGTTATCGCCACCCACATTCCAATACCATATTTGTTTTTTATCATGATGCTCCCCTGTAAATTAGCCGGAATAAGGCTCACATGTTATACCTCTGAAGTAAAGCGTAACATCCGGGTTCCTGCCCACATTTCATGCACCTTATTCAACATTCCCAAGACGGGTACTGGAATCGCATTCAAGCGAATCTGGTAACTCCCTTCCGCACACGGCGCGAGGTCCAGCAACTCTGAATTACGGAACAAGTGTGCAAGGAAAAATTCTACTACCGACGAAAATTCGAAATTCCGGCATTAAGATCAAAGCGTAATGACGTTGATTGGTGGTTATCCCGCGCTGGGAATATTACGGAACAGTCGGCTTGGCGATTGCATTGACCAGTTGAATTGACTGCTCGAACTGACTACCTGCTGTGTTGGCTGCCCACGCATACGGTCAACGCCACAGTCAACCTCTGCGTCGAACACGCGAGGTTGTATCGAACTCAGTACAAAATTCACCGAAGCTTTTTTCGGCACCGTTGCTTTTATACAATTTCGTGAGGTCTCGGTAGTCCGTCAACGTGATGGTCTGGAGTGGACAACGAATGCTCCATGAGTTGAAGCCATCCGCCAGAACATAGGAAGGCAGGCTGATCTGGGAAGGCTCTTCTTCAGGAAGCTGGGCACACCCCCCAAGGCAGGCCAGTACCAGTATTCCAAGACCACGTTTGTATGTTGTCATATCCGCTCCCACGGTTCCTTTGACGCAGGTTTACATGGTTGGGGATAACGAGTAAAGCGAGGCAGGTACAAGCCCATGAAAATGCAGACCATGTTGCAGGCGCGTTTCCTCCAGCCCATTTTCGGCATTGTTTGTCACCTTTTCTTGGCCTTTGCTGGTGTCACCTCTTGTCTTGCGCGGCCGACTCTGCGACCTTGCCGCGCCAACCAAATTGCCTGGAAGCTGTCATGAACAAACCCTGTGTCTTTCTGTTGCCCGGCTTGCTTTGCGACGCTGCTATCTGGCAGCACCAGATCGATTTTCTGGGTGCAAGTTATGACGTGCGTGTGCCGGTTTTCCGCGGCTTTGATTCGTTCCGCGACATGGCCAGCCATACCTTAAAAGATGCGCCAGAAAGGTTTAGCGTTGCGGGACATTCGATGGGAGCGCGCGTGGCGCTGGAGCTGATGGATCTGGCAGGCGACCGTGTGGACAAGCTTGCGTTGCTGAACTTTGGCGCCCATCCGGTGGCACCCAGCGAACCTGCTCGCCGCCAGCAGTTGATGGACCTCGCTGATAAACAAGGCCTCGACGCGGTAATCGAACAACTGATCCCCCAGATGTTCGGCCCCGAGGGCCAGCGCAACCCCGAGCTGATCAATGTTTTTCGCGCCATGGCACGGCGCAGTTCCATCAACGATTTTAAAGGCCAGATTCACGCTGCGCTCAATCGCGGCGATCACCGCCCTTACCTGCAACGCATCGATATCCCTGTGCTGCTCGTCTGCGGCAGCGTGGACGCGTGGAGTCCAATCGAGCAACATCGCGACAGTCTCGCGCTGCTGCGGCGCGGGAGACTGGATATCATTCCAGGCTCTGGCCACATGACACCGATGGAAAATCCGCGCCAGCTCAATGAGATTTTTTTTCGCTGGTTAACCGATGCTTCGTATAGCGAAAATCGCGGTTGATTTGGCTTCGCCAAGTGGCTACGATTCAGAAATAATTAAAAAACACCGGAGAATCAGCCATGAATGCGTCCGCCAAACTTCCACAACGCCTGCACCATAATGCTCATGTAGTAAAAGACCTCGAAAAAACTCGCTGGTTTTATGAAGACGTACTGGGCCTTCCACTGGTTGCCACGTGGTGTGAACAGGCCGTACTGTTCGGCAAAGAGCGCACCTATTGTCATTGTTTCTTTGGCCTCGCGGACGAAAGCGCGCTGGCTTTCTTTCAGTTTGCGGATGCCGACGATCAAAGTGAGTTTGGTCCCGAATTACCCATATCAGGCTTTCGCCATCTCGCACTCAAGGTAGACAAAAGTCTGCAAGAACAATTGCTCGCGCGCGTGAAAGAAGCGCAATACCCCACTGACAAATATTACGTTCTCGAGCATGGCTACTGCCATTCACTCTACGTGATGGATCCCGACAACATGATTGTCGAATTCACCACCGACCATCCCGAAGTGGAGCGTATCAACGCTGAAGTACTGCCTAAGGCACACAGCGAACTCAAACGCTGGTTGGCAGGCGACCATACGCCAAACAATACCGCGTACGAACGTCACTAACACGGCGGCTGCCCGCAACGTTTCCCGCGTAAACATACTGACTCGAAGACGCTCTGCAAGAATGTTACTCATTTTTGCAGAGGCTTCCTTTTTGCGGCGGAGCTGGAATCTTTTCCAATTCATTGATCAATTCGTCACACGTCACGACCCTCGTTCCTGCGTACCTGAATCACCCCTTAAACTTCGAAAACTTACATCCGTAAAACATCCTGTTTATCTAACCCACCTCGCGGCTGAGATCTGTTCTTTGTTGTCGCTTCAACTCCACAAAAACCCAGTTGCTAACCCAGATACAAAAATCAGCGGTAACCTGGCTCAAGCTAATGACCGCGAAACCTTCCCTTGCTCGCATCATTGGTTTGCGATCAGCCTTCAAGCCTTGCGGTTGGGTGTCTGATCCGGCGTCCACCCGAAAGCCTGGAATTAACCAATCAAAGGCTGAGCATTCGTTCAAGAATCGCGCCTGGTGCAGATAACGCGGCCTGGTCAGGTGATTCTCCACAGGCCGATACCAGGCCTCACAAAATGTGAAAACTTTATGGATAATTTTGTTTCTTCGGTATACGCGCTCTGTTAGTTTTTGAACGCCGAAGTTATTTCGGCTGCAGTAAAAAAAAACAGACGTCAATCTAAGAGGCATAAAAATGAAAAAAATCAGAGATATAAGACGCAAACAAATGGCAGTTATCATTTCAGCAGTCACAACGATGCTGGCTGGGCGAGTAGATACAGTTATGGCTCAGGAGGATGCCGAACTGGAAGAAATCACTATTACGGGCTCACGTATTGTGAGGCGAGACTTATCTGCGCCAAGCCCGATTGTTACAGTAGGCGCCGCTTCGTTTGAAAATTCGGCCACGATCAGCGCCGAATCCGTGCTCAACCAGTTACCGCAATTTGCACCTGCGGGTAACCAGTTCGTTTCAGGCATACAGAGCGGAGCCACTGCCACACCGGGGGCCGCAACACTTAACCTCCGCGGCCTTGGCACCAACCGCAACCTCGTACTGATTGACGGGCGCCGAGCCCAGCCTGCCAACGCATCGCTGGTTATCGACATCAACACCATTCCCACAGCAGCCATCCAGAGTGTGGAAGTAATCACGGGCGGCGCTTCTGCGGTGTACGGTGCAGACGCGATGGCCGGGGTCGTCAACTTCATACTCAAGAATGATTTTGAAGGCGCGGAATTCGATTTCCAGACCGGCGAAACGCTTGAAGGCGACGGCGCGGAGTCAAAAATGAGCGCTTTGTTCGGGCTTAACTCCGGCGACGGCCGCGGCAACATCATGGTAGGTGCTGATTGGACCAAACGTGATGCGGTGTTCCAGATCGACCGCGAGTTCTATCGCAACGGCTGGCTTGATACCCGCAATCCAATGGGACAGTTCATGCAGGCCACTTCATATGGCGCATCCGAGGCGGTGATTCCAGGTGGGGCCAATCTCCCTTCCCAGGACGCTGTTAATGCGCTGTTCCCGATGGCGCCAGCCGGTAGCATCGGTCGCACCTCGGAATTCCGTTTCAATGATGACGGCACACCATTTGTCACCCAGCAAGGCTACGGCTACAAAGGTCCGTTGAACTGCATGGAAGGCTGCGGTTCGTTCACTGGCGTCAAGAAACTGACCAACGGCAACCTCGACCAGTTCGGCACCGTTGCTTTCGCTTCAACACCGATGGAACGGCATTCGTTCTTTGGCCGCGGGTCGTATGAGATTGCCGATAATCTCAGTGCGTTTGTGCAAACCAATTACAGCAGCGTCGAAGTGATAACACGCGGCGGGATACCGCCTGCTATCACCATCTGGCAAGCACCTGTACAACGTGATGGTCGCGCGTTACCCGCCGCACTTAATGCGCTGCTGGATTCGCGCGCGAATCCAGCCGGCCACTGGAGTCTCTATCAGGTGCTCGACTACAACGGCCCGATCGAACCCATTAACCAGACCAACGTCTGGCAGGTAATGGCAGGTCTGAGAGGTGATCTGAAAGGAGGCGACTGGTCATGGGAAGCCTACGTTTCACGTGGCGACACCAATATCGAAGTCACTAACGTTGCGTTGCCCTCGTTGCAGCGTTATCAGTTCCTCGTCAATTCTGCCAATTTCGGCAAGGGCACGTTCTCCGGAACGCCGCGCGGATATTCAATCGCCTGCCCGACCGGTCTGCCGGTATTTGCGGAGTTTGAGCCTGCGCAAGCCTGTCTGGATGGTATCGATACGCGCATGCGCAACACCACTAACCTGACGCAAGACATTGCCGAGGTGAACCTGCAGGGTGGCCTGATGGATTTGCCCGCTGGCCAACTCCGCTTTGCCGCTGGTGCATCGTGGCGCGAAAACGCGTTCCGGTTCGACCCAGGCAACGTGCTGACCCAGGTACTCGACAACCCAATCGGCATATTCTCGTCCAACGGTACTGAAGGTAAAACGGATGTCCGGGAATTGTACGGTGAACTGTTGGTGCCAGTGTTGGACGGATTGGATCTCGAGTTTGGCTATCGTTATTCTGACTTCAACACGGCTGGCGGCGTTGATACCTATAAAGGCCTGTTTACATGGGAAGCGCTGGATTCCGTCACGATCCGCGGTGGTTATCAATTTGCCACACGCGCACCCAACACCGCTGAGTTGTTTACAGGTCCCACCCAATTGGTTGTGCCATTCCCTGATGGGGATCCCTGCTCAGTTTCGACGCGTGCAGCGTACGGCAACACAGCCGGAAACCCGAACCGGCAAAAAGTGCAGGACTTGTGTCGCGCGATTATCGGCAACAACACATCCGGCTTTGACACGCAGACCTACGGCACCGTTCCAGGGCCGAACGGTTTTACGCGGCAGAATCCGCCGTTCTTTCCCCTCGAGATCGAAATCACGAAGGGAAATCCAAACGTAGGACCAGAAGAAGGCAAAACCTGGACTTTCGGCGCTGTAGTTACTGAACCGTTTGGTCTGGCAGATCTGGTTACGACGATAGACTTCTACAATATCGAGTTGACCGATGCCATATCGCCGGAAAATTCGTCCGCTGTATATGCGTCTTGTTTCAACGCCGATGGGGCGAGCAATCCGACATACAGTCGCGCCAATGAGGCCTGTATGAAGATTCGCCGCAACACGTCTACAGGTGATCGCGAGGAAGTCGACGCGCTGTATTCCAACCTGGGTTTGTTAAAAACCCGTGGCGTGGACTTGCAGGTTGGTTGGGGTACCGAAGTGGGTCCAGGCCGATTGAACTTGTCTTCGACTCTCAACTACCTCGACACGTTTGAGTATCAAACGTCGCCCACGTCACCGCTTGTCGATGCCACTGGCACGCTGGATCAGGGTGGTCAGTACGACTATCGCTTGTTCTCCAGCGCAAACTACACGTGGGATAACTTCAACGTCGGTATCAACTGGCGTCATCTGGCAAGTGTGGAAAATGCGGCCAAGGCACTTTCGCCGAACACGCCTATCCAGGGCACAGGCTCGTACGATATTTTCAACCTGAGCGCCGGATATACGTGGGACAACATCACTCTGCGTTTCGGCGTGGATAACGTGTTCGACAAGGAACCACCAGTCATCGGTAACGATCCGGTGAGCGGCGACACCAACTCCGACCAGACCAACGCAGGTTACTACGACATCCTCGGACAACGCTGGTTCATGGGCTTGAAACTAAGCTTCTGATCGTTGCCATAGCAATAAAAAAAGCCGGTGTAATGCCGGCTTTTTTTGGGTGAATTTTTTTTCGTGGCACACGTGTTATGAACATCACACGTCCGCATGTATCCCACAGCTCTCATGGCTGAACAACATACTTGATCGGCAGGTTGCGGATGAACTGCGAGACGATCCATTTTTCACTTCCACCCGGCGGGGTGCCGGCATGTAATACCCGGTGATCCGGAGATCCATCACTTAATGCATTCGTGAAGAAAAAACCTTCACCCGCCTTACCCTTGTGACTGATGCCTAACTTGGGAAAAGCAGTTGCACCATTTTCGTAGTCATCATTCAGATAGACCAGAAACGTAATGATGCGCTGACCATTGGTAGCGATCTCTTTGTCATAGTCGGGCAGATCAGTATCAACAAAATCATAGTGATTCATGATCTGCTCGCCAGGTTTGTAATGCAGGATCGCGGGAGCTTCGAACTGTATTCTCGGTATGGAGCACGCATTGGCCATACGTTCCTGCAACACCAGCTGCAGCAACTCGGTCTCAACCAGATTGAACTGTGCAATGGAATTGGTACGTGTGCCGGAATGAACGTCGCGTTTGTTTGATGCATCATAAACGAGCGCTGGTTTAAGCCTGTGCTGTGACTGAGCGATTAGTCGCTTGCAGAACCTTGCAGGCAAAAAACCCGGAAATGATTTGAGCAATGGCGTTTCATTCACCACTATCCCGGTCGGCGCGATCAGCCAGGCCTGGAGATCAACGTTGTCCACAATCCGGCGCCAATCCTCGGCGCTTTTCACGTTAACCTGACCTGGTATTTCTGCAGCGTCAGGCGTGATCTGCAGTAGCAGCAGTTGCTCCTGCGCACTCTGCCAACCAAGCTGCGCGGCGTGTCCCAGCGTATGTAATGCATCGTTCCAGCTCTGGCGCTGGAACGTCCCCGTGCATTGGAACAATGCCATGAGCGCAACTGCCTCGGCTACACCTTTCTGCGCGGCTTCGAGGATAAACCCTGCTCCTTCACGGGGCAGATAAGGTGCACGGTCACCTACCACAAGCCGCTTGCCGAGCCGCGTCATGGCTTCCAGACTACCCGCCTGGGTGGCGATGGCGAGTTCGTTGATTGCATCGTCATGCTGGCCATTGTTGTCCAGCGAGTCGGCCAACTGCATTCGTGTTTGTTGGGATTCCACTTGTTTACCCGCATCGACCTGAACATTACGATCGCAACAGTGTACGTGGGTGAGAATATATCGAAAAGCCCTGCTTCCAGTTCATCCGTCATTGTAATCACCGAACCGCTCGGCTACGCTTCTCTCACATATCACAACCGGGAGAACAATAAAAAATGACCCGATTTAATGCCCACTTTTCATGCTTCCAGAATCCCATCTCATTATCAGCGCGCGCTGTTATCTGCGGGATCACGTTCATCAGTATGCTGCCAGCAGCAAGCTACGCGCAGGATGAAGCGCTTCTGAAATGTGCTGATCTCGTTGAACGTGAGACACGACTGAATTGCCTTGAAGCCGCTCTCGAAACGGCGGTCAGAAACAGGGACGCAGCAACAGCTCGCGAAAAATCGTCTGCAGCGAGCAGCTCTACAAGTCAGGGTTCTGCACCGTCGACGTCAGCTTTATCCTCTGCGTCAGCTGCGCAATCTGCGCCGCAAAAAGATCCCGCCGCAAACGAACCTCGTGATCTCAATTTATTTGGCTGGCTGAATCGTGAAGACGAAAAAGCAGAACAGGAACCCGTCGAAACATTGCACGCAAAGATTGTTCAACTTGAGTTGTTCAAACCGGATATCTGGACGATCACGCTTGATAATGGTCAGGTATGGCGCCAGAACATTGCACGCCGCTTCAATCTACGCGCCGACGATGTAATCCAGATCTATAACACGCGATGGGGCAAGCAGTACCGTTTGGAGGCTGAGCGCTTCAATGGTTATATCCAGGTGGAAAGAATTCGTTAGGTGCATGTCGAATCTGCTGGATGAAATACCAATTGGTCATTCGGATACAGCATTATAAATTGCATTGGACATCAGATGCTCAGCGAAGGTTACAGAGCGGACGAACTTCCCCTGCTGGTCCGTCCACCCATCCATGCGTAACCTAAAAAGCCCAAAATACTTTTGCTTGCGCGACTTGCGACTCGTAGTCGTCCTGAATGGTTGCATCATAGGAAATTGCCGCAGAGAAACTTCCCTGACTGTAGAAATTGATACCTAGTCCAAGCGTATAACTATCACTTTCGAACTCCTGTCCTTTCGTGACAAACGTAATGCCGCCGCCAACAAAACGCGCAGTCTGATTCTCACCGTCATTGTTAAAGTCATGATTCCAGAAAGCGCGCACAAACGGCCTTGCACTCGTGTTACCCATGGCGGTCGCCATATCGAGCTGCGCGCCTATGCTGGAGCGAACACGATCAGCAGATTGGTCGCCGACGCTGAGCGCGAGCGCTGCATCGCCGGTTTCGATATAGGCATCCTGTTCACTACTCGCCCAGTCAACACGTATCTGTGGTGTGAGGGAAAGACTCGCCGCCAACTCAGTCGAGAATCCAGCACCAATACGAGCGCCCCACATGTCGCCTTCACGATCTGTAATCGCATTGCCCGCAACGCCCGTATCACGCGTGTCTTCAAAATCATGCATTGCATAGGCCACCACA
The DNA here is from genome assembly GCA_040386995.1 of Pseudomonadota bacterium. Lineage (GTDB taxonomy): Bacteria > Pseudomonadota > Gammaproteobacteria > Pseudomonadales > Pseudohongiellaceae > CAILUG01. Next base: position 13,920 of record JAZKES010000002.1, on the reverse strand, counting down.
CCCTCGACATAACCATTGCCTTGTGTATGCGCCGCGTACACTGATAACTGGTTGCTGGTGATGTCGCTGGTATTTCCGCTCAGTTGGTCGAGGTAATCGAGCGAATTGTCAGAATGATTAAACGCAGCACCCACAGTAAAACCTTCGATCAATTGCGCCTCGATACCTGCAGCCAAATCCCAACCGTCGCTTTCAAATCCTGCGAAACCATCCTGCGCGTCCTGTTCACCTTCAAGCCCGATCGCTTTCACCCAGAAGCCACCCGCAGAAGTTGTTGTAACGGGCGCCTGACTTCCTGTTTCACGACGCAACCCTTGCAAACGTGCGCCCAGTTGATCGAACGTCGTCGTCATATTGCCGAACGTCAACATGCTGGACGCATACGAAGCCGTCGGCAGCAGGCGTTCGAGCGCCGCAGTCTGATTAGAGGGTGTCATTGAGGCGAGGTTGATCAGTTTGTCCGTGAGTGCGCCTGAGCCTGCGCCCAACGAGTCAAGCGCGGCCGCAAGGTTGGCAGCTTGTGGTGAAGCGGCGGGTACAAACGAGAACAACACCGGGGCGCCCCGAATTTCCCCGCCGGGGAAACTCACGCTGTGGATGTTGAGATACGATCTATTGCCTGCAGCAATTCCCGCCAGAAACGCCGCCTCCGCTCCTGCAACCGTGCCACCATTTGCTGTAACGAATGCAGCGTTCCACGTACTCGCCAGTGTCATATCGTAAGTGTTGTCCGAGGAACCGCTGGTAACACCGAGCGGGAAGCCGACGAACGAAGGTGTTGTCGTGGCTACACCAGCATTGGCGGGTTGAACAACACAACAGTGAATATGAGAGGCGGATGTATTGCCAAGCAGATTTGCAAAGCTTGTACGCAGCCGCATCTGATGGGTCGACGTATTGATGGTAAGAACCGCCGTTCCTGAACCTGGCGTGATGACTGCAGGAATTTCATTGGCACCAGAAAGTGTGATCTTGTAGATCTGCGCCTGGGCAGTAGAAACCCCCATGGCCAGTAGAACACTTGCACCCAACAGTTTTAATGTGAATCGCATGGCTGTTCCCCTATTTGTTTAACTGTTTTTTTTATTTGGCCTGATGATTATTCGTGTAATTGATCCTTCGTTGGTTTTTCTACGCTGGAGTTAACTGCG
>JAZKES010000002.1:1505-12669 GCA_040386995.1 Pseudomonadota bacterium | reverse complement strand
TTCAGTCACCAGTTTCAGAAACTTACAAAGCGCCGTACTTCGGTCACCAAAGTGCCCGACAAGCGATGCTGCAATCGTAGGCAGCGTCCTGCGCTATGAGAGTTTGAAATTGTTCTGGCACACATCGAAGACATGGATTTCTGGTTGAGACTTTTTATTGAGCAGATACAGGAAAATATCCTGATTGAGTTGTTAGTTTCACAAACACCTACTTGTAAAAAAACCCGACAAGTCAATGCGTTTTATTGCGGTAGTCCACATTTGTGCACAAATTTTTCGCGCATCTATGGATGAAACAAAAAAGAAAACTTATGATTCAGTCTTTACGCAAACGCGCCAAGCAAAACACTTTATTAAACTTCAGCGAGAGAGCTTCACCATGAAAACCACAACGAAAAAGCTTATTACATCGGCAGCGGCAATGGCCCTGCTTGCCGGTTTCAGCTCTGCATTTGCCGACGTCTCAAGTGATGCCGAGCGTTTGCTCAACTGGGCAGAAACCAAATATCCCAATATCTTCACCACGCACAAAACCACCAAGACGCAAGGTCCATGGATCTACCGCAACTATGTCGAATCCGGAATTCTTGCTGGCGTTAACATCAATGACAATAACGTATACGTGCAGGGTGGTCCCTGGGGAAATAGCCCGGTTGTAATTGGTCCGCTCACAACTCTCATGGCACGCGTGGATGCCACCCCAAGCACTGGCAACCAGATTTGCGATGCGACTGTTCTGCCGGCCGGCATGACAATGACCCAGAACGGCAATGTCATCACTGTAAAAACCGATGGCTGCCTCGTTCCGCCAGAAAATCAAAACTACTGCGAATTTGCATTACCTGAGGCGCCTGTAGCTACCGGAATTCATGTGCTCACTAGTGGTGTCGTGACCAATATGACTCTGACTGGACTCACGGGAGACGCTAATATAATTAACTCCTTGTCACAATCGGGTCTGGACTTCAAAACCTGTGTGATCAATGCTCCCAGCGAAAGCATGGCGAACATTACCATCAACACCGACATCTGCTACGACCTTACCGCAACATTCGCTCCTTTGGCAGGATCAGGACTTATTACGGTCAATCCCCCTGTACAACAACGGCTACAATCGACTTCAACAACAACTCGAGTGAACGATTGTTTTGCTACGGATGCCGTAAGCGTCGTTGACCTTGTTACTGAAGAAACATGGATCAAGACAAACGGCACGTGGAATAAATTGACAACCCCATAAACCGATAGACTGTTCGCGAAAGAGCCGATGACAACATCGGCTTTTTTATGGGCGATTAAAAAGTGCTTCCGTTCACTGCCAGTTTTGCAGACCAGTTATCTGTTCACCCCTCTCCCCTCGACGTTTACCGCCGGTGTCAGATGAAACGTGTTCCGCCCATCACGACAGCTTTTGTCACCAACTTTTGAACACCGCTGCGAGAATTTTTATAGTTGTCTACGAATTCAAACTCGCCGGCCGTCGACTCGAGCACCGTAATATCGGCGGCGGCACCAGGCTTCAGGCTGCCATAACCGTTCAGCTCACGAAAAGTTTGTGCGGCGTTTTTGGTGACACACGCGATCACTTCGTCGAGCGACATGCCGAGGACAAAAAATTTCGACATCACGTTCGGCAAATCGAACACCTGCGCGATGCGACCAGGAACGTTAAGGTCAGACGATATAGTGTCGGGCAAAAAACCCTGCGCAAAAGCCTTTTCCGCAACATCCCATGACCAGTGTTCATTCAGACCATTACCAAAATCGAATCGGACCCCATTTGCACGCGCCGCAATAACCTCAGGCAGCAAACGACCTTTCGCATCGAGAATACCGTTCGGCGTGGGCACATACATATGCGTCACGATGTCACCCGGCCGCAACAGTTCCAGCAGACGTGGCAACGGAGTAAACGTATCGCCAATATGGATCATCACAGGAATACCGAACGGCTCAGCGACCTGCACAGCACGACTCAATACTTCATAGTCCAGTTCTGCGCTTACACCACGCGACAATCGAGCCTTGATACCGACGATCCACTCGCGATGTTGTTCAACCGCCGCACGCGCTTTGCCCACATCGGCTGGTGCAATGCCATCGAGAAATTCGCTGCGGCCACCCGGATTATTACCAAGCTCCGCAACGTTCAACATCATGCGCAAACGATTGGGAGCTTGCTCGGCAATCTGGATGATCGAATCGATATTGCCGGCACCACGCGAGCCAGCATCGACCATGGTCGTAACACCACTCGCGAGAAAATCAGCCGGCGGCAACTCCGCATCGCGCGCATGGACATGGACGTCGATTAGACCCGGTACCACCAGAAGACCACGCGCATCGATCGAATCGATCGCTGCGTCATCTGGAATTGCGGAACTAATCATTGCGATCTGACCGTTGCTTATCCCCACATCCGCAATCATGTCGAGCTGTTGCGAAGGATCGATCACCCTGCCACCGCGAATCACCAGGTCGTAAGGTTCAGCTGCAGAATTTTCGGCTGCGCTGAGTGGCAACGAAAACGATCCCTGAATAAATGCGCTGGAAATGGCAGCGCCAAGAAAACGTCTACGCTGAAGCATGATAGGTACTCCTTTTTGATTTTTGTATGGAGAGTGGTGTCGGCTTTACCGCGGCTAGACTATAGGGGATGTGCCTTGATTTCCACCGGAGCACAGCAGGCCAACATTGCAATAATGCAGTCAGCGCGCCACAAAAAACGCGTCGTTGAAAGTGATGTGTGGCGCATGATGTGCGGCGAATCACTTTTGATAATGGCGTATCGAACTCGACGAACTGAGCATGGCGAATTGTGAGCGCCGTCAGGGTACTTCGTAACACGCTATATGTGATTTCTTTATCCGTGACGCATTTTCTGCGCGCCCTTCGAGATCACCCCTGAAATCTAATCCAATCGGCCACTCTATCCGTATTGTTAACAAACGCTGCTTGCAATGGAGTCGGTTGAACCGTTGGTGCATGGGGCAAGCGTCAGCTGAGACCAATCGTGGTGGTTCCCGAAACGCAACGGGCACTGACCGATGTCTTCAGGTAAAACCAATCAGGTCCAACGACCTGTGTTATCCAACATAAAGGAGTTAATCGGATGAAAGCAGTTCTCACCTTCGCAAGTATGTCTCTTCTCGGCGTCAGCGCCGCTTCAGCGCAGGCACAAAGTCCTGAAAGCTGGACTGGCCCTTATGCGGGCATCTACATCGGCACGATGCTGGATATTGATAATAGTGGTTCCGACAGCTTTCTGTTCGATACCAATCTTGATGGCAATTTTGGTGACACCGTTATTACCGCAGCTGGTGCAAATGCATTTTCTCCAGGTTCCTGCAGCGGTGCAGCCACCAGCCCAACGCCGGGCACCGGATGTTCAAGTGATGACGGCGGCGCATCCAAAGGCATTCGCGCCGGCTACGATTGGCAGATGAACAATTGGTTGATTGGCCTGCTCGGTGAATATTCAAACAGTGACCTGCAAGACACAGTAACGTCGTTCAGCACCACGCCAGCGTTCTACACAGCATCGCGTGAACTTGATGATACGTGGTCACTGCGCGCTCGGGCCGGGTTCATATTCGGTGCAACTGGTGACAATCTGCTGTATGCAACGGGTGGCGCCGTGCGGGCCAGTATCGAAAACACTTTCACAACCAGCAACGGCGTGAACACCTTCAGCACAAACGGCAATGACGATGTAAGCGGTACACAATGGGGAGTTGGATACGAATATCGCTTTAATGGCATGGTCACGATTGGTGTCGAATATCTTGATACACGTCTTGAAGACGATGAATACCGTGTGATGGCGGCTGGCCCCGCACCTGCTACGAACCCATTTATTCGCACAAACCCATCCGGCACAAACTTTAGTCGTAGCGACCGTTATCTAGAACCCGAAAGTGTTCATGTGACAGCCACCTGGAGGTTCTAGGTTTAGAAACCTGACAGCTCTTGATGTGTAGTGCGTCAAGAGCTGCACGACCCGAGCGAATATGCTAACGATGTGTCACGTCGGCCCCGCCCGATGCATTTACATCTTCATACGCCGGGTCACCTTTGTAGAAAATGTCACTGCCGCCCGACGCATTCGCGGTAATACGCTCCGTTACGGTTATCTGAATATCAGAACCACCACTCGACCGCAGGTCAGCTTCCTTCGCTTCCAGACCCATCGCATCGAGATCGCTGCCACCACTTGTTTGCGCGACTATCGATCTGGTCGTGCCCGATAGTTTGATGTCGGAGCCACCGGATGACTGGATGTCGAGTGAGTCGATATCTACCTCAAGTGCTATGTCGCTACCGCCTGAGGTGCGCAAGACCAACTCGTCACCGGTTAATACACCATCAACTGAAACGTCAGAACCACCGGATGCGGTCAGGGATTCAAGTCGCGGCAGCGTTACGTAGACTGAATGCGTGGCAAACCAGTTCATGAGGCCGAAATGAAATAGCGACTTCTCCATCCTGATCACGAGATTGTCGCCTTCGACTACAGTAGTCACTTCGTCGGTCGCGCCAACGGAGGAATCCACTTCCACTTTAAAGTCAGCGCCTTGCTCAACAAACAGATTGATGCCGCCACCTACGGAAATGCCCGTGAAGTTTTCAATGTTCCGAATTTCATCAGCCTCAGCGAATATCGGCAGGCACACGAGTGCGAGTGAAACCAGAGGTGTGCGCAAACAAAAATGTGCAGATTTTCTGGTGTGTTTAGTGGTCATCGTCTGTTCCCCCTGAAGTATTTGAAAGATTACTGACAGTTCTTTTTAGTGGCGCTGTTCTGATTTGATATTGTTTGTTATTTACGTCCCGGAAAACGATCCCGGTCGTTGCATTTTTCCCGCCGCGCTTTGTCTGTCATCGCATCAAACGTAAACGTGGTGACGCAAACAGGCTGCGGAATTCATACGTCGACGTTGGACACCATTCCTGTCGTGTCGCCTGTCTTGCTTTCGATAAATTCCAGATAGTCACCTGATTTTATCTGCTGCAGATTGACGACTTCGCGATTAAAAATGTAGGCCCAGGCCAACACGCTCTCGTCGCCTCCAATTGTTACCTCAACAATTTTCCTGCTGTATTCGTGTGGCTCCGGAAACGAGGCGCTGCATTCTTCGTATTGATCAAGCCTGTCGAGTGCTTCCTGTGTGTCCAGTTTATAGACTTCGCCAACGACCTTGTCACGCAAGTCTTGCGATTCAACCGCACCCGGATAGTGGCTGATTTCATACAGCCTGCCGCGCATCCAACCGTTAGCCACGTATACACAACCATCAAGCCACTCATGGTGAATGACTGACGAGGCGGCTCTACGTAGCGTGCCGTAAACAAAGATGTGAGATGGCACTGGAATCTGCATATATTAATGACCGTTATGACCGCAGCGTGAGTAAGTGCCTTGTGCGATTTTTGTATCGACCGAGCATAGGCAACTTTTCGGGCGACGTTCCATTCTCGGTTCCTCATTTGGTTTTGTACATAACGAATCTTCGTTTCGGAATCGGGTACAGTCGGCAATTGGTGTCGTCTCTGATTACATCAATGAAGACAGCGGCGATGTTACTCCGATCTGTTCGGTAACCCTCTGAACGTGACCATTAATGTTCGACCGTGCTGTTCAAACTGTCAGCCTGGTTCTGGGGAACACCATAACTTTTGCAGGTTGTGACCGCTGAAACTCAAGCATCGCACCATACGTTCAGCAATCCTTAAGCACCGAAAGCCTACCTTTACAGTTACGTTCTGCAGCGGACCAATAACAATGAAACGTCAGCTTCCTTCGCAACCAACGACCTCAGCCATCCGGTTGCACGCACCGATAAATATTTACCACGTAATCTTCCTGCTGCTAATGCTGGCCCCTTTCGCGAGTCACGCCCAGCACGCGTACGTGGAAGGTGACCGCGTCTATCTGCCGGTTGTCGACGACTACCCCCGCACCCTGAGCCTCGAACTGCGCATTCTGCGCGGCACGTTTCCATTGGAGTTTGTTATCGAGAAAAGAGGTACAGCAGAAGGACCTGTGCGTCTTTCATCAGCGTGGTACGACGGCAACCTGTTGCTGGTGCCGGAAGTGTGGATCAACGACGTGTCGTATTGGGCTGACCTGCGTGTGTTGTCCGACAATCGCTTGCGGCTCGAGGCCTTCGCACCTAATCCTGTTTCAGATCCGTCGAACGGCGGCGTGTATCACCATGAAGAATGGGAATATATGCCCGGTGCCGCACGCGACATCGGCGTGGGTGCAGACGGCACCGTGTGGGCAGTCGGCACTGGGTACGGCTATGGTGACAACTATGGGCTTTATCGGTGGGACGGTCGCAACTGGTATGAAAGCCGCGGCAGTGCAATACGTGTCGACGTTGATCCGTCCGGCAATCCGTGGATCATCAATGCCGACAACGAAATCTGGCACCTCTACCGCGGCCGCTGGGAATATGTTCCGGGCCAGGCCAGCGACATCGGCATTGGCGCCGATGGTTCGGTCTGGGCGGTAGGTATTGACGACAGAACCGGCGGCTCATCAATTTATCAACTCGGCAACTACGGCTGGACACGCGTATCAGGCACCGCCGTAAAAATAGATGTCGATCCGAACGGCTCGCCATGGGTGATCAATGAAGATGAACAAATCTACCGTCGTGAAAACGGCTTCTGGAAAAGAATGCCCGGCAAAGCGCGCGACATCGGCATCGGTGCAGATGGAACCGTGTGGGTCATCGGCAACGATGATCGCGATAGCGGTTACGGCATCTATCGGTTCAATGGCACCGACTGGGATAGAGTTTCAGGCAGCGGTTCGCAGATTTCAGTTGGACCCGATGGTGAACCCTGGGTCGTCAATCGGGATGGGGATATTTATCGGAGCTGGGGTTCGTATTATTAATTACGTGGTACAGCATCGTTCAGCAAACCAATAAATTCGTTCAGTACGAATCACATGAAGCAGCAACTAGGGCCCGCTGGTTCGCAGCGTGGGTTTTCGCTCATCTGCTGTGAGCTGTTCACTTTGTTTTAATGTTCAGCAGTTTCTATATCTATTCATCCACACGCTGTGTCCGCAAAAACTCCGTGAGCATCGGCAGGATAAGTTGCGGTGCCTCTTCCTGCACAGCGTGGCCGACCTGACTCAACACATGCAGCTCTGAGTTCGGAATCTCTTCATGCAAACGTTCTCCAATCGCAAGTGGGATAATCGCGTCATCGCGACTCCACACGATGAGTGTTGGCAAGGTAAGCGTGTTGTATTGCGCAGAAAATTCCTCGAGATCGGGCGGCTGAATTTGTCGTGCCGTTTGCAGCAGCGCGTATTTTGCGTCGGGCTGGCCGAGCATCGTGGTGTAGTTGTCGATCACCTCGTCAGTGATCAGCGCATCATCGTAATAAACCAGATCGAGCAGTTGCTTCACCTGCATGCGATCCGGCACAACATGAATTGCGATTGGCCCAAGCAGCGGAGTCGCGAGCACGTTGATGAAATATGGCAGTCGTTGCGGATACGCCATGCTGTCGATGAGTACCAGGCTTTTCTGCATGTCAGGGTGTTCTGCAGCTAACAATAAACTGGTAGCGATTGCGACCGCACCACCAAACGAATGGCCAACAATCTGCACGTCGTCGAGTTGATTACTCACCACAAAATCGCGCACAAGTCTGGCTTGTTCATAGACGGAATATTGATCATCACGCGGTTTTGGCGAAGCGCCCGCGCCTTTTAAATCGAGTGTGATGACACGCTGTTGTTGTGAAAGCGGCTGAACCAGATTTCGCCAACTGTAACTGCTCGCGCCAAAGCCATGCACTAGCAGTACCGGACTGCCTGCGCCATAAGACGCGGAGCTAAGTGTGATTGCTGGACGTGGCGCCTCGGCCCGCTCGTATTCATTCCACGGCGGTATATCGCGATCCATCACCGCACAACCGCCGAGCGCAAACACGATCATAATCAGCCAGACTGCGGACCAGCGTGGAGATCCAGTCATTGGAAGAAATACGGACTGATGATTGTCAGATCAAAAATGCCACCGCACAAAAACCCGATCAAGCCAAAAAACGGCAGCGCGGCGACCATGCGGGATACCGAACGCATTTTGAGTTTTTCGTCGTCTTCAAGACGCATGAATTCAGGTATTGAAATAACAACATAACCAATCAGCGCCAGAAAGATCATCAGGCCAATCGTGAGCGGCAGCAAGTTGGTGAAGTAAAGTTCGATTGGTCCGAGCGTGATGCCAGCATCGGCGCACGCACCACATCTATCGATCAAGTCGAACATGATGTCGCGCCGTTCATTGATGATCTCGAAGAAATTAAGCGTGGTATTAACCGCGCCCCAGAGTGCGGCAAGTAACACCAGTGGACGTCCCAAAGCTTCCATGTGAAATCTTCCTTGTAACCGTGTGGTTGAAATGTCGCGCGAGGTTCTGTAACCGAACTGCGAATGGCCACATACGCCCGCTTCCAGGTCTGTATAGTGCTGCCGATGCCGGGATTTTTGCAAGTGAGATTGTCAGTCGAGCCGCGATGAACAACAGATCTCTCGGATGATCTGATGCCGATAAGGTATCTAAAACTTTCTTCGCTCCAGCCAATGACTGAAACGTTCTGGGGTGCACATATGTGCAGAAATAAACTGGGCTTCAATAGCCAATTGCGTTCAATAGAAATGGGAAACACACTGGATTTTCACGGGTTAAAACCCACGAACAACGATGCGATTTTTGCCGGACTTCTTCGCCTCGTACATCAAACTATCGGCGAGCTCGATTGACTTGTCTACTTCATAAACGCGATTGGGGAATACGGCGATACCAATACTGAACCCTACTGGCCAGTTGTTCGCAGCCATCGCATTATCAAGCGCATACTTGAAATGTGTTATCGCAGTAGTGGCCGATGATTCATCACATTCCGGCAGAAGAATGGCAAATTCGTCTCCGCCCAACCTGCTGATTGAATCGACATGACGCAGGTTGGTAAACGCGACTGAAGCGATCGTTGATAACAGCGCGTCTCCGACATGATGCCCATGCAGGTCGTTTACCTGCTTGAAGTTATCGCAATCAAAATAAACCAGCGCAAACGATCTGTTTCCATAACGCTTTCGTCTTTCGATCTCCTTGTCGAGTAAATCGTAAAAGCCAGCCCGATTAAGGGCTTTTGTCAGGTTGTCGTGACTGGCGAAGTTGTGCGCCCTCTCGTATGCCGCCTTGAGCAAAGCCTGCATCCAGACAAGCAGTATTACTGCGAGAAAATCACTCGCAAGATCGAAATACACGAAACCCGATGGCGACCAGCCACCCTGGATCCTCAGCGCAATCTGGACAGCTGTCATTGCGATGGTCAAAACGATTCCCCACCCGACTCCCGCATGCCAGGTTACAAACAAGACCGGAAGCAGTTGCAGCAATATCAGGTTGATCGGTGGCATAGCGAGGTCGATACACGCCACCGCGATAAATGCGGCAAACCCGATGACTATTGCGGTTGGTTTGGAAATTGCGACGTGCCGGAGTAATGACGGTTTTACAGAATTTTTAACAAACGAGACCAATGTGTTGCTCCAGCTGATAGATGAATACAAAAAAATCCCGGATGCGCGCACCCAATGGTTTAACTCGCCAAAAAATGGGACCACTATCGACATCCAACACGAGTAAAGGTGGTGCAGCTCATGCTGCGACATCGCCGAGTTCTTTGCAGTAGCCCGCGCGCCACATTTTGTCTGGGCTGTTCGCAAACGTAGATAATTATGCCGTCTGCGCAAAAGCCGAGGCTTACTGCAGCCTTAACGAGCAACACTTTCCAGAGATGTCGGAATTTTGCCTTTACACATTCTTGGCCTACAACCTCAAAAATTGAATTCGTAGCCTTGTACCATCGACACAGATCAATTTTAAGTATCAGAGTTTCGGCATGACCAGCCAAAACCATTTGTAGAACTCGCATCGTTGACTTGTTGCCTGGGGCAGTCGCTTCATGGATTCGATAGCTGTCAGTGCATCACCAGCGGTTTTAAATCGATATGTTCAGTTACCGCAATCGCGCGGCCCTGTATTCAATACGCTGCGGCTGCCGCAACGGTTTCTGCGCTCGCCATATTGTCAGGAACACCTGAACGCCATTTCCAGGTTTTCGCGAAATTTGCCAGACCTCAGGCTTGACTTACAAATGCGAATGATTATCATTATCGCAGATTACGCATATTCCCTCCCACCCGCACGCGAGGAAAAGCATGAAGACAGATATGGATACCTGGCAACAATTCACGTTGCGCGCGAATACCGAGTACCAGCTTGCGTGTTATGGCAACGCGATCCTGATGCATAACCAGGCACTCGATTATGCGAGACATGCGTTTTCGAATAACGCGCGTACGTGCCTCGAACACGCAATTGCGCGGGTATTGATCAGTAATTTCAACCTCGCTGACTGTTACACCGCGCTTGGTGAAATCAGTCGTGCGGCCGACTGCTACCTCGCCGCGCAGCATTTTCTGCTCAACGCCGGCAGACAACTTTGCGTGGATGAAACATCGCAACATGCGCTCGATCATGCCAACGCCCATCTGGTCGCGTTATGGTCCGATTTTGTGAAGCGTTATATGGAAGATATTCCGTATGCGAGCCAGGTTGACTGGCACCAGGGTAACTGTGAGTTGCGGTCTACGGCGGAGCAGGCGGCGGTGCGGCATTAGGTTAAGACATACGTCTCAACGTCATTCTGCGCAAGCGGGAATTCAGGGGATGCATTCCACAATATCTGGATTCCCGCCTTCGCGGGAATGACGAACCGCGCGTTCGCTGGGGCTGCCACTAAATGCCGAAGGAATGGCGAAGTGCCTTCGGGGACAGGCTTAAAAGCCGAGGGGATGACGAATTCGACCTTCAAGGGAATAGCGTTTTAAAAGCCCACGGAATGTCAGAGTATGGGAATCAAAAAGCATACGACGGCGCCAAGTAAAACGATCAAATGAAAATTCGTAGTCTCGGTTATGAACGCTTAATCAAGGCAATCGAGTAACCATAATAGGTTTTCCATAACACTTCTTTTAAATGATTGGAGTCGCGCATGTCCCTGCTGCACTAGCGCCATACTTTACGGAGTAGCGGTATCAGGCGTAAACGTCCAGGTCCAGTTTCCA
>JAZKES010000002.1:0-1405 GCA_040386995.1 Pseudomonadota bacterium | reverse complement strand
CGCCATACTTTACGGAGTAGCGGTATCAGGCGTAAACGTCCAGGTCCAGTTTCCATCCTTGAAGATCATGGATTTTTTGTCGGGGGTGAATGACAGTGTATCGGTTGGCGCCGCGCCCATCGCCATTATGATCGGTGAAGGCACTGGCAATGTGTAAACCTCGATGCTCTTCTCTGCTCGAACTGCCTTGCGGCTGGCAGTACAAGACTGCGCCACTTCTACATCCGGATAACTGGTTTCGATTTTCATATCCAGCGATCCGCCCAATCCGTTAGTCACTTCCTGAACCGTCGCTTGTTCATAAACTCCCTTGAGTACAGGTGGCAAACATGCGGCTTCAAAATCACGCAACTTTTGAACTTCAGACGGGTAATTTTCAAGGCTCGTAACGTTGAGCAGTTTCGCCTCGGTGAGACTCCACTCAAATGTAAAACTGACTCTATCAACCACATCGGCAAAACCACCCATCGTTGCAGTCATTGAAGTCTCGCCCGAGTAGATACCCTCGACCGCATAATAAACAACTTCGGCACTACCCCAGCGCTGCATCGCCTCAAGGTCGATCTGCTGCGCACCGGCAGGCAACGCTATAGCAAGGATTGTCATTAAAACGAAAACCGGGTCGCGCATGGGAAAGTCCTTATACACGTGTGAGCCGAATATACACGAAGGCGATGTGCGAGAGCGCTTTTCTACCTCACGACAGCGATGTTTCGGAACGCGGATAACGCTAATGCTTATATGCGATATGCGTAACTTCAAAAATTTTTGGTTCAATAGAATTCTGGCGATCTCAAAACAATACTGAAGTGCGTGTCCCATGAACTATGCAAAATAAATAAAGTGGATGTCCTATGCGCTAACGCGCTACATAAAAGCGAATGTCCGAGCTACTGCTCTTCATGTACTGCCTCGATATTGCTCGACTCAACTACACGCGCAAATTCAGACGCAATTGATCAACCGACGGATGTGTATACAAACGAGATTGTGATTCGACCAACCTAGCAGGAGTTTAGTTTGAGAAGATGGAGAGGCCACGCGCTGGATAAGCGACTGTGGCGCTTCTGTGGCTTAGTTATCGAGCTACCGCGCAACTCACGACCGCTCAAAACGTTTGGCCGACAGTACTGCTGCTTTGGCTTTTTCGACTTCGCGATCCTTCGGAGGACTCAAGGTAATGAGCGAGTGAATAAGCACGGTTGCTGCCTCAGTGACCTGTTCAACAGCTTGATTAAATGCGCGCTCATTCATTTGCGACGGCGTATTAAAACCACTCAACTTGCGCACGAACTGCAACGCAGAAGCGCGGATTTCGTCTTCTGTCGCAGGTGGTTCAAAGTTGTACAACGTTTTGATGTTTCTGCACATAACAGCCTCCAATTTCGCCGTGCGATCCGATGGT
>JAZKES010000001.1:20551-23056 GCA_040386995.1 Pseudomonadota bacterium | reverse complement strand
TCAAAGGTTCCTTGGTTATCTCCAGTCATTGGAGATAGAAATTTTTCGTAAGCTGATTATCTAGCCAGACTCAATATCAAACGCTACCCTCAATAAATCCCGCATTGACTGGTGAATGGTCAGTCGTGAATTGAATGGGCATTGAACGTACTGGGTACCCGGCAATTTTGCTGCATGCGACATGCTAGCTAGTGGTTGAAATACCTCGCTAATTCCACGTGATGAACCCCCGTGACGTACCTGATAAAGCGCGTCGATCTATCACTAACTAAAAATATAGTTGACACGAGGCGCTGCTCTTGGATATAACATTGCCAAGCAACTAATAACTTAGTTTAAAGAGGCCCGCATGGAAACAACCAGTAAACATCTGCTCACCGAGGCTGAACTCGAGCTGATGCTGATTCTCTGGAAACTCGAAGAAGCATCGGTGCATGACGTGCTGGCGGCTCTCCCCAAAAAACGCGTGATGGCTTATACGACCGCATCAACCATCATTCGTATTCTCGAGAAAAAGGGTTTCGTTGCGAGCCGCAAGGAAGCGAAAAGCCATATCTATTCAGCTCGCATCAGCAAACAAACGTATGAGAGCCGAACGTTGGGACATGTCATGGGCAAGTTGTTTGACAACACACCTGTCGCGCTGGTTGCTCGTCTGATCGATGACCACAAACTCTCAGCAAAAGAACTTGCTGAACTGAAACAGATACTGGAAACACGGGGGACAAAACGATGACAAGCTCATTTCTCGCGTTATATCTGCAAGTAAATTTGTTGTTGGCCGCAGCATGGCTTGTATGGCGTTTTACCAGAGTGGTCGCGAAAACTTTTCAGATAGAAGTCAGTCAGCAGTGCCAGCTTATTGTTGCGCGATATGTATTCACCGGAGTGTTGTTGTCTGTGCCATTACTGCTGATCAGCAAATTGTTTCCTGCTGAATGGCTTGCGGACTTTTCTGCAGGGATCAGCGCAAGTTGGTTCACGCCGGATTTTGTCGTGGTTGCCGATCTTGATCACGGTTTAGAAAATCGCTACGCATTTGGCAACATCCAGCTGAATCTTGCGGCGTTATTCACAATTGCATTGTTGGCGGGTTTCGCTTGGCAGATCCGCAGCCTGGTAATAGCGCTGCGTAATTTACAGAACGTCGTTCTGGATGCCACTGAGTGGAAGCGCTTGCATGGCATTCACTTTCTGTTTTCGCAACGGATCAGCTCGCCATTTTCAACCCGCGCGCTTGGCCGCAAACACGTAGTTTTGCCCTCGTCGTTGCTGCTGTCTCCGCGCAATCTACGCCTTGCCGTAACACACGAACTTCAGCATCTGCGCAACGGTGATCTTGGCTGGGTAATTTTGCTCGAGTTAGTGAAACGTCTGTGTTTCTGGAATCCAGCAGCACATGTGTGGCAGTACGAATTCGACAACTTGCAGGAACTGGCATGCGACGAAGTACTGGTGCAGGAAAAACGGGTCAGCGCATTGGCCTATGGTAACTGCCTGCTCGAAGTGGCGAGTGCAAATACAGGTCAACACCTGATCGCTGCCTCCAGCATGGTGCCGAAATTATCGTGGTCGCGTAACAACCACTCACAACTAAAAAGGAGAATACTCATGCTTGATAAAAGAGGCAGTAACAAACATACGTTTCTTAAGCTCGCAGGTTATGCCGTGCTGTTAGGCGCGGGAATATTCAATGCAGCATTCGTCGTATTCGCCGCAGAGCAGGGCACACCGGCTGCTGGTGCTGAGCGAAAAGACTACATTCCGATATCGCGCGTAAATCCGCAGTACCCGGCAAGCGCAATAGAACAGAAACAGGTGGGATGGGTGCAGATAGAATTTGCGATTGCCACGGACGGCAGCGTACAGGATGCAGTTGTGCTTGATCACTGCGTCAGGTTGCAGGCTGCCGCGCCTGAGAGCTGTACGCCAGATCCACTGTTCGATGCTGAATCACTCGCAGCACTAAGCCAGTGGAAATATGAGCCCGTTGTTGAGAACGGAGCAGCAGTAAAAAGAGAAGGTGTACAAACGATATTGCGATATGAACTTGGTGATTGATGAAGCGACGCGTGTTCGGTTACGGGCGATGACTGAAGAAGTCCAATTGGTAGTTGTTAGGGAAGCTCTGAGTAATTGCTAATACGTAATACCCGCGGCTTCTAAAGCATATCGGCTGGGGAGGCTGGGACGGGTGCCCAGAAAAATAAAGCACCTGGATTCCCGCCTGCGCGGGAATGACGGGTTATTCAGAGGCTCCTTGGTTGTCAGGTGTTAGCACCCGTGATTTATTCACACTACCCCATACACGCGGATTTTAAAGCGTTTCGGCTGCGAAGGTGGAGCGGGTATCCGGAAAGTAACAACCTGGATTCCCGCCTGCGCGGGAATGACGGTTAATGCAGAGGTTCCGTAACTGTTAGCACTCATGATTAATTCACACCACGTCATACCCGCGCAGGCGGGTATCCAGAAAAATCACCAATCTGGATTTCCGCTTGTGTG
>JAZKES010000001.1:16918-20451 GCA_040386995.1 Pseudomonadota bacterium | reverse complement strand
GTTATGAGCCGCGCCGATGCTCCCCCGAATAATGCTAGCCGCATCCGCGATACAGAATTAGTCAGCTCAAAAAAAGCCCGCATTTCGCGGGCTTTTTTCAATCCGGCACGTAGGCCATCTGCAAGCTGCGATGCGCGAAGTCCAGGAAATGACTGTTGTCGCCAAACTGTTCCTCGTGTTCCTTGAACAGATTCATCGCGACGATATCGTCAGGGCCCATACCCTTGTTGAGTTCTTCCGCAAGTTTGAGATGGATCAGTGTGAACATCGCTCGCATGCGCAAAATTTCAGTGCCGTTGGTGATCGGGCCATGCGCGGGGATCACCACAGTGTCGGCGCTGACAATCTGGCTTAACGTGTCGTAAGCACTCAGCAGGCCACCCATCCAGCCACCCTGACGGATATCGAGTATTGGCCACTGGCCCATGGTCACGGGACCACCGGTGATCAGCGTGTCGAGTATCGGGAGGTACAAGTAGATGTCGCCATTGGTATGCGCGGCGGGTAAGTAGCCGTAGATAATTTCCTGGCCTGCGAACTTCATCGTGCCATTGCCGCTAATCGTCTGGGTGGGAATGCCAGCGTCGGCAAGCGGACCGTAACGACCTTCAAACAGCGCAGACATTACTGCATTCTGCAGAGTCATCTTGGTGTTCTCGTGTGCGATGATCACGCCACCTTCCGCTCCCACTCTTTCGTTGGAACCTGTCTGCTCCGGATGCCAGTGTGTGTTGATCAGGGTATGCACGCGGCTTTTGCCGGCGATATCGAATGCCATTTTCAGCAGCGCGTCAGAATGTGCGGCGAGACCGCCATCAACCATCAGCAAACCATCTTCATTCATGCCCGGCATAATAAACGTGTTGCAACCGGCGCCCTGCAAAACAGAGGCATAACCGAGGTCGACGCGCGTAATTTCCGCAGGTGGACTTTGCGCAAACGCAGGCGACCCCAAGCCGCTCATGGTGCTACCTAATGTGGCTGCACCGAATGCATGCGAAGTATTACGGAGAAAGCTCCGGCGAGAAAATTGTTGCTTCATGTTATTGCTCTTATTGGTGGTCGATCGAGCCGGGTATCAAAGCTGTTGCTTCGACGGCTGGGTCCAGCGGAAATACGCTCCATGGGTAATAGAACGGTGGGCCCACATTGGGCCAGTATGGCGTTACGTCAAGTTCGACATTGGCGCCTAGTGCGCGCAACGCGTCAGCAACTTTCTGATTCGGCGGCTGACGCATCTGCAAGAAAGCTACCTGGTTGCGCGACATTGCGTGATCAAGCGCAGTGAGACCGTCGATATCTTTTGCATTCAGATCTGCGCCAAGTTCAACCAATGTGGCAAGCGCTTTGGTTTTGCCGGAGCGAACAGCGTAGTGCAGGGGTGTGCCGCCGCGTGTGCGCTGCAGGTGATGAGGTGATGCAAGAGCATTCACATCAGCGCCAGCGGAAACAAGTAAACGCAAGGCTTCATCGATAGTGTCTTCAGGGCCACGTGCGGTCATGAGTGCAGATACCGGACCTTGTCTGTCTGCTTGCAATAGATCTGCGCGCGCACCGTGTTCGAGTAACAAGCGAATCATGTCGAGATCGCCACCGCTTGCCGCAACAATCAGCGGCGTTGTACCACGTGAGAGTGGGCCACCACGTGCTTTCGCGGGACGCAGGTAAAGTTGCATATTCGGATTTGCGCCGGCTTCCAGCAGCATACGCACGATGGTTGCACCATCAGTTTGATTGAGCGGATCGTTGGCCATCACCGTGTTTTCCTTGCGGCCACCAATTGCAGTAAAGAGTGCAGCGCGGCCGAACTTGTCCCACTGATCAACGTCGGCACCTGCTTCGATCAAACGTTTGGAAATATCCCAGTGGCCGTTATGAATCGCGAGCACAAGCGGCGACATGCCATCTGGGTCGGGTTTGTCGAGATCGACTTCGTGTTTGATGAGAACCTCAAGACACGACAGGCAATTTTCGCGCACCGCATACATCAATGGCGTGAGGCCACCTGTATCCATACTTTTCGCGCGACCTTCCGCCGTGACATGACGCTTGTAATCGCGATGCAAAGACTGTGCATCAACATCGGCGCCTTCAGTCAGCAACAATTCCATCATCTCGGGATGGCGGCGCGCAGAAGCCCACATCAATGCAGTCTGCTGGCCCCAGGTTTCGCGCGCGTCGACTGTTGCGTCGTGGCTTATGAGCAATTTTGCAGCTTCAACATTGCCGGTGCGGGCCACGAGCATCAATGCAGTCTGGCCTTCAGGATTTGGTGAATCGGCATTTGCGCCAGCGTCGAGTAGTAGTTCGAGGATTTCAGTGTTCGCGACTTCTGCCGCGAGCTGCATTGCGTTGGAGCCGTAATTATTGGCAACCGCTATGTCTGCGCCTTCGCTGAGCAAACTTTTGACACGTTCCACATCGCCTTCATAAACGGCCCATTGCAGCGGGGTGCTGCCATCTGGCGCGCGTTCGTTCACGCCAAGTTTTGCGGCGGCAGCGGCAAGCGGAGAAAGGTCTTCGGCATATACCGCAGGCATGCCCGCGAGAGCCAGGACAGAAAGTGAGGAAAACAGAGTGATTTGCAGAAAGTTACGCATGTTAAAACTTACCTCTTTACTAAACATCTTGTAGTTATTGTTATTGGCGTTCAGCCCGAGCAGCGCGTCTATCAAGCAGGTAAACGCCAGAACCACATGCAGGGCTGGATTCTGCTGTGATGAGTGAATTTTGTCCACCGTTTGCGGGCCGTCCCTTAATTTTTCCCAATTTGAAAAGGTGCATTTGTGGCGCTGGATTCTGGCCATGTAAAACACGTGAAATCGCGGTACGTCGATTCAGCCAACCGAGTCATGTTGCAAGTTTTGGACTTCACTCCTGAGCAACGGATGAGGTAATTGCGAAAGGCTCTACGCAACCTTCTGGTTTTCACGATTTAAATTTGTTTAATTTCAGACTCTTATCCGATACACGAAGTTTCAACTTATTCGCATGGATGTTTGTATGGACTGCCAGACATGGATTGGACGGTCTGTGCCCTTGGTACTAAACATTTGAAGGGTGACGAAGCAGTTGCCGATGGTTAAAACTCTTATCCCAGAAAAACAAACCCCCGCAATGCGAGGGTCTGTTTGGTTTCTGCAAGTGGCGCTTGCCACTTTCGATCCGTATTGCCGGGCTTACGGCAAAATCGCCGTGATGTTGCGTTTCGGCGCGGAGCCTACTTTTATGCGTTCGATTTCTTTCACGGCGGCAATGTCGATCACCGACACATCATCACTGCCGCCATTTGCTGCATACGCATATTTGCTGTCGGGGCTGAAGGTGATCCAGTCGGGATGATCACCAACAGGCACACCACCGATAGGTTTCAGGTCCGGTAGCGAATAGCCATAAACGTGGCCATTGAGTCGGCTGCACACCCATAACGTTTTGCCATCGGGAGCTACGCCGATGCCATGAGCAGGAGCCCGGTTGTAAGTACCTTCGGCCACACGTTGATCAACCGGAACTTCCGGAAGTTCGACACGTGC
>JAZKES010000001.1:10921-16818 GCA_040386995.1 Pseudomonadota bacterium | reverse complement strand
ACAGTCTGGGTAGCTGGATCGATCAGCGAGATTACATCACTGCGCGAGTTGGTCTGCACGATGCGCGCGTGTTGCGCGATTGCAGTATGTAATGGTGCGGCCGCCAGAATGAACAACGATGCCAGATAAATGTGCTGCATTTTTTTGTTTGTCTTCATTTCCCCTCCATGCCAATTGATAAAAAGTTAACTAATAGAAATCTCGTTATTGCGCGTCCGGCCCAAAGTGTCGCGTCAGATACTCGGCCACAACGTCCTGCTCGGCAGGATTTAGCACCGCGCCGTTCTCCACCATGCTTACCACCATTGCCTTCCACTGCGCAAAATTCCAGTAGCCCTTGTATGCTTCCAGCCCTGCAAGTTCATGACACCTGGTGCACGCACGTAGTATCAGTTCGTGACCAGGGCTAGCGGGCAGATCGATGTTGGGATCGAAATGTTTTTCTTCCATGACTTCATTGTCGGAAGCCAGCGCGTTTGCATTCAGAATACAAAGACCGGCAGTCAGCAGCAAAATTTTGCGAAACACAGATCGTAGATAAAACTTCACACAAGAACCTTTGTAAATTTTGTACTTACCGACATAACCAGCGGCCCAAGAATATCCTATTTCACTGCGGCTTTGGCCAGCGTGTTTGTCAGGTGGGACTTCCCTGTCCCGAATTAGTCCGGAATTAATCCTGAAAACCGCGCCGAAAATACGCCTTTCATATTTCTGGCGTTCCAGCACCTTAAAAACTTAACCTTACTCCTGCGGTGTAACTGCGACCTACGTTGCCATAGATGTTACTCAAGCCGAGTGAATCAGATGGGTTGCGGTCGAAGAGATTATTTACCGATGCGTAAACTGCATAAGAGCCACGATCAGTATCAATGTCATAGTTAACCCGCACGTTGGTTAGCCACTGTGGGTCCACTTCGTTTTTGTCAACGTGAATACCGGTCACCCATGAGAGATCCTGTTTCACTTCACCACGATAACGTTCGGACCAGATAAGGCTCAACGGGCCACGTCTGTAGGTGGCGTTGAACGTTGCGTTCATGTCCGGGAAATCGAGGTTGCCAGCACGTTCGATTTTTTCGGCCTGATACGGCGTGATGGACGACTCGAACATACGGGATGCAATCAAGCGCAGGCTGATGTTTTCGTCACCCCCGAAAATTTCGATTGGTCTACGATATCCCAATTCAAGGTCGGCACCACGCACCCTGAATTCATCGAGGTTGATGAAGATGTTGCGGATGACCTGCACGCGGCCATCAATGCCACGATCGATCTGGTCGCAGAACGCGTTGCGGTCGTAACATTCTTCCATGATGTTATCGATGCCGATCTGGTTGATGGCGTCCTTGATGCTGATGTCGTAATAATCGAGCGAAGAAGAAAAGCCTTCGAGCCACACAGGTTGATACACGATGCCGTACGTCATCGTGTCGGAATATTCCGGGTTGACGTTCGGGTTGCCACCCACGTGTACGCTGATCGTGTACTGGTCATCGCCGAACAAAGGATCGGTTACTGTGCCGCCACCGGTCGTCGCGTTGAAACGTTCGTTGAGGTTGCCAGCGCGCACATCGCGTGAACGCGTAAGACGCAAACGCACTTCATCGGTGACTTGCCAGTCTGCGCCACCTTTCCAGGCCCAGATGCCACCACTGCCTTCGTAGTCGGCCCAGCGCGCTGCCAAACTCGCATCGATGCTTTGTGCGAAACCAAGCCCTCGCACGATTGGTATAAGTGATTCGGCAAATACTTCTTTGACGTCGTAACCACCACGAATCGTCGGCGCATTCGTGAATGCCATGATGTTGTTGCCTTCGATACCTGGCGGCAAACCGTTATAAAGTTTCTGGCCGTTTGCATCGAGTGGTGTACGCAAATGGCCATCGGGTGGGACCGGGATTGGTGAGCCGAGTGGATCACCGCCAATCTGGAAGAGATCTTCCTTGCGATAACTTGCGCCCGCCGCGAGCGAAATTTCGCCAGCGCCCCAGCCTTCGGAGATCGGACCATCTACAACGAATTCTGCTGCATGCTGCGTGATGTCGCTGTCGACCCACATGAAGTCGTTAAAGTAGCCTGCAACTTCCGGTGATTGATTGTTCAGGCCGAAAACGTTGTACGGCACACAACCGTCATCGGGTGCTTTAAGTGTGGAGCGGCAAACTATCTTGCCGGTCACAGGATGGAAAACGGCCTCAATTGCACGATAGGTATGGTCGCGTCGATTGGACTGTACCTCTACGCCACGGAAACCTTCGCCGTATTGATAATAGGTTTGATAGTGCCAGTTCTCCGTGAAGTCGCCTGCTAGTGCGACAGTTCCGGATACTGATCTACCGGTTGTAACTGCACCACCAAGACCTGCGTTATTAAGTGGATCATCGTGCGGCAATATTTTGTGCAGCTGAAATGATTTGAGATTCAACTGCTGCATACGTGCCCGCGTGACGGGATCGAGAAATGCGTTGTCGTCGTAGATCGTGATTCTGTCGCGCGTGCCCGACCACGAATAACCACCGCGCTCATTCTCGATTTCGTTTTGGCCAGCGACGACCTGCAAGGTCAGCTCGTGATTTTCATTCAGGTCGACCGTTGCGAGTCCTAGAAAGCTCGCACGTTCCTGCGCGGCCATCACGACGTTGTGATACGCGATGTGATCACAGTCGCCAACATTGTTCGAGACCATGTTGCCCGTGACGATGCCATTCGGGTTGGCAGCGTTGCGGGTATTCAGACCAGTTTTCGCGGCGCCATCCAATACCTCACCGTTTTGATAGACAGCCGGACTTCCATCAGGCAGGAAGTGGGTTCCAGCAAGAGGACCGTTCGTAATTAACCCGCCGAATGTGTTGTTGCGCGAGCACACGTTTTCATAACGCACGCGCTGAGGCTGGACATTCGGCACACCGTTAACGTCTCCAAAGTTGATGTTGCCCCAGTTGCGAAACCAGTCGCGGTCGTCGTAGTTTTCGATGCCACCCTGTTTGAACCAGTCGCCGCCCATCACGATGTGCGTGCGTTCGCCGAGATCGAAACCACCGGCAAGCGACGCGCGATAATTGTCAGCATCGCCAACATCGCTCACACCCGTCTGGCCCATCGCCTCGAGGCCCGTGAAATCAGTGTCAAGAATGAAGTTGGTGACACCAGCGACAGCGTCCGAACCGTAGGCAGCAGACGCACCACCAGTGACGACTTCCGTGCGTTCGATCAAGGCCTGTGGAAACTGGTTGATGTCGACTGTGCCGAGATGGTTCGATGGCACGATACGGCGGCCGTTGAGCAACACCAATGTGCGCTGTGTTTCAAGACCACGCATGTTCACGACACTCTGGCCGCCCGTGCTGACCCACGTAGCGCCGGTCGCATCCGCAACGGTAAGGCTATTCATGAATTGCGGAAGCTGATCTAGCCCATCCATCAGGCTGCCGGGAGCCAGTACTTCGAGCTCACTCCGGTCCATCACAGTTACTGGAGTAGGTGTCGTCATACCGGTGCGTTGAATACGCGAACCGGTAATCGAAATTTCTTCGACACCCGCGGGCGCTGTTTGTGCTGCTTCCTGCGCCTGCGCTGAACTCGCGCTCGCACCTGCCGCCATGACGCCGACAATACTAGAAGCAAGTAGCTTTAATCTGCTTCCTCTATTCATTTCATCCCCCTCATCAAGTTGATTTTGACTGTTGTTTTTATTCACACTTACGAGCACTTGTTTGCCTTCTGCTACGACAGACGCCGCTATGCCGGTATCTTCGAGCAGAATTTCCAACGCTTCTTCCAACTCATATTTGCCGTGCAGCCGATTGGCGCGTACATCCGTGAACATGCCACTCGGAAATAAAATCGATACTTGTGCCTGCTGGGCGAATTCCAGCAAGGCAGAGTTCGCCCGCTGTCCTGAGATATCGAAGTATTGTTCTGCTTCGCCCGCAAAAGCAGTGCTTCGTCCCAACAGCAATACACTTGCCAGTATCATTTCCCCATGAGATTTCTTCATATCCGGCCCGCTACGTACGGGAGTTTGTGAAGCGGTTGTCCATTTCCAGCTATTTCTTTCAATATCAGTTTCAATATCAGGACCAATGTCTTCTCGTTTTAAAGGGCAAGGCAGTTTCTCCGCTAGAGCTCCTGGTTATCGGATCTCAGCACGATGTGGTCATCACTGAGTCGCTCGACTGTCAAATTAAAAGTGTCCTGCATGGCGAGAAGTACACCCTCGATATCACCAGTACGGAATAAGCCAAGGACTTGAATATCGCGTGCTGCTTCATCCACATCTATTTGAATCGATGTGTAGCGGCTGACCTCCTCGATAACCTTGGCAAGTGGATCACCTTCGAACAGTAACATGCCGTCGCGCCACGCAAGTCGAGTTGCGAGTTCCTCTGGCTGGAACGTCTGTTTGAGTATCTCGTCGCTTGTTTCCTCAACTTCCACTGATTCGCCCGCAGATAGCGGAATGGATTCGATTGCAGCAAAACCTGGGGTGGGATCAGGTGTGGCTTG
This sequence comes from Pseudomonadota bacterium, assembly GCA_040386995.1. GTDB lineage: Bacteria > Pseudomonadota > Gammaproteobacteria > Pseudomonadales > Pseudohongiellaceae > CAILUG01. The sequence continues at coordinate 12,309 of JAZKES010000001.1, read as the reverse complement.
TTGCTCTTGTTGTGCCGCTTGATTCAAGGCTGGCTCTTTGGTGCGCGTAAAGTTCACTACGCCCTCCAGCACCGTCACCTCGAGTTTTTTGCTGAGTGTCTGCTGCACAGTGAACATCGTGCCTACAGCTTCGACGATGCCACCATTCGCATGTACCCTGAATGGCCTCGCCTTGTCTTTAGTGACAGTGAACTGTGCTTCCCCTCGATGCAGGACGATATTTCGTTCGACGGACGAGAAAGTAACTTCAACGCGGCTATTGGTATTGAGTAAAACTTCCGAGCCATCCGGAAGTACGACAGTCGACTGTTGACCAATGCGTGTTTCGTAGCTCATTTGCATCGTGTTGCCGGCCGCTTGAAACAGTCGTGCGTCGAGCCATGTCAGCATGGGGCTCTGCATAAAAATGAAGATCACCACGACCACCAGTGCCGAATAGATGAATCCACGCCGCGCCGGATGGGGGCGTGCAGGCACATATTCTTCAAGCGGGAAAATATCGGATAGCTCAGATAACACTGACACCTGATCCCACAGACAGGCGACGCTCTGCAGCACTCTGATATGTTCGGGATTCTCATCAAGCCATGCGTGGATTTCCTGGAGTTCACGCTCGGAAGCGCCCGCGCTGAGTTTGACGATCCACAGGCATGCCTTTTCGCGCACTTCCTGTGCTCTTTTATCGCGTGAATTGAAGTGGATGACGTTACTCACCGCCCACCTCTTTTTTACGAAGGGGTACGCTTTTGCCTGCCGTGTGACCACTCCGGACCATATGCTCCATCACGATCGACAGGCCTTTTGCTACGTGTTTCTCGGCGGTGCTGACGCTGATGCCAAGGTGTGTACTGATTTCCTGCAGGCTCAGGCCATAAACTTTCTTCAGAATGAAGACACGCCGGCAGCTGGTAGGCAGGTCCGAAACCGCGCGGCAAAACTCGAGGAATTTTTCTTGCGATTGGCAGCTGATCTCGGTGTCCATATCGGAAACGAGATCCGTTTCATCAATATCTTCCAGCGAACAGTTGAGCTTGTGTTCCGCCTTGCCGACATGATCCATCGCGATGTTGCGCGCGACACGCATCATGAAAGCCTGGGGATTGTGAATCTCTTGTGTGCGCGAGGCAGCATAAGACATCACGAAGGCTTCCTGGACGATGTCCTCTATTTCTTCAGGACGAACGATGCGACCGACCATCCGTGCCAGCAGACGTCTGCAACCAAGAAAACTTTCCAGGAAGTTTTTCATTGCGTGTGAGGACTGCCGATAATGCACAGTCTCGTGATTCCCCCTGCTTAGCTATTGTTATGTGTTTTGCCGAACATCGTGTGTTCAGTTTTTCTATAGCCTTATGTATCTAGACGATTCACACACAAAAAACCGCTAC
>JAZKES010000001.1:8718-10821 GCA_040386995.1 Pseudomonadota bacterium | reverse complement strand
ATCCCCTGTATTTTGCAAAGCGGTTTATGGATAGGTCTTGTGTTGTGGATATCGATACTCGCTGGCGCCACTTTTCTACAAACCATGTTGCTGACGTGGTGGCCACAGCGCAGTTTATTGTTTGGTAGTGCGAGTCTGGTGCTGGTTGTTGTGGGTTTGCTGTTATGAGTGTTTCTAAACCAACTGATAATGCCGCGCGCCTGAGCGTATTTTCACGCGTAGTCGCTGCATCCATTGGCGCGTACGTGTTAGTCAATCTCGGCAATTTAGCGCTGAGCTTTTTATTGCCCGGTGAACAATACAGAGCTTTGCTGCTCGCTATGCAGACGGGTTTCCTGATTTATACACTGGCCATAATCTGGGTGTTCTCGGTACGTACTGCTACCAAAGCGTGGCTCGGTCTGCTCGCCGTTGCGATACCACTGATCATCATTGATGGGTTTTTCTACTTGCGGGGTGGGGCATGAAAGAAGGGTTCAGACAATCGATGGCCTGGCTGCATACGTGGCTCGGCCTGATCGTTGGGTGGATACTGTTTTACGTGTATCTCACTGGCACGCTCGGTTACCTCGATAAAGAAATCGATTATTGGATGACCCCCGATAAACCATTCTTCGCGGCAACGCCAACAACACGCGAGCAAATTGCGCTTGCGCAGGAAAGGCTCACAGAAGTAGCAACGCAAGCCGCGGCCTGGAACATTCAATTGATCGGTGGCCGGGAAGCTCACTCGCTCGATATTTCGTGGACCTTACTGCCTGATGCAAACGGAGCGCGCGGAGCCACTCTTACGGAAACGCTCAGTCCTGAAACTGGTGAACCCATTGATAACAGCGCACGCGCGACGGGTGGTGGCCAGCTGTTATACAAAATGCACTACAACCTCGCGTATATGCCGCTGACGTTGGCGAACGTGTTGATCATGATTTGCAGCGTGATCATGTTTGCGGGAATGATCACGGGCATCATTGCGCATAAAAAAATCTTCAAGGATTTCTTCACGTTTCGCCCGAGCAAAGGACAGCGCAGCTGGCTTGATGGTCACAATTTGCTGAGCGTCGGTTCATTGCCGTTTCATCTGATTGTGACGTACAGCGGCCTGCTGTTTTTTGTGTACCAATTTATGCCGGCAGTGCCACACCTTCTCTACGATGCCGCGCCTGGCAAAACTGTGGCATCGCAACTTTATCAAGGCACATATGGTGTGCCCGGTGCCACGTTCGATGGACCTGCGGGTATACAGGCGCCACTGACAGCTATTCCAGCGTTGATGGATGAGGTTGATCGTCTGTGGGGAGCAGACAAAGTGACGGCGGTTGAAATACGCAATCCGGGTGACAGCAACGCGCGAGTAATTTTTAAACCACTGCCGAGCGAAACAATCGCGTTTCCTGATTACAGTATGATTTTTAACGGCGTGAGTGGCGAGCTTGTCGATAACTATCCGGGGCCGTACATCTATCCCGCAGGTTATGCGGACCAGACTTTAAAAGGTCTGCATAAAGGGCTTTTCGCGGGACCATTATTGCGTATTCTTTATTTGTTCATGGGGGTTGCCGGCACCGCGATGATAGGTACGGGTTTGCTGCTCTGGTCGAACAAACGCAAGGCAAAACTCATCGCGTCCAACACACAACCACATTTCGGCATTGCACTCGTCGACTGTTTGAATCTCGGCACGATCATCGGTTTGTCGATTGCGATTGCTGCGTATTTCTGGGCCAACCGTTTGTTGCCGGCGACTATGGAGGGCAGGGCCGAATGGGAAGTACACGCCATGTATCTGACATGGGCAGCGACACTTCTTTATCCTGTGTGGCGCCCACTCGGTAAAGCTTGGGTTGAGTTATTGTGGCTGTGTGCTGCGATGTATTGCTTGCTACCCCTTGTGAATGCTCTAACTACACAACGGCATTTGGGCAATAGCTTGATGCAAGGAGACTGGATCATGGCGGGCTTTGATCTGACTTCGCTTGCGAGTGGTTTGGTGTTCGCGATCTTTGCGGTGAGGATGCAGCGAAAAGCCGGCGCGACGGAAGTAGTTCTCGAAAAGAATCGGCGCAGCGTGGAAGAGAATGTCGAGGAGCTTGCTACTTCCTGAGT
>JAZKES010000001.1:3226-8618 GCA_040386995.1 Pseudomonadota bacterium | reverse complement strand
TCTCAGTTCGAGTTCCGCTTACACGTAAACGAATCGCCGACCGGCTGGCAGACTTCTGGCCAGCCTCGCTGTTTCCAGAAGTCGATGATGCCCGAATCCTGCATCAGCAGTTTGAAACTATCCAGCTCGCGCGCGTCATCGAAAACAGGCAGCCATAACAAATATAAACTGGTCCAGACATCGGTAAGCGCATCGCGCATCAGCGTCATCGCAAGTTCGTTTTCACCAATGCTCGCCGCAATGGCGCCGTAATAAACGGTCTCGGCGGAAATTTTATTCGTGCTTGCCTGAAACGATCGCAGGCCTGCCTTGACCAGTTCGACATCGTGCAGATTCAGCAGCAGGTATTTCAATTGTTCTGATATACCAACCAGCTCGTTGATATCCTGAAGTGGTTCCTTGCGGCCCAGCGCCAGAAAAATATTGATTGTGTCGCCCCACCATACAGGGCTCAGTTCTTCACCAATCTCGTATTCACGGCGAGCATTGGCCGTATCACCGATCATTTCGTAGGCAGACATCAGAAATGCGCGGCCATACAGATTGACGGGTTCTGTCGTGAGATTCGCTTCGTAGATTTCAATCGCTTTATCGAAATTGCCCATACACATGAGCAGTAGCGCAATGTGTTTGAGATCTGAGGCCGGCACTTCCATTCGTACCAATGTGTCGAGCATTTCAGACACACCTTCCCAGTCTTTGCTTGTGCCAAGTGCCACGGCTTTTTCGGTATAGCCGCCACTGCGGTCCGGTGCGATTTCGATCATTTTTTCCGCGGTTTCCAGCGCTATTTCGAAGTGCGCGCGATTGGTCATGCCTTCCATCGGTCGACCAACCAGCACCGTGTTAACTGTTGCGTACGTATGCAGTGCATCGAAGTAGTTGGGATCGAGTTCGATAGCTTCCCTGACGATATGCCACTCTTTGGCGAATTCCTGCTGATAGTGCGCATTTCTGGCTGCGAGGTTGTAGCGATAAGCTTCGAAGGACTCGGTAGGCAGCGCGCCGATGACTTCCTGCTCCGATTGTTCGATCTTGGCTTTCAAAGCAGTCGCGACGTTTACGGCGATGTCACTCTGTATCGAAATCATTTCTGCGAGATCTTGCTTGTTTGCCTCGTAGGTCTCCGCCCAAAGTGTGACACCTGTGGCGGCATCGAGCATCTGCATGCTGATGCGGGCATCGTCGGCGGCAAATAAAACTGTACCGGTCATCATCGTCTCGACTCTGAGCAGGCGGCCAACGTCTGGCATCGGAAGATCGCGATTGACCAGTGCCATCACACTGTCACGCGAGATAACTTTCAGGCTGCGAATTTTCGACAGTTGATTGATGACTTCATCGTGTAATCCGACTGCAAACAGATCGTTGTCTGAATCTGGGTTCAGGTTCGTGAGTGGCAACACCGCAATTGAGTTTCTTATGGTTGCAACCGCGTCAAGGCCGAAAGCGTTTTCGGGTAAGTCTGAGCTGCTCGCAGCTGCGGTCGCAATGCCGGTATTCTGTTGTGGAAGGAGAGAGTCTTTCAGCAGCATAACTGCGGCGCCCGCAACAACAAGTAACAGAAGAAGAGCGCGAGGTATTGTAAAAAATTTTGCTCGAGTGCTGCTGATGATCGTTGCAGCAGCTTCTGCATCGCTGACTTCGGGTGTTGCCTCGGAAATAACCTGGGTAACGCTGCCGGGAGGGGGAAGTTGCACAACTTCGACCGGCGCCACAAAACAATACCCGCGCAGAGGCACTGTCAGAATGAAATTGTTTTCAGTTTTGTTATCCCCCAATGCTTTGCGCAACGATGAAATTGCCTGATTGAGATTGTTTTCCTCAACCACGACATTAGGCCACACGGTCTGCATGAGCTGTGACTTGGAGAGGGTTTCGCCGCGGTGTTCGAGCAAAACGAGCAACGTATCCATCGCCCGGGAACTCAGGGTGACGGGGTCGCCTTCTATTTTTAGAAGTTTCCTTTGCCAGACGTCGAGTCTAAAGCCCGGAAACCGGTATTCAATCATCACATCAGTAGCAGTCATGCAGTGGATTATCCTGAGCTGTTATTGGTTTTGGTGTCTCAAGGAATTATCAGAAATCAATACGTTGGGTCATTCAGAAATTTTCAGAACACTAAATCTTCAGAGCATTCATTAAAGTGCTCAATCAAACAACATGTAATCAAGGCTCAATTAAAACCCTCTCATGTGCTCCTGTATACGCAGCTCTGCACAAAATCGCAGAAATCTCTGTATAGATGAGCGTGTCAGACCGGCCAGCCGCGTGGTTTCGTTCCGAACCAGGTGACTGAGGGGCATTTGGAGAGTCTAACTTATTTGCCACCCATAAATCACAGAAGAAATGCTCCTTAACCCGCAAACCGCTTGGCGCCGAAGTCAGGTTGAGATCAGGCAGATGGCCCATAGATAACCCATGGTTGTTGTGCCTCCCAAGTGGCATGTTTGAGGCCGGGATTCGCTCAAAAACGAACACTCCATAACACCAAAAACAGGACTAAAACGGCGAACGCGCGATATATATCTGGTGTTGTGTTCCTCATCCGCCTTGCCGAAATGCTTGGGTAAGCAATCAAACACCGGGTAAACTCAGTACCAGCTGGTTCGCTTAATCCAACTCCTATAAAAAAAAGAAATAGTCATGACAGATATCGCCATCCATCGTCGCGTTTTCCTGCAGGGTCTTGCGGCGTGTCCCTTTTTTGCTGCGTTTAATTGGCCTGCTGCGAGCCTCGCGGCGTCTGCGGATTTGCGTGTGCAAGTGATTGATGATCGGATCTCTCTGATCACTGGTGCTGGTGGAAACATCGTTTTTTACAAAGGTAATCAGGGTATCACCCTGATAGATAGTGGTTCCCTTGACGCGGTTTCCGAATTACTCACCCAGATTAATACGCTGCGCGGACCAACACCCGTGAACAGGTTGATCAACACACATTGGCATGAAGACCATACAGGCGGAAATGAGGCGATACATGCGCTGGGTGCCAAGATCATTGCGCACGAAAATACGAAGCTCTGGCTTGGTGCTGATTTCGACGTGGCGTGGCGCAACTGGTCCCACCAACCGAGACCTATTGAGGCGTTGCCAGACGAAACTTTTTATACGTCCCAACAGCTGGATCTCGATGGCGAAATCGTCGAGTGTGATTATTTTTCGCAAGCGCATACTGACGGCGACATCACGGTGTTTTTTCCGCAGAGCAATGTATTGATCGCGGGCGGACTGCTCAGCAATTACCGTTATCCAATTGCTGATATTGCAACAGGTGGCTGGATTGGCGGTCTATTTGATGCGAACAAGGCGTTACTCGCCAAGGTCAATGACAGCACCGTGATCATCCCTGATCGCGGACCCGCGTTGACTAAAGCAGATCTCCAGGCCCAGCACGACATGCTGGCCGACATTTACGAAAAGATGAAAAAGCTGGCCCAGGAAGGTTTCAGCGGCCGCGACATGCTGAACGAAAAACTGACCAGTGCGTATGACGAACGTTGGGGCAATCCGGAAGAATTTCTTCTCGAAACCTACCGTGGCATGTGGGCACATACTTACGACATGGGTGGATTTATCTGATGCGCAATCGTACTTCTCACCAGTTAGCGTTAAGCGCATTACTTGCCGGTTTCGCGCTGGCTCCGCTTGCGCTGTTGGCCGCTGAGCAAAGTGCTGTGCAACCAGGCGATGCCAAAGCGTTGCATGCCGTGCAGGAGCAGTGGGGATTGTTGGAAGACTACTGTGTTGATTGTCATAACACGGAAGACTGGGCTGGCAGTCTCGCGTTCGACACACTTGCACCCGAAACCATTCCGGAAAATGCAGCAGTCTGGGAAGCCGCAATGCGCAAGCTGCGCGGAAGACTGATGCCACCGCCAGGCAACGAAAGACCAACCGAAACTACGATCGATAATTTTGTCGCCAACATGGAAACCTATCTTGATTCCGTGGCAGAAGCGCAAGGCGCCAACCCCGGCCACATCGCGGTGCACAGATTAAATCGCAAGGAATACGCAAACGCGATTGAAGACATTCTGGCCGTGAAAGTAGATGCTGAAGAATTGCTGCCGCCCGACACGTCAAGCGATGGCTTCGATAACGTCGCCGAAGTACTGCAGGTTTCGCCAAGTTTTCTTGAACAATATTTATCCGCAGCGCGCAGCGTAAGTATTCTGGCTGTAGGTGAGGAAACGCCTGCACCCGAAGTCGAAACGTTCGAAGCACCGAGCCTCGCCAATCAATATCGTCATGTCGAAGGCCTGCCGATGGGAACACGTGGTGGTTTCGCGGCGGAGCATTATTTCCCTGCTGACGGCGAATACGAATTTAATGTCGAAATTGCTTCGCAGGAAGGGTCTCTGCAGCGCTCATATCCGACATGGTGGTTACAGTCGAAACACCGCTTTATTCTGACGATTGATGGGCAAGAGGTGTACACCACATCCCTCGGTGGTTATGAAGATTCCGAAGCCGTGGATCGCATCCAGACGCCTGCAATTACTGAAATCCAGAATCGCTTTAATAAAATCCGCATTCCGATATCCGCTGGCACTCATCAGATCGCCGCAGGTTTTGTTGCGCGCACGTTCGCGGAATCGGATCGCATCATGGATCATCTGAGCCCCGGCGAAGGGCAGGACAATATTCCGGTTGTGGTTGCGTTCAAGTCGTTTGGTCCCGTGAATTCTGCGGGTGTTCCTGATGTGCCGAGTCGCAGCAAGATTTTTTCGTGTTACCCGACAGCCATTGCAGAACAGGAAATTTGTGCGCGCCAGATAATAAGTTCGCTAGCGCGTCAGGCATTTCGCAGACCCGTGACTGACGCCGACATGGCGCCACTGATGCAGTTTTATCAATCGGGTCTCGAGCAGGGCGGATTCGAAACCGGTATTCAAAAATCGATCATGGCAATGTTGGGTTCGACCAAGTTTCTGTATCGCGCTGAACCCATTCCGGAAGGTGCGGAGCCGGGTCAATCATTTCCTGTGAGTGATGTTGAGCTTGCTTCCAGACTATCCTTTTTCCTCTGGAGCACCGGTCCCGATGAAGAACTGCTGGAACTTGCCGAGCAGAACAAACTACACGATGCAAAAGTGCTCAAGGAACAGGTGCGCCGCATGTTGGCTCATCCACGTGCCGAAGCACTTACGCACAACTTCGCTTTCCAATGGCTGAAAATTGAAGATCTCGATGCGATCGATCCAGACCCGCGCATTTTTCCGGAGTTCGATAAAGATCTGCAGGCAGCTTTCAAGGAAGAGCTGGCCCTGTTCGTCGACAGCATCCTGCGCGCCGATCGCAGTGTGCTCGACTTGCTGAGTGCCAAACACAGTTTCATCAATGAAAGACTTGCCCGGCACTACGGCATCGACAACGTGCGCGGTTCGCA
>JAZKES010000001.1:1456-3126 GCA_040386995.1 Pseudomonadota bacterium | reverse complement strand
GATCAGTTTGTGTGGGCGCTCACCGAAAAACTCATGACGTTTGCACTCGGGCGTACAGTAGAACATTACGACATGCCAATCGTGCGCAGCGTGGCAAAACGTGCGGCCGACCATGATTACCGGTTTGAAGAAATTGTGTTGGGCATTGTGGAGAGTCCTGCGTTCCTGCTGAAGTCATTGCCTGTTGAAGAAGAAGGCGTAAAAACCGAAGCGCTGACTCTCACTGAGTAATTTTCGGTGCGTGAACAGGCTTTAAAAGCCGCGGGTATGACGAATTAATCCGAGGCTACTTAACAATGTTAATCAGACTTTTTTAGATTCTCGCAACTTGCAATAACTGTCCAACCGGTGCTGTTTAATCAGCATGTCTGAGGAGTGATGTTTATGTTCATTACAAAAAAATATTTATCCCGCAGGCATGTGCTGCGCGGACTCGGCACAACGATAGCCTTGCCATTTCTCGATGCGATGGTGCCGGCCGCAACCGTACTCGCGCAAACCGCAGCGGCACCCAAACCACGCATGGGATTTTTCTATCTGCCACACGGCGCGATCATGCGCGACTGGACTCCCGACAACGTTGGCGCTGACTTTGACCTCAAGCCCATTCTGCAACCGTTCGAAGCGTACCGAAAATACATGACGGTGGTTTCGGGTCTCGACAACAAGCCTGCACGCAGCTCCGCCGTACACGCAATCACACCCGGCACGTGGCTCACGTGTGTTCCCCCACGCCGCAGCAACGCGCCGTTCATCGGAGTATCCGCGGATCAGGTAGCCGCGAAACACATAGGCCAGGACACTGCATTACCATCGATTGAAGTTGCTGCAGAAGAGAAGGGCGGCAGTGCTGCATGCGATGGCACTTACGGTTGCAGCATTGGCAACACCATTTCGTTTGGCACGCCGACTAGTCCGCTGCCGATGGAATACAGCACGAAAAAGTTTTTTGCGAAATTGTTTGGTGAAGGCACTAACGATCAAGAGCGTGCGTCGATCGCCAACGATTACAAAAGTCTGCTCGACATGGTGCGCGAAGAGACGGGCAGTTTAAAACGCAGCCTTGGTGCTGCAGACCAAACCAGACTCGATGGCTATCTCGAAAGTGTGCGCGAAATTGAGCGGCGCATTCATAACAACGAAAGCCGCGATCTATCTATTTACGAACTGCCTGAAATTCCGGTTGGTATTCCCAACTTCGACGAACAGATAAAACTGTTGTTCGACATGATTGCGCTGTCTTATCAGGCCAATATGACACGGGTGGTGTCGTTCATGATGGCGGCTGAAGTCAGTAATCAGGCATATCCGCATATCGGCATTCCGGATGCTTTCCATCCGTTGTCACATCACAACAACAATCCGACCAGCTTGAACAAACTGGCGCAATTGCAAACCTGGCACAGCGAGATGATTGCGCGTTTCCTCGGCAAATTGGCCGTAATGCCCGATGGCGAAAATACCGTGCTCGACAATTCGATCTTCCTGTACGGCTCCAACATGTCGAACAGCAACAACCACGATCACTTCCCGTTACCAGCAGTGGTACTCGGCGGTGGTGCAGGCACAATCAAAGGCAACCAACATCTGAAGTTCGACAATCAGGAACCGTTGGCTAACTTGTTGCTGACCTTGCTGCAGCGCGCGGGTGTTCCAGTTGAACAACATGG
>JAZKES010000001.1:0-1356 GCA_040386995.1 Pseudomonadota bacterium | reverse complement strand
GCACTCTTCTCCCATCTCTGCCTCAGCCTGTTGGCTAGCGTATTCGCACCTAGTGCTTTCGCGTCGTCCCTGCTTGAAAGCGTGCGTTCGGGTGACCAGGAAGCTGCACTCGAATTCATCGCAGATGGCGCCGATGTGAATGACGCAGAAGCCAACGGCACAACCCCGCTGCATTGGGCCGTGCACGCTGGAAATCTTGCTCTCGTTCAAAAACTCATCAAGGCTGGTGCCGACGTAAATGTAATGAACAACTACGGCGCGTCACCTTTGTCGGAAGCCGCGATTCTTGGCGATGCGAAGATCATAAAAAGTTTGCTGGACGCAGGAGCCGATCCTGAATCACCGAATGAAGATGGCCAAACCGCACTGATGGTTGTTGCGCGTTCGAGCAATCTCGAAGCAGCAGAAATGTTGCTGAAAGCGGGCGCTGACGTAAATGCCACCGAACAATGGCGCGGCCAAAACGCGGTGATCTGGGCAGCAGCACAGTCGCAACCCGAGATGCTTGCGTTGCTGTTGAAAGCCGGCGGCGATCCGAATTCGCGTTCACTTCCGAATGAGCGCGATCGCCAGATCAGTAACGAACGTCGTTTCCAATGGCGTCCTGCAGGTGGTTTGACCGCGCTTATTTACGCATCACGCGAAGGTTGCCTGGAGTGCGCACGCGTGCTGGTGGAAGCCGGCGCTGATATCGATCAGGGCGATGTAGAAAATGTCACGCCGCTGCTCGCTGCCGTGATGAACCTGCGTTTCGACACAGCCAAGTTTCTCGTCGAAGCTGGCGCCAATATCAACAAGTGGAGCCTACGCGGCGAGAACCCGGTTTATTCCGCCGTAGATGTAAACACGCTGCCACATGGCGGTTATCCAGACCGTCCTTCAACGGATAAAACCACCGCGCTGCAGATGCTGCAAATTTTGCTCGAGGCCGGCGCAAACCCGAACCTGCAAATGAAACTGCAACCCACCTATCGTCACATCAAGGATGACCGCGGCGCCGATCCAATGCTCGGCATCGGCACGACACCTCTGCTGCGCGCCGCAAAAGCATTCGACCTTCCCGCGATGGAACTGTTACTCAAACACGGCGCACTTCCAAACCTGCCGAACCGCAACGGCACAACGCCGACCATGGCCGCAGCAGGATTAGGTTCAACCAACATCGACACCCGGGGCGACTACGCAACACCACTGGCAGGCCAGCAATCACAACAAGCCGTAGCATTGATGTTAGCCAACGGCGGCGAACTCAACGCGCGCGACAGCTCCGGCAAAACCGCCCTCCACGGCGCCGCCGGCTGGGGCTGGAACGAAGCAGTCGCCTACCTGATCGAACAAGGCGCCGACATCACCGCC